>NZ_JRKN01000009.1 GCF_000763905.1 Paracoccus halophilus
CTTTGCCCGCTTGAAAGATTGGCGGCGTATCGCAACCCGTTACGACAGATGCGGAGACCTGTTCCTCTCCGCCATCTGCATCGCCGCCATCGTCATCTTTTGGCTGCCAAAATGAGTCCTGACCCTAACATCATGCAGCCAAATAAGGCTATCATAGCAATTGTTGGGATTTTCGTGGTGCGGGTGGAGGGACTTGAACCCCCACGCCTTGCGGCGCTTGGACCTAAACCAAGTGCGTCTGCCATTCCGCCACACCCGCGCCCCCTCGCAATTATCTAGGGCCAAGGGAGAAGTCAACGAAGACGCCCGGCCTGCCCAACCTGTGCCCGGCGCCCGAAATGCTGCCGCGGCGCCGAATTACGGATAGGCAAAACCGATAGGACAGGTTTGCTTCCGGGAGCGATTTTGGCAGGTGCCCTGACCGGCCTTTACAGCCAGTCCCGATTGCCGCTGCCGGTCAGTTCGGACAGCGTGACACCTTCGCGTTCCAGCCGCGCGTCGATATCCCGCGCGATCTGCGCCGCCAGCGAAAATCCCTGATAGACCAGCGCGGAATAAACCTGCACGGCCGAGGCGCCGGCGCGCAGCTTTTGCCAGGCCTGCTCGGCCGAGCCGATGCCGCCGACGCCGATCAGCGCCAGCTTGCCGCCGGTTTCGCGATAGAGCCGCGCCAGAATGCGCGTCGCCCGCTCGAAAAGCGGCGCGCCGGACAGGCCGCCCGCCTCGCCGGCATGGGGTGAATTCAGGCCGTCCCGCGACAGCGTGGTATTGGTGGCGATGATCGCATCGACGGGGGCGGCCAGCGCGACGGCCGCGATATCGGCCAGCGCGGCATCGTCCAGATCGGGGGCGATCTTGATGAAGACGGGCACTCGCCCGGGCAGTTCATCGCGGGCGGCGATCACACCTTGCAGCAATGCCGCCAGCGCCTGCGGCCCCTGCAGGTCGCGCAGCTTCTCGGTATTCGGCGAGGACACGTTGACGGTCAGGAAATCGGCCGCCGACCCGGCGGTGCGCACGACCTGCGCGAAATCGGCGCTGCGATCGGCGCTGTCCTTGTTGGCGCCGATATTCAGCCCGACCGGGATGCCCTGCGGATCGCGGGCCGGGCGGGCGGCAAGGCGCCGCGCGATGGCCTCGGCGCCGTCATTGTTGAAGCCGAAGCGATTGATGATCGCGCGATCCTCGGACAGGCGGAACAGGCGCGGCCGCGGGTTTCCCGGCTGCGGGCGCGGAGTCGCGGCGCCGATCTCGACAAAGCCGAAGCCCGCGCGCATCAGCGCGGGCAGGGCGCGGGCGTTCTTGTCATAGCCGGCCGCCAGCCCGACCGGATTGGGCAGGTCGAGCCCGGCCAGCATCAGCCGCAGCCGGTCCGAGGTCACCGGCCCGCCGGGCAGCGGAACCAGCCCGCGCGACAGCGCCATGATCGACAGATCATGGGCGCGCTCCGGGTCAAGGCGATGCAGCGCCGCCAGGCCCAGCCGCTCGATGGGGTTCATGCCAGTTCTCCGGTGATATGGCCGTCGGGGCCGGAAAGGATGTCGCGGCTCCACAGCACATCGCCGGCCAGCAGCTCGCGATAGAGATGCGGAAACAGTTGCCCGCCGCGCGAGGCCTCCCACCGCAGCCCGTCCAGCCCGTCGCTGTCGAGCGCCAGCAGGCGCAGCCCGGTTTCCCCTGCGAAATGGCGCGACAGGGTTTCCGCCACCTGCGGCCCGGTGGACAGATGAATATAGCCATCCGCCAGATCGACGGGCGCGCCGGAACTGCGCCCCTGCTGCGTGAATGCCTGAAACTCGCGGGCGCGGAAAATCTTGTAGATCAGCATGCGCGGTTCATGCGTCGCGCCGCCCGCTGCGTCAAGCGGTCTTGCGTGGCGCGGCCCGCCGCCGTTTCAGTCGGCGGTCTGGTCCTGCGGGCGCGGAGTATCCCCGCCCTGGTGAAGTTCCTCGGCCAGAAAGCGTTCGAACGCGTCCAGATCCACCGGATCGAACTGCCCGAATCCCTGCATCCAGACCGTCGCATGGCGCAGCCCGTCCGGTTCCAGCTTGCACCAGGTGATGCGCCCGCGCCGCTCCTGCCGGATCAGCCCCGCCGCCGCCAGAACCGCCAGATGTTTCGAGATCGCCGCCAGGCTGACCGCGAAGGGCGCGGCCACATCGGTCACGGCCATGTCATCCTCCAGCAGCATGGCCAGGATGGCCCGCCGCGTCGGATCGGCAAGGGCCGAGAATATGGCGTCCAGCGTGACGATCTGCCTGTCCATCCGCTTCGTTTAACCTGCGGGTTGAATATGGACCGGATGGCAAAGCCGCCGCAAGGGCGCCATTCCTGCTGATCGACGGAAAATAATATCATTTATTTTCAATATATTACCATGTTCCCGGCGGCGCTTGACTCATCGCCGTGCAGCCCCTATCACCGCGCCAAGCGAGTAACGGGGATGTGCGCCTTGGCCGAAAAGCCCGACGATGAGGCGGATCGGCTTCGCGACGCGGATCGCTTGCGCGCCCTCGAGACCCGTCTGAGCGAGCGGAGGGCCGAAAGGCGACCCTCGCGCGGAGGGGAGCATATCAGCCAGGCGAACATGGCCTGGCGCATGGTGACCGAACTTGTGGCCGGGCTGGTCATTGGTTTCGGGATCGGTTTCGGGCTGGACTATCTGACCGGCCTGCGTCCGGTCTTTATGGTGGTCTTTGTGCTTTTGGGCCTTGCGGCCGGCATCAAGACCATGATCAGGACCGCGAACGAAATAGGCAGGACACCGGGGCGGCCCGGCGACGACAAGGATGAGTGACGATGGCGACAGAAGAAGCGGGCGGTCTGGCTTTTCATCCGATGGAGCAGTTCGAGGTTGCGCCGCTGTTCGGTGACGGGCCGGTAAGCTGGTACACGCCGACCAATGCGACGCTGTGGATGGCGCTGTCGGCGCTGGCCATCGTCGGCCTGCTGGTGGTCGGCACCCGCGGCCGGGCGATCGTGCCGAACCGGGTGCAGTCCATCGCCGAGCTGCTTTACGGCATGGTCCGCAAGATGGTCGAGGACGTGACCGGCAAGGACGGGCTGAAATATTTCCCCTATGTGATGACGCTGTTCTGCTTCATCCTGTTCGCGAACTTCCTGGGCCTACTGCCGAAAAGCTTCTCGCCGACCTCGCAGATCGCGATTACCGGCGTGCTGGCCGCGCTGGTCTTTGTCGGCGTCACCGTCCTGGGCTTTGTCAAAAACGGTGCGCATTTCCTGGGCCTGTTCTGGGTCAGTTCTGCGCCGCTGGCGCTGCGCCCGGTGCTGGCCGTGATCGAGCTGATCTCGTATTTCGTGCGCCCGGTCAGCCATTCCATCCGACTTGCCGGCAACATCATGGCGGGCCATGCGGTGATCAAGGTCTTTGCCGCCTTTGCCGCGGTGGCCGCGCTCGCCCCGATCTCGATCCTGGCCATCGTCGCCGTCTACGGCCTCGAAGTGCTGGTATGCCTGATCCAGGCCTATGTCTTCACCATCCTGACCTGCGTCTATCTGAAGGACGCGCTGCATCCCGCGCATTGACGCGCCGGTTCGCGGATCAGGTAAATCGAAAACCCTTTCCAAAGCCTCAAGGAGCATGAATAATGGAAAATCTGGGTCAACTGGGACAGTATCTCGGCGCCGGTCTGGCTTGCATCGGCATGGCGGGCGCCGCCATGGGGGTGGGCAATGTCGCCGGCAACTACCTGTCGGGCGCGCTGCGCAACCCCTCGGCCGCCGCTTCGCAGACCGCCACGCTGTTCATCGGCATGGCCTTTGCCGAAGCCCTGGGCATCTTCTCGTTCCTGGTCGCGCTGCTGCTGCTGTTCGCAGTCTGATCCTTACTGCCATCCTTGCGGTTGGGTGGGGGCATGAGGCGCCCACCCGATTGTGAAACGACCGGCATGGGGTAGGATATGTTCAGCCTGTTGCAACAAACTGCGGCCGATGCGGCGCATGAAGCGGAAGCGGCGGTTTCGGCCGCGGCCGAGGCTGCGAACGCACCCGGCATGCCGCAGCTCAATACCGACTATTTCGGCAACCTGATATTCTGGCTGCTCGTCGTTCTGGCGGTGATCTACTGGGTGCTGTCGCGGATCGCGCTGCCGCGCATCGGCGGGGTCCTGTCGGATCGTCAGGGTGCGATCACCGGCGATCTGGTGGCGGCCGAAGAGTTCAAGCACAAGGCCAAGGAGGCCGAGGCCGCCTATGACAAGGCGCTGGCCGATGCCCGTGCCGAGGCGCAGAAGATCGTCGCCGCGAACAAGGCCGAGATCCAGAAGGATCTGGACGCCGCCATCGCGAAAGCGGATGCGGAAATCGCCGCGCGCGCGGCCGAATCCGAGAAGCGCATCTCCGAGATCCGCGCCTCGGCGGCCGAGGATGCGCGCAGCGTTGCGCGCGAGGTGACCGCCGCCCTGGTCGAGAATTTCGGCGGTGCCGCCGATCCGGGCCAGGTCAATGACGCGGTCGATCAGCGACTGAAGGGGGCGCTGCAATGAAACGTCTGAGCGTTCTGCTGGCCCTGATGGCAAGCCCCGCCCTTGCCGCGACGGGGCCGTTCTTCTCGCTGGCGAATACCGATTTCATCGTGACGCTGGCCTTTCTGGTCTTTGTCGGCATCCTGATCTATTACAAGGTGCCCGGCATCGTCGGCGGGCTGCTGGACAAGCGCGCCGACGGCATCCGCAACGATCTGGCCGAGGCCCGCCGCCTGCGCGAAGAGGCGCAGGAGATCTATGCCAGCTATGAGCGTCGCCAGCGCGAGGTCAGTTCCCAGGCCGATGAGATCGTCGCCAATGCCAAGCGCGAGGCGACCGTCGAGGCCGAAAAGGCCAAGCAGGCGCTCCAGGTTTCGATCGAGCGCCGCCTGAAAGCGGCCGAGGAGCAGATCGCCGGCGCCGAAAGCGATGCCGTCCGCGCCGTGCGCGACCGCGCGATCGTGACCGCCGTCGCCGCCGCGGCCGAGATCCTTGGCAAGCAGTCGAGCGCGGCCGAGCGCAGCGCCGGGATCGACAAGGCCATCGACGAGGTTGCGCAGCGCTTGAACTGACCCGGGGCGCAAGGGCCTCCCGAGGGAAGCATGATCTTAAACACCCCGGATCGCAGGATCCGGGGTGTTTTCCTGTGGGTGCGGGCCTTCCGGTCAGGGGATGAAATTGCCCAGCCAGTTGCCATGCGCCCAGCCCGGCCTGTTATCGGGCCCGAAGGTGATCGCATGCCATGCGCCGCGCTTGCCATATGTGCCCACGCGCTCGCCGTTATAGACCGCGCCGATCATCGGATAATCCGTGCCGGGGCCGCTGCGGACGGCCAGAAAGCCATCGCCGTTCGGGTCCAGCCCCATGACCTCGGCGGCGCCGAAACAGGCTGCCTGGGCGTCGGGCGGGCAATAGGTGTCGAAAGGCACATCGAGCGATTGCGCCTGGCCGGGCGAGATCCAGCTCAGGACAAGGATGGCGGCGACCGGGACGGACCGGCTGGCGGAAATCATCGGATCCTCCTTGCTGCGAACTTTGGATGCGACATGGATTCTACACGAGGATGCGACTGCGGTCATAAGCGTTTGCGCCCGCCGCCCTGTCCTTTTTTGCAGGTCCCGGGGCCGGACCGTGCAAAACGGCAAGGGCCGGCGGTCACCCCGCCGGCCCCATGCCTTGAACTCCGCCGCCGCGATCAGCGGGTCGGGATGATCAGGATCTGCACGCGACGGTTCTGGGCGCGGCCCTGCACCGTGTCGTTCGAGGCGACCGGCTCGCTCGCGCCGCGACCCGAGGTCGAGATGCGCGAAGTGGCGACCCCGCCGGCGGTCAGGATGCCCGCGACGGATTGCGCGCGGCGCACCGACAGGTCCTGGTTATAGGCGGCCGAGCCGGTGCTGTCGGTATGGCCGATCACCTGGATATTGCTGTCGGGATATTGCTGCAGGTTGCGCGCGATGGTGTAGAGATCGTTCTGCCCCTGCGCGCCGACGGCGGTGGAATCGGTCGCGAACAGCGTCGATTCCGGCATGGTCACCGACAGGTAATTGCCGTGGTTCACCACCTGGATATTCGGATTGTTCAGCGATTGCTGCAGCGCCTTTTGCTGCCGGTCGAGGATCGCGCCGCCGATGCCGCCGATCGCTGCGCCCAGAATGGCGCCGCGTGCCGCGTCGCGGCCCTGATCGTTCTTGTCATCGTCGCGGATCGCACCCAGAACGCCGCCCACGACAGCACCACCCAGGGCGCCCTGCTGGGCGCGGCTCATCCCGGACCCGGTCTGATTGCCATAGGGATCGGTGGCGCAGGCGCCGAGGGCGATCACCCCGGCCGAGGCCAGAAGCAGCGAAATGCGGGTTTTCATTCTTTTACCTTTCCTTTGCGGGCGATTCCTGGTCGCCTCTGCTGTTGCCGGGCCAGCGGTTCAGCCGTCCCCGAGGCTGCTGGTCTAAACATCGCCAACATGGCACGGGTTCCCGGCCAAGACCACAACAAGACGCATGGAATCGGGCGCTCTGGCTCACAAGAGAGCGAGAGCGGGCGGCGCGATGCTTGCCCCCTCGCGCGCCAGCAGGGCGCGCTTGACCGAGGCGCCCCAGTGATAGCCGCCGATGCGGCCATCGCTGCGCGTCACCCGGTGGCAGGGCACCGCCCAGGAGACCGGGTTCTGCCCGACCGCCGTGCCGACGGCCCGCAGCGCGCGCGGGCGGCCGATGATCTCGGCCAGGGTGGCATAGCTGATGACCTGACCTCGGGGGACCTGGATCAGGGCGCGCCAGACCTGCAACTGAAAGCCGGTGCCCGACAGGCGCACCGAAATATCGCCGCGTCCCGCGACAAGTGCCTGGATCGCCGGGGCCAGGGCCTCGGGGGCGGGAACGGTCCGTGCGCCGGGCCAGCGCGCCAGCAGGTCCGCCAGAACCTGATCGGCGGGCGTTTCGCCCGCGAAACCCAGCCCCCAGAGCAGGCCCGAGGCCCCCATGGCGACCACCTGTCCCAGAGGCGTGTCGAACTGCCCCAGGCAAAGCACGACTCCCGCCTGAGCCGCAGGAAGGGTGGTGACCGTGATGCGCAGCCCGTCCCCGGGCGGGGTTGGATTCGGGTCGAACAGCATTTCCGTCATGCGGGCCTCGTTCGTCTGTCGCGGGGTTCATCCGTGGATCAGGTTAGCGCATGCGCCCGGCAAATCCAGTCACGGCCTCGCGCGGATGCTTGCGCCCGGCGCGCGCCCGGGGCATCAGACGGCATGGCACGCGCATCGACCCGTCGTATTCCCGCCGCATTGCCCTATGGCATGCAGGTCCAGTTCTTTTCGCGGCTGCGCGCGGCGAATCCGCAGCCGGTGACGGAACTGCAATATGTCAATGCATTCACCCTGCTGGTGGCGGTGGCGCTGTCGGCGCAGGCCACCGATATCGGCGTGAACAAGGCCACCAGGAACCTGTTTTCCCGCGTGACCACGCCCCGGCAGATGCTGGATCTGGGCCTTGAGGCGCTGACCGAGGAAATCAGGACCATCGGCCTGTTCCGGCAGAAGGCGAAGAATGTCATCGCCCTGTCCCGGCGCCTGGTCGAGGAATATGATGGCGAGGTGCCGCAATCGCGCGCCGCCCTGATGACGCTGCCGGGGGTGGGGCGCAAGACCGCCAATGTGGTCCTGAACAGCGTCTTCGGTTTCCCCGCCCAGGCGGTCGATACCCATATCTTCCGGGTCGGCAACCGCACCCGCATCGCGCCGGGCCGCGATGTCGAGGCGGTCGAGCGCGCGATCGAGGATAACGTGCCCGTCGAGTTCCAGCAGAATGCCCATCACTGGCTGATCCTGCACGGCCGCTATATCTGTCAGGCCAAGCGGCCGCGCTGCCGCATCTGCCCGCTGGAAGACCTTTGCCCCTATGAGGAGAAGACCGAATGACGACCCCCTATGTGATCGGGATCGGCAATGCCGTGATGGACGTGATCGCGCCGGCATCCGAGGCGAGCCTTGAGCGGCTGGGCATCGGCAAGGGGATCATGCAGTTGATCGACCGCGAGCGCTCGGAATTCCTGATGGCGGCGCAATCGGCCGACAAGGGGGCGCAGAAGGCGCGGCTGGTTCCCGGCGGCTCGGTCGCCAATACGCTGGCCGGGCTGGGCATGCTGGGCTTGCGGACCGCCTTTATCGGCCGCGTCGCCGCCGACCCGCTGGGCCTGAGCTATGCCGAGCAGACCGAGGCGCAGGGCACGGTCTTTGTCAATCCGCCGGTGGCGGGCGAGGTGCTGCCGACCTCGCGCTCGATCATCTTCGTGACGCCCGATGGCGAGCGGTCGATGAACACCTATCTGGGGATCTCGGCCGAGCTGAGCGGCGAGGATGTGAACCCCGCCACCTTCAGCGGCGCGGACTGGCTGTTCCTCGAGGGTTATCTGTTCGACAAGGATACCGGCAAGGCGGCGTTCCTGAAGGCGGCCGAGGCGTGCCACGCGGCGGGCGGGCAGGCGGGGATCGCGCTCAGCGATCCGTTCTGCGTCGATCGCCACCGCGCCGATTTCCGGCGTCTGGTCGCCGGGCCGATGGATTACGTGATCGGCAATATCCATGAA
This sequence comes from Paracoccus halophilus, assembly GCF_000763905.1. GTDB lineage: Bacteria > Pseudomonadota > Alphaproteobacteria > Rhodobacterales > Rhodobacteraceae > Paracoccus > Paracoccus halophilus. Next base: position 8,568 of record NZ_JRKN01000009.1, read on the forward strand.
TGGCAATCGCTCTATCAGGTCGAGGATCTGGAAGAGGCGCTGGCGCTTGCCCGCGCCGATTGCGACACGGTGATCTGCACCCGCTCGGGCGAGGATGCGATCCTGATGCGCGGCGATGAGCGGGTGACGGCGCCGGTCCACCGCGTGGTGCCGGTCGATGCCACCGGCGCCGGCGATCAGTTCGCGGCCGGGCTGATCTACGGGCTGGCCATCGGCGCGCCGCTGGCGGCGGCGGGGCGGATGGGCTGCATTGCCGCGGCCGAGGTGATTTCCCATGTCGGCGCGCGGCCCGAGGCCGATCTGCGCGCGGCGTTCCGTGCCGAGGGGCTGATCTGACCGCGCCGCTTGCGCGGTGGCATGGATATTTATCTGAAGAAGAAGGGCAGGGGTGGTTCCCTGCCCTTTGTTGTTGCGCGGCCGGCGCGGTTCACGCCGCCTGTTTGCCGGCGCCGAACCTGTCGTAGAAGGTTTCGCCGCTGGCGGCCATTTCGCGCAGCAGGTCCGGGGTGCGGAAGCGGTCGCCGAATGTCGCCGTCAGATGGTCGGAGATTTCCGCCGCGCGTGCCGCGCCCAGAATGTCCAGCCAGCCGAAGGGGCCGCCCGACCATGGCGCGAAGCCCCAGCCCAGAATCGCGCCGACATCGCCTTCGCGGATGTCTTCGAGCACGCCTTCTTCCAGAGCGCGGACGGCTTCGAGCGACTGGGCGAACATCAGGCGGTGCTGGATATCGGCGAATTCGGGCTGGCTGTCGGCTTCGGGCCATTCGGCCTTGAGTCCGGGCCAGAAACCCTGGCGCTTGCCCTTGTCGTCGTAATCGTAGAAGCCGGCCCCGGATTTGCGGCCCAGGCGGCCCTGATCGAAGAGCTTGAAGATCACCGCATCCACCGCATCATCGGGATAGGCGTCGCCCATCGCGGCCCTGGTCGCCCTGGCGATCTTGACGCCCAGGTCGATCGAGGTTTCATCGACCAGTTGCAGCGGTCCCAGCGGCATGCCCATCATCTTGGCGGCGTTTTCGATCAGCGTCGGGCTGACGCCTTCGGCCACCATGCGGATGCCTTCGTTGATATAGGGCAGGATGCAGCGGTTGGCGTAGAAGAAACGCGCGTCATTCACCACGATCGGGGTCTTGCGGATCTGGCGCACGAAATCCAGCGCCTTGGCCACGGCGCGGGGGCCGGTCTCGCGTCCCTTGATGATCTCGACCAGCGCCATCTTGTCCACCGGGCTGAAGAAATGGATGCCGATGAACTGCTCGGGCCGGGCGCTGGCCTTGGCCAGTTCGCTGATCGGCAGGGTCGAGGTATTGGTGGCGAAGATCGCGTCCGGCGGGATCACGGCCTCGGCCTTTGCCGTCACCTCGGCCTTGATGGCGGGGTCCTCGAACACGGCCTCGACGATCAGGTCGCAGCCGGCAAGTGCTGCGTAATCGGTCGTTGGCGTGATGCGGGACAGGACCTCGGTCTTTTTCTCCTCGGTGGATTTCTTGCGGCTGATCGCCTTGTCCAGCAGGGTTTCGGAATAGGACTTCCCCTTGTCGGCGGAGTCCTGTTTCGCGTCGATCAGCACCACCTCGATCCCGGCCATGGCGCTGACATAGGCGATGCCGGCGCCCATCATGCCGGCGCCCAGGATGCCGACCTTGCTGACCGTCTGGTCGGGGGCTTCGGGGCGGTTCGCGCCCTTTTCCAGCGCGCCCTTGTTGATGAACAGGCTGCGGATCATCGCGCTTGAGCTGGGGTTCATCAGGATATTGGTGAACCAGCGCGCCTCGATCTTCAGCGCCTGGTCGAAGGGCACCATCGCGCCCTCATAGACTGCGCTGAGCAGCGCCTTGGCGGCCGGATAGACGCCCATGGTCTTGCCATGGACCATGGCGCTGGCGCCCACGAAGGTCATGTAACCGGCCGGGTGATAGGGGTCGCCGCCGGGCATCTTGTAGCCCTTGGCGTCCCAGGGTTTCACCAGATCGGCCTCGCCTGCATTCAGCACCCAGTCGCGCGCCGCGGCCAGCGGATCGGCCACGACCTCGTCGATGATGCCGGCGGCCTTGGCCCGCGCCGGATCGCTGAGCTTGCCCTCGAGCAGGAAGGGCGCGGCGGCCATGGCGCCCAGCTTGCGGGTCAGCCGGGTGGTGCCGCCGGCGCCCGGGAAGATGCCGACCATGATTTCCGGCAGGCCGATCTTGGCCCTGGGGTTTTCGGCGGCAAAGATGCGATGCGTGGCCAAGGGCAGTTCCAGCCCGATCCCCAGGGCCGTGCCGGGCAGGGCGCTGGCGACCGGCTTGCCGCCCTTCTTGGTCTTGAAATCCATGCCGGCCAGCTCGATCTTGCGCAACACGCCATGGAGCCGCGTGACCAGGCCAAAGATCGCCTCGGCGCCGCCCTTGTCGCGCAGCGAGCCGATGACGTTCAGATCCATGCCGCCGGCGAAATCCGCCTTGCCGCTGGTGATGACGATGCCCTTGACGGCATCATCGGCCAGAGCCTGGTCGATCAGCGCGTCGAGTTCGCGGATGCCGGCCTCGCTGAGCACGTTCATCGACTTGCCGGGCAGGTCCCAGGTGATGGTGGCGACGCCCCGGGCGTCGGTGTTCATGGTGAAATCGGTCATGTTTCCCCTCCTCAGACGCGTTCGATGATGGTGGCCGCGCCCATGCCGGACGCGATGCACAAGGTCGCGAGACCCAGGTTCTTGTCCTGGCGTTCCAGCTCATCAAGCAGCGTGCCGATGATGATCGCGCCGGTGGCGCCCAGCGGGTGGCCCATGGCGATCGAGCCGCCGTTCACGTTGATCAGCGCCGGGTCGATCTGGAAGGCCTGCTGAAAGCGCAGCACGACGCTGGCGAAAGCCTCGTTGACCTCGAAAAGGTCGATATCGCCGATCGCCATGCCGCTATCCTTCAGGATTTTCTCGGTCACCGGGACCGGGCCGGTCAGCATGATCGTCGGGTCGGTGCCGATCTTGGCGGTGGCGCGGATGCGGGCGCGGGGCTTGAGCCCATGGGCCTTGCCGAATTCCGCATTGCCGATCAGGACGGCGGCGGCGCCATCGACGATACCCGAGGAGTTCCCGGCATGGTGGATATGCTCGATATGGTCCAGATGCGGATATTTCAGCATCGCCACCTTGTCGAAACCGGGCATGGCCTCGCCCATCTCCTTGAAGCTGGGCTTCAACCTGGCCAGATCCTCGGTGCTGGTGCCGGGGCGCATGTATTCGTCGCGGTCCAGAATGGTCAGGCCGTTCTGGTCAAGAACCGGCACGATGGATCTGGCGAAACGGTTTTCCTGCCATGCCAGCGCCGCGCGGCGCTGCGATTCGACGGCCAGCCCATCGGCCTGTTCGCGGGTGAACCCGTATTCGGTGGCGATGATATCGGCGCTGATCCCCTGCGGCACGAAATAGGTCTTGAAGGTCAGGCTGGGATCGACCGCAATCGCCGCGCCGTCGCTGCCCATGGCCACGCGGCCCATCATCTCGACGCCGCCGGCGATATAGGCGTCACCGGCGCCGCCCTTGACCTGATTGGCGGCCAGGTTCACCGCCTCCATGCCCGAGGCGCAGAACCGGTTGATCGCCAGGCCGGGGATCGATTCGTCCAGATCCGAGGCCAGCACGGCCGAGCGCGCCAGACAGCCGCCCTGCTCCTTGACCTGGGTGACATTGCCCCAGATCACGTCCTCGACCGCGTGACCGTCGAGATTGTTGCGCTCCTTGACGGCGTTCAGGAGCCGCGCCGACAGCGCGACCGAGGTGACTTCGTGCAGGCTGCCATCGGGGCGGCCCTTGCCGCGCGGGGTGCGGGCGGCGTCATAGATGAAAGCGTCGGTCATGGGTCCTCCTGTTAAGCCCGGTCGGAAGGATTGCCGGGCATCAGATCGTAAGGGTGTTTCCAGCCGGGGAGCGCGCTGATCGCGCCCAGCCAGCGTTCGATATGGGGCCATTCGGCGCGGTCGAAGCCGAATGGTTCCGGGTAGAACAGGTAGCCGCAACAGGCGAAATCGGCGATGGTCGGGGCCTGATCCGCCACCCAGTCACGCCGGGCCAGATGGTCGTTCAGGATCCTGTAAGCCGCCCTGAGGCGCCCCTGCAGATAGTCGATGGCGCCCTGCGGGCGCTTCTCGGCGGGCAGGAAGTTCGCCAGGAAGCGGGCGGGCCCGGCCTGGCCCGACAGTTTGTGATTGTCTAACATCAGCCAGCGCAGGGTTTCGTTGCGATCGCTGCCAAGGAATTTTCCGCTTCTCTCGGCGAGATGCAGCTGGATCACAGCGGATTGGGTCAGCGTCAGCCCGGCCTCGCGAAAGACCGGAACCTCGCCCATTTCGTTGAGCGCCCGAAATTCGGGGCTGCGGGTTTCGCCGTTGAAGAAATCGACGTGAACCGCCTGCCAGTCATAGCCTGCCAGTTCCATGGTCAGCGCCGCCTTGTAGGCATTGCCGCTTTCGCCGAAGCACCAGAGCTGCGCGGTCATGGTCTCTTTCCTTTCCATGGCCGGGGGCGCTGCCCCCGGACCCCCGGGATATTTTCATGAAGAAGAACGGGGCGCGTTAACCCGAGCGTAACCCTTCACGTCTATAACCGTCGATGCGGTACAGGCTGGGAAGCCGATGACCGCTGAAGGAGAAAGCCCCGCTCCATGGCATTGATGCCTTTGGCCGCGCATGGATCGGGGCGGCTCGTTTCTTCTTCAGTCAAATATCCCCGCCGGAGGCATCCGGCCGTGCCGGCGGGCCCGGAGTTTTCAGAATCGGTCGGCCGCCAGCGCCATGACGGGCTCGGCACCCGATTGAATGCGTGCCAGATGCGTTGCCGTGGCGGGCAGTTCCCGCGCCATGTAATAGCGCCCGGTTGCCAGCTTGGTCTCGTAAAACCCTGCGTCACCGCGGCCCTCGGACAGTGCCTTGCTGGCCGCCGCCGCCATGCGGGTCCACATCAGGCCCAGGGCCACATGGCCGAACATACGCATGAAATCATAGGAGCCGGACAGCGCGGCATTGGGATTCCTTGCGCCGTTTTCCATGAAGAACACGCCTGCCGCCTGCAGGTCCTTCGACGCCGCCTTGAGCGGGTCGAGGAAAGCGGATTTCAGCGCCTCGTCGCCTTCGAGCGATTTGATCGTCTGTTTGACCAGTTCGAAGAAGGCCATGATCGGCTTGCCGCCATCTGCCGCCAGCTTGCGGCCCACCAGATCCAGCGCCTGCACGCCATTCGCGCCTTCGTAGATCATGGTGATGCGGGCGTCGCGCACGAATTGCGACATGCCCTGCTCCTCGATATAGCCATGGCCGCCATAGACCTGCTGCGCCTGTACCGCCGACTCGAAGCCCCGGTCGGTCAGGAAACCCTTGATCACCGGCGTCAGCAGCGAGACCAGCCCGTCGGCCTGTTCGTCGCGTCCCAGACGCGCGCGGTCGATCAGGTTCGCGCCCCAGAAGGCCAGTGCGCGCGCACCTTCGAGAAAGCTCTTCTGCTCCATCAGGTTGCGCCGGATATCGGGATGCACGATCAGCGGGTCGGCCGGACCCGAGGGGTTTTCGGCCCCGGTGACGGCACGGCCCTGCAGGCGCTCGCGGGCATAGGCGACGGCGTTCTGATAGGCATGTTCCGCGATGGCATAGCCTTGCAGTCCGACGCCCAGCCGGGCCTCGTTCATCATCGTGAACATGGCGCGCATGCCCTTGTGAAGATCGCCCAGCAGCCAGCCTCTGGCGCCGTCGAAATTCATCACGCAGGTCGAATTGCCATGGATGCCCATCTTTTCTTCGAGATTGCCCACGCTGACCGCATTGCGATCGCCGAGGGTGCCATCCTGTTTGACCAGGAACTTGGGCACGATGAACAGGCTGATGCCCCTGGTGCCTTCGCCGCCGCCGGGGGCCTTGGCCAGCACCAGATGGATGACGTTTTCCGCCATGTCGTGATCGCCGGCCGAGATGAAGATCTTCTGCCCGGTGATCAGGTAGCTGCCATCGTCCTGCGGCTCGGCCTTGGTGCGCAGCAGGCCCAGATCGGTGCCGCAATGCGGCTCGGTCAGGTTCATGGTGCCGGTCCATTCGCAGCTGACCATCTTGGGCAGATAGGTCTGTTTCTGCTGATCGCTGCCATGGGCATGGATCGCGGAATAGGCGCCGTGGGTCAGGCCCTGATACATGGTAAAGGCCATGTTCGCGGCGGTGAATATCTCGCCCGCGGCCGTGCCGATGACATAGGGCATGCCCTGACCGCCATATTCGGGATCGCAGTCCAGCGCCGTCCAGCCGCCCTCGCGCATCTGGTCAAAGGCGGCGGCGAAGCCCTCGGGCGTATGGACGACGCCGTTTTCCAGCCGGCAGCCCTGCCGGTCGCCGACGGCGTTCAGCGGTGCCAGCACCTCGGAGGCCAGCTTGCCGGCGGCATCAAGGATCGCCTCGGTGAACTCGGGATCAAGATCACCATATGCGGGAAGATCCTGTTTCGAGATCTCCAATACCTCGTGCAACACGAATTGCATGTCGCGGAGGGGGGCGGAGTAGGCGGTCATGGGTTCCTCCTCGGGAAACGGTCGTCAGGTTTCCGTTTTCAGTTTCAGCAGATTGGCCTCGCCCTCGATGAGTTGCTGGCGCAGTTCTTCGATGGCGGCACCCAGTTCGACATATTGGCGTTCCATGTCGGAAAGACGCTCGCGGCCGGTTTTCAATACAGCCTCGGTCTGGGCGATGTTGTGATCGGAGGGATCGTAGAGTTCCAGGAGCTGGCGGATCTGTTCGAGCGAGAAGCCGAAACGCTTGCCGCGCAGGATCAGGGTCAGCCGCGCGCGGTCGGAACGGCCGTAGAGCCGGTGCTGGCCACGGCGCTGCGGAAAGAGAAGCTCGCGCGACTCGTAAAATCGCAGGGTGCGCGGCGTCACGTCGAAGACATCGCACATCTGGCGGATGGTCATCAATTCGGCGCTCATGGCCGATACCCTCCCAGCTCGTTCATTTCACCGCCGCCTGTATAAGCCGGGTTTACGTCTGCGTAACCCGCGACGTCGCGTCAGAAAATGGTCGTCAGGAGGAGGCTACCCCAGATTGGCCGCCCGGTGCCAGATTTCATCCCGCCGAGGCGTCGCCCGCCATCTGGTCCAGCAGGCGCAGCGTCTCGTCGCGCAGCTCGCGCAGGTCCTGCATCGAAGTGTCCAGCTCTTCGCGTTGCTTCTGCAACTGGTCCAGCTGGCGATTGGCCATGCCGATCCAGACGCGATACTGCTCTTGGGTTCCCTTTTCGCCGTAGATCAGCAGCCATTGCCGGATTTCCTCGAGCGAGAAGCCAAAGCGCCGGCCGCGCAGGATCAGCTTCATGCGGGCGACCTCGCGGGCGCCGTAAAAGCGCGAGCGCCCCTCCTTCCGGGGGCTCAGCAGCTCGATATATTCGTAATAGCGCAATGTCCGCGGCGTCACGTCAAAGAGCGCGCACATCTCCTTGAAGGTAATATTTTCGTCATCGGGCATCGTAAGTCTCTATCCCGGGATGCAGGTTCCGGGAAGCCTAGCGTGGCGCAGGGTCAAACTCAACCATGTCGGTGCGGGCTTGCCAGCGGGTATCGGATCGCTACCATCGCCGTGCCGGGACAGCGAAGGACGGGGTGGCGATGCCGGAGCACGAAGACCAGGAGAAACGCAAGCGCATCGCGCGGCAGTTCATCGAGGCGATTCCCCATGCCCAGGCACTGGGGCTGGTGATGGACGATATCGGCCCCGACGGCGCTGCGATCTCGTTGCCCTGGCATGCCGATCTGGTGGGCGATCCGCGCAGCGGGGTGATTCACGGCGGGGTGATCTCGGCGCTGATGGACACCTGCAGCGGGGCGGCGGTGATGGCGCATCCGACCTGTCCCCGCTCGACCGCGACCATCGACCTGCGCATCGACTACATGCGCGCCGCCACGCCCGGGCAGGCGATCCGGGCCAAGGCGCATTGCTATCATGTCACGCGTTCGGTCGCCTTCGTGCGGGCCTGGGCGGCGGATGACGACGAATCGCGCCCCGTGGCCACGGCCACCGGCGCCTTCACCATCGAGCGCTGAGATGGCGGACCGCAACGAACCCCTGGCCGCCATCAAGTCGCGGCGCGACAAGGCGCTGGCCGCACTGGTGGATGGCGTGCCCTATATCCGCTGGCTGGGCATCGCCTTCGACCGGCGCGGGGATGAGCTGACCGCCGTTCTGTCCTATGACCGCAAGCTGATAGGCAACCCGGCGCTGCCGGCCATCCATGGCGGAGTGACGGCGGCATTCCTGGAGGTCACCGCCATTGTCGAGCTGGCATGGACCGCCATCTGGGACGATATGGAAGAGGGGCGCATCGCCCCCGACGCGGCGGTGCCCGACAGCCTGCCGCATCTGCCCAAGACGATCGATTTCACCGTCGATTACCTGCGCTCGGGCCTGCCGCGCGACGCCTATGCGCGGGCGCAGGTGGTGCGGTCCGGGCGGCGTTATGCCAGCGTCCGTGTCGAGGCCTGGCAGGACAATCGCAGCCGGCTTTTCGCGCAGGCGACCGGGCATTTCCTGATGCCGCAGAACGGCTGAGCCATGGCCGGGACGCTTGCGGCCGCCGCGCCGCCGCGCGAGATCACCAATCGCCGCGTGCTGGCGATCGCCCTGCCCATCGTGCTGTCGAATGCGACGATCCCGATTCTGGGCGCGGTCGATACCGGCGTCGTCGGCCAGCTTGGCCGCGCCGCGCCGATTGGCGCGGTCGGCATCGGCGCGGTGATCCTGGCCTCGATCTACTGGATATTCGGGTTTCTGCGCATGGGCACTTCGGGGCTGGTGGCGCAGGCGCATGGCGCCGATGACGGACCCGAGGCGGGGGCGCATCTGCTGCGCGCGCTGGCCATCGGGCTGGGCGCCGGGCTGGCGCTGATCGCGCTGCATGTGCCGCTGTTCGCCGCGGCCTTCCGGCTGGCCCCGGCCTCGGCCGAGGTCGAGCATCTGGCCCGGCAATATCTGGCGATCCGGATCTGGGGCGCGCCGGCCACGATCGCGATCTATGCGGTGACCGGCTGGCTGATCGCGATCGAGCGGACGCGCGCGGTGCTGGTCCTGCAACTGCTGATGAACGGGCTGAATGTGGGGCTGGATATCTGGTTCGTCCTGGGGCTGGGCCAGGGCGTGGGCGGCGTTGCGGCGGCGACGCTGATCGCGGAATGGTCCGGGCTGGCCCTGGGGCTGTGGTTCGCGCGCCACGCGCTTCGCGCCGCCTGGGGCCGGGCCGGGCTCTGGGCGCGCGACCGGGTCGAGCGGCTGGTGCGGGTGAACGGCGATATCCTGATCCGTTCGGTCCTGTTGCAGGGCTCGTTCACCAGCTTCATGTTTCTGGGGGCGGGGCTTGGCGATGTCACGCTGGCCGCCAATCAGGTGCTGATGCAGTTTCTGGGATTCGTCGCCTATGGACTAGACGGCTTTGCCTTTGCTGCGGAATCGCTGGTCGGGCAGGCGATCGGGGCGGGCCGCGCCGACCGGCTGCGCCGCGCGGTGCGGCTGACCTCGCAATGGGGGGCGGTCGGCGCGGCCGTGCTGGCGGCGGCATTCGGGCTGTTCGGCCCGGCGATCATCGACCTGCTGACCACCGCGCCCGAGGTGCGCGAGACCGCGCGGATCTACCTGCCCTGGCTGGTGGCGGCGCCGCTGATCGGCATTGCCCCCTGGATGCTGGACGGCATCTTCATCGGCGCCACCCGCACGCGCGAGATGCGCAATGCCATGCTGGTCTCGGTCGCGATCTATGCCGGGCTGGTCGTGGCGCTGCCGGTCTTTTTCGGCAATCACGGGCTTTGGGCCGCGGTCATGGCGCTGAACGCGCTGCGCGGGCTGACCCTGTGGCGGCTTTATCCCCGCATCGCACAGGCGGCGGGGGCATAAGCGCGCGCGCCCCGGACCGGCCGAAGCGTCGGGCCGGAGCGTCGGATCATGCGTTCGCGGTGACGGCGATCAGGCCTCGTCGATCAGCTGCTGGCGCGCGATGACGCGCAATTCGCCCATCTTGTCGCGGATCGTGGTTTCGTCGGCGATGCCCTCCAGATCGGCCGCGAGCCTGCGGAACACGTCCTCGTCGCCGGGTTCCTCGAAATCCGAGGCGATCACGGTCTGGACATAGTTGCGGGCATCCTCGTCCTTCTTGCCCAGCAGTCCCGCGGCCCATTCGCCGAGCAGACGGTTGCGGCGCGCTTCGGCCCTGAAGTTCAGTTCGGCGTCGCGGGCGAATTTCGCCTCATGCGCGCGCTTGCGATCGTCAAAGGTGGTCATGGCGGCCTCCGGCTAAGGGGTTGTCCCTGGATCATAGCGCAGGATATGCCCAGCCGGGCGCCCTATCGCAAGCCCGTATTGCCCATGACCCCGTTTCTGGCCTATAGCCGCTGTAACACAGTCACCTTGCAGGCGGGAGACGCGCAGAATGGCACCAAGGCGCAAGAAAATCTACGAAGGCAAGGCCAAGATCCTTTACGAAGGCACCGAGCCGGGCACCCTGATCCAGTATTTCAAGGACGATGCGACCGCCTTCAACGCCCAGAAGAAGGCCACGATCGAGGGCAAGGGGGTGCTGAACAACCGCCTGTCCGAATTCTTCATGTCGGGGCTGACCAATATCGGCGTGCCGAACCATTTCATCCGCCGCATCAACATGCGCGAGCAGCTGATCCGCCAGGTCGAGATCATCCCGCTGGAGGTGATCGTCAGGAACTTTGCCGCCGGATCCATCGCCAAGCGGCTGGGACTCGAGGAAGGCACGCCGCTGCCGCGTCCGATCGTCGAATACAGTTTCAAGAATGACGAGCTGGGCGATCCGATGGTCAGCGAGGAATATATCATCGCCTTCGGCTGGGCCAGCCAGCAGGATCTGGACGATATCGTGTCGCTGGCGCTCCGGGTGAACGATTTCCTGTCGGGCGTGTTCTTCGGCGTCGGCATCAAGCTGATCGATTTCAAGATCGAGATCGGCCGGATCTGGGACGGCGATTTCATGCGTCTGGTCGTTGCCGACGAGATCAGCCCCGATTCCTGCCGGTTGTGGGATGTGAAGACGGCGCAGAAACTGGACAAGGATGTGTTCCGCCGCGACCTTGGCAGCCTGACCGATGCCTATACCGAGGTCGCGCGCCGGCTGGGCCTGATGCCCGCCAATACCGCGACCATCACCAAACCGACGCTGATCAACTGAAAGGCCCGAAAATGAAAGCCCCGTTCAAGGCCCGTGTCACCATCATGCTGAAGGACGGGGTTCTGGACCCTCAGGGCGAGGCGATCCGGCATGCGCTTGGCGGTCTGGGGTTCCAGGGCGTCGAGGGCGTGCGGCAGGGCAAGGTGATCGAGCTGGATCTGGCGGCGGGCGATGCCGAATCGGCCCGGGCCGAGGTGGCGCGGATGTGCGAATCGCTGCTGGCCAATACCGTGATCGAGAAATACGCCGTCGAGATCCTTTGATCCGCCGGACCGGGGCGCTGCCCCGGACCCCGGGATATTTCGGTGAAGAAGAAGGCCGGCGATGCGGGAGGGTGTCGCGTGATCGACCGTCTGTCGATGTTCATGGTTCTGGCGCGCGAGCGGCATTTCGGCCGCGCCGCCGAGGCCCTGGGGATCACGCAGCCGTCGCTCTCATCAGCCATCAAGGCCCTTGAGGAACAACTGGGCGTGCAGCTTGTGCGCCGCGGGTCGCGCTATCAGGGGCTGACGCCCGAGGGCGAGCGCGTGCTGGAATGGGCGCGCCGGATCGTCGCCGATGCGCGCGCCATGCAGGCCGAGATGGAGGCCTCGCGCAGGGGCGTGTCGGGGCTGTTGCGGATCGGCGTGATCCCCACCGCCATGCCCCGCATCGCCGAGCTGACCGGGCCGTTTCTGCGCCGCCATCCCAATGCCGGGGTCTCGATCCTGTCGCGGTCATCGGATGAGATCCGCGATCAGATCGAGGCGCTGGAACTGGATGCCGGCGTCACCTATCTGGACAGCGAGCCCCTGGGCCGGGTGCAGAGTTTGGAACTGTATCGCGAGACCTATTGCCTGATCGCGCGCGACAGCGAGACCGGTCCGGTGAGCTGGGATGACGCGGCGCTGCGGCCGCTTTGCCTGCTGACGCGCGACATGCAGAACCGCCGCATCGTGACCCGGCATCTGCTGGAGGCGGGAGGGGATGCGGCGCCGCGGGTCGAATCGACCTCGATGCTGGCGATCCTGTCGCATGTCGCGACCGGCGACTGGGCGGCGATCCTGCCGCAATCGCTGGCCCAGGGACTGCCGCTGCCCGATGGCGTCAAGGCGCGTGCGCTGACCGGCAACGGGCATCTGGTCGGACTGGTGACGGCGCGCCGCGAGCCGCATCCTCCGCTGGTCGAGGCGTTGCTGCGGGCGGCCCGGTCAATAGATTCTTTCAATTGATAGACGGGACATTGTAATTGTTTTAGCTATCGACGGTCGCTAGTCTGGTTCGACGATGAAAGAGCCAGGACCGACCCAGCCATGACCATGACAGCGTTCTCCGCTGATTCCCGCGAGCGTCTTGACGCCATCATTGCCGCCCATCGTGACCGCGAGGGGCCGCTTTTGCCGATCCTGCACGATGTTCAGGCCGAATGGGGGTTCATTCCCGAAGAGGCGCAGCCGGTGCTGGCCGAAGCCCTGGGGATGACCCGGGCGGAAATTCATGGCGTCGTCAGTTTCTATCACGATTTCAGGGATAAGCCGGCCGGATCTCATGTCCTGCGCCTGTGCCGGGCCGAGGCCTGCCAGTCGATGGGAGCGGATGCGCTGGCCGATGAGGTTCGCGCCGCGCTTGGCATCGATTTCCACGAGACGACGCCGGACGGGCGGCTGACGCTGGAGCCGGTCTTTTGCCTGGGGCTGTGCGCCTGCGCGCCCTCGGCGCAGATGGGCGAGCGGCTGCTGGGCCGCGCCGATCTGGGCAAGGTGCAGCGTATGGTCGCGGAGGCGGGCGCATGAGGGTCTGGGTTCCGCTTGATGCCGCCGCCCGCGCATTGGGTGCCGATGAGATCGCCGCCGGGCTGGCCGGGGAGTTCGATGTCACGCGCAACGGCACGCGCGGCATGATCTGGCTGGAGCCGCTGGTCGAGGTGGAACGCGACGGTGTGCGCCATGGCTACGGCCCGGTTGCGCCCGAGGATGTGCCGGCGCTGGCCGAGGCGATCCGTTCGGGCGCGGATCATCCGCTGGCACTGGGGCCGGTCGATGACCTGCCCTGGATGAAGGCGCAGAAGCGGCTGACCTTCGCCCGCGTGGGCGTGATCGACCCGCTGTCGCTTGAGGAATATCAGGCCCATGGCGGGCTGCTCGGGCTGCGCCGCGCCATCGAGGCCGGGCCGCAGGCCATTGTCGATGAGGTCACCGAATCCGGGCTGCGCGGGCGCGGAGGGGCGGGGTTCCCGACCGGCATCAAGTGGAAGACGGTGGCCGGCGCGCCGGGGCCGCGGAAATACATCGTCTGCAATGCGGATGAGGGCGACAGCGGCAGTTTCGCCGACCGCATGCTGATGGAGGGCGATCCGCTGACCCTGATCGAGGGCATGGCGATTGCCGGCATCGCGACCGGCGCCACGCAGGGTTACGTCTATATCCGCAGCGAATACCCGGATGCGATCCGGATCATGGACGCCGCGATCGTGGCGGCGCGGCAGGCCGGCGTGCTGGGCGCCTCGGTCCTGGGGTCCGGGCATGCCTATGACATGGAGGTGCGCGTGGGCGCCGGCGCCTATGTCTGCGGCGAGGAAACCAGCCTGCTCAACAGCCTTGAGGGGCGGCGCGGCACGGTGCGCGCCAAGCCCCCGATCCCGGCGCTCGAGGGGTTCTTGGGTCGGCCGACCGTGGTCAATAACGTCATCTCGCTGGCCAGCGTGCCCTGGATCATGGCCCATGGCGGGGCGGCGTATGCGGCCTTGGGGATCGGGCGCTCCAAGGGCACGATCCCGATCCAGATCGCCGGCAATGTCCGCCATGGCGGGCTGTTCGAGGCCGCTTTCGGCATGTCTCTGGGCGAGATCGTCAACGAGATCGGCGGCGGCACCGCCTCCGGGCGGCCGGTCAAGGCGGTGCAGGTGGGCGGCCCGCTGGGAGCCTATATCCCGCCCTCGGAATTCGACGTGCCCTTTGGCTATGAGGAACTGGCCGGGCGCGAGGGGCTTTTGGGCCATGCCGGCATCACCGTGTTCGACGACAGCGCCGACATGCTGAAACTGGCGCGTTTCGCGATGGAGTTCTGCGCCGTCGAAAGCTGCGGCAAATGCACGCCCTGCCGCATCGGCTCGGTCCGGGGGGTAGAGACCATCGACCGGATCGCGGCGGGCGACGTTGACGCCATCCCGATCCTGACCGATCTTTGCAATACGATGAAATGGGGTTCGCTTTGCGCCCTGGGGGGCTTTGCGCCCTTTCCGGTGATGTCGGCGCTGACCCATTTCCCCGATGATTTCAGCGGGCGCGGAATGCCGCGCAAGGAGGCCGCAGAATGAAGGATTTCATTATTCCCGACCGCGACATGGGCACGCCCCCGGTCAAATCCGATGTCACCGTGAACCTGACCGTGGACGGCATCGCGGTCGCCGTGCCCGCCGGCACCAGCGTGATGCGCGCGGCCGCCGTCGCCGGCATCTCGGTGCCGAAGCTTTGCGCCACGGATCATGTCAGCGCCTTTGGCTCGTGCCGTCTTTGCGTGGTCGCGATCGAGGGCATGCGCGGCGCGCCCGCCTCCTGCACGACGCCGGTGGCCGAGGGCATGGTGGTCCATACCCAGACCGAGGATATCGCCCGCATCCGCAAGGGCGTGATGGAGCTTTATATCAGCGATCACCCGCTGGACTGCCTGACCTGCGCCGCCAATGGCGATTGCGAATTGCAGGACATGGCCGGCGCCGTGGGTCTGCGCGAGGTGCGTTTCGACCCGGGCGCCAACCATTTCATGCAGCGCGAGGCCGGGGCACCGAACCCCGAATATCGGCCCAAGGACCAGTCGAACCCCTATTTCACCTTCGATCCGGCGAAATGCATCGTCTGTTCGCGCTGCGTGCGCGCCTGCGAAGAGGTGCAGGGCACATTCGCCCTGACCATCGAGGGGCGCGGCTTTGACAGCCGGGTGTCGGCGGGGATGGACAGCGACAATTTCCTGTCCTCGGATTGCGTCAGTTGTGGCGCCTGCGTGCAGGTCTGCCCGACCGCCACGCTGATCGAGAACAAGGTGATCGATATCGGCACGCCCGAGCATATCGTGAAGACCACCTGCGCCTATTGCGGGGTGGGCTGTTCCTTCGATGCGCATATGCGCGGCGAGGAAGTCGTGCGCATGGTGCCCAGCAAGGACGGCAAGGCGAACCGGGGCCATAGCTGCGTCAAGGGGCGTTTCGCCTGGGGTTATGCCACCCATCAGGACCGCCAGACCCGGCCGATGATCCGCGAGAACATCACCGATCCCTGGCGCGTGGTCGGCTGGGACGAGGCGCTGGATTTCGCCGCCTCCCGCCTGAGGGCCGCGCAACGGGATCACGGGGTCGATGCCATCGGTGTCATCACCTCGTCGCGCTGCACCAATGAGGAAACCTATCTGGTCCAGAAACTGACGCGCGCGGTCTTTGGCAACAACAATACCGATACCTGCGCCCGGGTCTGCCATTCGCCCACCGGCTACGGGCTCAAGACGACCTTCGGCACCTCGGCCGGGACGCATGATTTCGATTCCGTCGACGATACCGATCTGGCGCTGATCATCGGCGCCAATCCTACCGACGGCCATCCGGTCTTTGCCAGCCGGCTGCGCAAGCGGCTGCGGCAGGGGGCGGGGCTGATCGTGCTGGACCCGCGCGAGATCGACCTGCTGAAAACCCCGCATATGGGGCAGGGGCTGCACCTGCCCTTGCGGCCGGGCACCAATGTCGCCGTGCTGACCGCCATCGCGCATGTGATCGTGGCCGAAAAGCTTTATGACGAGGATTTCATCCGCAAGCGCTGCGACTGGGACGAATTCGCCGCCTATAGCGAATTCCTGCTGGACCCGCGCCATTCCCCCGAAGAGGTCGAAAAGCTGAGCCGCGTGCCCGCCGATCTGATCCGGCAGGCGGCGCGCGCCTATGCTGCCGCGCCGCGCGCCAGCATCTATTACGGGCTGGGCGTGACCGAACATTCGCAGGGCTCGACCACGGTGATGGCGATCGCGAACCTGGCCATGATGACCGGCAATATCGGCGTGCCGGGCACCGGCGTGAACCCGCTGCGCGGCCAGAACAACGTCCAGGGCTCCTGCGACATGGGCTCGTTCCCGCATGAATATCCGGGTTACCGCCATGTCTCGGACCCCGAGGCGCGGGCGATCTATGAACGCGCCTGGGGCGTCAGCCTGCGCGAGGAACCGGGGCTGCGCATCCCCAACATGTTCGACGAGGCGCTGGCGGGCCGTTTCCGGGGCCTGTATTGTCAGGGCGAGGATATCGTGCAATCCGACCCGGATACGAAACATGTGACCTCGGCGCTGTCGGCGATGGATATCGTCATCGTCCACGACCTGTTTCTGAACGAGACCTCGAATTACGCGCATGTCTTCCTGCCCGGATCGAGCTTTCTGGAAAAGGATGGCACCTTCACCAATGCCGAGCGGCGCATCAACATGGTCCGCCGCGCCATGACGCCCAAGAACGGCTATGAGGACTGGCAGATCACCCAGATGCTGGCCAACCGGATGGGGGCGGGCTGGGACTATACCCACCCGCGCGAGATCATGGCCGAGATCGCGCTGACCACGCCCAGCTTCTCGGGCGTGACCTATGATCTGCTGGACCGCGAAGGCTCGGTGCAATGGCCCTGCAACGAGGCCGCGCCGCTGGGCACGCCGGTCATGCATATCGACGGTTTCGTGCGCGGCAAGGGACGCTTCATCCACACCGAATATGTCGCGACCGAGGAACGCAGCGGCGCCCGCTTCCCGCTGTTGCTGACCACCGGGCGGATCCTTTCGCAATATAACGTGGGCGCGCAGACGCGGCGGACCGACAACACCGTCTGGCACCCCGAGGACGTGCTGGAGATACACCCTTCGGACGCGGAAAACCGCGGCATTCGCGATGGCGACTGGGTGCGCGTGGCCTCGCGCTCGGGGGAAACCACCTTGCGGGCGACGATCACCGAACGGGTGGCGCCCGGTGTGGTCTACACGACTTTCCATCACCCGGCGACCCAGGCCAATGTGGTGACCACGGATAATTCCGACTGGGCCACGAACTGCCCCGAATTCAAGGTGACGGCCGTGCAGGTCAGCCCCTCGAACGGCCCGTCGGACTGGCAGGAGGAGTATCGCAGCCATTCCGAACTTGCCCGCCGCATCCTGCCCACGGCAGCCGAGTAACCCCGTGAGGGACGCAGGCTCCGGCGTGATGCGCTGGCAGGATGGCGGCTGGCTGGAGGCCGCCCCGCCGCCCGCGCCGCAGGAATGTCCGGTGGCCATCGTCATCGACGGCATGTCCCAGGCGGTGCTGATGGCGACGCCGCGGGATCTGCGCGATTTCGCCCTGGGCTTTGCCCTGACCGAGGGGCTGATCGCCGCCCCCGGCGATGTGCTGGACTATGAGCAGGCCGAGGTGCAGACCGACGGTTTCCCGGCGCGAGAGGCGCGGCTTTGGCTGCGTCCCGGCCTTGCCGCCGGGCTGGCCGAACGCCGCCGCAGCATGGTCGGGCCGGTGGGTTGCGGGCTTTGCGGCGTGGACAGCATCGCGGCCGCCCTGCCGCCGGTCGTCCCCGTCGCCTCGGACTGGACGATGCCGCCCCTTGATGTCGCCCGCGCCATGGATGCACTGGCGGGCGGGCAGGTTTTGCGCCGCGAAACCCCCGCGATTCACGGCGCCGCCTTCTGGGACGGCAGCCGCGCCATCACGCGCGAGGATGTCGGCCGCCATAATGCGCTGGACAAGCTGGCGGGCGCGCTGGCGCAGGCCGGCGCGGATGCTGGGCAGGGTGCGATCGTCATGTCCTCGCGCCTGTCTGTCGATCTGGTGCAGAAGGCGGCGCGGATCGGCGCGCCGGTGCTGATCGGCGCCAGCGCCCCCACGGGGCTGGCGCTGCAATGGGCGGAACGCGCCGGCATCACCCTGATCGCGCGTGCGCGCGGCGCGAATTTCGATCTTTACACCCACCCCCGGCGCATCGCCGGCAACCGAGGCCCCGATGTCTGACAATTCCGACAAGCTGATCCGCATGGCCGGCCAGATGGCCGATTTCTTTCGCAGCCAGCCCGACCGTCCCGCGCCCGAGGCCGTGGCCGAGCATATCAACGATTCCTGGACCTATCGCATGCGCCGCGACCTGATCGAGCGGATCGAGGCCGGCGCCGAGGCCGATCCCATCGTGCGCGCGGCCGTCGCCCATATCGAACTGCCGCCCAAGGCATAGTGGCGCCGATTTTGCCCCTGCCGCGCGGGTTTGCGCCGTGATAGCGTGGCGCCATGGCACAGCTTCCCTCCCGACAAGAGATTCTCGACTGGGTATCGGATCATCCCGATGCCACGGCGAAACGCGATATCGCCAAGGCCTTCGGCATCAAGGGCGCCGCCCGGATCGAGCTTAAGCGCCTGCTCAAGGAGCTTGAGGCCGAGGGGCTGCTGGAGCGCCGCCGGCGCCACTACCTTGACGCCGAAAAGCTGCCCCCCGTCACCGTGATCCAGATCCTGCCGCCCGATGCGGATGGCGATCTGTTCGCGCGTCCGATGGAATGGCAGGGCGAGGGGCCGATGCCCCGCATCCTGTATGCGCCGCTCAAATCCGACCCGGCCATTGCCGCCGGCGAACGCATCCTGGCCCGGCTGATCGAGGTCCGGGGCGAGGATCACCAGTATCAGGCCCGGCTGATCCGCCGCATCGGCACCGTGAAGCACCGCATCGTCGGCATCTATCGCGAAAGCCGCAACGGGGCCGAGGGTGGCGGCCGCATCCTGCCCATCGACAAGGGCTCGGACAAGGAATGGCAGGTGCGGCCGGGCGATGCCCATGGCGCGCAGAACGGCGAATTGGTCGAGGCCGAGCAAAGCGGCCCGCGCGGCCGGCTTGGCCTGCCCGTGGCGCGGATCGTGGAGCGTCTGGGCGATCCTTCGGCACCGCGCGCGGTCAGCCTGATCGCCATTCACCAGCATGGCATTCCCGACGATTTCCCCGATGCGGTGATGGCCGAGGCGGATGCCCAGAAACCCGCCACGATGAAGGGGCGCGAGGATTTGCGCCACCTGCCGCTGGTCACCATCGACCCGGCCGATGCGCGCGACCATGACGATGCCGTGGCCGCCGAAACCCATGCGGATGGCGGCGCCACGCTCTGGGTCGCCATCGCCGATGTGGCCCATTATGTGCGCCCGGGCAGCGAACTGGACCGCGAGGCGCGCAAGCGCGGTAACTCGACCTATTTCCCCGATCGCGTCGTGCCGATGCTGCCCGATATCCTGTCGGGCGATCTGTGTTCCTTGCACGAGGGCGTGGACCGTCCGGTGATCGCGCTGCGCATGCGGCTGGACGCGCAGGGCAACAAGACCGGCCACAGCTTTCACCGTGCGATGATGCGATCCGCCGCCAGCCTCAGCTATGAACAGGCGCAGGCGGCCGCTGACGGCAAGCCCGATGCGCAGACCGAGGCGGTGCTGGACAGCGTGATCCGGCCGCTCTGGGCGGCTTATGAGTTGCTGAAATCGGCCCGCGCGCGCCGCCAGCCGCTGGAGCTGGACCTGCCGGAACGCAGGATCGTGTTGACCGGGGACGGGCGGGTGAAATCCGTCAATTTCCGCGACCGTTTCGACGCGCACCGGCTGATCGAGGAATTCATGGTGCTGGCCAATGTCGCCGCCGCCGAGGAACTGGAACGCCTGCGCCGCCCGCTTCTGTATCGCGTGCACGAGGAACCCACGGCCGAGAAGCTGGACGCGCTGCGCGAGGTGGCCGAGGCCTCGGGCTTTACGCTGGCCAAGGGGCAGGTCTTGCAGACCCGGCATCTGAACCGGCTGCTGGAACAGGCGGCGGGGTCGGATTTCGACGAGCTGATCAATATGACCGCGCTGCGGAGCATGCAGCAGGCCTATTATTACCCGGAAAATTACGGCCATTTCGGGCTGGCGCTGCGCTCCTATGCGCATTTCACCTCGCCCATCCGGCGCTATTCCGACCTGATCGTGCACCGGGCGCTGATCCTGGGCCATAAATGGGGCAAGGACGGGCTGTCGGACTGGGATATCGAGAACCTCTCGGACACCGCCAAGCAGATCAGCGATACAGAGCGGCGCTCCATGGCGGCCGAGCGCGACACGACCGACCGCTATCTGGCCGCCTATCTGGCCGACCGGGTCGGGGCCGAGTTTTCGGGCCGGATCAGCGGCGTGCAGAAATTCGGGGCCTTCATCCGGTTGGACGAGACCGGCGCCGACGGGCTCCTGCCCATTCGCGAGATCGGCAATGAATATTTCCACTATGACCCCGATGCGCAGGTGCTGCTGGGGGCCGAGACGGGGCTGGAAATCGGCATCGGCCAGCGCGTGACCGTGCGCCTGTCCGAGGCGGTGCCGCTGACCGGCGGGCTGATGCTGGAACTGCTGGAACTGGAAGGCCGCGCCCTGCCGCAGGGCAGCGGGCGGCGCGGCAAGGGCAAGGGGCCGGTGCGCAAGCGTGCGACGCAGGCCCGGCTGGCCGAACTGAAGCGGGCGCAGAAACGCAGGCGGGTGCGCCGCGCCAGATGACCGGGACGAAAAAAGGCGGGCCATGGCCCGCCTTTTCGTCTTTTCCCGGGATTGCGCGGGCTAAAGAAGCAGCAGCCCCGCGCCGATCACCAGGCCGGTCACCAGCAGCATGACCACGCAGAAACCCATGATGTCGCGCGCCTTCAGCCCGGCAATGCCCAGCATCGGCAGCGCCCAGAAGGGTTGCAGCAGGTTGGTCCAGGCATCGCCCCAGGCCACGCCCATGGCGACGCGGGCGATATCGGCGCCAAGCGCCTCGGCCGCGGGCAGCATGACCGGGGCCTGCACCGCCCATTGGCCGCCGCCCGATGGCACGAAGATATTGACGATGCCGCCGGCGATGAAGCTCCAGAAGGGCAAGGTTTCGGCGGTCGAGATCGAGACGAAGAATTCCGACATGCTGGCCGCCAGGCCCGAGCCGGTCATGATCGCCATGATCCCGGCATAGAAGGGGAACTGGATCACGATGCCCGCGCCGCCCTTGACGGCGTTGTCCAGTGCCGAAAGCAGGCTGCGCGCGGTGCCGTGCAGCACGACGCCCAGGAACAGGAAGATGGTGTTGACCACGTTCAGGTTCAGCCCGCCGCCGCCGGCGAAATACATCACCAGCCAGATCACGCCGGGAATGCCCACCAGCCACATCAGGATGCGGCTGTTCTCCATCCGCTCGGCGGGGGTGTCGGGCGCGATGGGGGCCGGCTCGGGCGCATCCTCGAGCTTGGCGCGATCGACCAGGACGGTGTCCTCGTCGCTGGGCACCATCATGCGGTTGGCGATCGGCATGACGACGACAAGAACCGCGACGATGGCAAGGTTCCACCAGGCAAAGATGGTCTCCGAGGTCGGGATCAGGCCGATCTGATCCTCGGTGAAATGGCCCGGCGTCGAGATGGTCAGCGGGATCGAGCCGGAAATGCCGCCATGCCAGATCACGAAGCCGGAATAGGCGGCGGCGACCAGCAGCCGGTAATCGACCCGGACCTGCCGCGCCAGTTCACGCGCGAAGATCGCGCCCACAACCAGGCCAAAGCCCCAGTTCAGCCAGGCGGCGGCCAGCGACACCAGCGTGACCAGCACCACGGCCGATCCGGCCGAGCTTGCCAGCCCCGCCAGCCGGGCCAGCAGCGCACGCACCGGCGGCGAACTGGCAAGGATATAGCCGGTGACCAGCACCAGCAGCATCTGCATCGAGAATTCCAGCAGTTTCCAGAAACCGTCGCCCCACATGCGGATGACGGCGGTGGGGCTGTTGCCCTCGAAGATCATCGCACAGGCGGCGGCGATGATGGTCAGGACCAGCACGAAGATGAAGGCATCGGGCAACCAACGCTCCATCAGGCGCGTGGCCGGGCGGGACAGGGCGCGCAACATGTTGTGGGGACTCCTTATGTGAACACTCTGGAATGATTGTTGCACAGGATTTTTGAAAGTCCACCATCAGGAATGGCAAAAGCTGTGGGTTGCTGCCGCGCAACGCGAAAAAGGGCGGCCGCGGCCGCCCTTTCATCGCGTTCGTGATATCGGGGCGCGATCAGCCGATGGCGGCGGCGCGCACGTCATCGTCGATCTTGTCGGCATATTGGGCGAAATTGTCGCTGAACATGCCGACCAGCCTCAGCGCCTGGGCGTCATAGGCGGCGGGATCCTTCCAGGTCTGGCGCGGATCCATCAGCCGGTCGTCGACGCCGGGCACCGAGACCGGCACCTCGAAACCGAAATTCGGATCCTTGCGGAACTGGACATCGTTCAGCGAGCCGTCGAGCGCCGCGGTCAGCAGGGCGCGGGTCGCCTTGATCGGCATGCGGTTGCCGGTGCCATAGGCGCCGCCGGTCCAGCCGGTATTGACCAGCCAGCAGCTGGCGCCGGTCGCGGCGATCTTTTGCTGCAGCAGCTTGCCATAGACCTCGGGGCGGCGCGGCATGAAGGGGGCGCCGAAGCAGGTCGAGAAGGTCGGCGTCGGTTCGGTCACGCCGATCTCGGTGCCCGGCGTCTTGGAGGTGAAACCGGACAGGAAATGATACATGGCCTGCGCCGGGGTCAGCCGCGCGATCGGCGGCAGCACGCCATAGGCGTCGCAGGTCAGCATGATGACGTTTCTGGGCTGCCCGCCGACCGAGCTTTCCGAGGCGTTCGAGATCATGTCCAGCGGATAGGCGGCGCGCATGTTCTCGGTGATCGAGCTGTCGTCGAAATCCAGCTCGAGCGTGTCGGGATGATAGACCATGTTCTCGATCACGGTGCCGAATTTCGAACAGGTGGCATGGATCTCGGGCTCGGCCTCGGCGCTGAGGTTGATCGTCTTGGCGTAGCAGCCGCCTTCGAAATTGAAGATGCCCGTATCCGACCAGCCATGTTCGTCATCGCCGATCAGGACGCGCGACGGATCGGCCGAAAGCGTGGTCTTGCCGGTGCCCGACAGGCCGAAGAAAATCGCCGAGTCGTCGGGGTTTCCGATGGCGTGATTGGCCGAGCAATGCATCGGCATGATGCCCTTTTCCGGCAGCAGATAGTTCAGCAGCGTGAAGACGGTCTTCTTGTTCTCGCCGCCATAGGCGGTATTGCAGATCAGGATCATCTTGCGCTCGAAGTTGATCGCGATCACGGTTTCCGAACGGCAGCCATGGCGCGCGGGATCGGCCTTGAAGCTGGGGCAGTTGATGATGGTGAAGCCGGGGGTGAAGCCGGCCAGTTCATCGGCCCTGGGGCGGCGCAGCAGGTTGCGGATGAACAGGCCGTGCCAGGCCAGTTCGGTGACCACCCGCACGTCCAGCCGATGGGCCGGATCGGCGCCGCCGAACAGGTCCTGCACGAAATAATCCTTGCCCTTCATATGTGCCAGCACGTCGGCATACAGGCGATCGAAGGCATCGGGTTCCATCGGGCGGTTGTTTTCCCACCAGATCGTGTTTTCGACGGCGGGGGTGCGCACCACATGCTTGTCCTTGGGCGAGCGGCCGGTATGCGCGCCGGTCGTGACGAGAAGGGTGCCGCCCAGTCCCACGCGCCCCTCGCCGCGCCGCACTGCCGCCTCGATCAGGCCGGGTTCGAGCAGGTTGTAATAGACATTGCCGAGCTCCGTGATTCCCTGGTCTTCAAGACGGCAATTCGGATTGACGCGCGGTTCGGTCATGGCACCTGTGCTCCTGAGAATGGCTCTGGCCGACAACCGGCCGTTGCGGACCTATAGCATGGCATATTCGTTGATAAAGCGCACTTATGGGCAAGGTTAGCGCAACCAGAGTTGGTTAGCGCAATCATTTGCGCAACCTTGGCTTTATGCCTCGGAAATCGTCACAAGGAGGTGCCGCAAGCGGGGCCGCGACGGGATGATTCGCGGTGCCGGACCACAGGGGGAGCCGATGATCCTGCATGCATCCTGCGTCGCCCATTGCGGGCGCGGGCTTCTGATCCTGGGGCCGTCGGGCGCCGGAAAATCGACGCTCGCCCTTGCGATGATGGCGCTTGGCGCGTCTCTCGTGGCCGATGACCGCACCCTGTTGCATGGCGAAGCGGGGCGGATCATGGCCGATTGCCCGCCGACGATCCGCGGCAGGATCGAGGCGCGCGGCGTCGGTATTCTGAAAGCGCAGGCTTGCGGACCTGTCGAACTGGCTCTGGCGGTCGACCTGGGTCAGGCTGAACCGGAGCGTCTGCCACCTCTGCGCCGGTTCGATACTTCCCTGGGGACTCTGCCGCTTGTGCTGGGGGCGGGGCGCGTTCATCTTGCCTCAATATTATTGCAGTATCTTGACGCAGGGCGCGCGGATACGGAACTGGACGATGGTGAATGACGCAATGTCGGAAATGCGGTGGTCGCAGGATGAACAGGCGCAGCGGCTGGTGCTGGTGACCGGCCCGTCGGGCGCGGGGCGCTCGACCGCGATCAATGTGCTTGAGGATCTGGGTTACGAGGCGATCGACAACCTGCCGCTGTCGCTGGTGCCGCGGTTGCTGGACGGGCCGGTGCGGCCGGTGCCTCTGGCGCTCGGGCTGGACGTGCGCAACCGCGACTTTTCGGCCGCCAACCTGATCGAACTGACCGACCGCCTCACCCGTTTGCCCGAATATGCGCCCGTGGTGCTGTTTCTCGACTGCTCGACCGAACAGCTCCTGCGGCGCTTCAACGAAACCCGCCGCCGCCATCCCCTGCGATCCGAGGGCGCGCCTCTGGACGCCATCCTGGCCGAGCGGGACATGCTGGCGCCGATTCGCGCCCGCGCCGATGTGCTGGTCGACACCTCCGAACTGTCGCCGCATGATCTCAAGGCGGAACTGGCGCATTGGTTCGTGACCGAGCCGGGCCGGCGGCTGACCGTCTCGGTGCAGTCGTTCTCCTACAAGCGCGGGGTGCCGCATGGCCTGGACATGATGTTCGACTGCCGTTTCCTGGCCAACCCGCATTGGGAGCCGGAGCTGCGCCCGCTGGACGGCCGCGACGCCTCGGTTCAGGACTTTGTCGCCGCCGATCCCCGATTCGCCGAATTCTTCCAGAAAGTGCGTGATCTTGCACTTTTCACCCTGCCTGCCCATGTGGATGAGGGTAAGGCCCATCTGGCAATCGGCTTCGGCTGCACCGGCGGGCAGCACCGATCTGTCACAATGGCGGAAAAAATGGCGGATGCGCTTGCGAAAGCAGGCTGGCAAGTGTCAATTAGGCATCGGGAACTTGAACGCCGTGAAAAGGCGCCGGCACCTGCGGATGATGGTCGCGAACAAAGCACACATGCAGCCGGTGCCGGGGCTTGACGGCTGTGCGTGGTGGAAGGAATTGATCGGGATTGTCATCGTGGCACATGGGGGGCTGGCGCGGGAATATCTTGCGGCGGTCGAGCATGTTGTGGGGCCGCAAACGGGCATCAGGGCTGTGGCGATCGAGGAAAACCACGATCGGGGCGAAAAGCAGGCGGAAATCTGCGTCGCGGCCGATTCGGTGGATTCGGGCGCCGGCGTGGTCGTGGTCACGGACCTGTTCGGGGGCTCGCCCTCGAACCTGTCCTTGCTGGCCTGTGCTGCGCATAACCGGTCGATCCTTTACGGGGCGAATCTGCCCATGCTGGTCAAGCTGGCAAAATCGCGCAAGATGCCGGTTGCCGATGCCGTGGCGCTGGCCAAGGATGCCGGGCGCAAGTACATCAACAGTTATGACGTCAGCCCGGCCGACATCCTTCCGATCCCAAAACGCGTTGCTTCATGAATGAACAGATGAACGGGGCCGTCACCCTTGAACTGGCGATCATCAACGAAAAGGGCCTGCATGCGCGGGCCAGCGCCAAATTCGTCGAGACCGTCGAGCGATTCGATGCCCAGGCCATGGTCGAAAAGGACGGGATGAGCGTGTCGGGTGATTCGATCATGGGGCTGTTGATGCTGGCCGCGCCGCGCGGCAGCATGATTACCGTCGTCACCAAAGGCGCGCAGGCGGCCGAACTGGCCGATGCTCTGAGCGCGCTTGTCAGAGATTATTTCGGCGAAGGCATGTAGGGGCGGTCCGCAGTTTGGCCCGCGAATCCTATCATCACGGAAATTTGCGCCAGGCATTGGTCGAGGCCACGGTCAGCCTGATCGAAGACAAGGGGCCGCAGGCCTTTACCCTGGCCGAGGCCGCCCGGCTGGCCGGCGTCAGCGCGGCGGCCCCCTATCGGCATTTCACCGGCCGCGACGATCTGCTCGAGGAGGTCGCCCGGCAGGGCTTCGAGGAATTCGGCGACCGGCTGGAGGTTGCCTTTGATGCCGGCCGCCCCCGGGCGCTGACCGCCTTTTTGCGCATGGGGCAGGAATACCTGAACTTTGCGGCGGCGCGGCGGGGCTATTACATGGCCATGTTCGAATCCGGCATCTCGATCACCGGAAATCCGGGGCTGTCGCAGGCCGCTGACCGGGCGCGGGGCGTGCTGGTCCAGGGGGCCGAGGCGCTGTTTCACGAGACGTCCGGGGACCGGCGACCGCCCGCCGGCATGGTGGCGGATCATATCTGGGCGCTCAGCCATGGCGTGGTCGAACTGTTCAGCCGCGGCAAGCCGGGCAGCCGCTCGCCGATCTCGCCCGCCGATATGCTGGAAAGCGCTGCGCTGATCTATCTGCGCGGGCTGGGCGCGATCGCGGACTGAAAAATTTGCAGCCCCACCCTTGACGCAGGCGCCTGGGTTCCTCATCTATGTAAATGTAATTAACATTCACATGGAAGGGAACGCATATGAATACCGAAATCGCCCCGCGCCCCTCTGCCATCGACCGGATCGGCCAGATTCTGGCCAGTATCCGCGACTGGCTGGATGAGCGCGGCAAAGGGGCCTGGATCGTCGTCATGATCCTTGGCTTCATCGTCGTCTGGCCCCTCGGGCTGGCCATTCTGGGTTATATGATATGGAGCAACCGCATGTTTTCCTGCCGTCACGGCCATGAACGCCGCAGCCGCCATTCCGCCCCCTCGACCGGGAATTCCGCATTCGACGCCTATCGCGAGGAAACGCTGAAGCGGCTTGAGGACGAGCACCGCGAGTTCCTGGGCTTTCTGCAAAAGCTGCGCGAGGCCAAGGACAAGGCCGAGTTCGACCAGTTCATGGAAAGCCGCACGCCGCCCGCCAAGGAGGCGCAGGCCTGACACGACGCGGGCCGGGGAACTCCCCGGCCCGCTGCTTTATGCGGCATCACCGCTCAATAGGAATACTGGCGGTAGATCGGGGTCAGATCGCCCGCCCATTCGCCGTGATACCTGTCCAGCAGTTCATCGGCGGGCACCTTGCCCGTCTCGATGCTTTCCTTCAGCGCGTTCAGGAAATGGGTCTCATCGGGGACAAGGCCGCCGGCGCCACTGCGGGCGCGGGATTTCAGACCGGCTTCGGCGATCTCCAGCACCTGACGCGCCAGATCGCGCATGACCGTGCCGTCAACCCGCGCATCCAGCGCATGAAGCCCGGCCTCGCGCCGCCAGGCCTCGCGGGTTTCGGCGCTCCAGCCCTTGACCAGATCCCAGGCCGCATCCAGCGAGGACTGGTCATAGATCAGCCCGACCCAAAGCGCGGGCAGGGCGCAAAGCCGCCGCCAGGGGCCGCCATCGGCGCCGCGCATCTCGATGAATTTCTTGACCCGGGCCTCGGGGAAGACGGTGGTCAGGTGATCGGCCCAGTCCGACAGCGTCGGCACCTCGCCGGGCAGGGCGGGCAGGCGGCCGTTCAGGAAATCGCGGAAGGACTGCCCCAGGGCGTCGATGTACTTGCCGTCGCGATAGACGAAATACATTGGCACATCAAGGACATAGTCCACCCATCTTTCATAGCCCATGCCGTCCTCGAAGGCAAAGGGCAGCATGCCGGTGCGGGCATCGTCGAGATTCTGCCAGATATGCGCGCGCCAGCTTTTCCAGCCGTTCGGCTTGCCGTCGAGAAAGGGTGAATTGGCAAAGAGCGCATTCGCCACCGGCTGCAGGGCCAGCGCCACGCGCAGTTTCCGCACCATGTCCGCTTCCGAGGCGAAATCCAGATTCACCTGAACGGTGCAGGTGCGATACATCATCTGCCGGCCCAGCGTGCCGACCCGGCCCATGTAATCGGTCATCAGCCGGTAGCGGCCCTTGGGCATCATCGGCATCTGGTCCTGGCTCCAGACCGGCGCCGCGCCCAGCCCGATGAAGCCGGCGCCCAGCCTGTCGGCGACGGTCTTGACCTCGGCCAGATGGCTGTTCACCTCGTCGCAGGTCTGGTGAATGTTCTCGAGCGGCGCCCCCGAAAGCTCCAGCTGGCCCCCCGGTTCCAGGCTGATATTGGCGCCGTCGCGCTCCAGCCCGATGATGTATTCGCCCTCGAGCACAGGGGTCCAGCCGAAACCGTCGCGCAACCCTTCGAGCATGGCCCTGACCGAGGGCTGGCCGGCATCCGCGTCATAGGGCAGGGGTTGCAGATCGGACTGGCGATAGCCGAATTTCTCGTGCTCGGTGCCGATGCGCCATGCCTCGCGCGGCTTTTCGCCCGCTGCCAGATATTCGGCCAGTTGTTCGCGGCGCTCGATCGGGCCGCCGCCCTGCTGGGGTATGGACATCGGTGGCCTTTCGTTTGCCGTGGGTGTCACAGGTGGCAAGCGCGACGCGTCAAGTCAAGGTATCGCGTGCGGGTCTGGTCCAAAGGGTCTGGAAGGCGGGCGCGTCGCCGGCAAGCGCGGCCGAAACCCGCCCCATGTCGATTCCGGGCAGCGTGGCAAAGGCGCCGGCCAGCATTTCCGCCCCGGCGGCATCGGCGGGCACCAGAAGCGCCTGCCCGTCCAGACGCTTCAGCCGCCAGTGCCGCCGGCCGTTCAGCCGCAACAGCCTGATTTCGGCCAGTTCGGGCAGGGGCATCTCGCCCCCCATCAGGCGGTTCGGCGACAGGTAGCGGATCGCGCCCTCGTCCAGTTCGACCAGGCCGGGACCCAGCGAATCGTGGCGAAAGCGCATCCTGCGGCGCGCGTCCAGCGCCCAGAGGACCGAGCCAAGCGCCAGAATCGCGCCCAAGGGCCAGAACAGCCAGCCGCCCAGCGAAAACAGCCACAGGCCGAACCCGGCCGAGGCCAGGGCCGCCCCGGTTTCGGCCCATGGGCGCAGCCGGGCAGCCAGTTCCGGCCGGATCATCCCAGGGCCAGCGTCATGTCGCGATGCGGAATGCCGGCATCGTCATAGACCGGGCCATGGGCGGCAAAGCCGAAGCGTTCGTAAAAGGTGATCGCATGGGTCTGCGCGCTGAGCTTTACCCGCGTGATGCCCGGGATGCCGCGCAGTTCCTCGATCGAGGCCTCGATCAGGCGCGCGCCAAGGCCGGTGCCGCGCGCCGGCTTGCGCACCGCGACGCGGCCGATCTTGCCGGTGTCACCCAGCAGCAACAGCCGCGCCGTGCCCAGCGGCTGGCCGCCCTCGCCACGGGCCAGAAGATGGATGGCCGAACCGTCCAGATCGTCGATTTCCTCGGCCTCGGACACGCCCTGTTCGACGATGAAGACCTCGCGCCGGATGCTGCGGCACGCCTCGATATCCTCGGTTCTTTCGATCATGAGAAGTAGCTTTCCAGAATGCGTCGGTAGATGCGGGCAAGCTGGCGCACCTGATCTGCCGGCACGCGCTCGTCCACCTGATGCATGAAATGGCCGACCAGGCCGAATTCAAGGACCGGGCAGTGATCCTTGACGAAACGCGCGTCCGAGGTGCCGCCGCTGGTCGACAGAACCGGCTCGATCCCGGTTTCCGCGCGCACCACGCCGGCCACCAGATCGACAAAGGGGCCGGGCTTTGTCAGGAAGCTCTCGCCCGAGATATCGGTCGCGATGCTGAACTCCACCCCGGTTTCCGCCGCGATGGCCCGCGCCCGGTCGCGGATCATCCGGTCCAGGCTGTCGCCCGTATGCAGGTCGTTGAAGCGGATATTGACGGTCGCGCGGGCCTTTTCGGGAATCACGTTCGAGGCCGGATTGCCGCAATCGATCGTGGTGACCTGCAGGCCCGAGGGATCGAAATGCGGGCTTCCCGCGTCCAGCGGGCTGGCGGTCAGATCATGCAGCAGGCGCAGCAGCGCATGGACCGGGTTGCGCGCGCGATGCGGATAGGCGGCATGGCCCTGCAGGCCCTGCGCCTCGATCCCGAAAGTGACCGAGCCGCGCCGGCCGATCTTGATCATCTCGCCCATGCGGTCGGGGTTCGAGGGCTCGCCGACGATGCAGACATCCATCCGCTCGCCCTGCTGCCGCATCCAGTCCAGCAGGGCGCGCGTCCCGTCCTTGCCGGGGCCTTCCTCGTCGCCGGTGATGGTCAGGATCACCGCGCCCGCGGGCGGTGTCTCGGTCACGAAGCCGATGGCGGCGGCGGCAAAGGCGGCGACGGCCGATTTCATGTCGGTGGCGCCGCGCCCCCAGATCCAGCCGTCTTGCCGATGCCCGGAAAAGGGCGGGTGGGTCCAGCTGGCGGGATCGCCCGGCGGCACGACATCGGTATGACCGTTGAAGCCGAATGTCCGGGCCGCCCCTTTCGCGCCCCAGCGGGCAAAGAGGTTCGGCACGCCGTTGCGGTCGACGCGATGACATTCGAACCCCGCCGCGCCCAGTTCAGCGGCCAGCAATTGCAGCGCGCCGCCTTCCTCGGGCGTGACCGAGGGGCAGCGGATCAGTCTTGCGGTCAGGTCGGCGGGGTCGGGCGTCCGGGTCATCTGGTGGCTGCGTTCTTGCTGTTCGGGCCTGATTACACCGGCTGGCCAAGGACCGCCAGCGCGCGGCGGATCAGGTTGCCGCCGGTCATGACCAGCAGGATCAGGGTCCAGCGCCGGAACTGCGCCACGTCCAGCCGGTCATGGGCCTTGAAGCCCAGCCACATGCCGATCACGGCAGGGATCACCACGATTCCCGACAGGGGCAGCGTCTGGGCGTTCAGCACCCCCGATTGCAGATGCGCCACCGACAGCACCACCGCGCCCAGCAGGAAGACGACGCCCTGGACGCGGACCTGTTCGGTTTTCGGCATGCCGATCGACAGCAGATAGACGATCAGCGGCGGCCCCCAGATCCCCGAGACGCCGCCGTAAAGCCCGCCGATGATCCCCGAGACGATCTCGACCCGGCGGCGGTGATGGATCGGGATCGCCATGCTGCGCCCGCTGAGCTGCCACAGGGCGAACAGCGTGATCGGCACGCCCAGCAGCAGATACATGATCCATTGCGGGATCACCGGCGCGAACATGGCCGAGATCGGGATGAACAGCAGCACCATGCCGATATGCCAGCGAAAGCGAAGCGTCGTCTCCCATGCCGCGCGCCAGCCCTGCCGCATGGCCTGGCCCAGATTGGCAAACAGCGTCGGCAGGATCAGCACGGCCAGCGCCTGCTGCGCGGTCAGGAACGAGCCCAGCACCGACATCATGATCATCGGCATCGCGAAGCCCACCGCGCCCTTGACGAAGCCCGAGAACAGCGTGACGGCGATGACCAGCCAGAAGATCGAGGGGTCCAGTCCGAACATGGCCGCCAGATTGCTGTGCCCTGCGCGCGGCTGCAAGACGGGAAATATGGGCCGCGGCCGCTATTGCAAGCGGGTGACTCGGCGGCAGCGATCTGCGCGGGCTTGCTGGACAGGCCGCGACGATCAGGCATTATTGCGCATGCCAACAGAACGGAGCTGCCAATGACCCGCCTGCCCATGATTTCCGCGGCGCTTGCCGCGATGCTCGGCCTTGCCGCATGCGAGCCGACGACGCTGAGCGCGTCCGGCGAGAATATTCCCACCGGTCCCTATGTTCTGGTCGGCATCGGCGCCGATACCGTGCCCGAGCGAAATGTCGGCCTGACCATCGAGTCCGACGGCTCGATCAGCGGACAGGGGCCCTGCAACAGCTATGCCGCCGCGCAGACCGCCGAGCCCCCGGCTTTTGCCCTGGGGCCGATGACCACCTCGCGCTCGGGCTGCTCGGGCCGTGCCGGGCGGCTGGAATCGCGCTATTTCCAGGCGCTGGCGCAGGCCACCGGCATCACTTTCCTGGGCGGCGTGCTGACCATCGAGGGGCCGACCTACCTGACCTATGAGCCGGGCTACCGCAAGGAAGAATAGGCCGGCATCAACCCCCCGCCGCCGCGCACCCCCGCGCGGCGGCTAGAGATCCGGCGCGGCCAGCCGCGCGATCAGCCGCGCGCGCGCCGGCGGCAGCGGTTTTCCAAGATGCTCCTCGGCCAGCCGGGTGCGCAGGAAATATCCTGTCAGTTCAAGGGCATCAGCCAGGCCGCCATTGCCGCGCCCGCCCAGCAGCGCGGGCAGGGGCAAAAGCCGGGGCGCCCAGTCGCCGGCCGCCTGCGCGCTGACCGCCCGGCCCGAGCGGGGGCTGACATAGGCCAGCCCCTCGCGCGAGCCGGTGACCGCGCAGCGGCTCAGGTCAAGGCCGAAGCCCAACTCGTCCAGAAGCTGCATTTCCCAATGCAGATAGGCCTCGGCCCATGCCTCACCTGCATCCATCAGGTCCAGAAGGCTCTCGGTCGTGTCGGTCAGGCGGGGATGGGGGTCGCGCTCGGGCAGGGCAAAGACCAGCATCGCGGTCACCGCGTTGACCCCGGCCAGCGCATCGGCGCTGCCGATCAGGCCGGGACGCGCACGGGCGGGTTCCAGCGCGAAAGTGCCCAGCTGATCCTGAAGCCGGGCGCGCCAGCGCAGGCTGACCCGATTGCCCGGCTGCAGCATGGCCGCGCGTTTCGCGCTGGCCCCGCCCGGCACCAGGCCCGAGATCAGCCCGGCCTCGCGCGAGAGCGCCGTCAGGATCACGCCGGCCTCGCCATGCCTGCGCTGGCTCATCACGCTGGCCTCGCCGCTCCACTCCATCGCCGTCAGCCGCTGTCGGGCGTGCAGTGCGAGGCGTCAGTGCCGCGCGATACCGCCAGGAACTGCGCCCGGCCGCGCAGCGGGTCGAACAGTTCGGCCCCGGTGCCGGTCAGGAATGCCTGCGCGTTCAGGGCGGTGATCTCGTCGTAAAGCGCGGCGCGGCGGCCGGCATCCAGATGCGCCGCCACCTCATCCAGAAGCAGGACCGGGCTTTCGGCATCCAGCGCCCGGGCATTGGCAAGGATCAGCGACAGAAGCAGCGCCTTTTGCTCGCCGGTCGAGGACAGCGCGGCGGGCATGTCCTGCGCCCCCCAATGCGCGCCCAGATCGGCGCGGTGCGGGCCGGTCAGGCTGCGGCCGGCGGCCATGTCGCGGGGTCGCGTCCCGGCCAGACGGGCGGCGATGCTGTCGGGGTCGGGGTCGTCGGCCATGCCTTCGCCCGGCAAAAGCGTCAGCCGGGCGGCGGGAAAGGCGGTCTCGGCCCCGTCCTGCGCCGCCATGATCCGCGCGATGGCGTCCAGCCGGTTGCGGGTCAGCGCCGCGCCCATATCGGCCATCTGGCTTTCCAGCGCGCGATACCAGCCCGGATCGCGGATCCCGTCGCGCAAGAGCCGGTTGCGCTCGCGCATCGCCTTGTCATAGCCCAGAGCGTCCTCGGCATGGCCGGGCGCAAAGCTCAGCGTCACCCGGTCGAGAAAGCGCCGCCGCTGTTCGGGCGTATCGGTCCAGAGCCGGTCCATGGCGGGGGTCAGCCAGATCACCCGCAAGAGCCGCCCCAAAGCGGCCTGCGGGCCGGGCTTGTCGTCGATCATGACCTCGCGCGGCTGGCCGGGTCGGGCGCGGGTCAGCACCTGTCTGTCGTCGATTTCGGCGCGGATCTGCCAGCCGACATCCGGCCCGCGACGCGCCTGTTCGCCGGGCGGGACGCCGCGCATGCCGCGGCCGGGGGACAGCATGGAAACCGCTTCCAGGATATTCGTCTTGCCTGCCCCGTTCGGCCCGAAAATGGCCAACGGCCGGCGATCCGCCTGCAGATCGAGCCTGGCCCAGCTGCGAAACTGCGTCAGATGCAGGCGCGTCAGCGTCACACGCGCATCGGCATGACGACATAGACGGCCGAGGTATCGCCGCCCTCGCGGATCAGCGCCGCGTCGCCCGAGCCGTTGAACAGAAAGACCGCGTTCTCGCGTTCGATCTGGCTGGCGATCTCGTGCAGGTATTTGGCGTTGAAGCCGATCTCGAGCGGCTCGTCGCCATAGCCCACGGCCAGTTCCTCATCGGCGGCGCCGGCGTCGGGGGCGTTCACCGACAGGACCAGACGATCCTCGTCCAGCGCCAGTTTCACGGCGCGCGAGCGCTCGCTGCTGACGGTGGCGACGCGGTCCACGGCCTTGGCGAAATCGCCGGCATCGACCTCGAGCTTGCGGGTATTGCCCGAGGGGATGACGCGGCTGTAATCGGGGAACGTGCCGTCGATCACCTTGGAGGTCAGGGTGATTCTGGGGGTGGCGAAGCGCACCTTGGTCTCGCTGACCGAGACGGCAATCTGCGCCTCGTCATCGTCCAGCAGCTTGCGCAGCTCGGCCACGGTCTTGCGCGGCACGATGACGCCGGGCATGTCGGCCGCGCCCTCGGGCAGGGGGGCGTCGATGCGGGCCAGCCGGTGGCCATCGGTCGCCACGCAGCGCAGGCTGGTGCCGTCCTCGGTCTGGGCGACATGCATGTAGACGCCGTTCAGGTAATAGCGCGTCTCTTCGTTCGAGATGGCGAATTTCGACTTGTCGAACAGCCGCCGCAGCGCCGTGGCGGGGGCCGAGAAATTGGCGCTGTATTCGGACGAGGACATGACCGGAAAATCCTCGCGCGGCAGCGTGGCCAGGCTGAAATTCGAGCGCCCCGCCTGCACCGTCAGCCGGTCCGTGGCGCTGTCCAGCGCCAGTTGCACCAGCGACCCGTCCGGCAGCTTGCGGGCGATGTCATTGAGCATCCCGGCCGAAACCGTGGTGGCGCCGGGGCGCTCGACCTGCGCGGTGGCGCGATCGACGATCTCGGTATCCAGATCGGTGGCACGGAAGCTGACACCCTCGGGCGTGGCCTCGATCAGCACATTGGCCAGGATCGGTATGGTGTTGCGGCGTTCGACGACGGATTGGGCCTGGGATACGGCCTTTACCAGATCGGCACGTTCGATCGAGAATTTCATGGTCATGCCCCTATGTCGTTCTGGCCTCGGGCCGGGAATGGCCGTGCGGGGCGCCAATTTGGCACAAACCCGCGCGGGGTCAAGGTGTCAGGCTCAGGCTTCCAGAAGACGCCGCAGCAGGTCGATATCCTCGGCCAGCCCGCTATCGGCGCCGCGCAACTCCTCGATCTTGCGCACGCCGTGCATGATCGTGGTGTGATCGCGGCCGCCGAAGCGGCGCCCGATCTCGGGCAGGGAACGCGAGGTCATCTGCTTGGCCAGATACATGGCGATCTGGCGCGGCCGCGCGACGGTGCGCACGCGCTTGGGGCCGATCATGTCCGCCAGGCGGATATTGTAATGCTCGGCGACCTTGCGCTGGATTTCCTCGATCGAGACCTTGCGGTCGTTCGCGCGCAGGATGTCGGCCAGGCATTCCTGCGTCATGTCCAGCGTGATCTCGCGCCCCATCAGGCTGGCAAAGGCAAAGAGCCGCTGCAGCGCGCCCTCCAGCACCCGCACGTTCGAGGTGATTCGATGGGCCAGGAACTCCAGCACGCCCGGCGCCATCTGCAACCCGGGATATTGCGTGCGGAACGCGTCGGTCTTGGATTGCAGGATGCCCAGCCGCAATTCGTAATCGGTCGGGTGCAGGTCCACGATCAGGCCGCATTGCAGGCGCGACTTGATCCGCTCCTCCATATCCTTGATCTCGCCCGGGGCGCGGTCGGCCGAGATGACGATCTGCTTGCCCTGATCGACCAGGGTATTGAAGGTATGGAAGAATTCCTCTTGCGTGGAATCCTTGCCGCCGATGAACTGCAGGTCATCCACCATCAGGACCGAGACGGTGCGGAAGAGTTCCTTGAAATCCATCACCGTGCGCTCGCGCAGTGCCTGCACGAAACGGTACATGAACTGCTCGGCCGAGAGATAGAGCACCCTGGCCTCGGGCTGGTTGGCCCGGATCTCGCGCGCGATGGCATGCATCAGGTGGGTCTTGCCCAGCCCGACCCCGCCATAAAGAAACAGCGGGTTGAAGGTCACCGGGCCGCCTGCGGCGACGCGCAGCGCGGCGGCATGGGCCAGTTCGTTGGGCTTGCCGACGACGAAATTATCGAATGTGAAGCGCTGGTCCAAGGGCGCGGTCAGTTCCTCGCCCGCGGCGGGGCGCGGGGCGGGGGCGCGCCTGGCGGGCGCGGCCGCCTGACGCGCGGTCTGGGCGCGGGTCTCGAAGGTGACGCGATGCACCGGGCTGCCGACGCGGCCCAGCACCTTCACGATATCGTCGCTGTAATGGCGAGAGACCCAGTCGGAGAGAAAGCGCGTGGGGCTGGCGATGGTCGCGGTGCCGTCATCGACGCCGGTCAGGCGCAGCGGCTCGATCCAGGTGGCGAAGCTGTCTGCTCCGATGATTTTCTGCAGTTCTTCACGCGCCTGCCCCCAAAGCTTGTCCATCTCGCCCAGTCCGTTTCTTGTCCCCGTACCCTGCCGGGTTTTCCGGCATGGGACGATCCTTACCTTGGCGCCGGGGGGGCACTGGCAGACGGCAACACGAAACCCCACCGCCAGGGCGGTGATCGGGGCCGTTTGCGGCCGGGATGTGCAGACATGAAGCGTTGACCGGCAGTCGCCGGCGCGCGCATCGATGGTAGCGGATCCTGTGACGATCCCGCTGCCTTTCTGACCGGCCGGTGGCAGCCTTCCGATCAGAACATGTCCCCCAGGTGCGAGGTGAATCGCCATTGGAAGCTAGCAAGAAGCAGGGCCCGCCAGCAACCGATCTTCGCGCTTGACAGCGGATTTGCCCGCTCGAATCTGACAGCGCTGTAACATCCGCGCGAAGGATCGCAAGCCATTGAAAACATTAGCTTGACGTAGCGGAAGTTAAGGAAAAAAGGCGCACATCGGCAGAGTGCGCCCCTTTGCAATTCTACCGATAGTTGCGCAAAAGCCGCAGCCGATCAGGCGGCCGACAGCGCCTTCACGCGGGCCGCGAGCCGCGAGATCTTGCGGGCGGCGGTGTTCTTGTGAACCACCCCTTTGGTGACGCCGCGCATCAGTTCGGGCTGGGCGATCCGCAGGGCTTCGCGGGCGGCGTCGGCATTGCCGCTGGCAATGGCTTCCTCGACCTTGCGCAGGAAGGTCCGGATCCGGGAGCGGCGCGCCTTGTTGACGGCGGTCCGGCGCTCGATCTGGCGGGCGCGCTTTTGGGATTGGGCTGTATTGGCCATGGGTGCGGTCCTGTCTGTTCTTTGTCTTTCGGTAACGCAAAAGCCCCATGGCGCCGCCCGGAACGGACGGTCATGATTCTTGCCTTAAGCGGGCCCACGCGCATGTAAGCCCGGCCCTATACAGGGGCCGGGCGCAAAAGCCAAGCGGAAATCAGCGGTCGCGGAATTGCGGCTCGCGCTTTTCCAGAAAGGCGCTCATGCCTTCCTTCTGGTCCTCGGTCGCGAACATCGCCTGGAAATTGCGCCGCTCGAACAGCAGCCCTTCGCTCAGCGTGGTCTCATAGGCGCGGTTGACCGCCTCTTTCGCGGCCATGACGGCGATCTGCGATTTCTCGGCGATCTTTCTGGCGGCGGCGACCGCCTCGGGGATCAGCTTGGCGGCCGGCACCACCCGGCTGACCAGGCCCGAGCGCTCGGCCTCGGCCGAATCCATGAAGCGCCCGGTCAGGTGCATTTCCATGGATTTCGACTTGCCGACGAACCGGGTCAGGCGCTGCGTGCCGCCGATCCCGGCGATGACGCCCAGATTGATCTCGGGCTGGCCGAACTTGGCGTTGTCGGCGCAGATGATGAAATCGCAGGCCATGGCCAGTTCGCAGCCGCCGCCAAGCGCATAGCCGGCGACCGCCGCGATGATCGGCTTGCGGGTCGCGGTGATCCGGTCGACCTCATCGCCGAACAGGTTCTCGGTATAGACATCCACGAAGCTTTTCGAGGACATCTCCTTGATGTCGGCGCCGGCGGCAAAGGCCTTGTCGCTGCCGGTCAGCACGATGCAGCGCACCTTTTCGTTCCGGTCCGCCTCGGTCAGGGCATCGCCAAGCTCTTGCATGAGCTGCGAATTCAATGCGTTCAGCGCCTCGGGCCGGTTCAGCCGGATCAGCGCAACATTGTCGTCGATCTCGACGGTGAGGGTCTGGTAAGCCATCGCTTTTTTGCCTTTTGTGGGAACAAGCAGACCGTGCTTCGTAACAAATCCGGCACCGCAAGGCCAGCGCCACGCAGCGTCCCTTCGGCCCGGCCATCGCCGGCTTCGGCCATGGCCCTGAGTTTCATTTCTGGCATTGCGGGCAGAAATAGCTTGACCGGGCGGATTGCACGATGCGGCGGATCGCGCCCGGGCAACCGGGTCTGGGGCAGGGCGCGCCCTCGCGGTCATAGACGCGAAAGGCGTGCTGGAAATAGCCCAGCTCGCCCGTCGCCTGCCGGTGATCGCGCAGGGACGAGCCGCCCGCCGCGATCGCCTCGGTCAGCACGTCGCGGATATGGCCGGTCAGTGCCGCGATGCGCGCCGCACCGATGCGGCCGGCGGCGCGGCGCGGGTCGATCCCGGCGCGGTGCAGCGCCTCGCTGACATAGATATTGCCCAGCCCGGCGACGATTCGCTGGTCCAGCAGCGCCGTCTTGACCGGGCTGCGCCGCCCGGCAAAGGCCGCGATCAGCACCTCGGGGGTGAAGCCGTCCGACAGCGGCTCGGGGCCCAGATGCGCCAGCAGGGGATGGCTGGCGCCGGGCGCGACCAGATCGACCATGCCGAAGCGGCGCGCGTCGTTGAAGGTGATCCGCGTGCCCCGGTCGGTCCAGAACACCACATGATCGTGGCGCGGCAGGATCGCCGGATCGCGATGAAACCCGCCCTGCGCCTGATCCTCGATCAGCATCCGCCCGGACATGCCCAGATGCAGAAGCAGGCTGCCGCGATCCTGCAGCTCGGCCAGGATGTATTTCGAGCGCCGGCGCAGCGCGACCACCCGCGCGCCGGTCAGCACCTGCACCAGATCGGGCGGCAGCGGCCAGCGCAGATCGGGGCGCCGGGCCTCGGCGCGGGCGATCACCTGGCCTTCCAGATGTGGCTGAAGGCCGCGCAGCACGGTTTCAACCTCGGGCAGTTCTGGCATTTTTCTTCCATTCATCGCATCTTGCGCCCGCGACCTGTGGCGCGGAGCGCGCATCCGGTCTATCTGGGCGCATAAAGACGGATGGACAAGCGATATGACCCCTGACGAGCCCAAAGAGACCCATTTCGGCTTTCGCACCGTGGCCGAGGATGACAAGGCCGGGCTGGTTCATGGCGTCTTCTCGCGCGTGGCCTCGCGCTATGACGTGATGAACGATCTGATGAGCGTCGGCATCCACCGGGTCTGGAAAACCGCGATGATGGACTGGCTGGCGCCGCGTGCCGGCCAGCACCTGCTGGATGTGGCGGGCGGGACCGGCGATATCGCGTTCCGGTTTCTGGACCGCGCGCCGGGCGCCCGCGTCACCGTCTGCGACATGACCGAATCGATGCTGATCGAGGGCCGCAACCGCGCCGAGGCGGGCCAGCTGGCCGACCGCCTCACCTGGGTCACCGGCGACGCGATGGCGCTGCCCTTTCAGGATGACAGCTTCGACCGCTACACGATCAGCTTCGGCATCCGCAATGTCACCCGCATCCCCGACGCGCTGGCCGAGGCGCGGCGCGTCCTGCGCCCCGGCGGGCGCCTGCTGGTGCTGGAGTTCAGCCAGATGCCGGTGCCGATGCTGCAATGGCTTTACGACCGCTATTCCTTCAACGTGATCCCGGCCATGGGGCAGGTGGTGGCCAATGACCGCGACAGCTATCAGTACCTGGTCGAATCGATCCGCAAGTTCCCCGATCAGGAGACTTTCGGCCAGATGATCCGCGAGGCCGGATTCGGCCGCGTGCAGTGGCGCAATCTCTCGATGGGGATCGCCGCGCTGCATTCGGGCTGGAAGCTCTAGATGCGCGGACCCCACAATATCTGGCGCCTGATCCGGACCGGCGCCACATTCGAGCGTACGGGCGCGATGAAGGTCGCGCTGGATGCGCTGAACGCGCCCCCCCGCGTGCGCGCCGCCGCGCGCATCCTGGGCTGGCCCTTTGCCTGGCTGGGCTACAAGGGCGATCCGAACCTGCCGCCGGTCACCCGCGCGATCACCGCATTGGGCCCGGCCTATGTGAAATTCGGCCAGATTCTGTCGACCCGGCCCGATGTCGTCGGTGTCGAACTGGCCAATCAGCTGTCGATGCTGCAGGATCGTCTGCCGCCCTTTGCGACCGCGCGGGCGCGCCAGACCATCGCCGAGGCGGTGGGGCGGCCCGTCGACGAGCTGTTCACCGAGTTTTCCGATTCGGTGGCGGCGGCCTCGATCGCGCAGGTGCATCGCGCGCGCCGCGCCGATAACGGCCGCGAGGTCGCGGTCAAGGTGTTGCGCCCGGGGATCGAGAGCGCCTTTCGCCGCGATATCGACGCCTTCCATTTCGCTGCCGACATGATCGAGCGGCTGTCCCCGGGCAGCCGCCGCCTGCGTCCGCGCGACGTGATCAGCCATTTCGAATCGGTGGTGACGGGCGAGCTGGACCTGCGGCTCGAAGCGGCCTCGGCCTCGGAATTCTCGGAAAACACCGCTCGGGACGAAGGCATGGCCGTGCCGATGCCGCATTGGCATCTCAGCGCGCGGCGGGTGCTGACCAGCGACTGGGCCGAGGGCATCCCGATGGGCGATCTCGCCGGGCTGCGCGCTGCCGGCCACGACCTGCCGGCCTTGGGCTCGCGGGTGTTGCAGATGTTCCTGCGCCACGCGCTGCGCGACGGCTATTTCCATGCCGACATGCATCAGGGCAATCTCAAGGTCGCGGCCAATGGCGATATCGTCATCTACGATTTCGGCATCATGGGCGAGATCGACGAATATACCCGCCGCGTCTATGCCGAGATCCTGATGGGCTTCATCCGCCGCGATTACGAACGCGTCGCGCGGGTGCATTTCGAGGCGGGCTATGTGCCCCGCGACCGCGACATGCTGGAATTCGCCCGCGCGCTGCGCGCCGTGGGCGAGCCGATCTTTGGCGCCGATGCCAGCCGCATCTCGATGGCCAATCTGCTGGCCTATCTGTTCGAGGTGACCGAGCGTTTCGGCATGGCCACCCGGACCGAGCTGATCCTGCTGCAGCGCACCATGGTCGTGGTCGAGGGCGTGGCCCGGTCGCTGAACCCGCAGATCAACATGTGGGAGGTCGGCAAGCCGGTGGTCGAAAGCTATATCCGCGACAATCTGGGCCCGCGCGCGGCGGTGCGCGACGCGGCGCGGATCGCGCAGGTCATCGGCCGTTTCGCGCCGCTGCTGCCGGAATTCCTGGAACGCAAGATGCCCGAGCTTTTGCGCGACGCGGCAGGGCGCGACGATGGCAGGCGTCGCGGGCGGCGCGATCTGCTGCGCGGCATGGCCGCCGGCGCGGCGATCGCCGGCATCGCCTTTCTGGCGGGCGCGCTGCTGGTCTGACGGCGCGTGCCGGCTGCGGCGCGCGGGCATTCGCATCGCAAGCTCGGGCTTGAGCGTGGCCCGGCATTGTTCTAACGCTGGCACATGCGGATTCTCTAT
Source organism: Paracoccus halophilus (assembly GCF_000763905.1). GTDB lineage: Bacteria > Pseudomonadota > Alphaproteobacteria > Rhodobacterales > Rhodobacteraceae > Paracoccus > Paracoccus halophilus. The sequence goes on from NZ_JRKN01000009.1 coordinate 50,397, forward strand.
CTTGGCGACGTGATGGGGCGGGCCGGACGGCGCGCCATATCCGAGGGGCTCGGCCCGCTGAAGGATAAGCTCAATGTCGATTTCACCGTGGTGAACGGTGAAAACGCCAGCGGCGGCATGGGGCTGACCGGCGGTCACGCCAGGCTGATCCTGGATGCCGGCGCCGATTGCATCACCCTGGGCGATCACGCCTTTGACCAGAAGGACATGCTGTCCTTTATCGAATCCGAGCCGCGCATCATCCGGCCGCTGAACTATTCCAAGGCCGCGCCCGGTCGCGGCGCGCGGGTGTTCGAGGCGACGCGCGGGCGCAAGGTGCTGGTCGCGCAGGTGCTGGGCCAGGTGTTCATGAAGCGGCCCTTCGACGATCCGTTCTCGGCCATCGACGCGGTGCTGCGCGCCCATGTGCTGGGCGGCGCCGTTCAGGCCGCCGTCGTCGATATCCATGCCGAGGCGACCAGCGAAAAGATGGCCATGGGCCATTGGTGCGACGGCCGCGCCAGCCTTGTCGTCGGCACCCATACCCATGTGCCGACCGCCGACACGATGATCCTGAACCGTGGCACGGCCTATCAGTCCGATGCCGGCATGTGCGGCGACTATGACAGCATCATCGGCATGGACAAGGCCGAGCCGCTGCGCCGCTTCCTGACCGGCATGGCCTCGGAGCGCTTTGCCCCGGCCGAGGGCGAGGCCACGCTTGCCGGCGTCATCGTCATTACCGACGACCGCACCGGGCTGGCCACCTCGGTCGAGCCGGTGCGCGCGGGCGGCCGGCTTGTCCCTGCGCCAGCGGCGGGCTGAGGGTTCAGCTTGCGCTTGCGCGATTTTCGGTAAAAAACGTATTACCCAGCGGATGAGTCGAGATTTCGCGGCAGCTTTGCAGGTAATGGATGCTCGGATTTGAACTGACTGGCACGAATGCGGCAATCGCCATGCTGATCATCGTGGCCATCACCTTCGTTCAGTTTATCCGCGAAAAACATCCGCCCGAGGTGGTCGCCATCGGCGCGGCGGCGACGATGATGGCGCTAGGGCTGCTGCCGGTGGAACGGGCGGCAACCGTGCTGTCCAATGCCGCGCCCTGGACCATCGCCTTCATGTTCCTGATCATGGGCGGGCTGCTGCGGACCGGCGCGCTGGAGATGATGTCGCGCATCGTCTCGGCCCGGATCTCGACCAATCCGGTGCTGACTATCGTGTCGCTGTTCGCCTTTGTCATCGTCGCCTCGGCGATCATGAACAATACGCCGGTCGTGGCGGTGATGATCCCGATCTTTATCCAGATCGCCGTCAGGCTTGGAATTTCCCCCTCCAAGCTGCTGATGCCGCTGAGCTATTTCACCATCATGGGCGGCATGATGACGCTGCTGGGCACCTCGACCAACCTGCTGGTGGACGGTGTGGCGCGCGATGCGGGCATGGAGCCCTTTACCATTTTCGAGATCGCGCCGGTGGGCATCGCGGTCACCCTGGCCGGCATCGCCTATTTCGCGCTGATCGGCTGGAAGCTGCTGCCCAGCCGCACTTCGCTGGCCGCCTTTCTGGGTGGCCGCCGCGAGATGAAATATTTCACCGAGGTCGCGATTCCCGAGGATTCCGGCCTTGTCGGGCAATCGGTGCATGAGGTGCCGCTGTTCAAGCGCGATGCCGTGCGGGTGATCGACGTCTTGCGCGGCGACGCCTCGCTGCGGCGCAATCTGGCCGAGGTGGTGCTGGAGCCGGGCGACCGGGTCGTGCTGCGCACCGAGATGGCCGACCTGCTCGAGATGCAGGGCAACAAGAACCTGCAGATGGTCGACAAGCTGAGCTCGGTCGCCACCGAAACGGTCGAGGTGCTGATCTCGCCCGGCGCGCGGCTGATCGGGCGGCGGCTGGGCGACATGCGTCTGCGCCGCCGCTATGGCGTCTATGTGCTGGCCGCCCACCGGCGCAGCCAGAATATCGGCCGCCAGCTTGACGATCTGGTCGTGCGCGTGGGCGATACGCTGCTGCTGGAAGGCGCGCCCGAGGATATCGGCCGGCTGGCCGTCGATATGGAACTGCTCGATGTCTCGCGCCCCTCGGCCCGCGCCTATCGCCGCGAAAAGGCCCCGATCGCGATTCTGGCGCTGCTGTCGGTCGTGGTGCTGGCGGCGCTGAACATCGCGCCGATCATCGGGCTGGCCTTTGTCGCCTCGGCGGTGATCCTGCTGACGCGCTGCGTCGATGCCGAAGAGGCGTTCTCCTTTGTCGATGGCCGGCTGCTGGCGATGATCTTTGCCATGCTGGCGGTCGGGCAGGCGCTGGAACATACCGGGACAGTCACGCTGATCGCCCAGTTCCTGACCCCTTACCTCAGCGGCCTGCCGCCATTCGTCACGCTGGTCTGCGTCTATTTCCTGGGCCTCGCGATGACCGAGGTGCTGTCGAACAATGCCGTTGCCGTGCTGCTGACTCCGATCGCCATCGCGCTGGCGCAGTCATTGGGCCATGATCCGCGGGCCTATGTCGTGGCGGTGATGTTCGCCGCCACCGTCGCCTTTGCCACACCGATCGGCTATCAGACCCATATGATGGTCTATGGTCCCGGCGGCTACAAGTTCAGCGATTTCATCCGTGTGGGGATTCCGCTGGACATCATCACCGGCATCGTGGCCTGCCTGACGATCCCGCTGTTCTGGCCGCTCTAGCGCGGCCGGTCGCCGTCGAAGCCGGCGCGGATCGCGGCCTCGCTGCCTGCCGACAGGGTCTTGCGCGTCTCGCCCGCCACGGGGATCGGATCGTGCAGCCGCACCGTCACGCTGCCTTGCGGAGATTGCGCAAGCACCGCCAGCAGATGCGGCCCCAGTGCCATATCGCCCCACCAGCCGTAGAAACGCGGATCGCGGCCCTTGGGGGCGCGATAGCTGGCGCTCATCGGCTGGATGGCCAGGGTGCCGGGCAGGGCGGGGTCCAGAAAGCCCTGGAACAGCGTCGGCTTGAAGGGCAGCACCCGGCGCCCGTCGCTGCTGGTGCCCTCGGGAAAGAACAGCAGGCGGTGGCCGGCGCGGGTGCGGGCGGCGAATTCCGCGGCCTGGGCGCGGGCCAGTTTCGGGTCGCGGGCGACGAAATGGGTATTGGTGACGCGGGTCAGGATATTGATGCCCGGCCAGTTCGCCACCTCGGATTTGGAGACGAAGAACACCGGCATGGCGGCGTTCAGCACAAAGATATCCAGCCAGCTTGAATGATTGGCGACGATCGCGCCGGGGCCGCGCAGGGGCTGGCCCTCGCACCGCCATTTCAGTCCCAGGATCCGCAGGCAGATCCGGCAGACGCCCTGCACCCATGGCCCGGTGGCGGGCCGGCGCGGACCGGCGAACAGCCGCTCGATCAGGCGCAGCGGCACGATCAGCAGCACGCCAAGCGCCAGCACGGCGATGATGCCCCCGCCGCGCAGCGCCGCCAGCAGCCAGCCCCGCAGGCCGGGGCGGGGCGCGGCGGGCGGCGCGGCCGAGTCCCGCCAGGTGCCGGGGCCGCGCGGGTTCATGGCTGGCGTCGCGTCTCGTAGAGCCGGCGTTGCTTTTCAGGCATGGTGTCGGTGTCCACCAGCATGAAGACATCGGTGGTATTGAATTCGCGGTCCAGCCAGGCGCCTTCGCCGACCGTGCCGCCCATGCGCAGATAGGCCTTGATCAGGGTCGGCATGGCGGCCATGGCCGCGCGGCGGTCCAGCGCATCCGGCGGGATCATATCCATGGGCAGGAACCCGTCGGCATGCGCGCGCGGACGCAAGGCTTCGGGCGCCAGGTGATGGTGATGCAGCCAGGCCAGCGGCTGTGCCAGCCGGGCGGTGTCGGTCCCGTGGAACGAGGCGACGCCGAACAGGATCTCGATCCCGCGCGACAGCACGTAATCGGCCAGCGCGTTCCAGATCAGGAACAGGCCGGCACCGCCGCGAAAGCCCGGATCGATGCAGGAGCGGCCCATTTCGAGCAGCGACCGCCCGGAGGCGCGCAGCGGTGCCAGGTCATATTCCCCGTCGCTGTAGAAACGCCCGAAATCGGCCGCCCGCGCGCCGGGCAGAAGGCGATAGACGCCGACCACATGGTCCAGCGCCTCGGGCGAGCGGCGCCTGTCGACAAGGATCAGGTGATCGACGACCGGGTCGAATTCGTCCCGCTCAAGGCGGTTGGCGTGATCCACCAGCGCGCCATTGCCGCCCAGCTCCTCGACAAAGACGCGATAGCGCAGGCGCTGCGCCGCCAGAAGATCGCTTTCATCCGTGGCCAGCCGGGTCTCGAAATAGAAAGTTTCGGGCGTCATCGTCCGGCCAATACCCTGCTGGTTCGCGTCTGCGCCCGTGTCTAGGCGCGGGTGCGTGACAATGCAACCGCATCGATTCGCCCGATCCGCAATCGCTGCGGGCAAAGATTGACACACGCATAAGTTGCTATAATTTGCCCATATATCTTAATGGGATGTATCCGTGACCAGCTCCAGATTGACCCTCCGCCCATCGACGACCTGCTTTCCCGCATGTGTGAAATTGACCGTGATCCTGTCGCCGATGCGTGACTGGACCTGGCCGGTGCCCCATTCCGGCGCGCCGGGATGACGCACGATCATGCCGGGTTCAAGAATTTCATTCATCCGATGCCCTTTCATGCGGCAAAAGCAGGCTAGCTATCCATGGACGATCTGACAATCCACCGCAGCCCCCGGGCCGACAGCCCGATCGCGGCCGAGCATCTGGCGGCACTGGTCAGTTCGCGGCTGTGCCACGATCTGGTCTCGCCCCTGGGCGCGATCGGCAACGGGCTGGAATTGCTGGAACTTTCCGGCGATTTCCCGGGCATCGCGAAAAGCGGCGAAATGATGCTGATCGCGGAAAGCGTCGAGGTGGCGCGGGCGCGGGTGCGCTGGTTCCGCGTCGCCTTCGGCCATGCCGCGCCCGATCAGCGCCTGAGCGGGGCCGAGCTGCAGGCGCTGCTGGCCGATGTCGAAAAGGGCGGCCGCATCCGCATCCGGCTGGATGCCGAGGGCGACCTGCCGCGGATCGAGGCGCGGCTGATCCTGTTGGCGCTGATGTGTCTGGAAAGCGCCATGCCCTGGGGCGGCAGCGTGCTGATCTGCCGCGGCGCCAGCGGCTGGCGTCTTGTCGCCGAGGCCAGCCGCACCAAGCTGGATCCGGCGCTGTGGTCCTGGCTGGACACCGAACCCGACCGGCGGCCGGCACCCGGCTCTGCCGAGGTGCAATTCCCGCTTTTGTCCAGTTTCGCCCGCGCGGCCGAGCGCCGGCTGACATGGGAACTGGACGAGACCGGCGGCGAGATTTCCTTTTAGCGGCCGGGCGTTCAGGGCCGGATCGTGCCGTCGCCGATGACCAGATACTTGAAGCTGGTCAGTTGCTCGGCGCCGACCGGCCCGCGCGCGTGCATCTTGCCGGTGGCGATGCCGATCTCGGCGCCCATGCCGAATTCGCCGCCATCCGCGAACTGGGTCGAGGCGTTGCGCATCAGGATCGCGCTGTCCAGCCCGCTGAAGAAACGCGCGGCGGTCGCGTCATTCTCGGTCAGGATCGATTCCGTGTGCCCCGAGCCGTAGCGGCGGATATGGTCGATCGCCTCATCGACGCCATCGACCAGCTTGACGGCGATGATCTTGTCCAGGAATTCCTGCCCGAAATCGCTGGCTTCGGCGCGGCTCGCGCCGGGGATCTCGGCCAGTTCGCCCTCGGCGCGGACCTCGATCCCGGCATCCAGCAGATCCTGGATCAGCACGCCGTGATGCCTGTCGTAAAAGGCGCGGTCGATCAGCAGGCATTCGGCGGCGCCGCAGATGCCGGTGCGCCGGGTCTTGGCGTTCAGCACCACGCGGCGGGCCTTGTCCAGATCCGCGTCGCCATCGGCATAGACATGGCAGATGCCCTCAAGATGGGCAAAGACCGGCAGGCGGGCCTCGCGCTGGACCAGCCCGACCAGACCCTTGCCGCCGCGCGGCACGATCACGTCGATCAGCCCCTGCGCGCGCAGCATGGCGGCCACCGCCGCGCGGTCGCGGGTCGGGATCAGCTGCACCGAGGCTTCGGGCAGCCCGGCCTGGACCAGCCCCTTGACCAGCGCCCGATGGATCGCGGCCGAACTGTGCAGGCTTTCCGAGCCGCCGCGCAGGATCACCGCATTGCCCGCCTTCAGCGCCAGCGCGGCGGCGTCGGCGGTGACATTCGGCCGGCTTTCATAGATCACCCCGATCACCCCCAGGGGCGTCGCCACGCGCTGGATATGGAGCCCGTTCGGCCGGTCCCATTCCGCCAGCACCCGACCCACCGGATCGGCCTGCCCGGCGACCGCGCGCAGCCCATCGGCCATGGCGCGGATGCGTTCGCTGTCCAGCATCAGCCGGTCCAGCATCGCCGGCGACAGGCCCTTTTCGCGGCCGAAATGCATATCCTCGGCATTGGCGTCCAGGATTTCCTGTTCCGCCGCAAGAATGGCCTCGGCCGCGCCGGTCAGGGCGGCGCGCTTGTCCTCGGCGCTGGCCTGGGCCAGCGCAATCGCGGCCTCGCGCGCGCGCTGGCCTAGGCTTGCGATCAGCGCGTCGGCATCGGTCTGGGTCAGGTCGGTCATGGCGGTATTCCCTTGCTTGGAACCGGGATAAGCGAGCGGGCGGCGGAAGACCAGAGGCAAGCCCGGCAGATCTGCGGCGCCTATGCCGGATCCGCCCCATGCAGCATGGCGCGCCCGGCCCGGATCGAGCCGTCATGAACATCGGCCCTGATCGCCGCGCAGAGCTCCTGCAGGGCGCGTTCGCGCAGCGCGGCCAGCATTTCCTTGTGGTGGTCGGCGCCGGCGATGCTGTCGATATCCTCGATCACCTGACGCTGGAACGGCCCCAGTTGCAGCCACAGGCTTTCGATCAGGGGGATCGCGGCCGCATCGGGGTTGAGCCCGTAGAGCCGCTTGTGAAATTCCTGGTTCATCCGGGTCAACCCGTCCAGATCGCCGCGCGCCAGCGCCGCATCCATCCGGTCGTCCAGCGCCGTCAGCCCGTCGATCGCCTTGTCCGATATATAGGGAAAGGCGCGCGTGGCGGCATGGGTTTCCAGAACGATGCGCAGCTGCACCAGTTCCTCGAAACGGCCCGGCGTCATCCGTGGCACCTGAAGCCGGCGGTTCTCCAGCACCTCGATGGCGTTTTCCGAGCTTAGCCGCCGCAGCGCCTCGCGCACCGGGGTGGCGCTCAGGCCCAGCTGCCCGGCAAGGCCGCGAAAGGTCAGCGATGTGCCGGGCTTCAGCGCGCCAACCATGATCGCATTGCGCAGGCGCCGATAGGCATAATCCTGGGTCGTCATCGCGTCGTCCCGGGCGATCTCGGGCAGCAGGGGCTGGTTCATCCGTGGCCTCGAATTCGTAACGTCCCGACAGGATGGCCCCTGCGGCCGCTTGACACAAGCAGGAATGCTATCACATTATGAGAAATCATATCACAATAAGCAGGGAGCTTGCGGATGAAACCGGCGGATGCCCCGGCCTGGCTGGCCGACCGACCCGAGGTCGAGACGATCTTTGCCTGCATCTGCGACCTGAACGGCGTGATGCGTGGCAAGCGCGTGCCGATCGAACATCTGGACAAGATCACCAGCGGCGCGCTGCGCATGCCGCTGTCGCTGCTCAGCATGGATATCTGGGGCGAGGATATCGAGGGCAACGACCTGGTTTTCGACACCGGCGATGCCGACGGGCTGTGCGATTTCACCGGCCGCCCGATCAGCCTCGTCGACTGGACCTCGCGCCCGGCGGCCTTCGCCCAGCTCTGGATGCGACAAGAGGACGGGCGCCCCTTTCTGGGCGATCCGCGCCGCGCCCTGGCCGCCGTGGTCGAGCGGTTCCGCAAACTGGGCCTGACGCCAGTGGTCGCGACCGAACTGGAATTCTATGTCGTCGATCCCTCGAATGCCGTGCCAAAGCCGCCCTGCTCGCCGGTCACCGGCAAGAGGCTGGATTCCGATGGCGCGCTGTCGCTGGACGAGCTGCAGCATTTCGACGCCTTCCTGAACGATGTCTACGACGCCTGCGCCGGGCATGCCATTCCGGCCGATTCGGCAATCTCGGAGAACGGCGCCGGCCAGTTCGAGATCAACATGCTGCATGTCGCCGATCCGCTGAAGGCGGCGGATGACGCGGTGCTGTTCAAGCGCGTGGTGCGCGGCATCGCCCGCAAGCACGGCTTTGCCGCGACCTTCATGGCCAAACCCTATGGCGACCGGGCCGGCTCGGGCATGCATGTGCATTTCTCGCTGAACGATGCGCAGGGGCGAAACGTCTTTGACAATGGCGCCGAGGACGGCTCGGCGATCATGCGCCATGCTGTCGCCGGGCTGCTGCGCACGATGCAGGAAAACACCCTGGTCTTTGCCCCGCACGAGAACAGCTTCCGCCGTCTGCTGCCCGGCGCGCATGCGCCCTCGTCCATGGCCTGGGGCTATGAGAACCGCACTGTCGCGCTGCGCATCCCCGGCGGCAGCCCCAAGTCGCGCCGGATCGAGCACCGCGTGGCCGGCGCCGACGCCAACCCCTATCTGGTCCTGGCCTCGATCCTGGGCGGCGCGCTCCTGGGCATCGAGGACGAATGGGAGCCGCCGCCCGCGATCACCGGCGACGCCTATGCGCAGGATCTGGAGACGCTGCCGCCGGACTGGGCCTCGGCCATCGAGGCCTTCGTGCGCGGCCAGCATGTGCAGCAGATCTATGCCCGCCGCCTGCAGCGCATGTTCGTGCAATGCAAGCTGCAGGAGTTGCGCCGGTTCACCCGGCACGTCACCGAATTCGAATATCACTCGTATCTGGAGGCCGTATGATGAATGCGATGCGCCATCCCTATGCCGGCACCGGCGATCACACCGGCAGCTATTACGCCGCCTCGGCCAATGCGGCACCGCTGCGCCCCGAATTGCAGGGCGCGCATGACACCGATATCGCCGTGCTGGGCGCCGGGTTCTCGGGCCTGTCCACCGCGCTGCACCTGGCGGAAAAGGGCCACAGGGTCACCTTGATCGAGGGCGCGCGGATCGGCTGGGGCGCCTCGGGGCGCAATGGCGGGCAGATCGTGAACGGGCTGAATGCCAGCCTGCAGACGATCGCCCGGCGCTACGGGCAGGATACGGCGCGCTTTGTCGCCGGTCTGGTGATGGAGGGCGGCGACATCATTCGCGAACGCGTCGCCACCTATGGCATCCAGTGCGATCTCAAGCCCGGCAATCTCTTTGCCGCCCTGACCGATGCCCATATGCGCGAGATCGAGGCGCGCTGGAAGCTGTGGCGCGGCTATGGCATCGACAGCCAGGAGATGCTGACCGCCGGACAGATGCGCGACCATGTCGCGACCGACCGCTATGCGGGCGGCATGATCGACCATCGCGGCGGGCATATGCACCCGCTGAATCTGGCCCTGGGCGAGGCCGCCGCCTTTGAAAGCCTGGGCGGCACCATCTTCGAGATGTCGCCCGTGACCTGGGTCGAGACCGAGGGGCCGCGGCCCGGCCTGCGCACCGCCCGGGGCGAAATCCGGGCGAAAACGCTGGTCCTGTGCGGCAATGCCTATCTGGGCGATGTCGTGCCGACGCTTGAGCGGCGCATCATGCCGGTCTCGACCCAGATCATGGCGACCGAGCCGCTGGGCGATCTGGCGGCCAGGCTGATGCCGAGCGATATCTGCGTCGAGGATGTGCGCTATATCCTTGACTATTATCGCATGTCGGCGGACGGGCGGCTGCTTTTTGGCGGCGGCACGGTTTACGGCGGCGCCGATCCCCGGGATATCAAGGCCAAGCTGTGGAAGAACATGATCAAGGTTTTCCCGCAGCTTGCCGAGACCCGCATCGATTATGCCTGGAGCGGCAATTTCGCGCTGTCCTTCAGCCGCGTGCCGCAGATGGGCCGGATCGGCGCCAATACCTATTTCGCGCATGGCTATTCCGGCCATGGCGTCACCGGCACCCATACCTTTGGCCGGATCCTGTCCGAGGCGATCAGCGGCGATACCGGCCGGTTCGATGTCTTTGCCGGCCTGCCCTGGATTCCCTTCCCGGGTGGGCGCACCTTCCGCGTGCCCTATTCGGTCATGGGGTCCTGGTGGTACGGGCTGCGCGACCGGCTGGGGATCTAAAGGCCGTCGCGGCCATGCGGCGCGTGCCAGTCGATGACCGGGTTGATCGGGATGATGCGGTGCGGATTGATCGTCGCGTGGCTATAGTGATAGTGCCGCACGATATGGTCGAACCGCACCGTTTCGGCGACGCCCGGCCATTGGTAAAGCTCGCGCGTCCAGCCCCAGAGGCTGGGATATTCCCGCAACCAGGCGCGATTGCACTTGAAATGCGTGTGATAGACCGGATCGAAGCGCACCAGCGTGGTGAACAGCCGCCAGTCCGCCTCGGTGATGCGGGGGCCGCAAAGGTAGCGGTTGCCCGAAAGGTGATCCTCCAGCCAGTCCAGCGTCTCGAATAGGGGCGCGACGGCCTCGTCATAGGCCTCTTGCGAGGTGGCGAAGCCGGTCTTGTAGACGCCGTTGTTGACATTGCTGTAGACGCGCTCGTTCATCGCCTCGATCTGCGGCAGCAATTCGGCGGGACAGTAATCCTGCCCGTTGCCGGTCAGCCCGTCGAAGGCGCTGTTGAACATGCGGATGATCTCGGCGCTTTCGTTCGAGACGATGGTGTCGCTCAGCCGGTCCCAGAGCACCGGCACCGTCACCCGCCCCGAGGCGCGAGGGTCGGCCCGCAGATAGAGATCGCGCAGAAAGGGCAGGCCGTAGAGCCGGTCGCCCGTCGCGCCGGGGAAATCGGTGGCGAATGTCCAGCCTTCCGACAGCATGTTGGGATGCACGGCCGAGACGCCGATATGTTCAGTGAGCCCCTTCAGCGCGCGAAAGATCAGCGTCCGGTGCGCCCATGGGCAGGCAAGGCAGACATAAAGGTGATAGCGCCCGCTTTCGGCCGGGAAACCGCCCTTGCCGCTGGGGCCGGGGCGGCCATCGGGCGTGATCCAGTTGCGATAGGCGGTCACGCTGCGGCGGAAGCGCCCGCCCGTGCTTTCGGTATCGTACCAGCTGTCATGCCAGACGCCATCGACCAGTTGTCCCATGCGGTTTTCCCCTTTGCGCGCCGGCGGCCCGCCCCTTTGGCCGCGACCAGCATAGCCCGCCATGGCCCCGGGGCAAGAGGGGCTCACGGCGCGCGCTCGGACCCCACCGGCGCGGCGGATCGCGCCCGGCGACCCGGGCTGGCTGCGCCGAAACTGTTGCAATCGCGACGGCGCCGCGCTGCATCACCCCGGCCATGATTTCAACGATGGCACCATCGGCCGGGGGCTGTCCTATGGGGGCGCGCCCCTGCCGGATTCGGCGCGCAGGGCGCGGAATGCCTCGTGCTGGCTCAGAAAGACGCGGCCCGACAGGTGGCGCAGGAAGTCGCTGCGCCGCAGCCGGTCCATCACCGGGCCCTTGACCTCGGACAGATGAAAGGTCACGCCGCTTTCGGCCAGCCTGCGGTTGATTTCCTCAAGGCTTTCCAGGGCGCTGGCGTCGATATCGTTGATGGCGGGGCACATCAGCACGACATGGCGCAGGCGGTCGTTGCAGGCCACCAGCGTGGCGATGCGGTCCTCGAGAAAGCGGGAATTGGCGAAATACAGGCTTTCATCGACGCGCAGCGACAGGATCTCGGGGCAGGTGATGACGCTGTGGCGGTCGATATTTCGGAAATGCTCGGTCCCCGGGACCTGACCGACCACGGCGGAATGCGGGCGCGAACTGCGGTAAAGCTGCATGATCAGCGACAGCAGCACGCCGGCCACGATGCCCTGTTCGACCCCGATCAGCAGGGTGGTGACGATGGTCGTCGCCATGGCCAGGAAATCGCGCGGCGAATAGGCAAAGACCCGGATCATCGCCGGGATATCGACCAGCGACAGCACCGCCAGGATGATCGTCGCGGCCAGCACCGCCTGCGGCAGATCGGCCAGCAGCGGCGTCAGGAACAGCGCCGCCAGCGCGATGCCAAGCGCGGTCAGGATGCCGGCCGCCGGGGTCTGCGCGTCGGCATCGTAATTCACCACCGAGCGCGCGAAGCCGCCGGTCACCGGATAGCCCGCCGTCAGCCCGGCGGCCAGATTGGCCGCGCCCAGCCCGATCAGTTCCTGATCCGGGGCGATCCGCTCGCGCCGCCGTGCCGCCAGCGTCTGCCCGACCGAGACCGATTCGACAAAGCCCACGACCGAGATCAGCAATGCCGCCGGCGCCAGCGCAAGGATCAGCTCGGGTGACATTGCCGGGATGCCGGGCCGGGGCAGGCCCTGCGGGATCGCGCCGACCAGCGCCACGCCGCTGGCGCCCAGATCCAGCGCCCTGGTCAGGGCGATGGTCAGGGCGATGGCGATGATCGGCGCGGCGCGCGCCAGCATGTCGGCCAGCCATGCGGGCAGGCCGATGCCGCGCAGCCCGCCCCGGCCCCAGCGTCGCGCGGCATATAGAAAGACCAGCGCCGCCAGCCCGATCGCCAGCGTCCAGGGGTTGGTCTGCGGCAGGTTCCGCCACAGCGCGGGTGTGATTTCGGGCAGGGTGGCGCCGCCGCCGGGCACGCCCAGCAGATGCCGGATCTGGCCGGCCGCGATCAGCAGCCCCGAGGCGGTGATGAAACCAGACATCACCGGATGGCTCAGGAAATTGGCAACAAACCCCAGCCGGAGCAGCCCTGCCGCGACCAGCATCGCGCCCGACAAGAGCGCCAGCGCCACCGCCGCCACCATCGGCGTGGCCAGCCCCTGCGCGACCACCGGCCCGATGGCCGAGGCGGTCATCAGCGAGATCACCGCCACCGGCCCGACCGCCAGCACCCGCGAGGTGCCGAAGACCGCATAGGCGATCAGCGGCGCGATCGAGGCATAGAGCCCGACCTCGGGCGGCAGGTTCGCCAGCATCGCATAGGCCAGGCTTTGCGGGATCAGCATGATGGTGACGATCACCGCCGCCAGCAGGTCGGCGCCCAGCATCGCGCCGCCATAGCCGCGCGCCCATTGCAGGCAGGGCAGGCGGGGCGGCGCCTTCACTTGGGTGGATCCCGGCGCGGATCCGGGTGGGGCGGCGGCGCGATCATGCTAGCTCCAGCGTGCATCGAGCAGGTCCAGCGGGATCTTGAGATAACGCCGGCCGTTCGATTCCGGCGCGGGCAGACGCCCGGCATTGGTGTTGATCTGCAAGGCGTGCAGGATCAGTCGCGGCATCGGCAGGGTCTTGTCGCGGGCCTCGCGCAGGGCGACGAAATCGGGTTGCGCGGGATGCCTCGCGATATGGATATTCGTGGCCTTCTGCTCGGCCACGGTCGATTCCCAGCGGGGCGCCCGCCCGCCCGGGCAATAGTCATGGCCGGTATAGATGCGGGTCGCATCGGGCAGGGCCAGGATGTCCTGGATGGATTGCCACAGCGCGTCGGCGCTGCCGCCCGGGAAATCGGCCCGCGCGGTGCCGCTGTCGGGCATGAACAGCGTGTCATGAACAAAGGCCGCGTCGCCGATGACATAGGTGATCGAGGCCAGCGTGTGCCCGGGCGAGAACATGACGCGGCCCGGGATATCGCCGATGCTGAACCTGTCTCCCGCGGCGAAAAGCCGGTCCCATTGCGAGCCGTCGGCAGGAAAATCCGGCCAGTTGTAGAAGCCGGCCCAGAGCTTCTGCACCTCGGTCACCTTTGCGCCGATGGCGGTCGGCGCGCCGGTTCGGCCCTTGAGGTAATCGGCGGCGGTGAAGTGATCGGCATGCGGGTGGGTGTCCAGGATCCACTGCACCCGATAGCCGCGATCCGCGATGAACTGCAGAATCCGGTCGGCCTGGATCGTCGCCGTGGCGCCGGATTTCTCGTCATAATCCAGCACCGGGTCGATGATCGCGCATTGGCCGGTGGCGGGATCGGCCACGACATATTGCACCGAGCCGGTTCGCTTCTCGTAGAACCCTGTCACCTCGGGGGCGGATGTCATGGGAAAACCTCACTGATATTATCGCGTCGGGCGGAATTTCATTCCTGTTATGGCGATGATGTCGGGATTTTCAACATCCTCGGCACCATCGCGGCCGCAATTCCGCGTCAGGGGGGGGCAGAAAGGAAAACGGGCCGTGGCCTGCGCGGCCCGGCCCGTTTCATCCGGTTGCGCCGGGCGCAGCCGTCAGGTGATTTCGACCAGCAGGTCCTTGGCGTCGATCTGTTCGCCGGGGCGGACATGCAGCGCGCTGATCACGCCGGCGCGGTCGGCATGGATGCCGGTCTCCATCTTCATCGCCTCGATGGTCACCAGCATGTCGCCGTGATTGACCCTCTGGCCCTGCGTCACCGCGACCGAGGCGACGACGCCCGGCATCGGCGCGCCGACATGGGCATCATTGGCCGGGTCCGCCTTGGGCCGGGCGACGGTCTGCGATTTCACCAGACGGTTCGGCACCCGGATCACGCGGGGCTGGCCGTTCAGTTCGAAAAAGACCTTGACGTCGCCCTGATCGTCGGTTTCGCCGACGGTCTGCAGCCGGATCTCCAGCGTTTTTCCGGGGTCGATCTCGGCCTCGATTTCCTCGCCCGGCTCCATGCCGTAGAAAAAGCTGCGCGTCGGCAGGGTGCGGACCGGGCCATACTGGCGGTGCCGGCCCATGTAATCCAGAAACACCTTGGGATACATGAGATAACCGTTCAGGTCCTCGTCATCGACCGCCTTGCCCTCAAGCTGTTCGGAGAGGTCGGCGCGCGTCGCCTCGAGGTCCACCGGCGGCATGCTGGCGCCGGGCCGGGTGGTCATCGGCTCCTCGCCCTTCAGCACCTTTTTCTGCAACCCTTCGGGCCAGCCGCCGGGGGGCTGACCCAGGTTGCCGCGCATCATGTCCACGACCGAATCGGGAAAGCTGACATCGGTGTCCGGGTCGATGACCTGTGCGGGCGTCAGGCCCTGCGCCACCATCATCAGCGCCATGTCGCCCACCACCTTGGAGGACGGCGTGACCTTGACGATATCGCCGAACATCCGGTTCACATCGGCATAGGCCTGGGCGACCTCGTGCCAGCGTTCCTCAAGCCCAAGGCTGCGGGCCTGGGCTTTCAGGTTGGTGAACTGGCCGCCGGGCATTTCGTGCAGATAGACCTCGGAGGCGGGGGCCTGCAGGCCGGATTCAAAGGCCGCGTAATGTTCGCGCACCGCCTCCCAATAGTTCGAAATCGCGCGGATGGCGGCAATGTCCAGCCCGGTATCGCGATCCGAATGGCGCAGCGCCTCGACGATCGAGCCCAGCGTCGGCTGGCTGGTATTGCCCGACAGCGCGTCCATGGCGCAATCGACCGCATCGACGCCGGCCGCGGCGGCTGCGAGGATCGAGGCCCCGGCGATACCGCCCGTGTCATGGGTGTGGAAATGGACGGGCAGGCCGACCTCTTCCTTCAGCGCCTTGACCAGCACCCCGGCCGAGGCGGGTTTCAGGAGCCCCGCCATGTCCTTGAGCCCCAGCACATGGGCGCCGGCATCGCGCAGCTCGCGCGCCATGTTCAGGTAGTATTTCAGATCGTATTTCGAGCGCTCCGGGTCGAGGATATCGCCGGTATAGCAGATCGTGCCCTCGCAGATCTTGCCGCTCTCGATCACCGCATCCATGGCGACGCGCATGTTCTCGACCCAGTTCAGGCTGTCGAAGACCCGGAACAGGTCGATCCCGGTCGCGGCGGCCTGACGGACAAAGCCCTGCACGACATTGTCGGGATAGTTCGTGTAGCCCACCCCGTTCGAGCCGCGCAGCAGCATCTGCGTCATCAGGTTCGGGATCGCCTTGCGGATATCGCGCAGCCGCTGCCAGGGACATTCCTGCAGGAAACGATAGGCCACGTCGAAGGTCGCGCCGCCCCAGCATTCGACCGAAAACAGCCCCGGCAGATTCGCCGCGTAAGAGGGCGCCACCCGGATCATGTCGATCGAGCGCATCCGCGTGGCCAGCAGCGACTGGTGCCCGTCCCGCATCGAGGTATCCGTGATCAGCAGGCGTTTCTGCGCCAGCATCCAGTCGGCGACGGCCTTCGCGCCCTTTTCCTCAAGCAGTTGTTTGGTGCCGGGGGCCGGATCGGCCTTGGGCCGGGGCGCCACAGGGTTGCGCGCCTCGGCCGGGGGCATGGGCCGGCCGACGGTCTCGGGATGGCCGTTCACGGTGATGTCGGCGAGATAGATCAGCAGCTTGGTCGCCCGGTCGCGGCGCTTGCGGAAAGCGAACAGATCGGGAGTCGTGTCGATGAACTTGGTCGTGTAGGTGTCGTTCAGGAACGTCGGGTGTTTCAGCAGGTTGATGACGAATTCGATATTCGTCGCCACGCCGCGCACCCGGAATTCGCGCAGGGCGCGGTCCATACGCCGGATCGCCTGTTCCGGGGTCTGGGCATGGGCGGTGACCTTGACCAGCAGCGAATCGTAATAGCGCGTGATGACGCCGCCGGCATAGGCAGTGCCGCCATCCAGACGGATGCCATTGCCGGTGGCGCTGCGATAGGCGGTCAGGCGGCCGTAATCGGGGATGAAATTGTTCAGCGGATCCTCGGTCGTGACCCGGCATTGCAGGGCATGGCCTTGCAGGTGCACGTCCTCCTGCCGCTTGATGCCGGTGGCGTCGGCCAGGGTCGCGCCCTCGGCGATCATGATCTGGGATTGCACGATGTCGATGCCGGTGACCTCTTCGGTCACGGTATGTTCGACCTGGACGCGCGGGTTCACCTCGATGAAGTAGAAGTTCCCGCTGTCCATATCCATCAGGAATTCGACCGTGCCGGCATTCTGATAGCCGACCGCGCGGCCGATCTTCAGCGCCAGTTCGCAGACTTCCTCGCGCTGCTCGGGGGTCAGATAGGGGGCGGGGGCGCGCTCGACCACCTTCTGGTTGCGGCGCTGCACGGTGCAGTCGCGTTCGTAAAGATGATAAAGGCCGCCATGGGTGTCGCCCAGCAGCTGCACCTCGACATGGCGGGCGCGCTGGATCATCTTTTCCAGATAGCCCTCGCCATTGCCGAAGGCGGCCTCGGCCTCGCGACGGCCCTCGCGGACCTTTTCGACCAGCTCGTCGGGGCCGGTGATCGGGCGCATGCCGCGCCCGCCGCCGCCCCAGCTGGCCTTGAGCATCAGCGGATAGCCGATCGCGGCGGCCTCGGCCTTGATGGCGTCGAAATCATCGCCCAGCACCTCGGTCGCGGGAATGACCGGCACGCCCGCGCCGATCGCCACCTTGCGGGCGCTGGCCTTGTCGCCAAGGGCGCGCATGGTTTCCGCCCTGGGGCCGATGAAGGTGATCCCGGCCTTGACGCAGGCATCGACGAATTCGGGGTTTTCCGACAGCAGGCCATAGCCCGGATGGATGGCGTCGGCGCCGCTTTCCCTGGCCACGCGGATGATTTCGGGGATCGAAAGATAGGCGGCGACCGGCCCCAGCCCCGCGCCGATGCGGTAAGCCTCATCCGCCTTGAAGCGGTGCAGGCCCAGCTTGTCCTCTTCGGCATAGATGGCGACGGTTTTCTTGCCCAGTTCGTTCGCGGCCCGCATGACACGGATCGCAATTTCGCCGCGATTCGCTATCAGGATCTTTCGAAACATCCATCACTCCCATGTTCGCTGACGCGGCAGCATAGGCATGCCGCGCTGCAGCGCAAGCTGTCACTAACGCCAGATGATCCTGCAATAATGCGCTATCCACGCCGCTGGCGAAAGAATTCCCGCAAAAGGCCGCGCGATTCTGCTGCCGCAATGCCGTCGATCACCTCTGGCCGGTGATGGCATTGCCTATGCTCAAAGACCCGCGCGCCATGCCGGACGCCGCCCATCCGGGGGTCCTCGGCGCCGTAATACAATGTCGCGATCCGCGCGGCCGAGATCGCGGCGGCGCACATCGGACAGGGTTCCAGCGTGACCCACAGCCTCGCGCCGGGCAGCCGCTCGGACCCGGCGGCGGCGCAGGCCGCGCGAATGGCAAGGATTTCGGCATGCGCGGTCGGGTCCGACAATTCGCGCGTGCGGTTGCCGGCGCGGGCCAGCACGCGGCCATCGGCGCCGACCAGCACCGCGCCCACGGGCACCTCGCCGCGACGGGCGGCGGCCTGCGCCTCGTGCAGGGCATCGGACATGTATGAGACGAAATCCATGCCCGTTTCTGACCTGCCGCGCGCCCGGCTGCAATATGTCCCGGGGCTGGGCCGCGCTCTTCCCTTTGCGGCCATTCGCGCGTAGATATGGCGCTTTGCCACCGCAGAGATGCGCAGGAGATCGCCGTGACCGACCAGACGCCCGAACAGACCCCCGACAACCCGACCCCGAAAGCCGACCGTATCGCCAAGGTGATGGCGCGCGCCGGCATCGCCAGCCGCCGCGAGGCCGAGCGGATGATCCTTGAGGGCCGCGTCACCGTGAACGGCGACAAGATCGACAGCCCGGCGCTGGACGTGCTGCCCTCGGACAAGGTGCGCGTCGATGGCAAGCCGCTGGACGAGCCGCAGGAGACGCGGCTCTGGCTTTATTACAAGCCCATCGGGCTGGTCACCTCGGCCTCGGATGAAAAGGGGCGGCAGACGGTTTTCGACGCGCTGCCCCGCGATATGCCCCGGGTGATGACGGTCGGCCGGCTGGACCTGAACTCCGAAGGGCTGCTGCTTTTGACCAATGACGGCGAGCTGAAGCGCCGGCTGGAGCTGCCCAGCACCGGCTGGCTGCGCCGCTATCGGGTGCGGGTCAACGGCCAGCCCAACGATCTGACATTCGCCCCCCTGCGTCGCGGCGTGACCATCGACGGCGAGGAATTCCAGCCGATGGAGATCAACCTGGACAGCCAGCAGGGCGCCAATGCCTGGCTGACCGTCGGCATCCGCGAAGGCCGCAACCGCGAGATTCGCCGCACCATGGCCCATGTCGGGCTGATCGTGAACCGGCTGATCCGCATCGGCTATGGCCCCTTCAAGCTGGCCGGGCTCGAGGAAAACGAGGTGCGCGAGGTCAGGCGCAAGGTGCTGCGCGACCAGCTGGGCGGCTTGCTGACCGGCGAGACGGATGAAAAGCCGCGCGGTTTTCGCGAACGCGGCGCCGCCCGGCCCGCCTCGCAAGACGAGGCGTCTCGCCCGCGCGGGCCGCGCGCCGAGGGCGAGCGCAAGTTCGCAGCGCGCCGCGACGATCGCGGCGGAGAGCGGCGCGGCGGATCGGACGAGCGCGCCGAAGGCGGCAAGCCGCGCGCCAGGCCCGCCGGTTTTCGCAACCGCGACGAGGCGCGGCGCGAGGCCGATGAGGGGCGCGGCGGCAAGCCCGGCTTCAAGCGCGGCGCCCGGAGCGATCGTCCGGGTGAGGCGAGCGGCGAGGGTCGTGGCGGAAAAGCGGGCGGCTTCAAGCCGCGCGCCGGGGGGAAGCCTGCGGGCAAGCCCGGCGGCAAACCGGGCGGCAAGCCCGGGGCCAAGCCGGGATTCGGGCCGAAAACCGGCCAGAATACCGACAGGCCCGGCCGTCCAAAGACAAATCGCGCCCCCGGCAAGGGGGCGCGACCCGAGGGAAAAAGGCCGGGGCGCGGATGAGACGCGCCCGGCTGCGGCAAATCACTTGGTCAGGATAAGCTTGCCGGCGCGGGTGATGCGCAGGTTGTAAACCTGATCGCCCAACACGATCAGCGCCTGGTTGCCGCCGGCGGTCAGGGTTTCGGCGTCATGCTCGGGCAGGCGCTGCAGGGCGGTCACGCCGGGGCGGGCGAATTCGGCTGGGCGGGTCGCGGTCATTACCATGTCCTCGTTTCTGTCGCGGTAACGATAATCTGACAAATTCGATCAGGGATGTCAAAGGAAATTAGTCAGGAATTTTCCGCTGAAGATAATACATCCATTTCAGTGGTATATTCGCTGTCTCATGGATGTCGTACCCTTGCCGGCCGGCAAGACTGGGACGAGTCAGTTCTGGCCCAGGCATGAGGTCAATGCCCGCGCGAGGCCGCGCAGCACGCCGGCATAGAGATCCGGGCCGGCGGGCAGGGTGCTGCCCTCGGGGTCAAGCGCGGGGCCCTGCCTTGCGGCGCTGTCCTCGATCGCGGTCAGGATCGGGGCGTCGCTGTGATTCGCCTCGGGAAAGGCGCATGTCACGGCCTCGGCCCGGATCCGGTCGCGGATCCCGCTCAGCCGCGCCGCCGAAACGGCCGAGGCATCGCCGGGGCTGATCGCGATGGCCGGGGAGAGGCCGTAATGGTCGGTGAAATAGCCATAGGCGTCGTGCAGGGTGACGAAGCTTTTGCCAGCCAGCGGCGCGAGTTCGGCGCGGATGGCGGCATCGGTTTCGGCAAGCGCCGCGCGGGCGCGCTCGGCGTTGCGGCGATAGACCGGCGCGTTCTCCGGGTCGCTTTGCGACAGGCCGTCGGCAATGGCGCCCAGCCATGCGCCGCCGTTTCCGGGGTCCAGCCAGGCATGCGGATCGAGATCGCCGTGATCATGCCCTGCCGGCGCCGCGTGATCGTGCCCGCTCCCGCCCGAAAAATCGCGGCGATAGGTCTGCGGCAGGCTCAGCAGCGGCAGCGAGACCGCCCGGGCCGCCAATGCGGTGCTGGCGCGGTCCAGCCAGGGTGTCATCTCGGGGCCGATCCAGACCAGCAGATCGGCGCGGGCCAGGTTTCGCGCCTGATCGGGGCGCAGCTGATAATGGTGCGGATCGCTGCCGGCTTGCAGCAGCAATTCGGGTGCGCCCAGATCGCCCATGACCTGCCGGACAAGCGAATCGACGACCGGCAGATCGGTCACCACGCGGGGGATTTCGGCCGTGGCGGGCAGGGCGGGGATCAGCGCCAGTGCGGACAGGATCAGACGGTGGCAAAGGGTCATGGCATACTCGCTTGCGAAAACCACGCGGTTATTTATGTTATATCGTAACCCGTCAAGCGAATTGTGATAATATAACATGATGCAGGATCCTTGCGACCCCGACCCGTTTCACGACCACGATCATGACGGCTGCGCCGCGGCGGTCCTGCACCGCGCCGAAGAGCAGACCCGGGCGGAGGGCGTGCGCCTGACCCCGGTGCGCCGCCGCGCGCTGGAGATCCTGCTGGAATCGCATCGCGCCATGGGCGCCTATGAGGTGCTGGAAAGGCTGGCCGCGGATGGTTTCGGCCGTCAGCCGCCGGTCGCCTATCGCGCGCTGGATTTTCTGGTGCAGCACGGTTTCGCGCATCGCGTCCAGCGCCTGAACGCCTATGCCGCCTGCCTTTCGCCCGAGCGCGATCACGCGCCGGTCTTTCTGATCTGCCGCGGCTGCGAACAGGTGGCCGAGGCTGACGCACCCGCCCTGGCCGCCGCCATGCGCGATCTGGCGACCAGCTCGGAATTCACCATCGAGCGCAGCACCGTCGAACTGCTGGGGCTTTGCGCGCGCTGCCGCGATGAGGGGCGCGGATGAGCGCGCTGATCCAGGCCACGGACCTCTCGGTCAGCCATGCCGGTTCCCAGATGCCGGTGCTGCGCGGCGTCGATTTCCGCATCGATCCGGCCGAGATCGTGACCGTCGTGGGACCGAACGGCTCGGGGAAATCGACGCTGGTGCGCGCGCTTCTGGGCCATGTGGACCTGACTTCCGGCCGGGTGCGGCGGATGGCCGGGCTGCGGATCGGCTATGTCCCGCAGCGGGTGCATATCGAAAAGGCGCTGCCGATGACGGTGCGCCGCTTCCTGTCGCTGCCGCGCCGGGTCGGCGATGCCGAGGCCGGCGCCGCGCTGGCCCGGACCGGCGTGCCGGGGCTGGAAAGCCGCCAGATCACCGCGCTGTCGGGGGGGCAGTTCCAGCGGGTGCTGCTGGCGCGCGCGCTGCTGAACGATCCGCAACTGCTGGTGCTGGACGAACCGACCCAGGGGCTGGACCAGCCCGGCATTGTCGCCTTTTACGAGCTGATCGAGGATGTCCGCGCCGAGACCGGGGCCGCCGTGCTGATGGTCAGCCATGACCTGCTGGTGGTGATGCGGGCCTCGGACCGGGTGGTCTGCCTGAACGGCCATGTCTGTTGCGAGGGCACGCCGCAGGTGGTCAGCGCGGCGCCCGAATATCGCGCGCTGTTCGGCGCCGGATCGCCGGGCGCGCTGGCGCTGTACCAGCACCATCACGACCATGACCACGACCATGTCGCGGACGAGGGCGGGCATGCGCATCGCCACGGCCCCGATTGCCGCCACCAGCACTGAGAGGCCCGATGCTTGACGATTTTCTGACCCGCGCCATCCTTGCCGGGCTGGGCCTGGTGCTGGTGACCGGGGCGCTTGGTTCATTCGTGGTCTGGCGCCGGATGGCCTATTTCGGCGATGCGACCGCGCATGCAACGATTCTGGGCGTCGCGCTGAGCTTTGCCTTTTCGGCCCCGCTCTATCTGGGCACGCTGGGCGTCGCGCTGGCGGTGGCGCTGATCGTCGCGCATCTGAGCGCGCGCGGGCAGACGGTCGATACCGTGCTGGGCGTTCTGGCCCATGGCGCGCTGGCTCTGGGGCTGGTCGCGGCCAGTTTCGTGCCGTCCCTGCGCAGCGATCTGGATGCCTTTCTGTTCGGCGATATCCTGCTGGTCAGCCGCGCCGACCTGGTCTGGATCTGGGGCGGGGCGGCGCTGGTGCTGGGCTTGCTGGTCTGGCGCTGGCAGCGGCTGGTGACTGCCTCGGTGAACGAGGAACTGGCCATGGCCGCCGGCATCGATCCGGCGCGCGAAAGGCTGATCCTGTCGCTGGCCCTGGCGATCGTGGTGGCGATAGCGATTCGGATCGTGGGCGCGCTGCTGATCTCGGCCATGCTGATCATTCCGGCCGCCGCTGCGCGGGGATTCGCCAGAACGCCCGAACAGATGGCGGGTTCCGCCACCGCGATCGGTGCGATATCGGTTCTGGCAGGGCTTGGCGCGAGTTTCTGGCTCGGCACCCCGGCCGGTCCCTCGGTCGTGGCCGTATCGGCGGTGATTTATACATTTTCCTTAATATGTTACGGGAAGGGATGACTTTTCCGTACGCGGCGGAAACCGGCAGAATATGCGCAATGTTACGGCGGGAAGCTGCTGAAACAATAACAAGCTGGCCAATATGCAACAGTTGCCCGCATGGCGTGTGAATTCCCGATCAAGAGCGCTTCCCAAGTCCTTGGGTTTATGCGACTGTCGCTGCGATGCTGTTGGAGACGGCAGCCTTCAAAGTACTGAACGGAGCATGATCATGACCAAATTTGCTACCTTTGCCCTGGCTCTCGGCATGACGGCCTCCTCGGCCCTCGCCGGTGGCTACGTTGCCCCCGTCGTGGAAGTTGAGCCGGTCGTCGTCGACGAGCAGCCCGCTTCGTCGAATGCTGGCCTCGTCGTTCCGGCCCTGCTGCTGCTGGGCGTCATCGCTGCCGTCGCTTCGGACGACGACGACGATGATGACGATGACGGCACCGATGGTACCTAATAGTTATCCGCAAGGATAATTATCTGGTTTAGGGCTGGCCTTCGGGCCGGCCCTTTCCTTTTGCTCCGCCGGTTTTCCTTAATCTCCGCCTGTCGCCTATTGCGATGCCAGCAAGAAAAAAGACCCGCCGACGGCGGGTCTTTTCGCAATTGTGGCCATTGCCGGTCGAAGCAGGCGTCAGGGCCGCAGTTCCTGAATGGTCACATAGCCCAGGTTGGGGCCGATCCATTGCCGCGACACGGTGACCCGGCCTCCCTGTACGATATAGTTGTTCTGGATATTCAGCGGGCCGTTCTGACAGCTTTCCACGATGGTGCCGGCTTTCGCGCCCGGCCCGATGGTGCAATCCAGGCTCAGCGGCCGCTCCAGCCCGTCGCCGGTCCAGTAGCGCATGACCCGCCGCGCCTGCCCGCTGCGGCCCGAGCGGATCAGGGCCGACGAGCCCGACATTTCCGCGACCGACAGGTCGTTGCCCAGCCCGCGCGTGCCGACCAGCATGCCGTCGCGCATGATCAGCGCCTGTTCGTTCTTGGTCATATAGGTGCGCTGACCGGCGTTTTGCCCGGTCATGGCCAGCACCTGCGTGGTGCCCATCCGCTCCAGCCCGACCAGGATCAGCGGGCCGGGATTGACCCGCAGCGCCTCGGCCGCCATGGCCGAGGGATCGGGGGCGGGGGCCACTTTCGCCTCTTCGCCCCGCATCCTGGCGGCGCTTTGCTTCAGCGCCGTGGCGAACATTCCGGAAATCGAACCCTCGCTGCCGGTATTGCCGCAGGCCGCCAGCATGGCCAGCAATGCCGCGCCGATCGCGCCGCGTGTGATCTTGCGGTTCATCGCCAGAACCTCCCCCAACCTTGATTGATCTGGCCCGACTGGCTGTCGCGGATCGTGTCGTAGAGCCGCCCCCTGACGCTTACGCGGGTGCCGCCATCGCGTGAGAGCGAGCGGATATTGCCGCCCACGCGCCGCAGCGAGGGCTGGCCCGTGCCCCAGGCGAGCGGGATCGACAGGGTCACGCCCTTGTCGAACGAACCTTCGCCGAAATCCTCGGTGCTCATATCGGTCTTGGTGACCCATGCGCCGACCCGCCAGCCATTGGCGAATTCGCGGGTCACGGTCAGTGTGGCGCCCTTGTCGCCGGCCAGGTATTTGCCGATATCCAGCTGGGTCGAAATACCGTTCTGGAAATCGTAATAGGCCGAGACATGGCCGGTCGTGACCTCATAGTCGCGGAAACCGAACACGTCGCGGAAATCGCGCTTCTTGACCCGGTTTATCTCGGCGCCAAGTGCCAGCCGCGAATTCGAGGGCCACCACAGCACCTCGCCCGAGACGCCGCCAAAGGCGCGCTCCAGCAGGCCGACGGTGACGCGGCTATAGATGTCCTCGGTCGGCTTGGCGTACCAGGCCAGCGTCAGGCGCGGAACGGTCGGCCCCTTGTCGCCCGAATACATCCGGCTGTCCGAGCGGACGCGCGGCACGCCGTTGCTGTTGTAATCCGTGTCCAGCGCCTTGTACTCGCCGACGGTCAGGCTGCCGGGCGCGTCCTGGTCCTTGTTGCCAAAGGCGCGCTGGCGCACGCTGCCCGAAAGGATCAGCCCCGGCATCAGCTCGTATTCGCCGGAAAGCTGCGCGCCGACCTCGTAGCGGAACGGCTCGTCCGGATCGAAGAGCGAGGTCGAGACATAGGGCCGCAGCGACCAGCTGAAGCGCGGAAACAGGCCCGGCGTATAAACCAGATTGCCGGGGCGCGGATCGGCGCTGGACAGAACCGCGGCCTCCGAGATCTGGCTGGCCTCGGTATTTTCCAGCCGCTCCACATCCGAGCGGCGCAGCGTGACCGAACTGGTCGGCATGCCGTCCTGCGACGAGGTGATGACCAGCGTCTCGACCGAGGGCGGCAGGGCGCGCGTCATCAGCCGCGCGGTGCGGCCGATGGCCTCGGCCTGCTGGATATAGCGGTTGTTGCGGATCCGGACCTCGGCGCGATTGGCGTCCAGCGCCATGCTTTCCAGCACCTGGCCCTCATCGGCCAGGGCGTCGCCAAGCGCCTTCTGGATGGCGGGATGGGCGGTCGGATCGGCCGACCATGCGCCGGACCAGCCTTCGGGATCTGCGTTGCGGGCGACGCGCGGGCGCACCGGGGCCGGGGCCTTTTCGGTGCCCGAGGGGAAGGGCGACTGGCGCGGATCCATGGCCACGGTGAACTGCACGCCCAACTGCTTGCCGCCCAGCACATAGCCGGTGAGCTGGTAATTCTGGCCGATCTGATAGGTCAGGCCCAGGTTGAGGCGGTTCTTCAGCTCGTCCTCGTCGCTGAGCCAGGGGGTGCGCGGGCAGTCCTCGGTATCGCCGGTTTCGCAGGCATACCGGTCGCCGGAATATTCGGCGGTCAGGTAGATATTGTCGGTGGCCTGCCAGCTGGCGCTGACGAAGGGCGCGACATCGCCGCGGAACCACTGGTCGACATTGGGCTTGCCGCCTTCCTCGTCATCGGGATCGGGGCGGTGGCCGAACGGGTTGCCGATGCTGCCCTGCTGCGCGAGGCGGCCCCAACCCAGACCGGCGCTGATCCGCAGGCGCGGGTTGATGGTCTTGGTCGCGACCAGATATTCCGCGCTGAAGATGCCGGTGCCCAGGAAATCCTGCAGGCCGATGGCGACGGCCGGGCGCCAGCTGTTCGGATCCTCGTCCAGGAACTGGTAGCGCAGGTCGAAGCTGCGGTCCCAGATATAGCCGCGGCGTTCCTCGGTGCTCTCGACCCGGGAATAGCGCAGCACCACGGTCAGCCGGGGCAGGGCCTGGAACACGATCGAATTGCGCCGCGCCATGTTGGAATAGGCGACCGTCGCGCCCAGCGTCGAGTCGGGCAGCATCTCGGCGGTCGGCGTGTCGATCGCGCCGGGTAGGCCATAGGCGCCGATGGTCCGGCCGATCAACGGATCGGCGCGCCCGGGCGCGGCATCCTGGCCGATCAGCAAGGCCACCGGCAGGGCCGAGGCCAGCAGGCGGCGGGTCAGTGTCGAATGGGCGCGCATCGGCGGGTCCTCTCAGGTCTTGCGCCCGCCGCCAAGTGCAGCGGGCCGGCGCGGTCCGTGCGGCGGCCGCCGCGCGGACCCGATATGGTCATTCTCCGGCGGATGACGGCTGGTCGCCGGCCGTCGGAGGGGTGGGCGGCAGCACGATCTGCGGCGCCGGCACGCCATTGCCCGTCGGTGCCGTCGCGGCCGGTGCAGTGGTGGCCGGGGCAGTTTCGGCGGGCGGGGTCGCGGCGGGTGCCACCGTTTCCGCTGCCGTTTCCGCTGCCGCATCTGCCCCGGTATTCGCGGCCGGTGCCGCCGGCGCGGGCGCTGGCTCTGCCGGGGTCGCGGGCGCCGGGGTTTCGGCTGGCGTCTCGGCCGGGGCGGTCTCGGCCGGTTTCGGCTGGGGCGCCGCCGGCTTTGGCTGCGATTTCGGCGCGGGCGGCGAGGACGAGGCGCGCGTGTCGGGCCGGGGCAGGGCCTCTGCCGGACCGGCGCAGCCGCTCAGGCGCTGGCTGCCGACGCGCAGCTGCGCGGTAAAGGGCAGCCGCTCGCCCGCGGTCTCGCAGGCGGCGGCGCGGATATTCAGCGAGAACAGCGTGCCGTTCATCATGCCGATGAACTCGACCCCGCTGGCATAGGTCATGCGGCGCACGGTGACGCCCACCGATGACCGGCCGGGGCGCTCATAGACGGCGGTCTTGTCGGCGGCGCTGACCGTCCAGCCGGAGCCCGAGGCGCGGAAGATCGCGGTGTTCATCGTCGTGGCCTCGGCCGTGGCGACGGCACGGCTTGGGGCGCCGGTCTCGATCGGCTGTTCCAGCGGCGAGACGCCGGGCGGGCCGACATGGCCCTGGGCTGCGGGGTCGGAGGCTTGCTGGAACGGCAACTCACCGCAAGCGGCAAGGGCCACAGTCATCGAAAGCGCGGCGAAAGCCGAACTGAATTTCATCTGCTCTGTCCCGGTTCCTTGGGCTTATTGTGGCCATTCGCTACAGGAAGGCCATGGTTTGAGCAAGCAAAGACAAACACCGGACAGTTCAAAACCTGCGGACTGCGCGAATAATCGCACGGTTTTCAGCAGTTGGGCACGTTGACGGCCAGACCGCCCAGCGAGGTTTCCTTGTACTTCTCGCTCATGTCCTGACCGGTCTGGCGCATCGTCTCGATGGCGGCGTCAAGCGGCACGAAATGCTGGCCGTCGCCGCGCAGCGCCAGGCTGGCGGCGGACACCGCCTTGATCGCACCGAGGCCGTTGCGCTCGATACAGGGGACCTGCACCAGCCCGCGCACCGGGTCGCAGGTCATGCCCAGATGATGCTCCAGCGCGATTTCGGCGGCGTTCTCGACCTGCGCCGGGCTGCCGCCCAGGGTCGCGCAAAGCCCGGCCGCCGCCATGGCAGAGGCGCTGCCCACCTCGGCCTGGCAGCCGCATTCCGCGCCCGAGATGCTGGCATTGTGCTTGATCAGCCCGCCGATCGCCGCCGCCGTCAGCAGGAATTCGTCCAGCTGCCGCTCGGAGGCGCCGGGCACATGATCCAGCCAGTAGCGGATCACCGCCGGCACCACGCCCGCCGCGCCATTGGTGGGGGCGGTCACGACCTGCCCGCCGGCGGCGTTTTCCTCGTTCACGGCCATGGCATACATCGACATCCAGTCGTTGATGACATGGGGCGCGGTCAGGTTCATCCCCGCCTCGGCCTTCAGCGCGTCAAGGATGCCGGGCGCGCGGCGGCGGATCGACAAGCCGCCGGGCAGGATGCCGCGCGTCGCCAGCCCGCGATCCATGCAGTCGCGCATCACGCCCCAGATGCGATGGATGCCGGCGGTGATCTCGGCATCGTTGCGAAAGACGCGCTCGTTCTCGCGCTTCATGGCGGCGATGGATTTGCCCGATTTCGCGGCCATGTCCAGCATCTCGGCGGCGCTGGCAAAGGCATAGGGCACTTTGGGCGAGGCATCGCTGCGCGTGTCGTCGCCGCGCGCGGCCAGCTCCGCCTCGGTCAGCACGAAGCCGCCGCCGATCGAGTAATAGGTTTCCTGCGAGATCACGTCGCCCTGCGCGTCGGTCGCCATCAGGATCATGCCATTGGCATGACCGGGCAGGGCGCGGTCGAAGTCGAAGATCAGGTCGCGCGCGGGATCAAAGGACAGCTCGCCCAGATCGCGGGGCGACAGGGTTTTCGTCTCGCGATTGGCCGCCAGCGCGGCCTCGGCAGCCTCGGCATCCATGGTTTCCGGCAGGAACCCGGCGAGGCCGAGGATGGTGGCGCGGTCGGTGGCGTGTCCCGTGCCGGTGAAGGCCAGGCTGCCATGCAGGCTGGCGCGCAGCCCGTGCGGGCGAAAGGGCTGGCCGCGCAGCAGGTCCAGAAAGCGCCCGCCCGCCACCATCGGCCCCATGGTATGCGAGGACGAAGGGCCGACCCCGATCTTGAAGATGTCGAAGACCGAAAGAAACATGGGCCGGCTCCTGCAAATCAGTGGCGCCTGCAGGTTAGCCGCAGTCGCGATCCCGGGCCAGAGGGGCTGCGACGCCGGCAAGGGAACTCTGCGACATCCGGCAGGTTGAACCTTGCCTGAAATCTTGGCATTCTGCGCAAAATAACGGCAATCCTCGGCGCGGGCAGACCGGAAATTCACCGGGCCTGTGCCGTATTCTTTCCCGTTTCACACAGCAGACTTACGAATCCCCACATGAGATTGCCCGAACCGATCACCCTTGGCACGATCCGGCTTGGCCCGCCGGTCTTTCTGGCGCCGATGGCCGGGATCACCGATCTGCCCTTTCGCCGCGCGGTGGCGCGCCGTGGCGGCGCCGGGCTGATGGTCAGCGAGATGGTCGCCTCGACCGAGATGGTGACGCCGCGCCCCTCGACCCGGGCCGGGGTGCGGGCCAGGGCGCTGACCGAGGGCGCGCTGCCGGTCAGCGTGCAGATCGCCGGTCGCGAGGCGGGCGCGATGGCCGAAACCGCGCGGATCGTCGCCGGCATGGGCGCGCGCATCGTCGATATCAACATGGGCTGCCCGGCCCGCAAGGTGACCGGGGGGCTCTCGGGCGCGGCCCTGATGCGCGATCTGGATCATGCCCTGGGGCTGGTCGATGCGGTGGTGGCTGCCGTGCCCGACCTGCCGGTGACGCTGAAGATGCGGCTGGGCTGGGATCACGATTGCCTGAACGCCCCGGAACTGGCGCGCCGCGCGGCGGCGGCCGGGGTGCGGATGCTGACCGTGCATGGCCGCACGCGCGCGCAGTTCTATACCGGGCAGGCCGACTGGCGCGCCATCCGCGCGGTCGCGAACCTGCCGGGCCGGCCGCCGCTGGTCGCCAATGGCGATGTCGTCGATGCCGGCTCGGCGCGCGCGGCGCTGGAGCAGTCGGGCGCCGAGGCGGTCATGGTCGGGCGCGGCGCGCAGGGCGCGCCCTGGCGGCTGGCGCAGATCGCGCATGCGCTGTGGAACTTGCCGGCGCCGGTCATCCCGCAAGGCGCCGCCCTGGCCGAGGCGGTGGCCGAGCATTATGCCGATATCCTGTCGCTTTACGGGCGCGAGCTGGGGCTGCGCGTCGCGCGCAAGCATCTGGGCTGGTATGCCCAGGCGAATGGCGCCCCGAATCGCGCCGAGCTGATGCGCGCCGCCACCCCCGAGGCGGCGCTGGCCGCGATCCGCGCGGGATTCAGCGATGCCGGCTGCGCCGCGGCGGGGGCATGACGGCGCGATCCCGCCCCGGGCGCGGAACCGGCGGCCGCGCGGCCGCCCCGCCCCTTGTCGTCCCGCCCTTTGTCGCCGCGACCGTCGGGCCGAACTGGTCGGCCCTGCCCCTGCCCGCGATCATCCTGGACGCGCAGGGGCGGATCGCGGCGATGAACGATCTGGCGGAAGCCTTTCTGAACATCTCGTGCCGCTCCTCCCTTGGCCTGGCGATCGAGGGGGCGGATATGCTCAAGCGGCTGCGGGTGGTGCCGCCGCTCGCCACGCTCGTCGAGCGCGTGGCGAGCGGCCATGATGCGCTGCACCGCGCCGGCATCCGCTTCGAGATCGGCGACCGTTCGGGCGGCCATTCCGACCGCATTGCCACCGTCCATGCCGGCCCCGCCCCCAGCCCCGCGGGCGGCACCGTGCTGATGATCGCGCCGGACGGGGGCGGCGGCTGGCTGGGGCAGGGGCAGGCGGCGCGCTCGGCCGCGCGCTCGGCCATCGGCATGTCCGAGATGCTGGCGCATGAGATCAGGAACCCGCTGGCCGGCATCCGCGGCGCGGCGCAGCTGATCGGCATGAACCTGCGCCCCGAGGATCGCGACCTTGCCGATCTGATCGTCGCGGAATCGCGGCGCATCGTCGACTTGCTGGATCAGGTCGAACGGTTCGGCGACAGTTCGGCGCCGCGGCTCGCGCCGTTCAATCTGCATGACGTGCTGGAACGGGTGCGCCGCTCGGCGCTGCTGGGCTTTGGCGAGGGGGTGCGGATCGTGCCCGATTACGACCCCTCGCTGCCGCCGGCGCTGATCGATGCCGACCAGATGGTGCAGGTGTTTCTGAACCTGGTCAAGAACGCCGCCGAGGCGATCCGCCGCGCCGGGGACGAGCCCGGCACGATCCGTATCCGCACCTGCTATGACGGCGCCCTGCGCCTTGCGCCGAGCCCGGCCGAGCCGCAGGGCCGCAGCCTGCCCCTGCAGGTCGAGATCGAGGATGACGGCCCCGGCATCCCCGGCCCGATCGTCGAGCAGGTATTCGAGCCCTTTGTCTCGGGGCGCGAGAACGGCACCGGGCTGGGCCTGGCGCTGGTCTCTAAGATCGTCACCGATCACGGCGCCTGGATCGCGCTGGAGACACGCCCCGGCCGCACCGTTTTCCGCATTTCCCTGCCCAAAGCCTGAGGTTTCATCATGGACGGCACCGTATTGATCGCCGATGACGACCGCACCATCCGCACGGTGCTGACGCAGGCACTGACCCGTGCCGGCTGCCGGGTCCATGCCACCGGCGCGCTGGCGCAGCTGCTGCGTTGGGTCGAGGAGGGGCGGGGGGATCTGGTGATCACCGATGTGATGATGCCCGATGGCAACGGGCTGGACCTGATCCCGGCGATCCGCAAGGCGCGGCCCGATCTGCCGGTGATCGTGATCTCGGCCCAGAACACGATCGTCACCGCGATCCGCGCCACCGAGGCCGAGGCTTTCGACTATCTGCCCAAGCCCTTTGACCTGCCGGACCTGATGACGCGGGCCGGACAGGCGCTGTCGCGCCGCCTGCGCCGCGGCGATATCGCGCCCGCCTCCTCCGGCGTGGCGGCCGGGGATGCGCCCGCCACCGAGGGCGCCGATCCGGCGCTGCCGCTGATCGGCCACGCGCCGGCCATGCAGGGCCTGTTTCGCATGGTGGCGCGGATGCTCAATGCCGACCTGCCGGTGCTGATCGCGGGCGAGGCCGGGGTGGGCAAGACCGTGGTCGCGCGCTCGTTTCACGATCTCTCGGACCGGCGCGAGGCCGGGTTCATCACGCTGACCTCGGCCGACCTCTCCGAGGAGGCGGTGCAGCGCGCGGGCGAACGTGCCCGAGGCGGCACGCTGCTGATCGAGGATCCGCCCGGCTTCGACATGGCCGCGCAGGCGCGGCTGATCGGCATGATCGAGGCCTGGGAAAGCGGGCCGCTTCGCAGCCAGATGCCGCGCATCGTCTCGACCACCGGACCCGACCCGGCGGGCGATCTGGCGGCCGGGCGGCTGCGGGCCGATCTGTATTACCGGCTGGCCGGCGCCACGATCACCGTGCCGCCGCTGCGCGCCCGGGTCGATGACATCCTGCCCCTCGCGCGGCATCTGCTGGCCCGCGCGGCGATGCATGGCCTGCCCTCGCGCCGGCTCTCGGACGAGGCCGCGGCACTGATTCGCGCCTATCCCTTTCCCGGCAATGTGCGCGAGCTGGAAAACACCATGCGCAGGCTTGCCCTGACCTCGGCCGGCGAGGAAATCACCGGCGCCGAACTGCTGGCCGTCCTGCCCGATGCCCGGCTTGTTCCCGCGACGCCGGGGGCGGGGCCGGCCCGCCATGCCGGCGCCGCGAAAACCGGCGGCGCGACCCCGCAGCCGGTTGCGGCGGCGATGGCGGGCCTGCCGCCGGGCGAGACCGCGAATATGCGGCTGGCACAATCGGTTGAGATGCATTTGCAACGCTATTTCGACCTGCATGGCGATCAGCTGCCGCCGCCGGGCCTCTATGACCGCATCCTGCGCGAAATCGAAAAGCCGCTGCTGGAAATCGCGCTGGACGCAACCGGCGGAAACCAGCTTCGCTGCGCCGATCTGCTGGGCATCAATCGCAATACGCTGCGCAAGAAACTGACGGATCTGAATATCGAAGTGACAAGGCGCCGCAAACTGATGTAAAACCGCCACAGGTGGCCGCGCGAGAGTCACGCAGCCGCCACATAATGCCGCGAGACAGCGGCAATGGCGTGAGGTCGGGCGAATTGGCGGAAACGCTGTCCAGAAGAACATGGGAACGGGTCGCGCTGCTGCGGCGCAAGCGGTGGTATCACAATGCCATGACGCTGATCCTGGTGCTGTTGGGGCCGCTGCTGGCGGCGCTGACCTTTACCGTCATGGGTCCGCCCGCCGATGCGGGCGGCGGCGGTGCCGCGCTGCGGCTGGTCCTGCTGGCCGACCTGATCTACCTGATCGTGCTGATCGGGCTGGTGGTGACGCGGATGGCGCGGATCGTCGCCGCGCGGCGCAACTCGGCCGCCGGCTCGCGGCTGCATATGCGTCTGGTCGGGGTATTCGCCACCATCGCGCTGGTGCCGACGGTGCTGGTCGCGCTGTTTGCCGGCCTGACGGTGAATATCGGGCTGGAGGGCTGGTTCTCGGACCGGGTGCAGCAGGTGGTCTCAAGCTCGCTTGCCGCGGCCGAGGCCTATCAGGAGGAACACCGGCGCGACCTGACCAAGGACGCGCAGCTGCTGGCCGGCGCCTTGAAACAGGCGGCGCGGCAGAACCCGATGCTGGTCGATGGCGAGTTGCGGCAGCTTCTGGGGCAGGGTCAGGCCCTGATCCAGCGCGGCCTGCGCGAGGCCTATGTGATCGACGGCCGCGGCGAGATCCGCGCCCGCGGCGAACGCAGCTATCAGTTCTGGTACGAGGAACCGACCGACCGGCAGTTCGACGCCGCCAGCGCGCAGGGGCTGGTCCTGATCGAGGACTGGCAGAACAATGAATTCCGCGCCCTGGTGCCGCTGCCGCCGCTGACCGACCGCTATCTTTACGTCACCCGCGATGTCGATGGCAGCCTGCTGGGGCTTCTGGACGACACCCGCGCGACGGTCGGCGAATATCAGCGCCTGGAGCAGGAGCGCGGCCGCGTCCTTCTGGAGTTTTCGCTGCTTTATCTGGGCTTTGCCCTGCTGCTGGTGGCGGCGGCGATGTGGCTGGGCCTGTGGTTCGCGGATCGCCTGTCGCGCCCGATCGGGCGGCTGGCCGAGGCCTCGGAACAGGTGGGCGAGGGCAATCTGGACCTGCAGATCCCCGAGCCCGATACCGGCGACGAGATCCAGACGCTGGGCCAGAGCTTCAACCGCATGATGCGGCAGCTGAAGCAGCAGCGCCAGGAACTGGTCGAAAGCTATCGCGCCGCCGATGACCAGCGGCGGCTGTTCGATTCCGTGCTGACCTCGGTCACGGCGGGGGTGATCGGTCTGGACGCGGCGGGCGAGATCGACTTTCTGAACCGCTCGGCCACGCGGCTTCTGGGGCTGGACCCGGGGCGCGACCACGACCGGCTGCTGTCCGAGGCGGTGCCGGAATTCGGGCCGCTTTTCGAGCGGCTGCACCAGTCGGTCAACGAATGGGTGCAGGACGAGATCCGCCTGACCCGCGAGGGGCGGGTGGAAAGCCTGCTGGTGCGCATGGCGATCCGGCGCGGCGCGGCCGGCGGGCTCGAGGGCTATGTGGTGGCGCTGGACGACGTGACCGATCTGGTCTCGGCGCAGCGCATGGCGGCCTGGGGCGATGTCGCGCGCCGCGTCGCGCATGAGATCAAGAACCCGCTGACGCCAATCCAGCTGTCGGCCGAGCGGATCCGGCGCAAATTCGGCCCGATCGCCGGCGCCGATCGCGACACGCTCGAGCAATATACCGAGGTCATCATCCGCCAGACCAACGATCTGCGCCGGATCGTGGACGAGTTCTCGCGCTTTGCCCGGATGCCCGAGCCGGACCGCAAGGAAACCGATATCGCCCGGCTGCTGCGCGATGCCGAACTGCTGCAGCGCGACGCGTTGCGCGGCGCGCTGGAATCCGACATCCCCGACCAGCCGGTGGTGGTGGATGCCGATCCGGGCATGCTGCATCAGGTGTTCACCAATCTCTTGAAGAACGCCGGAGAGGCCATCGACGATCTGCGCGAAAACCCACCCGATGGATGGGTGCCCAAGGTCCGGGTCGAGATGCGCTCGGCCCCCGATTCGGTCACCATCCGGATCATCGACAACGGCCCCGGCCTGCCCGACGACCGGACCCGTCTGTTTGAGCCCTATGTGACGATGAAGCCCGGCGGCACCGGCCTTGGCCTGCCGATCGTCAAGAAGATCGTCGAGGAGCATGGCGGCAGCCTGTCTCTGACCGACGCCCCCGGAGATCGCGGCGCCATGGCCGAGATCCGGCTGCCGCGCGAGCGCCAGCCGGTGCGCCTTTCGGCCCGCCGCCAGAAAAACGAGCAGGAAGCAGTGAAATG
Organism: Paracoccus halophilus; assembly: GCF_000763905.1. Lineage (GTDB taxonomy): Bacteria > Pseudomonadota > Alphaproteobacteria > Rhodobacterales > Rhodobacteraceae > Paracoccus > Paracoccus halophilus. The sequence goes on from NZ_JRKN01000009.1 coordinate 85,584, forward strand.
AGCGATATTCTTATTGTGGACGACGAACGGGACATCCGCGAACTGATCTCGGACATCCTGCGCGACGAAGGCTACGCGACCCGCCTGGCGGCCAATTCCGACCAGGCGATGACAGAGCTGAACGCCGAGGAACCTGCGCTGATGATCCTGGATATCTGGCTGAAGGACAGCAAGATGGACGGGATCGACATTCTCAAGCAGGTCAAGCGCAACAATCCCGACGTGCCGGTGGTCATCATCTCGGGGCATGGCAATATCGAGATCGCGGTCGCGGCGATCAAGCAGGGCGCCTATGACTTCATCGAGAAGCCGTTCAATATCGACCAGCTTCTGGTGGTCATCCGCCGCGCCATGGAGACCTCGCGGCTGCGCCACGAGAACGCGACGCTGAAACGCGGCGAGGCCCGCGCGGCCGAGATGCTGGGCAATTCCCCGCCCTATCGGCGGCTGCGCGACCAGCTCGACAAGGTGGCGAAATCGAACGGCCGGGTGATGCTGACCGGCGAGCCGGGCGCGGGCAAGGAAATCGCCGCGCGCTACATCCATGCGCAAAGCCCGCGCGCGCGCGCGCCCTTTGTCACCGTGTCCTGCGCCACCATCGAGCCCGAGCATATGGAAGAGGTCCTGTTCGGCCGCGAAAGCGCCGAGCGCGGCATCGAGCCGGGCCTGCTGGAACAGGCCCATGGCGGCGTGATCTATTTCGACGAGGTCGCCGACATGCCGCTGGGCACGCAGCCGAAAATCCTGCGCGTGCTGACCGAACAGCAATTCCAGCGCGCCGGCGGCTCGGACAAGGTGCGGGTCGATCTGCGGGTGATTTCCTCGACCAATCGCGATCTGGCGGCGGAAATCGCCGCCGGCCGGTTCCGGCAGGAACTCTACGACCGGCTGAACGTGGTGCCGGTCGCGGTGCCGTCGCTGGCCGAACGGCGCGAGGATATTCCGATGCTGGCCGAATATTTCATCGAGCAGTTCCACGCCACGCAGGGCCTGCCGCTGCGCGAACTGCCCGAGGAAACCAGCGCCGCGCTGCAGGCGATGAACTGGCCCGGCAATATCCGCCAGCTGCGCAACGTGATCGAGCGGGTGCTGATCCTGGGCGACGGCACCGGCCCGATCCAGCCCTCGGAACTCGAGACGCGGAACGGCGGCGCGGGCGCCGGAGAGGCGCTGGCATTGGGGCCGCAGATCACCAGCCTTGCCCTGCGCGAGGCGCGCGAGCTGTTCGAGCGCGAATACCTGCTGGCCCAGATCAACCGTTTCGGCGGCAATATCAGCCGCACCGCGCAATTCGTCAGCATGGAGCGCTCGGCCCTGCATCGCAAACTGAAATCGCTGGGCGTGGTCGGCGGCGTGCGCGTCGATGACGAGGTGGCGGCGAAATAGGCCGGGCCGGGCGCACCGCATCGCGGCTTTTTCCGGCCCTGCCGCCGGCGGCCTCTATCCGGCGCCGCGCCCACGGGTTAGGATCGCGGTTCACGAAGGGCAGAAACCGGGATCAGGATGAAGATCATTATCTGCGGAGCGGGGCAGGTCGGCTGGCATATCGCGCGCCACCTCGCGGGCGAGCGGAACGATGTCACCATCATCGACACCAATGCCGAACTGATTCGCCGGGCGACCGATGCGCTGGACGTGCAGGGGGTGACGGGTTTCGCCAGCCATCCCGACGTGCTGGACCGCGCCGGGGCGCGCGACGCCGATCTGCTGATCGCCGCCACCCATTCCGACGAGGTGAACATGGTCACCTGCCAGGTCGCGCATTCGGTGTTCCAGGTGCCGCGCAAGATCGCGCGGCTGCGCAGCTCGGCCTATCTGGACGCGATCTATTCGGATCTCTACCGCACCGATCACCTGCCCATCGACGTGGTCATCAGCCCCGAGCGCGAGGTGGCGCGGGCGGCGCTGCAACGGCTGTCGGCGCCCTCGACCTTTGACGCCGAAACCTTTCTTGACGGGCGCTTGCATCTGCTGGGCATCGCGCTGGAACCCGACAGCCCGGTGCTGAACACGCCGCTGCGCCAGCTCAACGACATGTTTTCAAGCCTGTCGGCGACCGTGGCCGGGGTGCGGCGGCAGGGCAAGCTGTTCGCCCCCGAGCCCAATGACCAGCTGTTCGAGGGCGATCAGGTCTATGTCTTTACCCTGGCCGAGGACGTGCCGCGAACGCTGGAAATCTTTGGCAAGCCGATGGCCAAGCAGGAAAGCGTGGTCATCATCGGCGCCGGCAATGTCGGCCTGGCGGTGGCCCAGACGCTGGAATCGCGGCCCGAGCGGATCCGCGTCAAGCTGATCGAGCGCAATCGCGGCCGGGCCGAGGACGCGGCCGACACGCTGAACCGGACCATCGTGCTGAACGGCGACGGGCTGTCCGCGGAACTGCTGGAAGAGGCCGCCGTGCCGCGCGCGGATGCGGTTCTGGCGATCACCGATGACGACAAGACCAATATCCTGGCCGCGGTGCGCGCCAAGCAGGCTGGCGCCAAGCTGGCGATTTCGCTGGTCAACGACCCGACGCTGATGCCGATGATGGAGCCTTTGGATATCGACGCCTTCATCAACCCGCGCGCCAGCACGGTTTCGACCATCCTGCGCCATATCCGGCACGGGCGGGTGCGCGACATCTATTCCATCGGCGATGCCGAGGCCGAGGTGATCGAGGCGCAGGTGCTCTCTACCTCGCCGATCGCGGGCCGGCCGGTGCGCGACATCGAATTCCCCGAGGGCGCGCTGATCGGCGCCGTCCAGAAGGGCGGCAGGGTCATCAAGCCGGTGGGCGATCTGCGTGTCGAAGAGGGCGATATCGTGGTGATCTTCTCGCTGGCATCCGATATCCCCGAGGTCGAGCGCCTGCTGCAGGTCTCGATCGACTTTTTCTGAGGCGCGCGATGGGCATTCTTCTGCGCCTGCCGCTGATCGTCATCCTGGCCGGGATCGGCTCGCTGGCGATGCTGGTGCCGGGGCTTTATGCGCATGCGCTGGATCAGCACAAGGTCGGCACGATATTCGTCAGCTCGTCCGGCCTTTTCCTGCTGCTGAGCGCGATCCTGGGGCTTGCCACCGCCGGCCGCCCCGAGGGGCCGCGCGCGCGCAGCGCCCTGCTGACCATGCTGGGCACCATGGCGCTGTTGCCGGCGATGCTGGCGGTGCCCTTTGCCATGTCGCTGCCCGATACCGGCTATCTGAACGCCTGGTGGGAAATGGTGTCCAGCCTGACGACCACCGGCGCCTCGCTCTATTCGGCGGATCTGCTGGCGGCGCCCCTGCATCTGTGGCGTGCGACCGTGGGCTGGCTGGGCGGGCTGTTCATGCTGACCGCGGCGGTGGCGCTGCTGGCGCCGCTGAGGGTCGGCGGGTTCGAGATCCTGTCCTCGCCCTATGGGCGCAGCGAACGGTTCCAGCGCCTGCCGCAATCGGCCGAGGCGGCCTTTCTGCCCGGCTATGTGGTGGCGCCCACGCATCGCAGCGGGCTGGTCGGGCCGGTCTTTCGCATGATGCGTGCGGGGCAGCTGGTGTTGCCGCTTTATGGCGGGCTGACCCTGCTGATGTGGGTGTTGCTGCTGATGATCGGCGAGCCCGGGCTGATCGCCCTGACCCGCGCCATGGGCACCCTTTCGACCAGTGGCATCAGCCCGGTCACCGGCCCGGCCGGGCAGTCCAGCGGCATCCTGGGCGAGGTGGTGATATTCCTGTTCCTGATCCCCGCCCTGTCGCGGCGTTTCTGGCCCGGCGGAAACGAGCTGAGCACCGGCGGCGGCTGGATCGAGGACCCCGAATTGCGGATGGCCGCCGGGGTCGTCCTGCTGGTTTCGCTGGCGCTGTTCGCGCGCCATTTCGTCGGCGCCATCGACGTGTCGCCCACCGGCGCGGCGGGGGTGCTAGAGACATTGGACAGCGCGGCATCGGCGGCCTGGGGCGGCATTTTCAGCGCGCTGAGCTATCTGACCACGACCGGCTGGAACTCGGTCGAGTGGCAGGGTGCGCGGAACTGGTCCGGGCTCAGCTCTCCGGGGTTGATGCTGGCGGGGCTGGCGATGATGGGCGGCGGTGTCGCGACCACGGCGGGCGGGGTCAAGCTGCTGCGCGTCTATGCGCTGGCACGTCACGGCGAACGCGAGATGGAAAAGATCGTGCATCCCGATTCGATTGCCGGCGGCGGGATGATGGCGCGGCGGCTGCGCCGCGAGGGGGCCTATCTGGCCTTTATCTTCTTCATGCTGTTTGCCAGTTCCATCGCGGTGGTGGTGATGCTGATCTCGATCCAGGAGATCGAGTTCGACAGCGCCACGATCCTGTCCATCGCCGCGCTGACCAATACCGGGCCGCTTGCCGGCGCGATTCCGCTTACGCCGACCTTTCAGGGTTCGGCCGGCATGGCCGGCGCCCCGTGGGAGGGCTGGGCCGGTCTGCCGGCGGCCACCAAGGCCATTCTGGCCGGCGCGATGATCGTCGGACGGGTCGAGACGCTTGCGATTCTGGCGCTGTTCTCGCCGGAATACTGGCGCCGCTAGGCCGTTGCCGATGACATGCTTGCAAGCCGCTGCGGGCTCGCCTAAGTCTTGAAAAACAGCGATAAGGACAAGGTGCCACCTATGGCCGGCGACAAACAGAACCTGCAGGACGCTTTTCTCAACCATGTTCGCAAGGGCAAGGTTCCGGTCACGATCTTCCTTATCAATGGCGTCAAGCTGCAGGGCGTCATCACCTGGTTCGACAATTTCTGTGTGCTGTTGCGCCGCGACGGGCAATCGCAGCTGGTCTACAAACATGCCATCTCGACCATCATGCCGGGCCAGCCGATCAGCCTTTACGACGGCGAGGACTGATTGGCGGAAGCCTTTGAAACCCGCGAACGTCCGACCCGCGCCTATGTGATCCATCCCGATCTGGGCAATGAGCGCACCCGCCGCGCGCCCGATCTGGCGCTGGAAGAGGCGGTGGCGCTCGCTCATGCGCTGCCCGCGATCGAGGTCACCGGCGCCGAGGTCGCGCGGCTGCGCAAGCCCGATCCGGGGATGCTGTTTTCCAAGGGCAAGCGCGAGGAGGTGGGCCGCAACATCAAGGCTGCCGCCGGGGGCGAGGGGGCCGAACTGGTGCTGATCGACGGGCCGGTGACGCCGGTCCAGCAGCGCAATCTGGAACAGGACTGGGGCGTCAAGATCCTGGACCGGACCGGGCTGATCCTCGAGATCTTCGCCGACCGCGCCCAGACCCGCGAGGGGGTGTTGCAGGTGGAACTGGCGGCGCTGGCCTATCAGCGCACGCGGCTGGTCCGCGCCTGGACCCATCTGGAGCGCCAGCGCGGCGGGCTGGGCTTTGTCGGCGGTCCCGGCGAAACCCAGATCGAGGCCGACCGCCGCGCAATCGACGACCAGATGGTGCGCCTGCGCCGGCAGCTGGAGCGCGTGGTCAGGACGCGCGAGCTGCATCGCAAGGCGCGCGCCAAGGTGCCCTATCCGATCGTCGCGCTGGTGGGCTATACCAATGCCGGCAAATCGACGCTGTTCAACCGCCTGACCGGGGCCGAGGTGATGGCGAAGGACCAGCTTTTCGCGACGCTGGACCCGACCATGCGGCAATTGACCCTGCCCGGCGGGCGGCGGGCGATCCTGTCGGACACGGTGGGCTTCATCAGCGATCTGCCGCATGAGCTGGTCGCCGCCTTCCGCGCCACGCTGGAAGAGGTTCTGGCGGCCGATCTGATCCTGCATGTGCGCGATATTTCCCATCCCGAGACCGAGGAACAGGCCGGCGATGTCGGCGAGATCCTGGACAGTCTGGGCGTCGATGACGACGTGCCGCTGATCGAGGTCTGGAACAAGATCGACGCGCTCTCGCCCGAAACCCGCGCCGCGCTGCGGCGCGCCGATGCCCGGACCGAGGGCGTTCAGGCGATCTCGGCGCTGTCGGGCGAGGGGCTGGAGGATCTGCTGGCCGCGATCGAAGCGCATCTGGCCGCGGCCCTGGAAGAGCCCCGCAGCGAGGCCGAACTGGTCCTGCCCCATGCCGATGGCCGGCGCCGCGCCTGGCTGCATGGCGAGGGTGTCGTCCTTGGCGAAGAGATCGCCGAGGACGGGGTGCATATGCGGCTGCGCTGGACCGAGCGGCAGAAAAGCCGGTTCGAGGGGCTGTGACGGCGGCGCCGGTGACGGCCGCCGCATGGATATTTATCTGAAGAAGAAAGCCGCGGCGGCGCCCCGGTCCGGCGCGGCCGCTGCGTGACGCTCAGGCCGGGAGCGCCGTCAGTTCATGCGCCCAGGGCGGGTCGGCGCCGGGGCGCGAGACGGTGATCGCCGCCGCGCGGGTGCCCAGCGTCAGGGCGTCGAGGATCGTCCCGGCTGTCAGCTGGCCGATCCCGGCGCGTGTCAGGGCGCCCTGTCGCGCCAGCGCGGCCAGCACGCCGGCATTGAAGGTATCGCCCGCGCCGATGGTGTCGGCCACCTTGACGCTGACGGCGCTGGCGGCCAGGGTTTCGCCCGACCAATGCGCGCGCGCCCCCCGGGCGCCGCCGGTCTGGAAGATCACCCGCGGTCCCTTGCCGAGGATGGCGGCGGCGGCTTCGTCCGTGCTTGCGCCCGGGGCCAGCCATTCGAGGTCGTCGCCGGAGAGCTTGACCAGATCGGCCATGCCGAGCAGGCGTTCGAGCCGGGCGCGATAGGCGGCTTCATCGGCGATGAAGAAGGGCCGGATATTGGGGTCGATCATGACCGGCATACGGGGGCGGCAGCGCGCGACCAGCGCCTCGATCGCGGCGCCGCAGGGATCGGGGACCAGGCTGATGCCGCCGATGAAAAGGGCCGTCACGGTTTCCGGGATTTCGGGCAGATCCTCGGGGCGCAGCATGCGGCCGGCCGAGCCTTCGTCGTAAAAGGCATAGCGGGCCTCGCCGCCGGTCAGCGTCACGAAGGCCAGCGTGGTCAGCCGGTCGCTGCGCGGACAGAGCGAGATATCGACGCCTGCCCCGGTCAGCGGCGGCAGCAGCATTTCGCCGAAGCCATCGCGCGAGATCGGCCAGAGATAGCCGCTGGGCGCGCCCATCCGTCCCAATGCGATGGCGGTGTTGTAGACCGCGCCGCCCGGCATCGGGCGGTAGCTGGCGCCTTCGGGCACCATGTCGATCAGCGATTCGCCTGCGCAAAGGATCATGTCGCCTCCTCCCTCCGGGCCGGCCCCGCGATGGCCGCGGTGTCGGACAAGGTTCTCTGATAGCGGTAACTTCCGTGCGGGGGAAGGGATTTCATCGGGAGGCCGGCGGTGACCTGTGTCGCCGCGTCACCCGCCCGGCCGATGCGCAGGAAGCCGCTCTTTTCGTTCAGCGCCAGCAGCCCCGCCAGCAGGACAAGCGCCAGCAGCACCGCCAGCGCGATCTTCCAGACCGACCAGGGCCGTTCGCCCTGCACGCGCCCCGACTGGCCGTTGACCACGAAGCGGTAGCTTTTGCGGTTGTAGCGATAGGCGGCGGTCCAGACCGGCAGCAGGATATGTTTGAACGTCTCGTCCCGGTAATCGGTCTGGACGGCATTGATGCGCTGTTCATCGCCGCCGATATCGCGGCGCACATCCATGGCGATGACGCCGGCCATCTCCTGGCGCGCGATCTCGTGGCCCGCGGCAAGCGGCACGGTATAGCCCTCGGCCAGGAAGCCGGCGAGGTAATCGGGGCGATAGGGCATCAGATGCGACAGGTCCCATGGCGTCAGCGCATCGGTGATGCGGCGCGGCAGGGAACTGGTGGCAAGCACCAGCACATCGTCGAAATCCCGCGCGACCCGGCCCGAGACCGGGCTCCAGCGGGTGCGGCGGACCTGCTGCGCCACGCGCTGCTTGCGGCCGTTGATTTCGCGCGTGACATGGACGGTTTCGTAGTACCAGTCGCCGCGCGCGCCGCTGTAGCGCGAGGCGGTATCTGCGTCGAAGGTCCAGAAGGGCGAATAGATGCCGTTCATCTTCTTGCCGCGGCGGGCATAGGCCGTGAGGCCCGAGGGCGCGAACCAGAGACCCCTGAGCCAGTCCTCGAGCGCGGCTTTCGCCTGCGCCTCGGTGATCACAAAGGGCAGCACGCCCTGCGGCTTGAGAAAGCGGCTCGTGCCCGTATCGGTGACGACCGGCGTCGCGCAGAAGGGGCAGGTCGTGGCGTGGCGTTCGCTGGTGATCTCGATCCGGGCGCCGCAATTGGGGCAGGAGAGCGTGCGATGGCTTTCCGTCAGGTCGCTGTCGCGGTCGAGCGACAGGCCCTGCGCCAGCGGCACTTCGCCAAGCTGCGGCGCCTTGTGCCCGGCATCCCATTGCAGCGCGCGGCCGGTCGAGGGGTCGAGCAGGATGGCGCTTTCGCCCCATGGTCCCTGTCTTGGCTGGCGGCCGGGTGCGCGGCTCGGGCCGGGGCCGATCTCCTGCTTGTGTCCGCAATAGGGGCAGACGAGGCTTTGCTGCCCCGGCGAGAATTCAAGGCTGGCGCCGCAATTCTCGCAGGGATAGCGGTATTCTGACGGGGGCGTCGGCATTCCCGCCCCGTTCAGCCGTCCTGCCTGGGCAGCGGCGGCGGAGGTGGCGGCGGTGCGATGGTGAAGAGCTGCGCCAGCTCGTTCACTTCATCGGCGGGTTTCCAGCCGTCCTGGCCGGGGGTCCAGACCAGCGTGTCGCGGCTGAACTGGCCTTCGTTTGCCAGCCGGCCCAGCTTGGCGCGGCCATAGGGGCCCTGCGCCTGACCGTCCACGGCGATATGCCAGACGGTTTCGGGTTGCAGCGGCGGCGGGCTTTGCGGGGCGGGTTGCGACGCCGATTGCGGCACCGGTCCCCAGGGGCCGCGCGCCCCGGCCATGTTCATCCCGGCCATGGCCGCGCCCATGCCGGCGCCAAGCCCCGCGCCGAGGCCGGCCCCCATGCCGCCGCCGGGCTGGTTCGAGGCGTTCAGCATTGCCTCGGAGGCGGCATATTGGCCGAAGCGGTTCAGATCGCCGACGATCCCCATCGAGGTGCGCTTGTCCAGAATTTTTTCAACTTCATCCGGCAGGCTAATGTTTTCGATATAGAATTCAGGAATGGTCAGCCCGTATTCCTGAACTGTGGGGCTGATCGCCTGGGCGATCATCTTGCCGAAATCGCCGGTATTGGCCGCCATGTCCAGAACCGGGATACCGGAGCCCGCGATCATCCGCGAGAATTCCTGCACGATGATATTGCGCAGCTGAAAGCTGATCTCGTCGCGGGTGAATTCGCCATCGGTGCCGACGATCTCGGTGATGAAGCGGCCGGGATCGGTCACGCGCATGGAATAGGTGCCGAAGGCGCGGATGCGGACCGGGCCGAATTCCGGATCGCGCGCGATGACCGGGTTGCGCGTGCCCCATTTCAGATCGTTGAAGCGGGTGGTGTTGACGTAATAGATTTCCGATTTGAACGGGCTGCGAAAGCCGTGATCCCAATGCTGCAAGCGGGTCAGGATCGGCAGGTTGTTGGTTTCCAGCATGTAAAGGCCGGGGCCGAAGACATCGGCCAGCTGGCCCTCGTGGATGAAGACAGCCGCCTGGCCCTCGCGCACGGTCAGCTTGGCGCCGTATTTGATCGCATTTCCGACGGTAGGAAAGCGATAGACCATCGTGTCGCGCGAGTCGTCGGTCCATTCGATGATCTCGATGAACTCGCCGCCAAGGATGTTGAACAGGGACATGAGGGCCTCGCTTGCGAAAATGGTCTTGTTCGGGCCGCAGGTTAGCGCAGGGGGGCGGCGCGATCCATCGGCCATTCGGGCCGCGGGTAAAATCTGCGTCAGGCGCGGCGCTGGCCGGCCGTCATGCCTCGATCGCCAGCAATTCGCGGGCGATCTGCAGCACGATGGGGCGGGCCTCGGCCTCGGTCATGCCGGGTTGCAGGCGCGCATCGTAGAGGATTTTCAGCAAAAGCTCGTCATGGCGGGTCAGATAGGCGAATTCCTCGTCATCGTTGAAGATCGAGGGCCGCGCCATCGGGCTGTCATTGGCCAGCCCCATGCCCTGGGCCAGTTCCTCATGGATGCAGGAGCGGCGAAGCCGGGGCGGCAATTCGGCCCGGATCAGCGCCACCGCCTGGACATAGACAGCCGAATTCCCCTGTGAATAGGCGAAGACCGTGCAGTAGTTCTGCGGCGCCAGTTCGCTGAGCGCGTTCACATCCGAGTCGGGGATGCCCGGCACCAGCGAGTTCAGGCGCGGGCCGATGGCGCGGCGCTCGTCCTCGTTGACGATCAGCACGGCGAAATTGCCCTCGGCCCCGGTCAGGGAAACCGGATGGCCGCTGACGCGCTGGATGCGGGCGGCGAAACTGCCGATCTCGGCCCTGTCGCGGCTGCGCTGGCCGGTATCCACCGAATCGCCGAATTCGACGCGCAGCTGGACGGGCCGCTGCCAGCGCCGCAGCGGTGCCGGGGTGTCGCGCGCAACCAGCCGGCCGCCGTCGCGGGCATATTCGTCATAAAGCGCGATCCTGATGAAATCATCGGCCAGCTTTTCCGGCGACAGCGCGATCTCGCTGCCCTGATCGGTGCGCAGCTTGCCGCGCGCGATCAGCGCCTCTTCGATGCCGGTCAGGTAGTTGCGCATGTTCATGCTGGCAGGGCTGGCCGCCGCGGCCCTGGCGCGGGCATTGGCGTCGCGCGCGCCATGCGCGCGTTCGCGGCGCAGCGCGGCCTGATCCACACGCGGCAGATCGGGCTTTTCCGGCGGGGCCGTGCTGTCGATCCCGGGCGGCGGTGGCGGCGGCGGCAATTCGGCGGCACAGCCCGCCAGAGCCGCGGCCAGCGTCACGGCAAGGGGCAGGCCGGCGCGCGGCCTGCGGACTTGAAGCATGGCTGTCACGATGGCGCGGTCTGGGTGGGGGTTGTGGATCGGGCGCTGGCCGCGGCGAGGGTGTTGCGCAATTCGCTTTCCATCGTCTTGAGGTCCTCTTCGGCGGCGGCGCGGCGGGTGCGGCCCTCATCGGCGATGCGCAGGCTGTCCTCGATGGTCGAGATCAGTTCCGCATTGGCGGTGCGCACCGCCTCGATGTCGAAGACGCCGCGCTCGACTTGGGTGCGGATCTGGGCATTCGCCTGACGCAGGTTCCTGGCATTGGCGGTCAGGAGGTCGTTGGTCAGGTCATTGGCGCCCTTGACCGCGCGGGCGGCCTCGGCGCTGCGCTGGATGGTGACGGCCTGCGCCAGCTGGGTTTCCCACAGCGGCACGGTGTTGACCAGCGTCGAGTTGATCTTGGTGACCAGCGACTTGTCGTTTTCCTGAACCAGCCGGATCGAGGGCAGCGACTGCATGGTGACCTGGCGGGTCAGTTTCAGGTCATGCACGCGGCGCTCCAGATCGTCGCGCGCCGAGCGCAGGTCGCGCAGCTCCTGCGCCGCCATGACCTTGTCGTTTTCGGCCGCGGCCTCGATGGCGGCCTCTTTCGCGGGAATCTCGGTGGCGTCGATCTGCGCCAGCTTTTCCTCGCCGGCGGCGATGTAGAGCGCCAGTTCGTCGTAGAAATTCAGCGTGCGGTCGTAAAGCAGGTCCAGCGACTTGATATCCTTGAGCAGCCGGTGCTGGTGCTGGTCGAGATCGGCGCTGATCCGGTCGATCTGGGACTGCACCTCTTCGTAGTTGGCGACGAATTTGGCAAAGGGCGCGGCGCGGCCCAGCAGGCGTTCCCACCAGCTGCGCTGGCGGCGCACGTCGAGTTCACTGACCGAGAAACCGCGGATGGTGGTCACTATCTCGCGCAGCGATTCGCCGGCCGGACCGACATCCTTGTTCTTGACATCGGCCAGCATCGCCTGGCTGATTTCCTGCAGCTCGTTCTGGGCGCGGGCGCCGAAATGGACGATCGAGCCGGAATCGCCGATATCGAGCTCGGCAAGGCGCTTGCGGATCTCGCCGGCGACGGCGGGATCGGCCTCGGCAAGCTTTGGGGCGGTCGCGGGCGGCTCGGGCAGGACTGTGGCGGTTACGGTCTGGATCTCTTCCAGGGCCGCTTCGGCGCTGGCCTGCGTCTGGGTGGTCATCCGGTCGTCCTTTCTGCTGGGTTCAGGACCGGCGGCAGAATAGGCCGATTCCCGGCAAGTGCAACGAGCACCAGAGGGGAAAGTTCCTGTCGTCGCGGTAATGTCGCCGATCTGTGGCTATCGTGTTCGCGGTGCGCCGCCTGCCGGGAGGCTTTGCGTTGCGCGCCGTTCGGACGGCGTGTAGAACCTGTGCGATTACACGCTGCTAAGGAGCCCGTGCATGCGCAGAGTTGTCGTCACCGGTCTGGGAATGGTCACGCCGCTGGCCTCGGGGGTCGAGGAGACCTGGAAAAGGCTGCTGGCCGGGGAATCCGGCGCCGGTCCGATCACCCGCTTCGACGCGACGGACGTGACGACGAAATATGCCTGCGAGATTCCCTTTGGCGACGGCAGCGACGGCACGTTCAACCCCGATGACTGGATGGAGCCCAAGGACCGCCGCAAGGTCGATGACTTCATCCTTTACGGCATGGCGGCGGCGGAACAGGCGGTCCGGGATTCCGGCTGGGCGCCGGTCACTGACGAGGATCGCGAGCGCACCGGCGTCATGATCGGCTCGGGGATCGGCGGGCTGCGCTCGATCGCCGAGACCGCCGTGATGATCAAGGAGCGCGGGACCAGGCGGGTTTCGCCGTTTTTCATTCCCGGCGCGCTGATCAATCTGGTCTCGGGGCAGGTCTCGATCCGCTTCGGCTTCAAGGGGCCGAACCATGCGGTGGTCACCGCCTGCTCGACCGGGGCGCATGCGATCGGCGACGCGGCGCGGCTGATCATGCTGGGCGATGCCGATGTCATGGTCGCAGGCGGCACGGAAAGCCCGATCTGCGAGATCGGCGTCGCCGGCTTCAACGCCTGCAAGGCGCTGTCGACCAGATACGAGGACAACCCCCGGACCGCCAGCCGTCCCTGGGACCAGGATCGCGACGGCTTCGTCATGGGCGAGGGGGCCGGCGTCGTCGTGCTGGAGGAATACGAACATGCCCGCGCGCGCGGCGCGAAGATCTATGCCGAGGTGCTGGGCTATGGCCTGTCGGGCGATGCCTATCACATCACCGCCCCCAGCGAGGATGGCGATGGCGGTTTCCGCAGCATGACCAACGCGCTGAAGCGGGCGGGGATCGCGGCCGGGGATCTGGACTACATCAATGCGCATGGCACCTCGACCATGGCCGATGTGATCGAGCTGGGCGCGGTCGAGCGGCTGCTGGGCGATGCGGCGGACAATGTCGTCATGTCCTCGACCAAATCCTCGATCGGGCATCTGCTGGGCGCGGCGGGCGCGGTCGAGGCGATCTTTGGCATCCTGGCGATCCGCGACCAGATCTGCCCGCCGACGATCAACCTGGACAAGCCCGCGCGCGCGACCCGGATCGATCTGGCCGCCAATGCGGCGGTGCGCCGCAAGGTGGATCATGTGCTGTCGAACAGCTTCGGTTTCGGCGGCACCAATGCAAGTCTGGTCATCGGGCGGGTCAAGGAATGATCTGGCGCAACATCGCGTCCAATTTCCTGACCTTGCTGATCGTGATCCTGATCGCGGTCGCGGCGACGGTCGCATGGGCCAAGCGTGAATACAGCAAGCCCGGCCCCAGCACCCTCGCCGCCTGCGTGCGGGTGGCGCCGGGCGCCAGCCTCAACGCGGTCAGCCAGCAACTGGCGGAACAGGGCGTGGTGTCCAATGCCTATGTCTTTCGTGCCGGCGCAGATTACGCGGGCAAGGCGCGTGATCTGAAATTCGGCTCGTACCTGATGCCGCCCAATGCCAGCATGGAGGATGTGGTCGCCGCGATCACCGCCGGCGGCCCTTCGACCTGCGGCACCGAGGTGGTCTTCCGCATCGGTGTGCGCGAAAATTCGGTCGTGCTGCGCGATCTGGACGCCGAGACGGGCGAATTCGCGGAACAGGCGAAATATGTCCCCGGCGCCGAAGAGGTTCCCGCGGCGATCGCCGCCGCCGAGCAGAAGCCCGATGCCCGCCTGCGCATCGCCGTGGCCGAGGGCGTGACCAGCTGGCAGGTGTCCGAGGGGCTGAAACAGGCCGGTTTCATGGCCGGAGAGATCGGGGACCTGCCGCCCGAGGGCAGCCTTGCGCCCGATACCTATGATGTCCAGAGAGGCGCCGACCGCGCCGGGCTGCTGGCCGAGATGGGCCGCCGCCAGGTCGCGATCCTGGCGCAGGCCTGGGAAAACCGGGAAGCCGGCCTGCCCTATGATAGCCCCGAAGAGGCGCTGATCATGGCCTCGATCATCGAAAAGGAAACCGCCGTTCCCGATGAGCGGCGCGTGGTGGCCAGCGTTTTCGTCAACCGCATGCGGCAGGGCATGCGGCTGGAGACGGATCCGACGGTGATCTATGGAATCACCAATGGCGAAGGGGTTCTGGATCGCGGTCTTCGCGGCTCGGAACTGCGCCGGCGGACGCCCTATAACACCTATCAGATCGACGGCCTGCCGCCGACGCCGATCGCCAATCCCGGCCGCGCCTCGATCGAGGCGGCGATGGATCCCGAGGATACGGATTACATCTTTTTCGTGGCTGACGGCTCGGGCGGGCACGCCTTCGCGCGCACATTGGACGAGCATAACGAGAACGTCCGCCGCTGGCGCGAGATCGAGCGCCAGCGCGGTCAGGCATTGTCGCCGGTTCAGGGCGAATGATGGCGGCGGCGCGGCCGTCGCCTTTCGCGCGTGTTTGACAGAATCGCCAACACTTCGCACCATTCGCGGGATGGCCGGCCGCCGGCCGGATGCGGCGCCGCTTTGGCGCATCGCGATCAAGGAGAATAAACGATGAAACTTTCCGACCTGTTTATCAATCTTGCCGATGGTGCCCGCAATCTGGAGGAGCGGGTCAAGAAATGGCAGGAGGATCTGGAAGCCCGGAACGCGGATATGATGGAAAGCGCCCGCCGCTGGCAGGCCGATGCCGCCGCGCGCCAGGAAGAGCTGCAAAAGAAGATCCAGGGCTATCTGGACGATGCCAGCGACAATGTGCGCGCGCAGTGGAACGGCATGCAGAAAAGCTGGGACGAGCAGGTCGCCCAGACCAGGGCCAAGGCCGAGGAGATGCGCAGCAAGGCCGAAACCATGACCGCCGAGGAAAAGGCCGACTGGCACGAGGCCTATGCCGCCACCATGGTCAATTTCGCCCAGAAGATGCAGGATGAGGCCAGCACCGCCGTTGCCGCCGCCGCCGAGGCGCGCGCCAAGGCAGAGGCGGCGAAAAAGGGGTGATTCCACGCCCCGGCGCCCGTGATCCGGCCGGGCGTGGAAGCTGTTGCATGGGCGCGCGCTGCGGTGTTGCGCGCGGTATTTCATTGATAATAATGAAGAATATGTGAATCGCGGATCAACCTGTGGTTAAGCATTGACTGTGCGAACGCCCTGAGGTAGAAATTACCCATGCTGGGAGAGGTGGGCAAGCGGCCGGGTCGGATGACCTGAGGCCGCTTTTTTCATGTCTCGCTCGTGCGGACAGGCACACGAGGGCAGGGCGATACAGGAATGGTGATGAACTTCGATCCGGGGCCCGGGGCGCCGGAAGGACCTTTCATGCCCGGCGCCGCCATGGCGCAAGACATGGATGTGGTCGAGATCGCGGATGGGCTGTTCCGGTCCTATGCGGGGGATCTGCACAAGCTGCGCCTGAAGATTCAGGCGGGCGAAACCGATGAACTGAAGGAATCCGGCAAGCTGGTGCGCGACCTTCGGGCTGCGGCGCAACTGGTGCTGGAGGAAAGGAACAAGGTTGACAAGCTTCGCAAGGACGCAGCCGGGAATGTCGGAGCAGGCACGCTCGACCTTGCCGCGGCACGAGATGAAATCGGGCGCCGCCTGGCTTGCCTGCGCCGAGCCGGAGGAGGTTGACGAATTCCTGGGCGCGCTGAGCGACAATGCGCTGGCAAGCCTGCCCTGGCTGTTCGAGTTCTGGGCCCTGCCGCATCAGTTGCCCCCGGCGGGTGACTGGAAGACATGGGTGATCATGGGCGGGCGCGGCGCCGGCAAGACCCGCGCCGGGGCCGAATGGGTGCGCGCCCAGGTCGAGGGCGCCACGCCCGAGGCGCCGGGGCGCGCGCATCGCGTGGCGCTGGTCAGCGAGACCTTCGATCAGGCGCGCGATGTGATGGTCTTCGGGGATTCGGGCATTCTGGCCTGTTCGCCCCCCGACCGCCGTCCGCAATGGGAGGCCGGGCGGCGCAGGCTGGTCTGGCCCAATGGCGCCACCGCGCAGGTCTATTCGGGGCATGAGCCCGAGGCGCTGCGCGGCCCGCAATTCGATGCCGCCTGGGTCGATGAACTGGCCAAGTGGAAAAAGGCCGAGGACAGCTGGGACATGCTGCAATTCGCCCTGCGTCTGGGCGAGCATCCGCAGCAGGTCGTGACCACGACGCCCCGCAATGTCGCGGTGCTGAAGCGGATTCTGGGCAATGCCTCGACCGTGACCACCCATGCGCCGACCGATGCCAACCGCGCCTATCTGGCCGAAAGCTTCCTGACCGAGGTCGAGGCGCGTTATGCCGGCACAAGGCTGGGCCGGCAGGAACTGGAGGGGCTGCTGCTGGATGATGTCGAGGGCGCGCTTTGGACCACCGCGATGATCGAGGGCTGCCGGGTCGAGGCGGCGCCGAAACTGTCGCGGATCGTGGTCGCGGTCGATCCGGCGGTGACCGGCGGGGCTGGTTCGGACGAATGCGGGATCGTGGTGGCCGGGGTGGTCTCGGACGGGCCGGCGACCGGCTGGCGCGGCTATGTGCTGGAGGACGCGACGGTGAAGGGCGGGCCGACCGACTGGGCGCGCGCGGCGATTGCCGCCATGGACCGGCACGGGGCCGAGCGGCTGGTGGCCGAGGTCAATCAGGGCGGTGATCTGATCGAGAGCGTGATCCGCCAGATTGATCCGTTGGTGCCGTTCCGGGCGTTGCGCGCCGGGCGCGGCAAGGGGCTCCGCGCCGAGCCGGTGGCGGCGCTTTACGAGCAGGGGCGCATTCATCACCTGCGCGGGCTTGGTGCGCTGGAGGACCAGATGTGTCGCATGACGCTGCATGGTTATGACGGCAAGGGATCGCCCGACCGGCTGGATGCGCTGGTCTGGGCGATCCATGAGCTGATGATCGCGCCGGCGGCGCGGGACCGGCGACCGCAGGTGCGGGGCTTGTAAGCCGGGGCTCTGCCCCGGACCCCGGGATATTTGGAATGAAAGAGAATGGGCCTTTTGGGGCCGGGAAGGGCTGCGGTTTGCGGCCCTTTTTCATTGGAAATTCAGGAGGGACCTATGGCGTTTCCTTGGTTCGGGCGGGCGCGTTCCGCCGCTGTCGAGGTCGAGAAGAAGGCCAGCGCCACGGGCAAGCTGGTGGCGCTGGCGGCGGGCTCGGGGCGGGTGGTCTGGTCGCCGCGCGATACGGTCTCGCTGGTGCGGACAGGCTTTGCCGGAAATCCGG
The DNA here is from genome assembly GCF_000763905.1 of Paracoccus halophilus. Classification (GTDB taxonomy): domain Bacteria; phylum Pseudomonadota; class Alphaproteobacteria; order Rhodobacterales; family Rhodobacteraceae; genus Paracoccus; species Paracoccus halophilus. Next base: position 103,026 of record NZ_JRKN01000009.1, read on the forward strand.
TCGGTTTTCGGGCCGTGCGGCTGATCGCCGAGGCTGCCGCGGCCGTGCCGCTGATCTGCCAGGATCGCGAGCGGCGCTATGAGATGCATCCGGTTCTGGACCTGCTGCGCCGGCCCAATGCCGGGCAGGGGCGGGCCGAGCTGTTCGAGGCGCTGATCGGGCAGATCCTGCTGAGCGGCAACGGTTATCTCGAGGCCGTGGGCGCGGGCGTGAAGGGGCTGCCGGCAGAGTTGCATGTGCTGCGCTCGGATCGGGTGGCGGTGGTGCCGGGGGCGGATGGCTGGCCCTCGGGCTATGAATATTCGGTGGGCGGGCGCAAGTTCCGTTTCGATATGACCGGCAGCCCCGATCCGATCTGCCATATCCGCAGTTTCCATCCGCTGGACGATCACTACGGGCTGTCGCCGATGCAGGCGGCGGCTGTCGCGGTGGATGTGCATAACAGCGCGTCAAGCTGGTCCAAGGCGCTTTTGGACAATGCCGCGCGGCCTTCGGGCGCGATCATCTACAAGGGGGCGGATGGGCAGGCCAGCCTGTCGCCCGACCAGTATGACCGGCTGGTGACCGAGATGGAGATGCATCATCAGGGCGCCCGCAATGCCGGGCGGCCGATGCTGCTGGAAGGCGGGCTCGACTGGAAGCCGATGGGTTTCAGCCCCAGCGACATGGAATTTCATGAGACCAAGAAGGCCGCCGCGCGCGAGATTGCCCAGGCGTTCGGCGTGCCGCCCATGCTGATGGGGATACCGGGCGATGCGACCTATGCCAATTACGCCGAGGCGCATCGGGCGTTTTACCGGCTGACGGTGCTGCCTTTGGTTTCGCGCGTGGCCAGTGCGCTGGCCTGGTGGCTGGGCGAGCATCTGGGGGCCGAGATCGATCTGCGCCCCGACCCCGATCAGGTGCCGGCACTGGCCGAGGAACGCGACCAGCAATGGAAGCGCATCGGCGAGGCCACGTTCCTGACCGATGCCGAAAAGCGCGCGGCGCTGGGTCTGCCGCCGCTGCCGGAGGATTGAGATGGAGGGCTCGCGTTTCGTCAAGGAGCCCTTTGACTGGCACGATCAGCGCATGGACGCGCAGGAGCGGATCATGGCGCTGCAATTCGGCCAGGTCGAGCGCCGGCTGGAACGGATCGAGGCGCTGATCGAGGGGCTGGAGCGCCGGCTCTGGATGACGGTTTACGGCGTCGTCGCCGTGATCCTGACCCAGGCGGTGCAGTCCATCCTGGAATTTGCACCGAAAGGAGGGTGACGTGAATTCAACTGATTACGGGCTGGAGCTGAAATATGCGCCGGGCGCGCAGATCGTCAGCGACGGCACGCGGATCGAGGGATATGCCAGCCTGTTCGGGCTGACCGATCAGGGCGGCGACATCGTCCAGAAGGGCGCCTATGCGGCCAGCCTGAAGCGGCTGGCGGCGCGGGGCGACAAGGTGCGGATGCTGTGGCAGCACGATCCGGCCCGGCCGATCGGCGTCTGGGACGAGATCCGCGAGGACGAGAAGGGCCTGTGGGTCAAGGGGCGCCTGCTGCCCGATATCGCACAGGCCCGCGAGGCGGCGGCGCTGATCGCGGCGGGGGCCATCGACGGGCTGTCGATCGGCTATCGCACGATTTCCGCGGAGCGAGACGGCAAGGGCCGGCGCCTGCTGAGCGAGGTTGAACTGTGGGAGGTGTCGCTGGTCACATTCCCGATGCTGGCCGAGGCCAAGGTGGGGCGGAAATCCGACCCGGCGGCGGTGCAGGCCAACGAGATGGCGGCGGCATTCCGTGCCGCGACGCTGGCGCTGCGCGCCGAATAGGTTTCACCGAAACGGAGAGGACCATGACCGAGGTGAAAGCCGCGGCCGGGGCGGATATGCCCGGCGATCTGGGGGCTGAAATGATCGGGTTCGTCAATGAACTCAAATCATTCCGCGACGATTTTCAGAAAAAACTGCAAGCACAGGATGAACGCATGAGCATGTTGGACCGCAAGACCGTTTCGCGCGCCCGCGCCCCTCTGTCGGCCGAGGCCGATGCGGGTGCGCCGCATCAGAAGGCGTTCGACGCCTATATCCGCCATGGCGATGACGATGCGCTGCGCGGCCTGCCGCTGGAGGGCAAGGCGATGACCACCGTCAGCGATGGCGGTTTCCTGGCGGCGCCCACGGTCGCCTTGCAGGTGCAGGATGCGCTGAACGTTACCGCCTCGCTGCGCCGGGTGGCCAATGTCGTCAGCGTGGAATCGGCCAATTACGAAGTGCTGGTCGATATGGGCGATATCGCCTCGGGCTGGGCGAGCGAGGCCGGCACGCAGGACGAGACCGGGACCTCGACCGTGCAGCGCGTGGTCATTCCGGTGCATGAACTGTCGGCCATGCCCAAGGCCAGCCAGCGCCTGCTGGACGATGCCGCCTTTGACGTCGAGACCTGGCTGGCCGGTCGCATCGCCGAGAAATTCGCCCGCGCCGAGGCCACGGCCTTTGTCAGCGGCGACGGTGTGAACAAGCCCAAGGGGTTCCTGACCCATCACATGGCCCCCGATGCCACGGCCACCCATGCCCAGATCGGCACCATCGCGTCGGGCGGGAACGGCGATTTCGCCACCACCAACCCGGCCGATGCGCTGATCGATCTGGTCTATGCGCTGGCGGCGGAATATCGTGCCAATGCGAGCTTCGTGATGAATTCCAGGACCGCCGCGGCGGTGCGCAAGATGCGCGACGCCGACGGTCGCTTCCTGTGGACCGATTCGCTGGCCGCCGGTCAGCCGGCGCAGTTGCTGGGCTATCCGGTGCTGGTCTGCGAGGACATGCCGGATATCTCGCTGGGCTCCGCCTCGATCGCGTTCGGCGATTTCCGCGCCGGTTATACGATCGTCGAGCGCCCTGACCTGCGGGTGCTGCGCGATCCCTTCTCGGCCAAGCCGCATGTGCTGTTCTATGCCACCAAGCGCGTCGGCGGCGGGGTGACCGATGCCCGCGCGATCAAACTGATGGTCTTCGGCTGATCCAGGGCCGAAGCGGGGGCCGCGCAGGCAGATGTCCGCCTGACCGGCTGAGCAACTGTCCGCGCGCGCGACGGCGGATCTGCGCGGCCCCCATTTCTTTTGCCCTTGGGATGCAGGCTCCGCACACGGGAGAGACGAAGATGATGCTTGTGGAAGTGACGGCGCCCCCCCTTGCGGCGCTGCCGGTCGCCGGTTTGCAGGACCATTTGCGGCTGGGAACGGGGTTCGGGACGGCCGGGGACATGGCCGAGACGGCGGCGCTGGCGGGGTTCCTGAGGGCCGCCATCGCCAGCATCGAGGCGCGCACCGGCAAGGTGCTGCTGGCGCGGCAGTTCCGGCTGCGGCTTGAGGAATGGCGCGACCCGATGGGCCAGCCGCTGCCGCTGGCGCCGGTCAGTGCCATCGAGCGGGTCGAGATCGTGAATGTGGCGGGGGCCGTCACCCCTGTCGATCCGGCGGTCTATCGGCTGGTGCCGGATATGCAGCGCCCGCTGCTCGCGCCCGTTGGGGCGTTTCTGCCGGGGATTCCTGCCTCGGGGCATGCGCTGGTGACCTTTTCGGCGGGGTTTGGTTCCGCATGGGCGAATGTGCCGGCCGATCTGGCGCAGGCGGTGCTGATGCTGGCCGCGCGCTATCACGAGGATCGCAGCTATGAGGGCACGCAGGCGGCGATGCCCTTTGGCGTGAGCGCGCTGATCGAGCGCTGGCGCTCGGTCCGGGTGCTGGGAGGGCGTGGCAATTCGCGCGGCGGGGCATGAGCACGCCGCGACTGACGGTGCCGCTGACCATCGAAAGCCCGGTCCGTGAGGCCGACGGCATGGGCGGCTATGAGCTGCGTTGGCGTGATATCGGAAAAATCTGGGCCGAGATGCGGTCGGGTGCGGGTGGCGAACGGTTCGCCGAGGTGGGGGCGCAGAGTGTCGTGACCTGGCGGATCACCGTCAGGGCGGCACCGGCCGGCGACCCGCGCCGCCCGCGCCCCGAGCAGCGGCTGCGCATGGGCGAAGGTGCCGACGCGCGCCGCTTCAAGATCGAGGCGGTGGCCGAGAAGGATGCCGGCGGGCGCTGGCTGGTCTGCGTTGCGAAAGAGGAGTCCCTGGCATGAGCTATGCAGCGACGGCCGCGCTTCAGGTGGCGGTCTATCAGGCCTTGCGGCAAAGCCCGGCGCTGACCGACCTGGTCGGCGACGCGATCTATGACGCGATGCCGGTGGCGGCGCCGACGGGGACCTATGTCGCGCTTGGTCCCGAGGATGTGAAGGATGCCGGCGACATGACGGGCGCGGGCGCCATGCATGATTTCGTGGTCTCGGTACTGTCCGGCTCGGACGAGGCGAGCGGGTTCGGCGCGGTGAAAGAGGTCGCGGTGGCGGTCTCGGACACGCTTGAGAGCGCCGCGATCGCGCTGGATCGCGGTCATCTGGCGGGGCTGTGGTTCCTGCGCGCCCGCGCGCGGCGGGCTGAAAAGGGCGCCGGGCGGCGGGTCGACATGACCTTTCGCGCGCGCATTGATCTGGGTTGAGGAGAGACGGATATGGCGGTGCAGAACGGACGCGACCTGCTGATCAAGATGGACATGACCGGGGACGGCCAGTTCGAGACGATCGCGGGCCTGCGCGCGACTCGGCTGGGCTTCAATGCCGAGACGGTGGATGTGACGAGCCTGGAAAGCGAGGGCCGCTCGCGCGAATTGCTGGCCGGCGCGGGGGTGCGCTCGGCCTCGATCTCGGGGTCCGGGGTGTTTCGCGACGGCACCACGGATGAGCGCGCGCGGCAGGTGTTCTTTGACGGCGAGGTGCCGCGCTTTCAGGTGGTGATCCCCGATTTCGGCACGGTCGAGGGGCCGTTCCAGATCACGTCGCTGGAATATGCAGGCAGCTACAATGGCGAGGCAAGCTATGAGATTTCCCTGGCAAGCGCGGGCGCGCTCAGCTTCGTCGCGCTCTGACATGGCCAATCCGTTGACCGGAGAGGTCGAGATCTGGCTGGACGGGCAGGCGCATCGCGCCAAGCTGACGCTGGGTGCGCTGGCCGGGCTTGAGGCGGAACTGGGCGCCGACAGCATGGTGGCGCTGGTCGAACGCTTTGAGGGCGGGCGCTTTTCCAGCCGCGACGTGATGGCGGTGCTGGTCGCGGGCCTGCGTGGCGGCGGCTGGACCGGTGGCGGTGACGATCTGCTGGCGGCCGAGTTCCGGGGCGGGCCGGTCGGCGCCGCCCATGCGGCTGCGGCGCTGCTGGCGCGTGCCTTTCGCATCGAGGGCACATGAGCGGCGCGCAGGCCCCGGGCGGCATGGACTGGCCCGGCCTGATCCGCGTGGGGATCGGGCCGGCGCGGCTGGGCGGGCTGGGCCTGACGCCGGCGCAGTTCTGGGCGCTGACCCCGGCCGAGCTGGCGCTGATGCTGGGGATCGCGCCGGGCACGGGCGGCGCGATGACGCGCGCCCGTCTGGCCGAGCTGGTCGCGCGCTATCCCGACGGCCAGGCGCGATGACCGGGCCGCGGGTGCCCGCGCTCGCAAAGTGAAACCGGATATTTGAGAGGAGGCGTCGTCGTGGCGAACAAGGACGGATTCGACGCGCTGGTCGAGGATGGCCAGACCACGCTGGGTAAGACTGCCGATCAGGGCGCGCGCGCCACGGCCGAGCTTGACGCCGAACTGGCGCGGCTGCGGCAGTCGATGCTTTACACAAATCGCGAGATGGCCAGCCTGACCTCGGGGATCGGCCGCGGTCTGCGCCGCGCCTTCGAAGGCCTGGCCTTCGACGGCATGAAGCTGAGCGATGCGCTGAAGGGGATCGCACGCAGCATGGCCGATACCGCCTTTTCGGTGGCGATGAGGCCGGTTGAGCAGGCGGTTTCGGGGGCGCTGGCGCAGGGCGTGAACGGGCTGGTCTCGGGGTTGTTGCCATTCGCCGATGGCGCGGCTTTCGCGCAGGGGCGCGTCATGCCCTTTGCCAGGGGGGGCGTGGTCAGCCAGCCCACCTATTTCCCGATGCGCGGCGCGACCGGGCTGATGGGCGAGGCCGGGGCCGAGGCGATCATGCCCTTGCAGCGCGGTGCCGATGGCCGGCTGGGGGTCGCGGCCCAGGGAGCGGCGGCCCGGCCGGTCAATGTGACCTTCAATGTCTCGACCCCCGATGTGGCGGGGTTCCAGCGCAGTCAGAGCCAGATCGCGGCGCAGATGGGGCGGCTGCTGGCGCGTGGCGAAAGGAACGGGTGAGAAATGGCGTTTCACGAGATCAGATTTCCCGCCAACCTGTCATTCGGCTCGGTCGGCGGGCCGGAGCGGCGCACCGAGATCGTCGCCATGACCAACGGCCACGAGGAACGTCGCACGCCCTGGGCGCATTCGCGCCGGCGCTACGATGCGGGGCTTGGCCTGCGTTCGCTGGACGATGTGGCGGCGCTGATCGCCTTTTTCGAGGCGCGCGCGGGCCAGATGCACGGCTTTCGCTGGAAGGACTGGGCCGATTACAAATCCTGCGCCCCCAGTGCCACGCCGGCCTTCGAGGATCAGAATATCGGCACCGGCGACGGCGTGAACCGGGTTTTCAGGCTGCGCAAGGCCTATGCCTCGGGTCCCGGGCGCTATGCGCGTCCGGTGACCAAGCCGGTCGGCGGCGCGGTGCTGGCCGGCGTGGGCGGCATCGAGCTGCGCGACGGGCTTGATTTCCAGGTCGATACGGCAAGCGGGACCGTCACCTTCGCGGTTCCGCCCGAGGGGGGCGCGAGGGTCACCGCCGGGTTCGAATTCGATGTGCCGGTGCGGTTCGATACCGACCGGATCGCGGTCTCGGTCGCCTCGTTCCAGGCGGGCGATCTGCCGCAGGTGCCAGTGGTGGAGGTGCGGCTATGAGCGAGACGGTCGCAAGGGCATGGGCGGTCACGCGGCGCGACGGCATGGTGCTGGGCTTTACCGATCACGACCGCGCGCTGAGCTTTGAGGGGATAGACTTCCGCCCCGATACCGGGCTGAACGCGCGCGCCGTGGTTCAGGGATCGGGCCTGTCGGTCGACAACAGCGAGGCGGTCGGGGCGCTGTCGGACAGCGCCATCACCGAGATCGACCTGATGGCCGGCCGCTGGGACGCGGCCGATGTCCGGCTGTGGGAGGTGGACTGGACCGATACGGCGAACCGCCGGCTGATCTTTCGCGGCCATCTGGGCGAGGTCTCGCGCAGCGGCGCGGCCTTCCGGGCCGAGTTGCGCGGATTGTCCGAGCCGCTGAACCGCATGCAGGGGCGGGTCTATCACCCGCGCTGCTCGGCGCAGCTGGGCGATGGGCGCTGCGGGTTCGACCTGTCGCGACCCGGCTATTCTGCCGAAGGGGTGATCGTTTCGGACGAAGGTGGGCAGCGTTTCATCCTGTCCAATGTCGATGGCCATGATGCACGCTGGTTCGAGCGTGGTCAGCTGGTCGTGCTGTCAGGCCCGGCCGAGGGCCTTTCGGGGATCGTCAAGTCGGATCTGGCGCTTGCGGGCGCGCGGCGCGAGATCGAGCTTTGGGCCGGGCTGGGGATCCGCCCGGCAATCGGGGATCGCGTGCAATTGGTCGCGGGCTGCGACAAGCTGGCCGAGACCTGCCGGATGAAGTTCCTGAATTACCTGAACTTCCGGGGCTTCCCGCACCTGCCGCCCGAGGATTGGCTGCTGGCGCCCGGGGTCAACCGATGAGCGTCGCGATCGTTCAGGCGGCGCGGGGCTGGATCGGTACGCCCTATGTGCATCAGGCCTCGGTCAGGGGGGCGGGAATGGATTGCCTGGGCCTTGTCCGTGGGGTCTGGCGCGAGATTGTCGGCGCCGAACCCGAACCGATGCCGGCCTATACCCCGGACTGGGGCGAGGCGGGCGGCGCGGAATTGCTGCTGGGCGGGGCGGGGCGGCTGTTGCACCCCGCCCCGGATGAGCAGCCGGGCGATGTGCTGGTCTTTCGCATGCGGGCCGGCGCCATCGCCAAACATCTGGGAATACTGGCGCAGACCGGGGCGCAGGCCAGTTTCGTGCATGCCTATGACCGGCATGGCGTGGTCGAAAGTCCGCTATCGGCGCCATGGCGGGCGCGGATCGCGGGACGGTTCCGGTTTCCGCCGGTCAATTAGGGAAAGGTAGGGCGCAATGGCGACGATTCTGCTGGGGGCGGTCGGGGCTTCGATCGGTGCGGGTTTTGGCGGCACCGTCCTGGGCCTGTCGGGTGCCGTGATCGGCCGTGCGGTCGGCGCGACGCTGGGGCGTGCGATCGACCAGCGGCTGCTGGGCGCGGGCTCGAAAGCGGTCGAGACGGGGCGCGTGGACCGCATGCGCATCCAGACCGCGGGCGAGGGCACGCCGATCCCCCGGCTTTGGGGCCAGATGCGGGTGCCCGGCCATTGCATCTGGGCCGGCCCGCTGATCGAGGTGCGCCGGCGTCAGGGTGGCGGCAAGGGCTCGACCCCCAGTGTGACAAATATCAGCTATCGGCTGAGCTTCGCGCTGGCGATCTGCGAGGGGCCGATTCTGGGCATCGGCCGGATCTGGGCGGATGGCGAGGAAATCTCGCCCGAGGATCTGAACATGCGGGTCTATACCGGCGATGAGGATCAGTTACCCGATCCGGCCATTGCCGCGCGCGAGGGCGACGAGGCGCCGGCCTATCGCGGGCTGGCCTATGTCGTGTTCGAGGATCTGGGGCTGGAGAAATGGGGCAATCGGGTCCCGCAACTGTCATTCGAGGTCACGCGCGCGGCCAGCGAGGGGCGCGGCCTGTCGCGCGAGGTCCGGGCCGTCGCGATGATTCCCGGGACCGGCGAATATTCGCTGGCGACCAGCCCGGTCAGCTATGATTTCGGTCTGGGCGAGATGCGGGTCATCAACCGCAACACCCCGCTTGCGGGCACGGATTTTCTGGCCTCGATGCAAATACTGGGGCGGGAGTTGCCCAATGTCGGTTCGGTTTCGCTGGTGGTGTCCTGGTTCGGCGACGATCTGCGCGTGGGCGAATGCACGGTGCAGCCCAAGGTCGAGGATGCCTCGCGCGAGGGCGAGGGGATGGACTGGCGTACAGGCGGCGTCGGGCGCGAGGGCGTGGCCGGGGTTGCGCGGGTCGAGGACCGGCCGATCTATGGCGGCACGCCGGCCGATGGCTCGGTCATCCAGGCGCTGCGGGCGATCGCGGCAAGCGGGCGCAAGGCGGTATTCTATCCCTTTATCCTGATGGAGCAACTGGCGGGTAACGCCCGTCCCGATCCCTGGAGCGGAGCGGCCGATCAGCCGGTCATGCCATGGCGCGGGCGGATCACCAGCAGCGTCGCGCCGGGGGGCGCGGGCAGCCCGGACGGAACCGCAGCCGCCGCGACTGAGGTCGCGCGGTTTTTCGGCACAGCCGAAGCCGGCGATTTCCGGCGCGATGGCGAGCGGATCGCCTATTCCGGGCCGGATGAGTGGTCCTATCGCCGGTTCATCCTGCATTACGCGCATCTTTGCGCGGCGGCGGGCGGTATCGACAGTTTCCTGATCGGCTCGGAAATGCGCGGGCTGACGCAGATTCGCGGGGCGGAAAACAGCTTTCCGGCGGTGGCGCAGCTGATCCGGCTGGCGGCGGATGTGCGCGCCATTCTGGGCGAGGGGGTCAAGATCGGCTATGCCGCCGACTGGTCGGAATATTTCGGCTATCAGCCCGGCAATGGCGATGTGTTCTTTCACCTTGATCCGCTCTGGGCCGATGAGAATATCGACTTCATCGGCATCGACAATTACATGCCGCTGTCCGATTGGCGCGATGGCGAGGAGCATCTGGATGCCGGCTGGGGGCGGATCGACGACCCCGGTTACCTGCGCGCCAATGTCGCCGGCGGCGAGGGCTACGACTGGTATTACGCGCGCGAGCAGGACCGGCTGGAGCAGAAGCGCACACCGATCCATGACGGCGCCTATGACGAGCACTGGATCTGGCGCTACAAGGATATCCGCAACTGGTGGCAGCGCCATCACCACGAGCGGATCGGCGGCGTGCGGCAGGCCGCGCCGACCGCCTGGCAGCCCGGCTCGAAACCGGTCTGGTTCACCGAGATGGGCTGCGCGGCGCTGGACAAGGGCACCAACCAGCCCAACAAGTTCCTGGATGCGATGAGTTCGGAATCCATGCTGCCCTATTTCTCGGACGGGCGGCGCGACGATGCGATTCAGGCGGCCTATGTCCGGGCGATGACCGAATTCTGGTCCGATCCGGCCAACAATCCTGCGCGCGCGGCCCATGGCCGGACCGGGGCGGGGCGGATGATCGACATGTCGCGCGCCCATGTCTGGTGCTGGGATGCGCGGCCCTATCCGGCTTTTCCGGCGCGCACCGATCTGTGGTCGGACGGCCCGGCATGGGAACGCGGGCACTGGCTGAACGGGCGCGCGGGCGCGGTGCCTCTGGCGGACGTCGTGGCCGAAATCTGCCGCGAGGCGGGCGTGCGGTCATTCGATGCCGAGGGGCTGCGCGGCCTGGTGCGCGGCTATGCGCTGAACGGCACGGAAAGCGGGCGCGCGGCGCTGCAGCCGCTGATGCTGGCGCATGGTTTCGATGCGGTCGAGCGAGACGGCGTGCTGGGCTTTGTCATGCGCAGCGGCCGTGTCGATGCCGAACTGGGACCCGATGACATGGCGCTCGCCGAAGATCTCGGCGCGGTCGAGGTGTCGCGCGCGGCAGATGCGGAACTGGCGGGCCGCGTCCGGCTGACCCATGTCGAGGCGGGCGGCGATTACACCGCTCGCACCGCCGAGACGGCCATGCCTGGGGCCGAACTCCAGGCGGTTTCGGACAGTGAACTGGCCATGGCGCTGACCCGCGGCGAAGGGCTGGCAATCGCCGAGCGCTGGTTGTCGGAGGCGCATGTCGCGCGGGATGCGGTGCGCTTTGCGCTGCCGCCCTCGCTGGCCCATCTGGGGCCGGGCGATGTGGTGCGGCTGGCCGAGGAACGGGCGGCGGCGAAACGCTGGCGCATCGACCGGGTCGAGCGGGCCGGCGCGATCACCGTCGATGCGGTGCGTGTCGAGCCGGGCGTCTATCGCCCCGCCCGGGTCATCGCGGGCGAGGTCTCGTCGCGCGCCTTCGTGCCGCCGATCCCGGTCTGGCCGGTGTTTCTGGACCTGCCGCTGTTGCGCGGCGACGAGGTGCCGCATGCGCCGCATCTGGCGGTCACCGCAACGCCATGGCCGGGGGCGGCCGCTGTCTGGGTCTCGGGCCAGGAAGCGGGGGGCTATGCGCTGAATACCAGCATCGCCCAGCCCTCGGTCATGGGGCGGACGGTGACGCCGCTGGCCGCGGCGCGCTCCGGGGTCTGGGATCGGGGCCCGGCGCTGCGCATCCGCATCAAGGGCGGCACGCTGGAAAGCGCCACGCCTGATGCGTTGATGTCGGGGGCGAACCTGCTGGCCATCGGAGATGGCTCGGCCGAAAGCTGGGAATTGCTGCAATTCGCCGAGGCCAGGCTGGTTTCGGCCGGGGTGTGGGACATCTCGACCCGGTTGCGCGGGCAGGCCGGCACGGATGCCTTCATGCCCGAGGTCTGGCCGGCGGGCAGCGTGGTCGTGCTGCTCGACGGCGCCGCGCGACAGGTCGAATTGGCGCCCTCGGCCCGGAACCAGATGCGGCATTGGCGCATCGGCCCGGCAAGCCGGGCACCGGACGATGCCAGCTTTCGGCATGTCGCGGTGGCCTTTCGCGGCGCCGGGTTGCGGCCGCTGTCGCCCTGTCACCTGGAGGTCCACGAGCGGGTCGTCACCTGGATCCGGCGCACGCGGCTGCAGGGGGACGACTGGGATATGTCCGATGTGCCTCTGGGCGAGGCCATCGAGCGCTACAAGGTGCGCATCGTGCAGGACGGAAACGTGCTGGAGCGCGACGAGGTTTCGGTTCCGCGCTGGACCGTGCCGCAGGCGGTCTGGTCCGCTGCCGTCGCGGGGGGCGCATTTGCCGTCGAGGTCGCCCAGATTTCCGACAGCTTCGGACCGGGGCTCTATGCAAGGAGGATGATCAATGCCTGAGAACACCACCGCCAATTGCGCCCTGCCGCTGCTGATGCCGGCGCAGGCACAGAAACATGTCACCGTCAACGACGCGCTGATGCGACTGGACGGGCAGGTGGATCTGGTGCTGCAGAGCCTGACCCGTTCGACCCCGCCCGAAGCGGTGGCGGACGGGCTTTGCTGGGGCGTGCCCGCCGGTGCGGTGAACGCCTGGGAGGGGCAGGCGGGCAAGATCGCGATAGCCGCGAATGGCGGCTGGGTCTTTGTCCAGCCGGGTTTTGGCCGCCGCGCCATGATTGCCGATCAGGGGGCGACAGCGCTTCATGACGGTCTGGTCTGGGTGGTCGGTGCGGTCACACTGGGCGAACACGGCTCGGGCATGATCGCGCGGCAGATGTCCGAGGATGTGACATTGGGGCGCGGGACAGGTTTCCAGACCGTGATGGCGATTCCGTCAAGCGCGCTGGTGATCGGCGCCACCGCGCGGGTGCTGAGCACGATCACTGGCGGCGCGGCGTCCTGGACCATGGGCACCGAGGGCGCGCTGAACCGCTTTGGCCAGGGGCTGGGCAAGGAACAGGGGTCGTGGGCGCGCGGCATCCTGTCGGCGCCGATGACCTATTGGGAGCCGGCGCCGGTGATCCTGACCGCGACGGGCGGGCAGTTCACCGGCGGGCAGGTGCGCGTGGTCGTGCATTGGTGGGAGTTGCGGGTTCCCAACTGACCGGCGGCCGCCATGCGCGACCAGTCCGGCCTTTTCGCGCCCGTCCGTTTCCGCTAGATGTTACAGCAGGAAACAGACGGGTGCAGAACGGTGAACCTGCAAAAAAAAGACAAGGTCAAGCCGCTTATCGACGCGCGCGAGGCAACGCGCGAGACATTATGGGGCCAGATTCAGTGCGAGGCCCAGGTTGCCGTGCGCGATGAGCCTTTGCTGGGTTCGCTGATCCATGCCGGGCTTTTGCATCACGCGACATTCGAGGCGGCGCTTGCCTATCGCTTTTCGCTGAAACTGTCCTCGCGCGAGATGAGCGAGCAGATCCTGCGCGAGATCGCCGACAATGCCTTCGCCCGCGCGCCAGAACTGGCCGAGGCGGCCAAGGGCGATCTGCTGGCTGTCTATGACCGCGACCCGGCCACGCACCGGCTGATGCAGCCGATCCTGTTCTTCAAGGGATATCAGGCGCTTCAGGCCTATCGCATCGGCCATTGGCTATGGCAGCAGGAGCGGCGCGATCTGGCCTATTTCGTGCAGATGCGCTGCTCGGAAGTGTTCGGGGTGGATATTCATCCGGCGGCGCGGATCGGCACCGGGGTGATGATCGACCACGCCCATTCCATCGTCATCGGAGAGACCGCGGTGGTCGGCAACGATGTCTCGATGCTGCATTCGGTGACGCTGGGCGGCACCGGCAAGGAGGACGGCGACCGCCACCCCAAGATCGGCAATGGCGTGATGATCGGCGCCGGCGCCAAGGTGCTGGGCAATATCCATATCGGGCACCATTCGCGGATCGCCGCCGGCTCGGTGGTGCTGAACGAGGTGCCGCCCTGCAAGACCGTGGCGGGTGTCCCCGCACGGATCATCGGCGATGCGGGTTGTCGCGAGCCCTCGAACATGATGAACCAGCTCCTGGGGCATGAAGACCTGTTCTAGCTATGAATATGTCTGCAAAACTGGACAGCAGAACCAGATCGCTTCGTCCTGAATTCGATCTCCCATATAGTCAGGACTGAACAGCGGGGCTGCCGCGGCCATGCAATCACCCGGCCTTTTTCATGCCACGCGGCGGCCCTTGACCCAGCTTCCGGTGATGCGGGCCGTGCGCTCCATATCCGCCAGACGGATCAGATCGGCGCGCAGGCCGACCTCGATCCGGCCGCGATCGGTCAGCCCGGTGGCGCGGGCGGGGGCCTCGGTCACGGTGGCGAAGGCGCGCGGCAGATCGTCCCAGAGCCGCGCCAGATGGCAGGTGCCCAGCAGCAGGCTTGACGGGATGTAATCCGACGAGATGATGTCCAGAAGCCCGGCCTGCGCCAGTTCCTCGGCCGCGACATTGCCCGAATGCGAGCCGCCCCGGACCAGATTGGGGCCGCCCATGATCGTGCGGATGTCGTGTTCGTGGCAGGCGGCGGCGGCTTCCGCGGTGGTCGGGAACTCGGCCAGGCGGATGCCATGGCCGGCGCTGGCGACAACCTGTTCGGCGGTGGTGTCGTCATGGCTGGCCAGCGTCGCGCCCAGCCGGTGCGCGGCGGCGACCGCGCCGGTTTCATGCGCATCGCCCACGCGGGCGCGCAGATCGGTCAGCCGCGCCACGTGATCGGCGAATGCCTTGTCGCTGAAGCCGTGCTTGCCCTGCATGTATTGCGCCAGCTTGGACAGGTCGCGGAACTGACGCTGGCCGGGCGTATGATCCATCAGGCTGATCAGCCGCACGCGATCCTCGGGCATGAAATCGGCCAGTTCCTCGAGCAGCGATTCGCTGCAGATTTCGGCGCGCAGGTGGATATAGTGGCTGATCCGCATGCGCCCGGCGGCGGTCAGGCTGTTGATCTCGCTGGCAAGCGGCCGGGCATAGCGCGGCGAGGATTCCTCCTCGAGGATCGAGCCGACCCGCAGCGCGTCGAAAACCGTGGTGATCCCGACCGCCGCCAGTTCGCCGTCATGGGCGAAAAGCGCGGCGGAATGGGGCCAGTCCACGCCCGGGCGCGGCTGCAGGTGGCGCTCCAGATTGTCGGTATGCAGCTCGATCAGGCCCGGCGCCAGATGCGCGCCCCGGCAATCCTCGGCGCCCGGCGGCACGGCATCGCCTTCGCGGATCTCGGCGATGATGCCACCCTCGATATGGACCGCGCCGCGCATCACGCGGTCGGGCAGGATAAGTTCGGCATTGGCAAGGATCATGCTGTTACCTTTTCCAGCGCCGCAAGAAAATCTGCGGTCGCCGCTTCGATGGTGGTTGAGTTGTCGATATGGATCACCGGCAGGTCCAAAGGCAAGTCGCCGACATCGCGCGCGATCCGGGCGGCGATCTGGGCCGCGTCCTCGCGTCCTCGCGCCGCCAGCCGCTGCGCCAGGATCTCGGGCCTCGCGCTGACATGGATGACACGGAGGCCCGGCAGGGCCGCCGCCGCGCGCGGCAGGATCCGGCGCGACAGGTTGATCAGCTTGGGGCCGCCGTAGAATGCGTCCCGGGGCAGGCCATAGCTCAGCCCGTGCGCCTGCCAGTCCAGAAGAAAGCGCCCCTCGGCGCGCATGCGGGCGAATTCGCCGGGGCTCACCCCCTCGAAATCCTCGCCGCCGGAGTCCGCGGGGCGGGTGATGACCCGGCGCAGCGGCGACAGGTCGGGGCGCGCGGCCAGTGCCGCGGCGATCAGCGTATCCTTGCCCGCGCCCGAGGGGCCGACCACCGCGACATGGGCCGTCATGCCGCGACCCCGGGGCGAAAGCCCGTCACATCGACCAGCCGGTCGCAGAGCCGCGCGCGCGCGCCCTCGTCGTGGAAGATCCCGAGGATGGCGCCGCCGCGCGCCTTGGCCTCTTCGATCAGGCACATGACGGTTTCGCGGTTGGCGGCGTCCAGGCTGGCCGTCGGCTCGTCCAGCAGCAGCGCCGGATAGGGATGGACAAAACCGCGCGCGATATTCACCCGCTGCTGTTCGCCGCCGGAAAAGGTCGTCGGCGACAGGCCCCACAGGCTTTCGCCGATGCGCAGCCGGCTCAGCAATTCGGCGGCGCGGGCCTCGGCCTCGGCCTCGGGGGTGCCAAGCGCCAGCAGCGGCTCGGCCACCACGCGCAGGGTGGGCACGCGCGGCAGTACGCGCAGGAACTGGCTGACATATCCCAGCGTGGTGCGGCGCAGCGCGATGATCTGACGCGGCTCGGCGCTGGAGACCTCGGTCCCGGCCACGCGGATATGCCCGGCATCGGTGCGGTAATTGCCCCAGATCATCCGCATCAAGGTGGATTTCCCGGCGCCCGAGGCCCCGGTCAGCGCCACGCATTCCCCCGGCGCGACCTTCAGGCTGGCGCCCTCCATCACCCGCAACACGGTACCGCCCTGATTGTGCAGGGTGAATTCCTTGGCGACGTTTTCGGCAATGATCATGGTCACACCTGCAGGACAGAGGAAACAAGAAGCTGCGTATAGGCATGCTGCGGATCGTCCAGCACCTGATCGGTCAGCCCGCTTTCGATGACATGGCCGCCCTTCATCACCATCAGCCGGTCGGCCAGCAGCCGTACCACGGCCAGGTCATGGGTGACCAGCACCACCGACAGGCAGATATCGCGCACCAGCCCGCGCAGCAGGTCCAGAAGCCGCGCCTGAACGCTGACATCCAGCCCCCCCGTCGGCTCGTCCATGAAGGCCAGCCGCGGACCGGAGACCAGATTGCGCGCGATCTGCAGACGCTGCTGCATCCCGCCCGAGAACTGCCGCGGGCGGTCGTCGATGCGGCCGGGGTCGATCTCGACCCGCGCCAGCCAGTCCTGCGCGGTGGCGCGGATATTGCCGTAATGGCGCGCGCCATTGGCCATCAGCCGCTCGCCGACATTGCCGCCGGCGCTGACGCCCAGCCGCAGACCGTCGCGCGGGTTCTGATGCACAAAGGCCCAGTCGGTGCGGCCCAGATGCCGCCGCTCGCGCTCGGACATCCGCAAGGTATCGACCGGCCCCCGGTCGCGGCTGTCGAAAACGACCTCGCCGGTATCGGGAACGAGTTGCCCCGACAGGCAGCCCAGCAGCGTCGATTTGCCCGAGCCGCTTTCGCCCACGATCCCCAGCACCTCGCCGGGCCACAGATCGAAGCTGACATCGGCGCAGCCGATCCGCGCCCCGTAGCGCTTGCCGACATCGCGCACCGACAGCAGCGGCCCGGGCGCGGGTGCGGTTTCCACCATGCCCGGCATATGCCCGACCGTGGCATCCAACATCGCCATCACTGAACTCCCTCTGCGCGCCGGGCGCAATAATCCGTGTCCGAGCAGACGAACATCCGCCCGCCATCGTCATCGGTGATCACCTCGTCGAGATAGCTGGTCCCCGAGCCGCAGATCGCACAGGCATGATCGGCCTTGGACGCGGTAAAGGGGTGATCGTCGAAATCCAGGCTGCGCACGCCCGTATGCGGCGGCAGGGCATAGATGCGCTGTTCGCGGCCGGCGCCGAAAAGCTGGATGGCGGGGCAGTCGTCCAGTTTCGGATTGTCGAATTTCGGAATGGGCGAGGGGTCCATGACATAGCGCCCGGCCACCTCGACCGGATAGGCATAGGATGTCGCGATCTCGCCATGGCGGGCGATATCCTCGTACAGGCGCACCTGCATCAGCCCGTAATCAGCCAGCGCGTGGATGCGCCGGGTCTCGGTCTCGCGCGGTTCAAGGAAACGCATCGGTTCGGGGATCGGCACCTGATAGACAAGGATCTGATCCCCGGTCAGGGGCGTTTCGGGGATGCGGTGGCGGGTCTGGATGACGGTCGCCTCGGTCGTGCGTTCGGTCACCTCGACCCCGGCGGTCTTTTGAAAGAACTTGCGGATGCTGACCGCGTTGGTGGTGTCGTCAGCGCCCTGGTCGATGACCTTCAGCACATCCTGGGGCACCAGCGTGGCGGCGGTGATCTGCACGCCGCCCGTGCCCCAGCCATAGGGCATCGGCATCTCGCGGCTGGCAAAGGGCACCTGATAGCCGGGGACCGCGATGCCCTTCAGGATCGCGCGACGGATCATGCGCTTGGTATCCTCGTCCAGATAGGCGAAATTGTAATCGCTCATGACGCGTCCTCCGTGCCGGCGCGCAAGCGGCGCACCAGTTCCAGTTCCGCCTGGAAATCGACGTAATGGGGCAGCTTGATATGTTCCAGAAACCCGGTCGCCTGAATATTGTCGCAATGCGACAGCACGAATTCCGGGTCCTGCGCCGGCGCGCCCTGATCCTCTTCGCCCAGTTCCTGCCACCGCAGGGCCCGGTCCACCAAGGCCATCGAGATCGCCTTGCGCTCGGTCTGGCCAAAGGTCAGCCCGTAGCCGCGGGTGAACTGCGCGGGTTCGGTCTTCGAGCCCTTGAACTGGTTCACCGTCTCGCATTCGGTCAGCTCGACCTCGCCGATCTCGATGGAAAAGCCCAGCTCGGGGATGTCCATTTCGACCGTGACCGCGCCGATGCGCAATTCGCCGACAAAGGCATGGTTGCGAGCATATCCGCGCTGCGTCGAATAGGCCAGACCCAGCAGAAAGCCCTCATCCGCGCGCGCCAGCGCCTGCAGGCGCAGGGCGCGGTCGGCGGGCAGTTCCATCGGCTCGCGCGTCAGATCGGGGGGCGTCTCGCCGCTGTCGGGCGCGTCCTCGATCAGCCCGTCGCGGTCCAGAAAACCCAGCACATGCGGGGCGTGAAGCGGCTTGCCCTCGGCGCCCGAGGCGGGGCTCGCGGGCAATTCGCCATTGGCCATCAGCCGGAAATCCAGCAGCCGGTGGGTATAGTCGAAGGTCGGCCCCAGCACCTGACCGCCCGGGATATCCTTGAACGTGGCCGAGACGCGGCGCTTGACCCGCATCGCCCCCGTGTCCACCGGATCCGAGGCCCCCAGCCGGGGCAGCGTGGTGCGATAGGCGCGGATCAGGAAGATCGCCTCGATCAGGTCGCCGCGCGCCTGCTTGATCGCCAGCGCGGCCAGATCGGGATCGTAAAGCGAGCCCTCGGCCATCACCCGGCCCACGGCCAGCGCCATCTGGTCGCGGATCTGGGCGGTGTCCAGCGCCGGTTGTTCGGCCGGTCCGCGATGCGCGCGGCCCAGCCAGTCATGGGCGGCGTCGATCGCGCGCTCGCCCCCTTTGACGGCGACATACATCAGAAAACCTCGGTCGAACGGGGCAGGGCGGCGATACGCGCGCCTGCGGTGAAGATGGCGTCCCAGCCCAGCGGAAAGTGGGCGTGATTGGCGGTGAACGGTTCCACCTCGGGCAGGGCAAGCCGGGCCCGGTCCTTGATGCCGGGGCCGCGCAGGTTCTGTGCCGGGGCGTCAAAATCGTGGTTGTCCACGATCAGCGTGGCGGCGCGGTCGGGATATTCGGGCGTGCCGATGGCAAAGCGGTCCAGCGGTTGCAGCGCCGCCCAGTCGCCAAGCGCGAAGCCGGCATCCCCGGGCGCGACAAGCGGGGCGCTGCAATGAAAGGCGATCCAGTCGCGCAGCTCGGGCGTATCGTGCGAGGGCGCCAGATAGAGCGGCGTGGTGCGGTCGCACAGCACCAGAAGCACCGTCGCCGCCGCGTCCGAGATCGGCGCGGGGCCTTGTCCGCCCTGCATCTGCCCGATCGTTCCGGGCCGGGCCATGGCGGACAGGATGGCGCGGAACCCTCTGGCGCTGTCATGGGCGGGATGGGCGAAACCGCCCGAAAGCCGGGTCATGGGCGCGTTCATTCGTCCTCTCCTCGGACCAGGGTAAAGAATTCGACGCGGGTGGCGGCGGCCTCGGCGGCGATACGGGCGCGGCGGCGGTCCTCTTCCTCGCGCAAGGGCGTCAGGATCGGGGCGACCCGTGCCGGATCGGCCTGTCCCATGGCATCGACCAGCGCGGCGCGCAGGGCATGGGCCTTGTCGCGGCCCTGCACATAGCCATGCCCGACCTCGCCGCCATGCAGCCGGATGCTGGCGCGGGTCACCGTCACCTCGCCCAGGTTGAAGGCGCTGCCGGTGCCGCCGGCGCGGCCGCGCACCATGACGGTGCCGATTTCGGGGGCGCGCAGAACCTCATGCGCGGGCAGTTCGGGCAGCAACTCAGCGAGCCTTGCGGCCGGCGCCCGGGCCAGAAGCCCCAATGCCTCGCGCCGGTCGGTCTGGGAAAATGTCTCGGGCATGGATTTCACCGGTTGTCTATACAACTAGACTTCTTGTAGAGTGAAACCGGGCGGGGGACAATCCGTCAAAACGTGAATTTTTGGTGACAGAATGAGCTTGTGGCAAAGTATCGCGGATCGGTTGCGTGGCGAGATCGCCGGCGGCAAGTGGCCGCCCGGCACGCGTCTGCCGCCCGAGGCGGAAATGGCCGCGCGATTCGGCGTGAACCGGCATACCGTGCGCCACGCGACACGGGTGCTGGCCGATGAGGGGCTTTTGTATTCGCGTCGCGGGGCGGGGGTCTTCGTCGCCGCCAATCCGGTCGAATATCCGCTGAGCGAGCGGGTGCGTTTCCACCGCAATATCGAACTGTCGGGCAAGGTGCCCGGCCGCACCATCGACGCCATTACCACGCGCGCCTGCGGCGATGCCGAGGCGCTGGCGCTTGGCCTGCGCCCCGGCGAGATGGTGCATGTGGCCGAAGGTGTCTCGCTGGTCGATTTCAGGCCGGTGGCGCTGTTTCGCGCCGCCTATCCGGCCGATCTGTTGCCCGATCTGCCCGCCGCCCTGCGCGCCGAGGAATCGGTGACGCGCGCCCTGAAAGCCTGCGGAGTCGATGATTATCAGCGCATTACGACGCGAATCTCGGCCAGGATCTGCGATGCGGTACAGGCCGCGAAATTGCAGCTTGAGCCGGGCGACCCGCTGCTGCGCACCGAGGGGCTGAGCCAGTGGCGCGGGCGTATGGTCGAGCGCGCGCTGACCTGGTGGGCGGCCGAGCGGGTGACGCTGACCCTGCCTCATTCCGGGGCATAAAGGTCCAGGAACTCGCGCACCGGCAGGCGCCGGAAATCCGGCAGGGCCGCGCGCAGCCGGTCGTGGTCCCAGTCCCACCATGCCAGCCGCATCAGACGCGCGCCGATTTCCGGCGCGAATCGGGGGCGCAGCGGTTTCGCCGGGCAGCCCGCGACGATCATCCAGTCCGGCACGTCCCTTGTGACCACCGCGCCCGCCGCCACGATGGCGCCGTGACCGATGGTAAGCTCCGGCTTGATGATCGCGCCGTGGCCGATCCATGTGTCATGGCCGATCACCGTGCGCCGCGCGGCGCGGGCGGCAAAGAAATCCGGGTCCGCCGTGGCATCGTCCCAGTAGTTTTCCGAACGATACAGGAAATGATGCAGGCTGGCCGTCGTCATCGGATGGTCGGTCGGCCCGATCCGCGTCATCGACGCGATATTGGCGAATTTGCCGATCGTGGTATTGGCGATATCCGACAGCCGCTCGCAATAGCTGTAATCGCCGAATTCCGAATTCAGCACGCGGGAATCGGCGCCCACCTCGCAATAGCGGCCAAAGCGCGAATCGACGATATCGGCGCCGTCATGGAGGAACGGCGCATCGGGCGAGAGTTTTGGCATCAGAACGGTCTTTCGCTGCCATCGTGACGGAAAAAGCGCCCGCTTCCGGCCAGTGTCAGCCCCTCGGCAAGCTCAAGGATGCCCTGCGCCACCTGCTGCGCCGACAGATCGGCCGCGGCGCCCCCCATATCGGTGCGCACCCAGCCCGGATCGACCAGCGCGACGGCGATCCCTTCGGGCTCCAGCCGCGTGGCAAGGCCCTGCATCACCTTGTTCAGCGCCGCCTTCGAGGCACGATAGGCGATGCGATCCGCCTTGGCATAGCCCATCCAGGCCATCTGGCTGGAGATCGACAGCACCCGCGCATGCCCCGCCGCGCGCAGATTGGGCAAAAAGGCCTGGGTCACCGCCAGCGGCGCCAGCGTATTGACCTGCAGCAGCTCGGCAAAACCGTCGAAATCCATGTCCAGCGGGTCCTGTCGATCGGGGCCGATGATGCCTGCATTGTTGATCAGGATGTCCACCGGGCCGGTCCGGCCCGCCGCCAGGTCCAGCGCGGCCCGGTCGGTCACGTCCAGAAACAGCGCCTGCGCGCCGGCGGGCGGCTCGCCCCGGCGCAGGGTCACGGTCACCCGCCAGCCGCGCGCAAGGCCGTTTTCGGCCAGCGCCCGGCCGATGCCGCGCCCGCCGCCGGTGATCAGCAGATGGGGCATGCGCTGCTAGCCCCGGATCAGCCGCGCGCGGATGCGGCCCGACAGCCAGTCCATCAGCATGACCATCAGCACGATCAGCACGATGTAATAGGTCACCTGTTCCCAGTTCTGGGTGGTCTGCATCGCCTGCATCAGCAGCAGGCCGATGCCGCCGCCGGTAATGGCGCCGATGACGGTGGCGCTGCGGGTGTTCGATTCCAGGTAATAGAGAAGCTGCGACAGGATCACCGGCGCGATTTGCGGAATCACCGCCCAGCGGACCCGCGACAGCGCGCCGGCACCGGTCGAGCGCAGCCCCTCGATGGGCTTTTCATCGACATTTTCCAGCGCCTCGGAGAACAGCTTGCCGAAGGTTCCGGTCTCGGTCAGCAGCATGGCGAGGCTGCCGGTCAGCGGGCCGGGGCCAAAGGCGCGCGACAGGATGATGGTCCAGATCAGCGCATCCACGCCGCGCAGGAAATCGAAGAACCGCCGGAACAGCTGCCGCACGATCCGCGAGGGCGCGAAATTCGACGCCGCCATGAAGGCGATCGGCAATGAGATCAGCCCGGCGCCAAAGGTGCCCAGAAACGCCATCAGCACGGTTTCGAACATCGCCCAGGCGACATCGCCATGGTGCCAGATGCTGTTGTTCCAGAAATCCTGTGCCATCCCGGCAATGTTCGAGCGTTCCGGGTCCAGGCGCTCGCCGCTGAGCGCCAGCCCGATCAGCTGCGGCAGGGACCTGCCGTAGAACGGGCTGGAGAGGTCAAAGAAGAACAGCTCCCACCCCGCCTGGCGGCGGAAAACCTCGCTGCGCGAGCGGGTGACGGTCAGGCGGGCGCCCTCGGGCAGGGTGGCGCTGAAACGCTTGTCCGAGATGCTGAAATTGGGCGGCGGGTCCGGGATATCGGCCTCGATCCCGTCGCCGGTGGGGCGGATGGCATAGCTGGCCTCGGGCGTGGCCAGGGTGACCAGCCCGTCGCCGGCGATGGTCACGGAATGGCCGCGCGGCAGGGTGATTTCGCGGCCGTCATCCTCGCGCCGGGCGATCCAGCCGGGCTCGTTCGCGGCGCTGAACGTGGCGTTGCGCATGCCCTCGATCGAGGTCTCGAATGCGCCCTCGCCGCGATTGTCGCGGGTGACATGGATCTTGTAGGACCAGAAATCCTGCAGCAGCAGCGCGCCATTGTCGAACCGCGCCCGCCCGGCCAGCCCCGCCAGATCGAAGGAAATGGCGACATAGACCAGATAGGCCAGGATCAGCGCCGGCGCGGCCAGCGACACCAGCCGTTTGCGGCCGATCAGTTCATGCACGGGATTGGTGTCCAGGACGGCCATCAGATGCGCCCTCCGTACTGGCCCTGTTCCTGACCGCGCACCAGCCGGTTGCGCGCGACCGAGGTCAGCTGGTCAAAGAGCACGATGGTGGCGAACAGCAGGATGAAGATCGCCGCCGCGGCGTCATAGCGGCCCTGGCCCCAGCTGATCGCGTTGCGCAGCTCATAGCCGATGCCGCCGGCGCCGACGAAGCCCAGGATGGCGCTGGCGCGGATGTTGATTTCAAAGCGCAGCATGGCATAGCTGGCCCAGTTCGGCGCGACCTGCGGAATGATGCCGAACCAGATCCGCAGCAGCCAGCTTGCGCCGACCGATTCCAGCCCCTCGACCGGCTTCAGGCTGGCATTCTCGGCCACTTCGGAGAACAGCTTGCCAAGCGCGCCGACGCTGTGAAAGGCGATGGCGATGGCCGCCGGTACCGGACCGCCGCCCAGGATGAAGATCAGCACCAGCGCGATCACCAGTTCGGGGATGGCACGGGCGATATCCAGCAGCCGCCGGAACAGCGGCACGAGCCGCGGCCAGGGGGCCAGTCCGCGGGTGGACAGCAGCGCCATGATGCCGCCGCCAAGGCCGCCGAGCAGCGTGGCGACGGCGGCGATATTGATCGTCTCGACCAGCGCGGGCAGGGCGTTCAGCATCAGCCCGGGCAGGTTGCCGGCCTTCTGGACCGCCTCGGCCACCAGTTCCGAAGGGTAGTCGAAGATCCTTGGCAGGCCCTCCCAGAAGCCGCCGGCATTGCGGTCGTCGGCCAGCCAGAAGCCGGAGATCATCAAAAGCGCGAAGATCGCCCAGAGCAGCGCGCTGTAGCTGCGGCGGCGCGACAGTTGCATGCGATAGGCTTCGGCGATGGCCGGGGCGTCGGTGCTGGTCATGGGGGCCTGTCAGGAAATGGAAAACGGGCGCGGACGGGGTTCGTCCGCGCCCTTGACCAAAGGGCTTAGCTGCCCTTCGCTTCCTCGAGCTTGCGAACCTCGATGATGGTCTCATAGGCGTCGTGGGTGACGGGCATGAAGCCGCCCGTCTCGCCGCTGGCCATGCCATAGGCGCATTCCTTGTCCTTTTCGATCAGGCCGGCGACCAGCGCGGTCATCTTGTCCTTGACGTCCTGCGGCAGCGCCTTGCGCAGCACCACCGGGCCCTCCGGGATCGGCTTCGAGCGCCAGATCTCGACCATGTCGTTCATGTCGACCAGCCCGGAATCCACCGCCTTGCGCAGGGCGCCGGAATTATAGCCGTCCTCCCAGTCGCCCAGACCGTCGGCCCAGGTCACGCCACCGTCGATATCGCCATTGTTGACCGCGACGATGGTCTGCTCATGCCCGCCGGTGAACTTGATATCGGCGAAATACTCGCCCGGCGCGACCGAAAAGCCCGCCGCCGGCAGTTCCACCGAGGGGATCAGGTAGCCCGAGGTCGAGTTCGGATCGCCGAAGCCCAGCACCTTGCCCTTGAGATCCTCCATGGAGGCGATGCCGCTGTCCTTGCGCGCGAAACCGATCGAGAAATAGGTGGTGCCGCCGTCGATCGTGGATTTCACCAGCACCGGCTCGACCGCCTCGGGATCGGTCAGATAGGTCTTGGCATAGCCCGAGGCGCCCAGTGCGGCCATGTCCAGCGTGCCGCCCAGCAGGCCCTGGATGACGCCGTCATAATCGGCCGGGGTGAACAGCTTGACCGGCACGCCCAGCTCTGCCTCGGCATAGGCGCGCAGGCATTCGTTGCTGGTCATGCGGTCCTGGGCGTTCTCGCCGCCCAGAACGCCGATGTTGAATTCCTTGATCTCCTGCGCGGAGGCCAGTTGCGGCAGCGCCAGCGCGGTCGAAAGGGCCAGCAGGGTCAGGGTCTTGGTCATGGTATTCTCCTGGTTGGGATCAATCCGCCATCAGCCGGTCGGCATAGGCCTGATCGGCGGGGGCAGAGGCGTCGATGGCGGTCGAGGTGGTGGCTTCGCTGAACCCGGCCCCGGCGCCATAGATGTCGCGGGCGGCGCCCGTAGTCAGTTGCTCGGGCGTGCCGTCAAAGACGATGCGGCCCTTGCGCATGCCGATCACCCGGTCGCAATAATGGCGCGCGGTATCCAGCGTGTGCAGGTTGGCGATGACGGTGCGGCCGTCCTCTTCGTGGATGCGGCGCAGCGTATCCATGACGATCTGCGCATTCATCGGGTCGAGGCTGGCAATCGGTTCGTCCGCCAGAATGATCTTGGGATCCTGCATCAGCGCGCGGGCGATGGCGACGCGCTGCTGCTGGCCGCCGGACAGCGCCTCGGCGCGCTTGGTCGCCTGTTCGGCAATGCCCAGCCGGTCGAGGATCTGCACCGCGCGGTCGATATCCTCGCGCGACCACATGTTCATCAGGGTCGGCAGCAGCCCGCGCTTGTTGAGCAGCCCGTGCAGCACGTTGCTGACCACGTCCAGACGCGGCACCAGGTTGAACTGCTGGAAGATCATCGCGCAATCGGCCTGCCAGGCCCGCTTGTCCTTGCCCTTGAGCGCCAGCACGTCGCGGCCCTCGACCAGCAGGCGGCCCGAGGACGCGTCGGTCAGCCGGTTGATCATCCGCAGCAGCGTGGATTTGCCGGCCCCGGAACTGCCGATGATGCCCACGACCATCGGCTGGTCGATCGCGAAGCTGGCGGCATCGACGGCCCGCGCCGTGCCGAAGATTCGGGTGATCTGTTCCGCCTCGATGCGCATTCCGACCCCTGTCATGGTTCGGGCGCAGCAATGGCGGCGAAAGATGACGATCGGGTGACGGTATTCTTGCCGGATCGTGAAGTTTCGGTCGCCGGCCGGGCCGTTGCCTCGGGCCGGCCGGGCCCTTATGACGGGGCGAATGGCATGGGCGCGCCCGATCGCGGCACGCCGACGCACGGGGACCGACATGACCGACAGCATTTACAGCGAGCTGAAGCAGCTTGGCGCCGCCACCACCCTGCCCGAAAGCCCCGAACGGGCCGAGCTGGAGCGGGTGCGCAACCCCCAGGCCGACACCGCCTATAATGTCCGTTTCACCGCGCCCGAGTTCACCTCGCTCTGCCCGATGACCGGGCAGCCGGATTTCGCGCATCTGGTCATCGACTATGTGCCCGGCGCATGGCTGGTCGAAAGCAAGTCGCTTAAGCTGTACCTGGGATCGTTCCGCAACCACGGCGCGTTCCACGAGGATTGCACGGTCCGCATCGGGCGGCGGCTGGCGGATTTCCTGGAGCCGCAATGGCTGCGCATCGGCGGTTACTGGTATCCGCGCGGCGGCATGCCCATCGACGTGTTCTGGCAAAGCGGGCCGATGCCCGCAAGCGTCTGGATCCCCGATCAGGGGGTGCCGCCCTATCGCGGGCGCGGCTAGGGCTGCGCGGAATCTTCCGCCCGGTGGTGGTCATGGGCGCACAGGCTGTGGTCGCCCAGCACCTGGATGACCCGGCAATCGGCGGCGCTGCCGCTGGGACGATGCGCCAGCATGCGCTGAAATTCTGATTTCAGCGCGGTGAGGCGGGCGATGCGCGCCTCGACCGCGGCCAGTTGCCGGCGCGCGATGTCGTCGGCCGTGGCGCAGGCGCCCTCGGGGTCGTCGCACAGGCCCAGCAATTCGCGGATCGCCTCGAGCGGGAAACCCAGGTCGCGGGCATGGCGGATGAAGCCCAGCCGGTCCTGCGCCGCGCGGTCGTAATGGCGCTGGTTGCCGGTGCTGCGGACCGGCGGCGGCATCAGGCCGATCTGTTCGTAGTAACGGATGGTCGGGACCTTGACCCCGGTCGCGCGGCTGAGTTTTCCGATGGTCAGCATGAATACCCCCTTGAACCTCTAGTTGCTAGAGCACTTAAGTTCCGATTCGCTGAATGCAAGTGCGAGCGAACATGAAGGAGAGTCCCATGCAGGCGACGCGCGAATGGAAGGTGACGGGCATGGATTGCGCATCCTGCACGACCAAGGTGCAGCGGGCGATCGAGCGCCTGCCCGGTGTCAGCGATGTCCGCATCGCGCTGATGAGCGAGCGGCTGAGCCTGCAGTTGGACGGCACCGGGGCCACGGCCGAGGATATCGAGGGCGCGGTGCGCAAGCTGGGCTATGGCATCTCCAGCGCGCCCGGCGCTGCGGCCCGGACGGCGGCGCGGACCGCGCATGAACATGGCCCGGATTGCGATCACGACCATGGCAGCCACGATCACGACAAGGATCCGGGCCACGGCGCTGCCGGCCATGTGCACAGCCATGACGACCCCGCCGATCGCGGCAAAAGCTGGTATCAGACCGGCAAGGGCCGGCTGGTGATCCTGACGGCTGTGCTGCTGGGGCTGGCCTGGGCGGTGGAATTGCTGACCTCCAGCAATGTCGGCTATGCCGCCTTTGTCGTGGCCTGTCTGATCGGCGTCGCGCCGATTGCCCGCCGGGCCTGGGCGGCGCTGCGCATGGGCCAGCCCTTTACCATCGAAAGCCTGATGGCCGTCGCCGCCGTCGGCGCCTTGCTGATCGGTGCCGCCGAAGAGGCCGCGCTGGTGGTCTTTCTGTTCGCCGTGGGCGAGGTGCTCGAAGGTGTGGCCGCCGGCAAGGCCCGCGACGGCATCCGCGCGCTGGCCAATCTGGTGCCCAAGACCGCGCTGCTCGAGGAAAACGGCCAGACGCGCGAGGTTCCGGCCGAAACCCTGCGCATCGGCCAGACCGTTCTGGTCCGGCCCGGCGACCGCATCCCCGCCGATGGCGAGATCATCGAGGGAACCTCGGGCGTGGATGAAAGCCCGGTCACCGGCGAAAGCATGCCGCAGACGCGTGGCCCCGGCGATGCGGTATTCGCCGGCGCGATCAATACCGAGGCGGCGCTGAGGGTTCAGGTCACCAAAGAGGCCGCCGACAACACCATTTCCCGCATCATCCGCCTGGTCGAGGAGGCCGAGGAGGCCCGCGCCCCCACCGAACGCTTCATCGACCGGTTCAGCCGCTGGTACATGCCCGCCATCGTGGCGCTGGCGCTGCTGGTCATCGTGGTGCCGCCGCTGGCCTTTGGCGCGGAATGGGGCACATGGATCTATCGCGGGCTGGCGCTGCTGCTGATCGGCTGCCCCTGCGCGCTGGTGATCTCGGTCCCCGCATCCATCGCCTCGTCGCTCTCGGCGGGCGCGCGGCGCGGGCTTCTGATGAAGGGCGGCGCGGTGATCGAGGCGGCGGCCGGCCTGAAACATGTGGCCTTTGACAAGACCGGGACCTTGACCCATGGCCGGCCGGTGGTCACCGATCTGGTCGCTGCCGAGGGGGTGACCGAGGCCGCGCTGGTCGAGGTCGCGGCCGGCGTCGAGACCGGCTCCAGTCATCCACTGGCGCTGGCCATCCTGAACCGCGCCGAGGCGGACGGGATCCGGCCGCTGCCGGCGCGCGATTCCCGCGCCCTGGCGGGCAAGGGGGTCGAGGCCATGGTGGGCGACAGCCTCGCCTGGGTCGCGTCGCCCCGCTACGCCAGCGAAAACGGCGGCATGGCCGAGGCGCATCGGGACCGTGCCGCGAGGCTCGAGGCCGAGGGCAAGACCGTGGTCGTCGTCTATCGCGAAAACCGGCCGCTGGGTCTGATCGCCATGCGCGACGAGCCGCGCGGCGATGCGGTCGAGGCGGTGGCGCAGCTGCGCGCGATGGGCCTGTCGCCGGTGATGCTGACCGGCGACAATGCCCGCACGGCCAAGGCGATCGCCGGGGGGCTGGGCATGGAGGTCCGCGCCGAGATGCTGCCCGAGGACAAGCTGGTCGCGATCCGCGACATGTCGGGGCAGGGCGGCGTGATGATGATCGGCGACGGCATCAACGACGCACCGGCGCTGAAACAGGCGGATGTCGGCGCCGCCATGGGCTCGGGCACCGATGTCGCGCTGGAGACGGCCGATGCCGCGATCCTGCGCGACCGGGTGGCCGACGTGCCCTCGCTGATCCGGCTGGCGCGCCAGACCATGGGCAATATCCGCCAGAACGTGACGATCGCGCTTGGCCTCAAGGCGGTGTTTCTGGTGACCTCGGTGCTGGGGATTACCGGGCTGTGGATCGCGATCCTGGCCGATACCGGCGCCACGGTGCTGGTGACGCTGAACGCGCTGCGGCTGCTGGGCTTCGACCCCGAGCGGCAGGGCTAGAGGATCTGCGCCAGCAGCAGCACCCATAGCGACAGGACGAGCCCCATGACCCCGGCATAGGGCCCGTTCCAGACCAGCCCCGCATGGCGCGGCGGGACCTGTCCCAGCGACCCGGCCAACAGCACCGATGCGGTAAAGGGCGAGGTCACGCCGCTGAGCGCCCAGCCTCCGGTGATCGCGCCGACCACCACGGCCGGGCTGACCCCCATGGCCTCGGGCGGGGGCAGCAGCGGCACCAGCAGCGATACCGACAGGATCGGGTTCATGCCCAGCTGGCCGGTCAGCGGAATGATCCAGATCAGCGCCACCAGAATCAGCATCGGCGGCACGGCCGACAGGTCCAGCCCCAGATCGGCCATCAGCGGCACCAGCAGGAACGAGCCGAGACTGCCGATGAAGGCGGCCATGAACAGCAACAGGATCTCGCCGCGATAGCCGGGCAGTTCGCGGGTGACAAAGCCGGCAATGCGCGTGCCGGTATAGCGCAGGCTGCCCGCGCCCGAGGGCAGGCGCTGGATGAAGATCCAGGCGATCGCCACGGCAGGCACCAGCGACATGACCGCGCCGATCACCTCGACCCCGGTCAGCAGGCGCAGGGCGACGACCCCGGCAATCACCGCCGACAGCAGGATCAGCAGCGGCCGCAGATGGATCAGCCAGCGCCCGGTCTCGGGCGGGCGGGGCGGCGCGGGCTGGCTGAGCCGCGGCTTGAAGGCGGTGTCCAGCGCCCAGCCGCCGAACATCAGCAGCCCGGCGCTGACCAGGCAGGGCAGCGCCACAAGGCTCCAGTCCGCGCCCGGCACCAGCGAGGTGCTGATCACCATGGAAAAGCCCAGCGGCGACCATGTCAGGGTCGCGGCAAAGCCGCGCTGGATCGCGACCAGCATGCGCCGGGTGCGGTGGCGGCGGATCTCGGGGTCGGGCTCGCGCGCGGCGCTGTCCGTCGCCAGCGAACCCAGAAGCGCGATCGAGCCGTAAAGCAGGATCAGCCCGAACAGATGCCCGCCCACGGTCAGCGCGACATAGCGCAGCCCGGGCGGCTGGCGGGCCAGGAAACGGCCGGTCTCAAGGATTTCCTGCGACGACACGGCGGCGCTTCTGATCGCCGAGAGCGCGGTGAACAGCGCCACGATCAGACTGCCGCTGGCGATGGCCGCCGCCAGCCCGGCCTGCCAGCCGTCATGGCTGAGCATGGCCCAGACGGTCAGCTCGATGCCGATCAGCACAAAGGCCAGCCGCGAGAAGCGCGCATCCAGGCTGAACACCGCCACCGCCGCCAGCGCGAATATCCCGGCCAGAATGGCGGCGATGCGTCCGCCGCCATATTCCGCCCAGATCACGCAGAGCATCACGGCGGCGGGCAGGATCCCGGCAAGGCGGGTGATTTCCGGGATGCGCGTCATGCCGTTGCGGGGCGGCGAAGGCGGGGTGGATGGCGGCATGGCGTAGTCTCGGCTTGGCACCCCGGCGCTGCTTGCCGGAACGGCCCGGAGGATCGTCGCAAGCCCGCCGCTTGTCAAACCGGATCGTCCCGCCCGCCGGGCGGCGCGTTGCACGGGCCGGAACGGCAACAGCCCCGAATCGCGCCGATAATGGCCGCGCCTTCCGGATACAGCAGAGGAAACGGAAATGCCGAACAAAGCCACAGTCAGGGGCGTCCTGATGGATGCCACCCTTGCCCCGGTTTCCGGCGGCAAGGTCATCGCCACCCTCAACGGCTCGGACGTGTTCGAGAACGGGGTCCATGTCGTCACCCAGAGGATCGAGGCCACGACCGACCAGAATGGCGAATGGTCGATGGCGCTGATCGTCAATGGCGAGGGCGACGCCGCCGGCACGACATGGACGGTCGAGGGGTATGACCAATTTGTCTCGAAGGTCTTCGAGGCAAAGCCGCTGTTCATCCCGGTGGCGCTGGCCGCGACGCTGGGCGATCTGGAAAAGACCAGCGCCCAGAACCTCAGGGCGGCGCGCGACGGCAGCGTCTCGCGGCTGATCATCGTCGGCGATTACAGCGAATATGCCGCGCTGCCGCAAAGCCAGCGCCGCGACACCGATCTGGTGCTGGTCAAGGGAGAGTAAGATGGCGGTCACAATCCAGAACGGCGTTTCCACCGCCTTGTTCCAAGGCGTCGCGCAGGTCTATCTGGCCGGCCGGGAGGTCGCGCTGCTGAACGCCGATGGCGCTCCGCTGACCGGGGCGCCGGACCCGGAGACCGCCCCGGTCGTCACCCTCCAGCCCGCGATCCTGCCCGAAGGCGCCGGCATTGGCGACAGCGTCACGCTGAGCATCGGCGCGGCCGAGGGCACGCCCGCGCCCACCGCGCTTTGGGACATCACGCTGAACGGGGAATCGATCCGGGACCGGCTGGATGCCGGTGTCATGACGCTGGCGCTGTCCGAGCCGGGCGTCTACGAGCTGACCGTCAGCTGGACCAACAGCGCCGGCATCGCCACCGCCGAAACCGCGACGCTGTCGGTCGTGGAACAGCCCGACCCCGATCCGACGGGCATCGATTACGACTCCCAGGCGCTGGTCTATCTGGATGCCGATACGGCCTTTGACGGAAGCGCGTCGGATGTCACCTCGGTCACCGCGCGCGGCACCGGCGGCTATGTCTTTGCCAAGGTCGATTCGGGGGCCGCGATTCAGCGGACCCCGGACGGGTTCCTGTTTTCGGATGGCGCCTATCTGCGGACCGCGACCCTTGACGATGTCCCCTCGACCGACGGCATTTTTGCCGTCGCAGAGGTGACGCTGAACAGCTATGGCTCGAGTGCGGGGCAGATCCTCGAAGGGACGGGCGGCTATGTGAAGCTGCTCGACATCCGCGGCACGTTCCGGACGATGGGGGTCGACGACAGTTCGGTCAGCCTCGTCCTGGACCCGGTCACCTACGGCGCGCGCGTGGTCATCGCTGGCTGTATTGACGATGTTCTGGACCGGCTTGGCGGCATCGGTTCCAACGGGATCGCGGCGGAAACCGACATGCCGATGACCGACCCGGCCGCCATGCGCTTTCTGACCGGGCGTTTCGTCAACGGCACCCTTCACCGGCTGGCCATTGTCGCGCGCGCCGAAGGCCAGCCCTGGCCGGTGACCATGCAGGCCGTCTACGAGGATTTTCAGGCAAAGGCGTGACCGCTCAGGATACGCGCGTCGCTTGCCCGGGACCGTCGCCAGCCCTGGCCGGAGCGGGCATCGCGCGACGCGAAAAACCCGTTTGCCGCATCCATTGGCGGCCTGCCCCTGCGGCAGGCCTGTATTTTTTTGCCCGCCCGGCGGGCGGCAGGGCCGCGCGCGCCTAAAGGCGCAGCATGGCGCGGATCAGCATCCGGAACCGGGCGCCATAGGGCGGCGCGAGCAAACCCGCTCCGTTCCATTCCGCCTGCCGGAAAACCGGCATCAGATGCGACATGCGGTCGAACCCGGCCTGCCCGTGATAGGCGCCCATGCCGCTGTCGCCCACGCCGCCAAAGGGCAGATCGTGCTGGGCGATATGGAGCAGCGTGTCATTGACCGAAACGCCCCCCGCCGCGACCGTGGCCAGCAGCAGCCGCAGCGTCTCCTCGTCGCGTGAAAACGGATAGAATGCCAGCGGCCGGGGCCGCGCGAGGATATGATCCGCGGCCTCGCGCAGCTTGCCATAGGGGATGAGGGGCAGAATCGGGCCAAAGATTTCCTGCTCGGCCAGAGGGCCTTGCGGATCCGTCACGATCATCGGCGGCATCAGCCGGGCCGATGCGTCGGGGGGCGCCTCGCTCAGCGGATGGAGGACCGCGCCGCCCGCCCGCGCCGCCTCCAGCCAGTCGGCAAGGCGCGCGAACTGCGCGTCATTGATGATCCGGCAGTAATCGGGATTTGCCGCCAGTTTCGGGTAATGCCTGCCCACCCAGTCCCGCGCCAGCGCGATGAAGCGATCGCTCTGCCCGCGCGGCAGCAGCACGTAATCGGGCGCGATACAGGTCTGCCCGGCATTCAGCAGCTTGCCGGTCATGATCCGGTCCACCGCCTGTTCCAGCGGCGCGTCGGGGGCGATCAGGGCGGGCGATTTGCCGCCCAGTTCCAGCGTGACCGGAGTCAGGTTCCGGCTTGCCGCCTGCATGACCTTGCGCCCGATCGCGGTCGAGCCGGTGAACAGCAGATGATCAAAGGGCAGGGCGGTGAATTCCTCGGCCAGTTCCGGCCCGCCGGTCACCACGGAGAGCAGGTCCGGGCTGAAATGGCGGGCGGCGGCCTCGGCAAAGGTCTCGGCAAAGGCGGGGGCATGCTCGGACAGCTTGATCATCGCCCGGTTGCCCGCCGCGAAAGCCGCCGTCAGCGGCCCGAAGCTCAGGAAAATCGGGTAGTTCCAGGGCACCACGATCCCCACGACCCCCAGCGGTCGCGGCTGAATATGGGCGCGGGCGGGCCGGAACCACAGCCCCGTGCCGACGGGGCGGCGCCGCATCCACCCCTTGCCATGGCGCAGCGCGTGGCGGATGCCGTCAAGCGCGGGGAAAACCTCGGCCAGATCGGTTTCGGCCTGCGGGCGCTGGCCGAAATCGCGGTTCAGCGCCGCGGCAAAGCGGTGCCGGTTGCTTCGCAGCATCCTGGCCAGCAGGCGCAGACGTTCGGCGCGGGCCGGCCAGTCGGGGATGGCGTCGGCATGGGCGGCGCTCTGCAGGGCGGCGAAATTCTCGTGCATGGGGCCTCGGCGATATCTGACCTGCGCTTGGCCGATAGTCGGCCGGTCGCGTGACGGAGGCAAGCCCCGCGCGGCGTCGTCGCCTCTTGCCCCGGGGGCGGGCGGATGATGGCGCAAGGGTCGGGGTGGCGGCCATTCGTGGGTGGCGCGCTGATATCGGGGAAAATTCCCGCCCAAAAAAGCGCCGGCTCTTGCGGGGCGGAGCTTTCTTTGGCAGGTGCCGGATATGGCAAATGTCTCGGATCTCTATGAGGCCGGCGTAAAGGCCGGGCGGCTGAAACCGGATGCCGCGCAGCGCGGCGTCCTGCCCGCGCTGGACCGTGTCGCGCGCGAACTTGCGGCCGCCCCGCCGGCGGCCGGGCCGCGGAAATCCGGCTGGCTGTCGAAACTGGTCGGCAACGGCAATTCGCCTGCGCCCGCACCGGCGGTCAGGGGGCTGTATCTCTGGGGCGGGGTCGGGCGCGGCAAGTCGATGCTGATGGACCTGATCATGGAGGCGGCGCCGGTCGCGCGCAAACGCCGCGTGCATTTCCACGAATTCATGCAGGAGATCCAGGCCGCGCTGGAGGCGGTGCGCAAGACCGGCCAGCAGGATGCGGTTCGTCCGGTCGCGAGGCAGGTGGCCGAGCAGGCGCGGCTTCTGTGCTTTGACGAAATGCAGATCACCGATATCGCCGATGCGATGATCGTCGGCCGGCTGTTCCAGATCCTGTTCGAGGAGGGGGTGACCATCGTCACCACCTCGAACCGGGTGCCCGAGGATCTCTACAAGAACGGGCTGAACCGCCAGCTTTTCCTGCCCTTCATCGCGCTGATCCGCGAGCGGATGGAGGTGACCGAGCTGACCAGCGCCACCGATCACCGCCAGAACCGCGATGAGGGCGGACAGGTCTGGTTCATCCCCGCCGATGCCGGGGCGCGGAGCGCGATGGATGCGCTTTGGCAGCGGCTGGCCGATTGCGAGCGGCCGGCGCCGCTGGTCCTTGAGGTCAAGGGGCGCAAGGTCGAACTGCCCGCCCATTGCGATCGGGTGGGCCGCGCCAGTTTTTGGGATCTTTGCGCCAAGCCCTTGGGCCCGGCCGATTATCTTGCCCTGGCCGATGCGGTTGATACGCTGTTCATCGACGGCATTCCGCGGCTGAGCATGTCGAATTACAACGAGGCCAAGCGTTTCGTGACGCTGATCGACGCCCTTTACGAGGCCCGGGTTCGTCTGATCGCCAGCGCCGCCGATGAGCCGGAACGGCTCTATGCCGAGGGCGAGGGCGCCTTTGAATTCGAGCGCACGGCCAGCCGCCTGCGCGAGATGCGCGGCGCCGACTGGGGCAAGCCGGGCTGAAGCCGGCCCGTCCCGGCGGGACCGCTTGGGCTTCAGCCGTTGTCGCGCAGCACTTCGCCCGCGAGATAGAGCGAACCGCAGACGAGGATCCGCGCATGCGGGGTCTCGGCCGCAAGGCTGCGCACGGCGGCCAGCGTATCGGGCGCGATGCGGGCGGGAATGCCGATGCCCTCGGCGGCTTCGGCCGTGGCCTGCGGCGGCAGCGTGGCCTCGGCGTCGGGGATCGGCACGGCGGTCAGGCTTTGCACATGGCTGGCCAGCGGACGCATGTAGCCCGCGACATCCTTGGTGTTCAGCATGCCGCAGACCAGATGCGTGGGCTTGCGGGCCATCTCGGTCAGGGTCGCGGCGATCGCCGCGCCGCCGGCGGGGTTATGGCCGCCATCCAGCCACAATTCGCAATTGCCGGCGGCGGCGACCAGCGGGCCGCGCGTCAGGCGCTGCATGCGGGCGGGCCATTCGGCCTCGACCACGGCGGCGCGGGCCTCGATCCGGCCAAAACCCAGCTCGCGCAGGGCGGCAATGGCGGTGCCGGCATTGATGATCTGATGCGGCCCCAGCAGATGCGGCAGCGGCAGATCCATCAGGCCGCGATCGTCGTGAAAGATCAGATTGTCCCCCTCGCGGCGCGAATCCCAGTCCTGCCGGGCGATGCGCAGCGGCGCGGAGAGCCGCTCGGCCCGCGTTTCGATCACCTTGCGGGCGACCGGGTCCTGCGGGCCGACGATGCAGGGGGTGCGGCGCTTGAGGATGCCGGCCTTTTCGCCGGCGATCTCGGCCATGGTTTCGCCCAGATATTGCGTGTGGTCGATGCTGATCGGGGTGATGACGCAAAGCCGCGGCGCGTCGATCACATTGGTCGCGTCCAGCCGCCCGCCCAGCCCGACCTCGAGCAGGGTGTAATCGGCCGGCACCCGCGAAAAGACCAGGAAGGCGGCGGCGGTGGTGATCTCGAAAAAGGTGATCGGCTGGCCGCCATTCGCCGCCTCGCATTCCGCCAGCGCGGCGGCCAGATCGGGCTCGGCGATCAGTTCGCCGCGCAGGCGGATGCGTTCATGGAACTGCGCCAGATGCGGCGAGGTATAGGCATGGACGCTTTTGCCCGCCGATTCCAGCCCGGCGCGGATCATCGCCAGCGTCGAGCCCTTGCCGTTGGTCCCGGCGATATGGATCACCGGCGGGATGCGGCGCTCGGGATGGCCAAGCGCCGCGAGGATCCGGTGCATCCGGTCCAGCGACAGGTCGATGACCTTGGGGTGCAGCTGCGTGAGCCGTGCGAGAATGGCGTCGGATGGGGTCATGGCGATGTCGGATGGTTCGGAGAATGCGCGCGCCTATTTGGCGTCGGTCCTGGCCTCGGCCCGGGGTTCTTCGGCCTTTGGCCGGGGCTCCGGCGCGGCGGCGGGCTGGTCGCCGGGCGCGGCCTCGTCGCGGGCCCCGGAGCCTCCGGCGGCGATATGGCCGGGGGCGGGCAGGTCGCCGGCGACCGGGGCGGGCAGGCCCGAGACCATGCGCAGGATCGAGATCAGCTCGTCGCGCAGGTTCTTGCGATGCGTCACCCGGTCCAGCATGCCGTGATCGCACAGATATTCGGCGCGCTGGAAACCCTCGGGCAGCTTTTCGCGAATCGTCTGCTCGATCACGCGGGGGCCGGCAAAGCAGATCAGGGCGTTCGGCTCGGCGATCTGGATATCGCCCAGCATGGCATAGCTGGCGGTGACGCCGCCGGTCGTCGGATGGGTGAGCACGACGATATAGGGCAGCCCCGCCTCTTTCAGCATCTCGACCGCGACGGTGCTGCGCGGCATCTGCATCAGGGACAGGATGCCCTCCTGCATGCGGGCGCCGCCGGCGGCCGAGAACAGCACCAGCGGGCGTTTCAGCTGCACGGCGCGTTTGGCGGCGGCGATGATCGCATTGCCCACATACATGCCCATCGAGCCGCCCATGAAGGAAAAATCCTGCGCGGCGGCGATGATCGGGGTGCGGCCGATCTCGCCCTCGGCGACCAGCATCGCGTCCTTTTCGCCGGTGGCTTTCTGCGCCGCCTTCATCCGGTCGGGATATTTCTTCTGGTCGCGGAACTGAAGCGGGTCGGCGATCGGTTCGGGAACCTTGACCTCGACGAAGACGCCACCGTCGAACAGCGCGGCAAAGCGCAGGCGCGGCGTGATCGCAAGGTGGTGGTCGCAGCTGGTGCAGACGTTCAGATTGTCGGCCAGTTCGCGATGGAACAGCATGGTTCCGCATTCCGGGCACTTGGTCCACAGGTTCTCGGGCACCTCGCGGCGCGAGAACAGCGAATTGATGCGCGGCCGGACGTAATTGGTGATCCAGTTCATGGGCGGGTCCTCAGGCTGCGTTCAGCCAGTCAGATAGGCAAAACCGCGCCGAATTGCAATTCCGAGCGGACCGGGTTTTCATATGGCGATGTTGACCCAGATGCTTGCCATTCTGCATTATCTCGTCGCGCTGGCCGTCTCGGTACGCGTGCTGCTGCGCCCCCGGCTGGAACCCACGGTGCGCCTGTCCTGGATCCTGGTGATCGAACTGGTGCCGCTGGTCGGCATCATCGCCTATGTGCTGTTCGGCGAAATCAGGATGCGCAGCGCCGAGGTCGAAAACCGGGCCAACATCCGGCGGCGGCTGTCCGGGCTGTGGCGCCCCAGCCCCGAGGCGGTGCACAATCCGCCCCAATGCGGGGTGCCGGTGATCGCCGCGAATCAGGCGATGGCGGGCTTTGGCGCGGTGGCCGGCAATCGCGCCACCCTGCTGCCCGAGGATGACAGCGCCATTGCCGAACTGGTGGCCGCCATCGACGGCGCGCGCGATCACGTCCATCTGCTGTTCTATATCTGGCTCGACGATGTTTCGGGCCGCGCGGTGGCCGAGGCGGCGATCCGCGCTGCCGGACGCGGCGTCAAGGTGCGGGCGGTGATCGACGCCTTTGGCTCGCGCGGCTTTGCCCGGTCGCGGGCATGGGCGCGGATGCGGGAATCGGATGCGGAATGCGTCGAGGCGCTACCGCTTGGCCTGCCGGTGATCGGCGCGCTCTATCGGCGGATGGACCTGCGCAATCACCGCAAGATCGTGGTGATCGACCATGTGCTGGCCTTTACCGGCAGCCGCAACTGCTCCGACATGGCCTTCGCGGTCAAGCCGCGCTTCGCGCCCTGGATCGACGTGTTCCTGCGCATCGAGGGGCCGGTGGTGCGCCAGATGCAGGCGGTCTTTCTGCAGGACTGGATGAGCTATACCGGCGAGGATCTGGGCGACATGCTGCGCATGGCGCCGCCGGTCGCCGCCCCCGGCGAGATCGCGCAGGTCGTGGCCACCGGGCCGGACACGAGGCACGGCTCGCTTTCGGATAGCATGACGACGATGATCTATGCCGCGCGCTGCAAGCTGACCATCACGACGCCTTATTATGTGCCGGGCAGCGCGCTCGATTCCGCGATCCGCACGGCGGCGCGCAGCGGCATCGACGTGACCATGATCCTGCCCGAGCGCAACGATTCGCTGGTCGTGCAGGCGACGTCCGAGGGGTTCTATTACGGGCTGGTCGCCTCGGGGGTGAAGCTGCGGCTGTTTCAGGGCGGGCTTCTGCACGCCAAGATCATCACCGTGGATTACCGCATGGCGATGCTGGGCAGCGCCAATATGGACCGCCGCAGCTTCGAGCTGAATTACGAGATGAACATGCTGTTTCTGGACGGCGGCGTCACCGCCGAGCTGGACCAGCGTCAGCAGACCTATATCGAGCGCTCGCGCGCCATCGAACTGGACGAAATCCGCGGCTGGTCGCTGTGGCGGCGATTGCGCAACAACCTGTTGGCGCTGGCCGCGCCGATCCTGTGACGGCAGATCAAGGGGGAAATGCCATGGAACAGCTTGCCGAGGGACAGATCCGGGACGGCGCGCCGGCGCTGCCCGGTGCAGAGATTGCCGCGCATCTGGCCACGCTGCCGGGGTGGGAACTGGCCGCCGACGGCCGTGCGATCAGCCGCGAATGGCGCTTCAAGAGCTTCAAGCGCGCGGCGCAGCTGGCCAATCTGGCCGCCTGGCAGGCCGAGGCGGCCAATCACCACCCCGATATCGCCTTTGGCTGGGGCTTTGCCCGCGTGACCTTCTCCACCCATTCGGCGGGTGGCGTGACGATGAACGACCTGATCATGGCGGCACGGCTGAACCGGGTCGCCGGCTAGGCCGGCGCAAACTGTCATATTCGCGGGTTCTTTCACTGCATCAGCCCCTTGCCCCTAGGGCGGGCTGGGCATATCCAAGTTCCAGCCAGAGGAACATGCCATGAAAAACTCCCGCTTCGACAAGTCGAAACTTCCCAGCCGCCACGTCACCGAGGGCCCCTCGCGGGCGCCCCATCGCAGCTATTTCTACGCGATGGGCATTTCGGAAGAGGAAATCCATTCCCCCTGGGTCGGTGTCGCGACCTGCTGGAACGAGGCCGCGCCCTGCAACATCGCGCTGGCCCGTCAGGCGCAATCGGTCAAGCAGGGGGTCAAGAAGGGCGGCGGCTGTCCGCGCGAATTCACCACCATCACCGTGACCGATGGCGTCGCCATGGGGCATGAGGGCATGCGCTCGTCGCTGGCCTCGCGCGACTGGATCGCCGATACGGTCGAGCTGACCATGCGCGGGCATTGCTATGACGCGCTGGTCGGGCTGGCAGGCTGCGACAAGTCGCTGCCGGGGATGATGATGGCCATGGTGCGGCTGAACGTGCCCAGCGTCTTCATCTATGGCGGCTCGATCCTGCCGGGCAAGCTGAACGGCAAGGATGTCGTCGTGCAGGACGTGTTCGAGGCCGTGGGCCAGCATGCCGCCGGCAACATGTCCGATGCCGAGCTGGACATTCTGGAACGCGTCGCCTGCCCCAGTGCCGGGGCCTGCGGCGGGCAATATACCGCCAATACCATGGCCTGCGTCAGCGAGGCGATTGGGCTGGCGCTGATGAACAGCTCGGGCGCGCCCGCGCCCTACGAGTCGCGCGACCAGTACGGGCTGGCCTCGGGCGAGGCGGTGATGAACCTGATCGAGAAGAACATCCGCGCCCGCGACGTGGTGACCCGCAAATCGCTGGAGAACGCGGCGCGGGTCGTCGCCTGCACCGGCGGCTCGACCAATGGCGGGCTGCACCTGCCGGCCATCGCGCATGAGGCGGGGATCGAATTCGACCTGTTCGACGTCTGCGACATCTTCCGTGACACGCCCTATTTCGTGAACCTGCGCCCGGGCGGCGAATATGTCGCCAAGGATCTCTACGAGGTGGGCGGCGTGCCGGTGGTGATGCGCGAATTGCGCCGCGCCGGCCTGATCCACGAGGATTGCGTCACCGCCTCGGGCAAGACCATCGGCGAGGAGCTGGATCTGGTCGACCGCGAGATCGACGGCAAGGTGATCCATCCGGTCAGCGCGCCGCTGTCCAGAACCGGCGGTGTGGTCGGGCTGCGCGGCAATTTGGCGCCCGACGGCGCCATCGTGAAAGTCGCCGGCATGGCGCCCGAGAACCAGGTCTTTACCGGGCCGGCCCGCGTCTTCGACTGCGAAGAGGATGCCTTCGAGGCCGTGACCAAACGCCAATACGAGGAAGGCCAGGTGATCGTTATCCGCAACGAGGGCCCCGCCGGCGGCCCCGGCATGCGCGAGATGCTGGCCACCACCGCCGCGCTGTCCGGCCAGGGCATGGGCAAGAAGGTGGCGCTGATCACCGACGGGCGCTTTTCCGGCGCGACGCGCGGCTTCTGCGTCGGCCATGTCGGCCCCGAGGCGGCGCATGGCGGCCCCATCGCGCTGCTGAAGGATGGCGACATGATCACCATCGACGCGATCCGGGGCGAGATCTCGGTCGGGCTGACGGATGAGGAACTGGCCGCCCGCAAGGCGGACTGGCCCGGCCCGCGGGCGACCGATTACGCCTCCGGCGCGCTGTGGAAATATTCGCAGCTGGTCGGCAAGGCGCGCTACGGCGCGGTGACCCATCCCGGCGCGGCCAGGGAAACCCATATCTACATGGATCAATAGGCCCGGATCATGGCAGTACGCCCACGCAAATGGTTGCAGCGAAAGGCGCGCGAACATCTGCGCGACCAGTGGGCGCGGCTGTCGGACAATGCCGAAACCATGGGGCCGGCGCGTCTGCGTCAACTGCGCGACGAGGCGCTGAGCCTGCGCGCCAGCCTTGACCGTTTCATGATCCGTGCCGATCGCCGCGCGGCGGCCTCACGCGCGGCGCTGGACGCGCTGCACCTGCCGGGCGGCACGGACTGGCGCTGGCGGCCCGGTTTCATGGCGGGACGGATTTCCCCGCGCGGCGCGGCGCGGCCCGAACCCGGCACGCGGCTGGGCGACGGCGCCGCGATCTGGCACGATTGCGCCGAGCGCGCGCTGATCCTGGAACAGGTGGTCAATCCGGGGGCGACGGATCTGTCGCCCTTTGGCATGCGGCTCGAGGTGTTCGGCTTTACCGGCAGTTTCCTGTCGGTCGCGGTCGACATGCCGGCCGATGCGCTGGCCGGGCTGAGCCGCAGCCATATCCTGCGGCTCGAGGCCGGCTTCGTTGTCGAACGCCCGATCCGGGTCTATGCCCGGCTGAATATCGGCCACGGCCCGAATATCGACGAGGTGACGCAGCAATTCCGCGCCTTCGAGGCGGGGCTGCACAGCCAGCAGATCGTCGAATTCGACCTGGCCTATACGCAGATGAACGAAAAGCGGCTGGAGAAGATCTGGCTGGACCTGATCTTCGAAGCCCCGCGGATGAGCGCGGTCGAGCTGCGCGAGCTGTTCCTGTCGCGCCATCTGCGGGCGGATTTCTAGCCAAGGATCTATCGGGTATGAGCGATTTTGAATCACTGGGCCTGAAAGGCGGCATCTGGCAGGGCGTGATCGCCCGCGCCGAGCCCCCCGGCCGGCTGTCGCTGGTGCATCTGGGCGAGCGGATCGCCGAGGTCCTTGCCACGCCCGAAGGGGCCGGACAATGGCGCATCGCCTCGGCCATCCCGTCCGGGCGACTGTCGGACGGCGTCCAGACATTCCTGCTGCTCGAGGATCGGGGCGAGGGCGCGGCGCCGCTTCAGCCCGGCGCGCGGCAGCTTGGCAAGCTGACGCTGGCGGCCGGGGCATTGCTCGATGACGACCTGCTGGCGGAGCTCGACCTGATGCGCAGCGAGCTTGATCTGGTGAAACGCGAATTGCGGCGGCTGGCGGCGGGCTGAGATCGCGCCCGGCGCCGGGTCAGTCCCGTGCCCAATAGCTGTAGCCGCCGCGCTCCGCAAAGCCCATCCGGTCGTAAAGCGCCCGCGCCGCGATATTGTCGCGGGCGACCGCCAGCCCCAGCCGCGTCGCCCCGTGGCCGAGCGCCCATTGCGCCGCCTTGCGCAGCAGCCAGCCGGCCAGTCCGCGCCGGCGAAACGCCGCCACGATCTCGATGGCGTGCACCATGGCAACGGTGCCATCGGCGGCGGCGAAGGCCGTGCCGGCGGCCCGGTCGTCGATCCGCGCCAGCAGCGCGGTCCGGGGCAGGGCGACCCGCGCCATGACCGCCTGCCGCGCGGCATCGATGCCGCCCGCGGCCCAGATATCGCGCTGGATCGCCAGCGGCGGCCAGAGGTCAAAGACGGTCATGCCCGGCACCTCGCGCAGGCTCAGCGCGGCACAGTCCGCTGCCATGATCGCCACCGGCGTCTCGCGCAGATAGCCTTGCCGCGCCAGCGCCGCGGCAAGGTCGGTATCGCTGTCGGACAGGCGGAACATCGGGCGCTGGCCCCAGTCGCGATGGCGGGCTTCGGCGGCGGCGATATCCGCGTCGCGCCAGTCCGGCCGGATCGCGCGGGCCGAGCCGACCCGCCCGCCGGCACCCAGCCCGCGCCCGACGCGAAAGGCCCCGGCATCGGCATATTCGGATGCCGGCCAAGTGGTTTCAAAGGCGCGTGCGAATTCGGCGTCGGCCGGAATCACAGGGCCAGTCTCTCGCGCAGCGCGGTCATCGCCTGCGTCACCCGCGCGCCATCCAGCCCCCGGATCACCAGATTGGTGCCGTAGCGCTGGCCGCGCTGGAACGGGTAGGAGCCCATCGACAGTTCCGGAAATGCCTCGGCCACCTCGCGCAGCCCGTCGGCCACGTCGGATTCCGGGCGCAGGACCTCCAGCGCCTCGCTGACCGAGGGCCGCCCGGTCGGCAGGTCGGGGACCACCGCCTCGACCATGGCGCGGAACACGGCGGGGACGCCCGCCATGACATAGGTATTGCCGATATGGAAACCCGGCGCGGCGGAATGCGCGTTCGGCAC
Source organism: Paracoccus halophilus (assembly GCF_000763905.1). Lineage (GTDB taxonomy): Bacteria > Pseudomonadota > Alphaproteobacteria > Rhodobacterales > Rhodobacteraceae > Paracoccus > Paracoccus halophilus. The sequence goes on from NZ_JRKN01000009.1 coordinate 146,680, forward strand.
CAGCGTCGCGGTCAGCGGAATGCGCGCCATGCGCAGCCGGTTGCCGGTGACCTCGACGCCGCGCGACTGCCAGCGCTCGGTCATGACGCGCCGGGCCTCCTCGTTGATCTCGATGCCGACATTGAATGCGGCAGCCACGGCATCGGCGGTCACGTCGTCATGGGTCGGCCCGATGCCGCCGCTGGTGAACAGCATGTCCCAGGCGCCGCCCAGCGATTTGTCCAGCGCCCGGATCGCGGCGACGATCTGGTCGTGATCGTCGGCGACAATGCGTATCTCGCGCAGGTCGATGCCGATGCTGTTGAGGACCTGGCTCAGGTAATGGGCATTGCCCTCGCGCGTGCGGCCCGAAAGGATCTCGTCCCCGATCACGAGGATGGCGGCGGTTGGGTTGTCGGATTGCATCTATGCGCTCCTGTCGCAATTTGGCTGCTCCGCGATGTATAGGGCCGGGCGCGGGGCTGGAACAAGTGGCGGCTTGGGACTATCTGTTGGGCAAGCCATACGAGGACGCCATGAACGACGTACGCCAGACCCGCGAGGGTATCCGCATCCATGAACCGGCCGATTTCGCGGGCATGCATGCCGCCGGGCGGATCGCCGCGCAGATCCTCGACGAGGTCGGCCCGCTGGTCGAACCCGGCACCACGACGGGCGCGCTGGACGATTTCATCCGCAACCGGGTGACGGAACTGGGCTCGACCAGCGCCACGATCGGCTATCGCGGCTATCAGCATGCCAGTTGCATCAGCGTCAATCATGTCGTCTGCCACGGCATCCCGGGCGACAAGATCCTTTCGGACGGCGATATCCTGAACATCGACGTGACGGTGATCGTCGATGGCTGGTTCGGCGACAGTTCGCGCATGTATGTGGCCGGCAAGCCCAGCGTCAAGGCACGGCGCCTGATCCAGGTCACCCATGACAGCCTGATGAAGGGGATCGAGGCGGTCCGCCCCGGCGCCACCTTCGGCGATATCGGCCATGCGATCCAGACCTATGTCGAAGGGCAGCGCATGTCGGTGGTGCGCGATTTCTGCGGCCACGGCCTTGGCCGGGTGTTCCACGCGCCGCCCAATGTGCTGCACTTCGGCCGCCCGGGCAAAGGCCCTGTGCTGGAAGAGGGAATGTTCTTCACCATCGAACCCATGGTCAACCTGGGCCGCCCGGAAACCAAGGTGCTCGCCGATGACTGGACCGCGGTCACCCGCGACAAGTCGCTCTCGGCGCAGTTCGAGCATTCGATCGGCGTCACCGCCGACGGCTGCGAGATCTTCACCCTCTCGCCGCAGGACAGGTTCTTTCCCGCCCTGGCCTGAGCGCGGCTTTCTTCTTCACTCAAATATCCATGCAAGGCCGCCATCGGGCGGCGCCTTGCCGCATCATGCGCGGCGGATCGTATCGCCCCGCATGATGGTGGGGACCAGCGCGACGATGCCGTCCCGGGGCGCCGGGTCCTTGCCGGCGACGATCCGCGCCGCGCGGCGGCCGATGTCGACGCGCCGCGCATCCGTGGTGGTCAGCCGCATCGGCAGCCCGTCCAGCAGCTCGACCCCGTTGAACCCGGCAAGCCCCAGCCTGCCCGGAATGTCATAGCCCTTTTCCATGCACCACAGCAGCCCGCCCGCGCCGATCATGTCATTGGAAAAATAAAGGAAATCCAGATCCGGTTCGCGCGTCATGATCCGCTCGGTCAGTTCGCGCCCCTTCAGCAGCGAGGAACCGCCCTGATAATATTCCCGCGCGGCCAGCGCCACGCCGACCTCGGCCAGCCGCTCCTCAAAGCCGGCCAGGCGTTTGCGCGCGCGGTGGTCCTCGGGCATATGCGTGCCGATGAAGCCGATGCGGCGATAGCCGGCATTCAGGATCTCATCCGCCATTTCCGCGCCGGCACGCCTGTGCGAGATGCCGACCATGCAGTCGATCGCCTCGCCGTCTATATCCATGATCTCGACCACCGGCAGGCCGGCATTGTCCAGCATGGCGCGGGCGGCCTTGCTGTGCTCAAGCCCGGCCAGAATGACGCCGGAGGGGCGCCAGGACAGCATGTCGTAAAGCACCGCATCCTCGCGCGGGGGCGAATAATTCGTGACCCCCACCACCGGCTGCAGCCCGGTATCGTCCAACTCGGCCGAAATGCCGCCCAGGACATCGGGAAAGACCATGTTCGACAGCGACGGGATCACCACCGCGACCAGGTTGACGCGCTGGCTGGCCAGCCCTCCGGCGATCTTGTTGGGCACATAGCCCAGCGTGCGGGCGGCGGTCAGCACCTTTTCGCGCGTGGCGGCCGAGACATCGCCCCGGTTGCGCAGGACACGGCTGACGGTCATTTCCGACACGCCCGAGGCTTCGGACACATCGCGCAGGGTCAGGGGACGGTGAGGTCTTTTCGTGTTCATCGCAACTACCGGAACGAAATCATGTTACCGTTATCGTCTCGTGCAGAGCACGGCAAGCCGCTTGCCATTCGTTCGGTCTGCGGGCAGAACATCAATCCTGATGGCCCCGTGGCTCAACTGGATAGAGCAATCCCCTCCTAAGGGATAGGTTACAGGTTCAAGTCCTGTCGGGGTCACCAGAATATTCATGCCAACGAAGCGCAAGAGTGCACGATTTGGGGTATTTCTTGCGCGCCCCTGTCAAGAAATTTCGGGTTGGGGCAGCGAAGAGACCTGCTAGCCAATTAAGATATAATGAAAAAACAAGTGGACAGAGCATTTCGGTGCATTCTGGTGCGCGCCACCATCGGAGACGAGCCATTTCAGCCTGACCCCTGGCAAATTCGTCCGGGACGAAAGGATGCCCTGACGTTCAAGCACCAGCAGCTTGGTCTCGGTCGCTCATCGATGCCCGACGTGCTGACCGTGGCCCTGTCGTCGCCCACACAGAGCGTCATGGACGTTCTGACCGGGGAAGGACTGGGCGACCTTGATCTTGCCGCCGTGGCCTGCCTCTGCGTGCCCCTGTGGGTGTTGCCAGCGGCCCAACAGGCTACGGTCGCCGCTGCCTGCGAACACCCTTAACGAACTCTTGGCAAGTGCCAACTGACCCCGCTTCGGCGGTGTTCTTTTTTAGTTCCACCCCTTGCCTTCGGCAAAGCCAACGCGAGGTTTTGCGAAACGGTATCCTTGCCACATAAACTTGATTGCGCTTACGAAGCCAAACTCCGGCACAACTTCCCGCAATAGCTGCTCGGGCGTTTTGACAGCAACCGGCGTCTTGATCTTCGCCGCGCCTAGGCTCCAGACTCGTTAACTTTCATAGCCAGAAGAGGACAGTTGCGGCGAGAGCGATGGCCGAGAAGAAGGTTTCCGGGCATCTGTCGTAACGGGTTGCCACGCGCCTGCAGTCCTTCAAGCGTCCAAACATGATTTCGATGCGGTTGCGGCGTTTGTATCGGCGCTTGTCATATTTGACTGCCTCCTTACGGGATTTCCGGCCGGGGATGCAGACCTTTATCCCCTTGTCTGTCA
>NZ_JRKN01000010.1 GCF_000763905.1 Paracoccus halophilus
CCCCCTGACCGCCCCCGCCCAGATATCGCCGCCAAGACGACCTTTCTGGCATGATCCCCCGGGCGCTGTTTCTGGCTTGGGGGGATCTGCTGCGGCCCCGGATATTTGGCGTCATCGCGCTTGGCATCGGGCTGACATTGCTGCTGTTCGCGGCGCTGCAGGCGGGTGCCTTCTGGACCATCCGCCTCGCCGCGCCCGAAACGCTGACCCTGCCATGGATCGGGACCGTGACGATCGCCCCTGCCCTGTCATGGGGGTCCTTGGTGCTGTTTCCGCTGATGAGCATCTTTCTCATGGTGCCGGTCGCCGCCGGCTTTGCCGGGCTGTTCGCCGAGCGCGTCGCCGATGCCGTCGAGCAGATCCACTATCCCGAGGCGCGCGGCCTGCCGGTCGCCTTCTGGGACGGCCTGTGGGAATCGCTTGCCGTCATGGGCGCGGTGATTGCCGTCACCCTGATCACGCTGATCCTGACGCCGTTTCTGGGGCCGCTGGCATCGGTTCTGTATTTCGCCGGCAATGGCTGGCTGCTGGGGCGGGAGTTCTTTCAGATGGCGGCGCGGCGCCATCTGCACGAGCCGCAGGCAACCGAACTGCGCCGACGGCTCTCGACGCCGGTCACGCTGCTGGGCATCGCGATCGCGATCCTGCTGACGGTGCCGGTGCTGAACCTGATCGGGCCGGTAATGGCGGCGGCGGGGTTCACCCACCTGTTCCATCTCAGCCGGCGTCGGGCACCCACCAGCCTTCGACATCCGCCCGCGTGAAGAACCCGCCCAGAATGATATAGGCCAGCACGGCCCAGATGATCGTGGCGATGATCGTGGCCCAGATCGCCTTTTTCTTCAGCTTGGGCTCATGCGGCGCGCCGGCCGGCGTGCCGGGCACGATCTGGCCGACATCGGCCTGGCTCTGCTGGCCAAAGGGCAGCAGCACGAACAGCACCAGAACCCAGACCACGGCATAAAGGACGACACCTCCGGTCAGACTCATCAGACTTGCTCCAGTTCGATCAGGGTGCCGTTGAAATCCTTGGGATGCAGGAACAGGACCGGCTTGCCATGGGCGCCGATCCTGGGCTCGCCATCGCCCAGCACGCGGGCCCCCTGCGCCCCGAGCCGGTCACGCGCGGCGTTGATGTCATCGACCTCGTAACAGATGTGATGGATCCCGCCCGAGGGATTCCGGTCCAGAAAGCCGCGGATCGGACTGTTCTCGCCCAGCGGATAAAGCAGCTCGATCTTGGTATTCGGCAGCTCGATAAAGACGACGGTCACACCGTGCTCGGGCTCGTCCTGCGGCGCGCCGACCCGGGCGCCCAGGACATCGGCATATTGCGCTGCCGCGGCCTGCAGATCCGGCACGGCGATGGCGACATGGTTCAATCGTCCGATCATGCGATCCTCCGTCATCTGAGGTCCTTCTAGGACCTTGGGGCGGCAGGGGAAAGGAAAAGAAACCGTGATTAACCGCTTATTAGCCAAATCGCGCGAATCTGCATGGAGACAGCGATTCTCAGGTTAGGACTAAGCGATGATGGAACAGGAAAGGATCGGGGCGGAGACATGTCCCACCTGGCAGGTCACCCTGCCCAACCGACCGCTGGCCGGGCTGACCGTGCTGGTGGTCGAGGATTCGCGCGTCGCCTCCGAGGCGGTGCGGCTGCTATGCCTGCGATCCGGCGCGCGCATCCGGCGGGCCGACTGCATCCGCTCGGCCCTGCGGCACCTGCAGACCTATCGCCCGGGCGCGGTGATCATCGATATGGGCCTGCCCGATGGCGATGGCGCCGACATGATCGCGACCATCGCCAGAAGCGAGCCGCGCGTGCCTGTGATTCTGGGCATCTCGGGCGATCCCGGCAATCGCGACGCGGCGATGAAGGCCGGCGCCGACGGGTTTCTGGCCAAGCCGATCGAAAGCCTCGCCGTGTTTCAGGAGGCGATCCTTGCCGCCCTGCCGGCGGATGCCCGGCCCAAATGGCCGCGCATCCTGCCCGATGAGGTGATCGCGGCGGATCAGGGCGCGCTGCGCGACGATCTTGCCCATGTGGCCGAGGTGCTGTCGCTGGCCGACGATACCGCCGCCATCGACTATATCGTGCGCTTTCTGGCCGGGGTCGCGCGCTCGGCACATGACCGCCCGCTTGAGGATGCAGCGACGGCGCTCGCCCGCGACCATGCCGAGGGAAGGGCGCTTGCCACCGATCTGGCGCGGATCAGCGGGCTGGTGCAGGACCGTCTGGCCACCGTGCGCATGTCCTAAGCCTCGCGCGCGGTCAGTTCCCCCAGGCTTTGGCGTTGGCACCCCCGGGCATCGAAATTGCCGGGCGCAAGCCAGAGCGCGTGCGCCCGCGCCAGCGACGGCCATTCGCTGTCGATGATCGAGAACCAGGCCGTATCGCGATTGCGGCCCTTGACGATCAGGTGCTGGCGGAACACGCCCTCATGGGTAAAGCCGTAGCGCCGCGCGGCCCGGCGGGACGGCTCGTTCAGCGCGTCGCATTTCCACTCGACGCGACGATAGCCGGCGGCAAAGGCCCAGCCGATCATCAGCGATATCGCCTCGGTCGCGGCGGTGCTTCGCTGCATGAAGGGGGCGATCCCGATATGGCCGATCTCGATCACGCCATGGCCCCGCTCGATCCGAAGATAGGCGCCAAGCCCGCCAATGCCGCCGGTCTCCCTGTCGCGGAAGGCATAGAAGAAAGGATCGGACAGGCCGGCCATGGAAGCCTGCCAATCGCGATAGGCCCGCAGATCGGCAAACGGGCCATAGGGCAGATAGTCCCAGACCCGGTCCTGCCCGGCATTGGCCGCGAACAGATCATCGGCATGGCGCGCGGGATCAAGCCGCTCAAGCGTCACATGTCGCCCCTCGATCAGGGCGGGTCCCGGCGCGGGCGGCGGGGCGAAGCCCGGCACGGCGGCGCCCAGAAGGCGTTGGGTCATGGGGTTCTGTCCTGCACTGGTCAGGCAAGTATCCCCGGATCTTCTCCAAGCTCAAGGCCGGGAAAGACCGCACGCTCCAGCCGGTCGCGTTCGATCCCGAACAAGCCCTGCATGGCCCAGCCCGCATAGGCGCGGATGTCGCGGGTGGGCATCAGGTCGCGGCCGGCGTAAAGCTGCCCCTCACCCAGGCCCGGCCATTCGCCATAGGCCCGCCCGCCCCGGATGGCGCCGCCCGCCATGATCAACGCCCCGCCGGTGCCATGATCGGTCCCGCCCGAGCCGTTCTCGCGCACGGTGCGACCGAATTCCGTCATCGCCAGGACGGTGGTCCGGCCCCAGTTCGCGCCGAGCCCGTCGCGCAGGGCCAGAATGGCCGCCGCCAGCCGGTCCAGCGCCCGGCCCAGAACCACCTCCTGATTGGCATGCGTGTCCCAGCCGGCGATGGAAAAGGCCGCGATCCGGCTTTCGCCGTTCAGCCGGCTGGCGGTGAACGCCCCCAGCGCGGTGGCGTCGGCGGTCGGCCCTTGCGTGCGCGTCATATCCATGGACTCGGCGCCGATCTGGATCGCGTCGCGGGCCGCATCGCGAAACAGCGGGTCGGCCTGATAGACATGCTCCAGCAGAAGCTGCGCCTGCGCCGAAAGATCCAGGCTGGCCCGCGGCGCCCAGCTGAGATGCGCGGCTTCGCCGCTGAGGATCTTCATCTGCTCGACCCCCACGGAATAGGCCGTCTCGGCGGTGGCGCCCGGCGTGGCGAGCAGCAGCCGGTTCAGCCAGCCGCCGACGCGGCGATCCACCGGCAGGTCGTTTCCGGTTCCCGCCTCGAGCACGTCCTGGCCGTCGAAATGGCTGCGCTTGTCGCGATAGGGCGTCGAAACGGCGTGGGCGAAAGCCAGCTCTCCGTTTTTCCAAAGGGGCATCAGCGGGGCCAGACCGGGATGCAGCGCGTAGAACCCGTCCAGATCCAGCGCGCCGCGATCGGGGCCGGTGGCAAGCTTGCGCCGCAACTGGCGCAGCGCCGGATCGCCATAGGGCTGGATCACGTCCAGCCCGTCCATCGCGCCGCGCAGGATGATCACCACCAGCCGGTTGTCGCCCGGCAGCGCGGCAAATGTCATCGAGCTCATCAGCGGATGCGCCGCGGCGGAACAGCCGATCAGCGCGGTGCCTTTCAGAAACAGTCGGCGGTCCGGGTTCAGCATGCGTCCCTCCTATCGCCGGTTGAAATCACTGGAGGCCAGGATCAGCGCGACCCCCTCGGCCCGGCTTTCGGCCTTGGGCACCGCCCAGGCCAGTTCCGGCGACTGGCCGCCGCGAAATGTGGTCTCAAGCAGTTCGCGCGGATCGGGCAATTCGTCCAGCATCTGGCGCGGCATCCGCAGCGACCAGTTGATCCGCGCCGCCAGTTGCTGCGGCGCGATCCAGGCCGACGCCTCTTCCGGCCATCCGTCGGGGCCTTTCTGCCGCCCCCAGGGCTGGCCCATGCTGTTCATCGCATTGAACAGCCAGCGCGCATTCTGCGGATGCTCCAGCGCCGCGATCTTCTGGCCGGTCACGCCCAGGGCGCGAAACCCGGCGGCCAGCAGGTCGAAAGGCTGGCGGATCTTCTGGCCCATCGTCTGCGCCAGCGCCGGATGGCCGACCATGACACGATAGACCCGCGCCAGATCGCCGCCCGTCTCGCGCCAGGTCTGCACCATGTCGCGCACCAGTGGCTCGGGCGGGGTGTCGGAAAAGAAATGCACCGCCAGCTTCTTCGAGACATATTGCGCGGTCTCGGGCCGGCGGGCGATGTCGGTCAGCGCCGCGCGGATATCCGCCATATCGGCGCGCCCGCCACCATAGCTTTCGCCCAGCACCGTCTCGGCGCCCGGCTCGGCCATCTGCGGTTGAAAGACCACGCCCTTGGCAGGCGTATAAGTCATGCCGGTCAGCAGTTCGGCCAGTTCGCGGACATCCTTCTGGCTATAGGGTGCGCCGACGCCCATCGAATGCAGTTCCAGCGCCTCGCGCGCGAGGTTCTCGTTCAGGCCGAAGCCCCGCTCCTTGCGCTTTTGCGCAAAGGGCGAATTCGGGCCGCGACTGGCGGTCTGGTCCAGATAAAGCATCATCATCGGATGGGTTTCGGCCGCGACATACATGTCCTCGAACCGGCCGGTCAGATGCGGGCGAATCGCCTCGTCGGCAAAGGCCATGGCCAGCGGGTTCTGTCCCGCCCCCATCGGCCTGATGGTGAAGTGATCGGACCAGAACTGTACCAGCCTTTCGCCGAAGCCGACCGGGTCGTCGACCGCGCGCACCATCCGGCGCTGCAGGTCGATCACCGTCAGGCGCGACAGGCTGCGGGCAAAGGTCCGGTATTCATCGACCGCCTTCTTGTCGCCCTGTTTGCGTGCCTTGCTGAGTTCGCCCAGCCGCAGATGGAATTCCCGGGCTTCGTCCGTCGTCACGGCATCCGCGCCCGGCGCGGCGCGGGCCACCCCCGCCAGAACGGCGTCGGCATCTTGCGGCGGCGGCATCAGCGGCGACAGGCCATAGCCCAGCCGGATCGCCGCGAGTTCGGGAAACCCAAGGGACATCGGGACACCTTTCGCGACCGGGATGCAGTGACATCCCGCCTGCCGTTATCGCACGAAGCGGCACCAAGGTCAGATCACGCTTTCTTCAACCCGGCACGAAAGCCGGCCCCGGCGGGGCCGCGCCATCCGGCTGCCTATTCCCGGGGCAGCACCCGCAGCCGCAATTCGCGCAGCTGTTCGTTGGTGGGTTCGCTGGGGGCGCCCATCATCAGGTCCTCGGCGCGCTGGTTCATCGGGAACATGATGACTTCGCGGATGTTCTGTTCGTCGGCCAGCAGCATCACGATCCGGTCGATCCCCGCCGCGCAACCGCCATGCGGCGGCGCGCCATAGCGGAACGCCTTGACCATGCCGCCGAAACGGCTTTCGACCTCGGATTCGGGATAGCCGGCCAGTCCAAAGGCCTTGAACATGATTTCCGGCTTGTGGTTGCGGATCGCGCCCGAGACCAGCTCATAGCCGTTGCAGGCCAGATCGTACTGATAGCCCTTGACCGCCAGCGGATCGCCCTCAAGCGCCGCCATCCCGCCCTGCGGCATGGAAAACGGGTTGTGGCTGAAGTCGATCCGGCCGTCCTCGGTCTTTTCATACATCGGGAAATCGACGATCCAGGCGAATTTGAACTGGTTTTCATCGGTCAGGCCAAGCTCGCGACCGATCTCGTTGCGGGCGCGGCCGGCGACAGCCTCGAAGGTTTCGGGCTTGCCGCCAAGGAAGAAGGCCGCGTCGCCTTCGGCCAGCCCAAGCTGCTGGCGGATCGCCTCGGTCCGTTCGGGGCCGATGTTTTTCGCAATCGGGCCGGCGGCTTCGGTCTGGCCGTCATCGCCCTTGCGCCAGAAGATATACCCCATCCCCGGCAGCCCCTGCTGTTGCGCGAATGCATTCATCCGGTCTGCAAATTTGCGGCTGCCGCCCTTGGGCGCGGGAATGGCGCGGACCTCGGTCCCCTCCTGCTCCAGCAGCTTGGCAAAGATGGCAAAGCCCGAGCCGCGGAAATGGTCGGAAACCACCTGCATCTCGATCGGGTTGCGCAGGTCGGGCTTGTCGCTGCCATATTTCAGCATCGCCTCGGCATAGGGGATGCGCGGCCAGTCGGGATCGACCTTGCGGTCGCCGCCGAACTCCTCGAACAGGCCCTGAATGACCGGCTGGATGGCGCGGAACACGTCCTCCTGCTCGACAAAGGACATTTCCATGTCGAGCTGGTAGAAATCGGTCGGGCTGCGGTCGGCGCGCGGGTCCTCGTCGCGGAAACAGGGGGCGATCTGGAAATACTTGTCGAAGCCCGCGACCATGATCAGCTGCTTGAACTGCTGCGGCGCCTGCGGCAGCGCGTAGAACCGGCCCGGATGCAGGCGCGAGGGCACCAGAAAGTCGCGCGCCCCCTCGGGGCTGGAGGCGGTGATGATCGGGGTCTGGAACTCGGTGAAACCGGCATCCCACATCGCATCGCGGATCCATTTGATCACGCGGGCGCGCAGCATGATGTTGTTGTGCAGCGACTCGCGGCGCAGGTCCAGGAAACGGTAGGCGAGCCGGGTTTCCTCGGGGTAGTCCTGATCGCCGAAGACCGGCAGCGGCAGGTCGTCCGAGGCGCCCAGCACCGCCATGTCGGTGGCATAGACCTCGATCTCGCCGGTGGGCAGTCTGGGGTTGACCAGATCGGGGTCGCGCAGCTTGACCCGGCCGTCGATGCGGATCACGGTTTCCGCGCGCAGCTTTTCCATCGCGGCGAATGCCGGGCTGTCGCTGTCGGCGATGACCTGGGTGATGCCGTAATGGTCGCGCAGGTCGATGAACAGCACGCCGCCATGGTCGCGGACCCGGTGGACCCAGCCGGACAGGCGGATTTCGGCTCCGGCGGCTTTTGCAGTCAGCTCGCCACAGGTATGGCTGCGATAGGCGCTCATCGTTTTTCCCCTTGCGTATCGGCCCCGCATCAACCGCGCCGCGCCGGGGAAGTCAAGCAATCAGAAAGGCCGCACCACCGCGCCGGACCAGAAATAGGCCCCCATTCCGACGGTAAACAGCGCATTGCCGGCGATCGCATGCAGGAGCCAGGCCGTCGGAAAGCCCCGGACCAGATAGGCGCGGGCGAATATCCAGCCGCCGATAAAGGTCATCACCGCGACGACGATGGACCAGTACATCAGATGCGCGAATGAAAACACCGTCGCATTGACCAGAACCGCCGTCGCGCGGTCGGGAAACAGGCTGCCGAAGCGGTGAAAGAACAGCGGCCGGAAGATCAGCTCCTGCGGCAGCGCCGAAAGCAGCGGGTAAAGCAGCCAGATCAGTCCCAGCAGGCGCAGCCGCTCGGGCGTGAGCAGGCGGATATAGTCGGGCCGGGTGACCTGGATGATGATCCAGCCCGACACGCCCACGAAAAGGCCGAACAGCAGCACCTGCCAGATCGGCACCCGGCGAAAGCCGCGGACCAGGCCGCGCCAGTCGAAGCCGCCCGTGCGCCACAAGAGCGCCAGCCCGGCGATGCTGAACACGGCCAGCGCCTCGAACAGCAGCCGGCCGGGCATGAACAGCGCGATGCCCAGCGGCGCCCCGATATAGAGCGCCGAGAACTCGGCCCAAAGCAGGCCGCGATTTACTGCATGCGCGTGCTCAGCCATTGTCGCCACTGTGCCGCAGAACCGGCAAATACGTTGATATCGACATTGCCCCGAATCCCCGGAACCAGACCCGTGCCGGTATATTGCCAGAAACTGTAGCGCTGGCCCGGATAGGTGATGCGCGGATGACCCGCGACGGAACGCAGCCAGAACTCCTCGGGCCAGCTGCGGATATTGTTGTCACGATAGAAATCGACCGTGGTATAGATGATCGGGCGCTGGCCGTAATAGCGGTGCAGGATATCCTTGAATATCCTCGCCTCACGCAGGACCTCGCTGCTGGGCGGCCGGCGCGGACAGGTCCGCGAGACGGTCCATTCCAGATCCAGCACCGGCGGCAGCGCGCCGCGTTCGCGCGGCACGTTCCTGATGAACCATTCCGCCTGTTCCCGGCCCGAGCGGCAGAAATAGAAATAGTGATAGGCGCCGCGCGGGATGCGCGCGCGGGCGGTCTCGGCCCAGTAGCGGCGGAAGTTCGGATCGGCGTAATCGCCGCCCTCGGTCGCCTTGATATAGACAAAGCTCACCCCCGAGCCGCGCACCCGGTTCCAGTCGATATCGCCCTGATAGCGCGAGATATCCAGACCCTGGACCGGGTGGTCATAGGGGTGGCCGCCGACCCATTCATGGGGCGCGCTGTCGCCGAATTGCGGGCCCGAGCCCTGCCCCACGGTCACACCGGGGCCACGCGGCGCCCCACCTCCGCAAGCCGCCAGAACGGCCAGCGACAGCACCGCGAAAATCCTAACTGCGAGTCTCATCAACACCCTCTGCCCGAGGCGCCTTTCACCGGCGCTTTTGCCTCTTATGACAAAGCAGGGATGCAAAGTCACTGTGGCGTGACAATCACGAATTTGTCAGGATCGCAGTCGGATTCGAACTGCCCGGAACAGGTCATGGACAGACTGCACACGCCGCGCGTCGCGCTGCGCCCCTTTGCCCCCTCGGATTCGGCCGAGGCCTTCGCCTGCATCAACGAAAGGCTCGCGCGTTACACCGCCTGGGACCCGCCGCACAGCCGCGACGCCTTTCGCCGGGTATGGGAGGAATGGCTGATCGCCCAACGCGCCGGAACCGACCTGCATTTCGTCGCGCGCCTGGCCGGGACCGGGGAATTCCTTGGCCTGCTGGGGCTGCACCGGCTGGCGGGCCGCAGGCCCGAGATCGGCATCTGGATCAGGACCGAGGCGCAGGGCCAGGGCTATGGCCTCGAGATGGTCTCGACGCTGGTCCGCCGCGCCAGCGCCCGCTATGCGCCGTTCCATTTCCGCTATCCGGTCGCGCTGGCGAACCGGCCCAGCCGGCGCATCGCGGAACGGCTGGGCGGCACCATCATCGGCCGCTATTGCACGCCCAAGATCGACGGCGTGATCTACGCCATTCCGCCGATGACCTGAGACGGCGCGATCATGCGGCAAGCATCCAGAACGCGACCGCCGCCAGCATCGCACCAAGGACCGTGTTCAGCCTGCGCGCGGCAATGTCCTGCCGGAACCCGGCCGCCAGCCGATCCCCGAGCAGCGTCCACAGGACGAATGCCAGCATGTTGTTCAGTGTGAAGACCGTGGCGATCCAGACCACCGGCCCGGTCGCAGCAGCGTCGCCGCCGCCCAGGAATTGCGTGAACATCAGCGCGATGATGACATAGGCCTTGGGGTTAAGGACCAGCAGCAGGGCGCCATCGGCGAAACCGGCCGGGCGGGCTGCTGCCGCCCCCTGCAGGGCGCCCGCCCGCAGGAATCGCCAGGCAAGCAAGAGCACATAGGCCGAGCCGAGCCATTTCAGCAGGCCAAGCAACATCCCCGCCTGCGCGGCAAGCGCCGAAAACCCAAGGCCAAGCGCGCAGGTCACGATCCATGTCGCCAGATGATAGCCGATATTCGCCGGCACCGTCGCGCGAAAGCCGAAGCGGGCGCCATTCGCGGCAAAGAACAGATTGCCCGGGCCGGGGCTATAGGCCAGCGGGAACAGGAAGGCGATCAGCGCAAGGGTCGGTTCGGTCATGTGGTCCTCGGAACGGTTCGGGCGCAATCTCGCCCGCCCGCCCCGTTCCGGCGATCCGTTTCCTGCGCCCGAATTGCCGCTCCGCCGCCGCGCCTCAGTTCACATCCGGGACCAGCTTGCCCGGATTCATGATGCCTTGCGGGTCCAGCGCCGCCTTGATCGCGGCCATGACGCGCACCGCCTCGCCATGCTGGGCGCGCATCAGCGGGCGCTTGCCGATGCCCACGCCATGTTCGCCGGTGATCGTGCCGCCGACGGCCAGCGCGCGCTCGGCCATGCGGGTGGCGACCCGCTTGGCGGCGGCCAGTTCCTGCTCATCGCCGGGCATGACCAGCAGTTGCGAATGGAAATTGCCGTCCCCGACATGGCCGACCATCGGCCCGATCAGCCCGGCCTCGCGGATATCCTGCGCGGCGGCGGCCACGGCGGCGGGCAGATGCGACATCGGCACGCAAACGTCGGTCACCACCGCCGTCGCGCCGGGACGCAGCGCCAGACAGGCGCGATAGGCGCCGTGGCGCATCTTCCACAGCGCGGCGCGATCCTCGGGCGTGGTGGCCCAGTCGAAGCCGGTGCCGCCGAAATCCCGCGCCAGTTCGCCGAAACGCTGCGCGTCCTCCTTGACCGTGGCGGGAGAGCCGTGGAACTCGACCATCAGATGCGGGCCCTCGTGCAGATTCGTGCCGGCATATCGGTTGAAGGCGCGCGCGGCATCGGCATCGACGAATTCGATCCGCGCCATGGGAATGCCCGACTGGATGGTGGCCGTCACGCATTCCACCGCCTGATCCAGCGTCGGAAAGCCGCAGACGGCCGAGGCGACCTCTTCGGGCTGGCCATGCAGGCGCAGGGTCAGCTCGGTGATGATCCCCAGCGTGCCCTCGGAGCCGACGAAAAGCCCGGTCAGATCATAGCCGGCGCTGGATTTCGCGGCCCGCGTGCCGGTGCGGATGATGCTGCCATCGGCCAGCACCACCTCCAGCGCCAGGACATTGTCGCGCATCGTGCCGTAACGCACGGCGGTCGTCCCGCTGGCGCGCGTCGCCGCCATGCCGCCCAGGCTGGCATTGGCGCCCGGATCGACCGGGAAGAACAGGCCGGTGGCGCGCAGTTCCGTGTTCAGCGCCTCGCGCGTGCAGCCGGGCTGGAGGCTGACCTGCATGTCCTCGGCCCGGATCTCCAGCACGCGGTCCATTTTCGTGAGATCGATCACCAGCCCGCCCTGCGTGGCCAGCGCATGCCCCTCAAGCGAGGTGCCGGTGCCCCAGCCGATCACCGGCACGCGATGTTCGTGGCAGATCGCGACGATCCCGGCGACCTCTTCGGTCGAGACGGGCCAGGCGACGGCATCGGGGGGCGGCGCGCGGTGAAAGGTCTCGGACTGGCCGTGCAATTCGCGATCGGCGGCGCTGGTCGAGAAACGCGCGCCCAGCAATGCGGCCAGGGAATCGGCGGCAGGCGCGGGAATCGGCATGGGAATCTCCTTGGTGGCTGGGGAATCTGATAGTCCCGCAGCGGCAGGTTGGGCAAGCACAGGTGCTGGACGCGCGGCCCGCATTGTGATTCGCTGGCGGCATCAGGGGGGACGGCATGACGCGGCGCGAGCATGGCAGGGCGAAAGGCTGGGGGCGGCAGGGCTGGCGGCATCTGCGCGCCCATGTCGCACGGGGCTGGACGGTGCTGATCACCCGCGGCCCCAGCAAGATCCAGTTCTGGCTGATCGCGCTGATGATCGGCATCGGCGCGGGGCTGGCGGCGCTGGCCTTCCGGCTGGGCATCGGCGCGCTGCAGCGCAGGGTCTACGGCACCGACGACCTGAGCATGGCCTCGGTCGCGGGGACGCTGCCCTGGTGGTGGGTGCTGCTGGTGCCGATCATGGGCGGCTTTGCCGTGGGCCAGATCCTTGACCGCTTTACCCCGGATGCCCGCGCGCGCGCCGTGGCCGACGTGATCGAGGGCGCCGCGCTCGAGGGCGGCCGGGTCGAGCGGCGCGAGGGCTGGGCCTCGGCCGCCGCCTCGATCATCACGCTGGGCACCGGCGGCTCGTCGGGGCGCGAGGGGCCGGTCGTGCATCTGGCGGCCGTCATCTCGACCTATGTGGCCGAGCGGATCAAGGCCAGCCCGATGACCGGGCGCGACCTGCTGGGCTGCGCCGTCGCGGGCGCCGTCGCGGCCAGTTTCAACGCCCCCATCGCCGGCGCGCTTTTCGCCCATGAGGTGGTGCTGCGCCATTTCTCGCAGCAGGCCTTTGCGCCGATCGCCATCTCGGCCGTGGCGGGTACGGTGATCAACCGGCTGCGTTTCGGCGGCGTGACGGAATTCGAGCTGGGACAGGTGGGCGAACTGGGTTTCTATGTCGAGCTGCCCGCCTTCATGCTGCTGGGGCTGGTCTGCGCACTGGTCGCGGCCGCGATGATGGCGGCGATTTTCCGCGCCGAGGCGGTGGGCGACCGCATCATGGCAAAAACCGGCTGGCCGCGCTGGCTGCGCCCGACCATCGCCGGCGCGATGCTGGGGCTGATCGCGATTCCCTTTCCCCAGATCATCGGTGTCGGCTACGAGACCACCTCGGACGCGCTGACCGGCGGGCTGGGGCTGGGCACGGCGCTGATCGTCGCGCTGGCCAAGGCGCTGGCCGTGGCGATCACCTTTGGCGGCCGCATGGGCGGCGGCGTGTTCTCGCCGGCGCTGGTCATGGGCGCGCTGACCGGGCTGGTCTTCGGCATCATCGCCACCAGGCTGATGCCCGGCCTTTCCGGCAGCCATACCATTTACGCGCTGGCCGGCATGGGCGCGGTGGGCGCGGCGGTGCTGGGCGCGCCGATCTCGACCGCGATGATCATATTCGAGATGACCGGCGACTGGCAGACGGGGATCGCGGTGATGACCACGATTTCGCTGTCATCGGCGCTGGCCTCGCGGCTGGTGCATCGCTCGTTCTTCCTGACCCAGATCCGGCGGCGCGGCATCCATATCGCCGAGGGGCCGCAGGTCTGGCTGCCGCAGAAGATGCGGATCACGGCGGTGATGCGGCCGGCGGCGGCAAAGAACGCACCGTCGCCCGACCTGCTGCGCAATCTGGTCGCGGCCGGGCAATGGATCGAGGACGGCGCGACGCTGGACCGGGCGCTGCGCCGCTTTGACCGGGACGGCGACGCCTTTCTGGCCGTGATCCGCCCGGCCCCGGCGCAAAAGGGCGCCGATCCCGGCGCCGGGGGCACCGCGCCCGAGCCCGAGATCATCGGCGCGCTCTATCACGTCGATGCCCTGCGCGCGCTCAATACCGCCCTGTCCGAGGCCGCCGCCGAAGAGCACAGCTGACGCGCCCGACGCCACCCCGGCACACGGGCGTGGCTTGTCACGAGCGGCCGCGCCCTATCAGGCCCCGGCCCCCAGCATCCCGCGAACCGCGCCGATCAGCGGCGTCACCACATATTGGGCGACCGGGATCAGGATCAGCCCGATCACCAGTCCGAACACCCCGTCGAAAAAGGCGGTGACCATCCAGGCGGCGAAACCCGGCGCGGCGGGCAGCGCGACCGCCGCCGCGGCGGACATGCCCTTGATCCAGGCATAGGGCTGGTGCTGGCCCAGTTCATAAAGACCATGCGCGATGATCTGCCCGCCGACCCAGATCATCGCGGCGGTACCGACCACGGTCAGCACCTTCATGAAACCGGGCATGACATGGACGATGCCGCGCCCCAGCCCGGCCAGCGCGCCACCGCGCTCGGCCATGGACAGACCCAGATCGTCCGCCTTGACGATCAGCGCCACGAAACCATAGACGGCGACGGTGATCCCGACCGCGACCACGGCAAGGATGAGCGCCTTGCTCCAGATCGTGTCGTCAAAGGGGATGGTCGACAGCGCGATGGTCATGATCTCGGCCGAGAGGATGAAATCGGTCTTGATCGCGCCCTTGACGCGCTCTTCCTCAAGGCCTGCGCCGCCTTCGGGCGTGGCGACCAGATGCGGCTCGTTGACATGGCGATGGGCGATCGCGTGCCACAGCTTCTCGGCCCCCTCGAAACACAGATAGGCGCCGCCCAGCATCAGCAGCGGCGCGATGGCCCAGGGCGCAAAGGCCGACAGCAGCAGTGCGATGGGCAGCAGGATCACCAGCTTGTTGAACAGCGAGCCGCGCGCGATCTTCATCACGATCGGCACCTCGCGCGCGGCGGAAAAGCCGTGCACGTATTTCGGCGTCACCGCCGCGTCGTCGATCACCGCGCCCGCCGCCTTGGCGCCCGCCTTGGCCGCCTGCCCGGCCACGTCATCGACCGAGGCCGCCGCGATCTTGGCGATCCCCGCCACGTCGTCCAGCAGCGCCAGCAATCCGCTCATCCTGTCATCCCCTGCGGTTTCCGATGCCTTGGTTGCCTCAATTTCCAGGTCCGGGCAAGTGTTCCCGGCCCCGCGCGCTTGCACCGGACAGCGGAATCATTCATCAAGCACAGAATAATCGAAAGGGCCGCCGCCATGCTGGATCAGAATGCGAAACCGACCGAGGAAATAGACCTGCGCGAGGTCTTTGGCCTGGACAGCGACATGAAGGTCAAGGGTTTCGCCGATCGCAGCGAGCGCGTGCCCGATATCGACTCGACCTACAAGTTCGACCCCGACACCACGCTGGCGATCCTTGCGGGCTTTGCCTATAACCGCCGGGTGATGATCCAGGGCTATCACGGCACCGGCAAATCCACCCATATCGAACAGATCGCCGCGCGGCTGAACTGGCCCTGCGTGCGGGTGAACCTGGACAGCCATGTCAGCCGGATCGACCTGATCGGCAAGGACGCGATCAAGCTGGTCGAGGGCAAGCAGGTCACGGTGTTTCACGAAGGCATCCTGCCCTGGGCGCTGCGCAACCCCACGGCCATCGTCTTTGACGAATACGATGCCGGCCGCGCCGATGTGATGTTCGTGATCCAGCGTGTGCTGGAGGCGGATGGCAAGCTGACGCTTCTGGACCAGAACGAGGTGATCACCCCGAACCCGTTCTTCCGGCTTTTCGCGACCTCGAACACGGTGGGTCTGGGCGACACGACCGGGCTTTACCACGGCACGCAGCAGATCAACCAGGGCCAGATGGACCGCTGGTCGCTGGTCGCCACGCTGAACTACCTGTCCCATGACGCCGAGACGAATATCGTGCTGGCCAAGAACCCGACCTACAACACCGAAAAGGGCCGCAAGACGATCGGCCAGATGGTGACGCTGGCCGATCTGACGCGCACCGCCTTCATGCAGGGCGACCTGTCCACGGTCATGTCGCCGCGCACGGTGATTTCCTGGGCCCAGAACGCGCGCATCTTCGGCAGCCTGGGCTATGCCTTCCGCCTGACCTTCCTGAACAAATGCGACGAGCTTGAGCGCCAGACCGTGGCCGAGTTCTATCAGCGCCTGTTCGACGAGGAACTGCCCGAAAGCGCGGCGGTCATGGCGGGGTGATGCGCATTATTGCTCTCTTCGGCTTGCTGCTTTGCCCGACGGTGACGCATGCGGCGGAAGATGTCGCCGCGGCGGAATGTGGGGCGCTATATCGCGGCCACGACCTTTACGAGCGCGCGCATTTCAGCCCTGAAGATGTCAGCGATGGCTGGTCTGTCATGTCAAATGATTTCGTCGCGGCCGCAACACGGCTTGGCGCGGACCAGAAAACGATTTCCGATGCCTTGGCGCGCGCTCCACGATGGGCAGAGGCAATCAATGCCCATATCCTCGGCTCAGATGCCAAGCTGAGTGCCGCATTCGAAGCGCAAGAACAGGTCTGCGCCAACCTGATCCAGCGCCTGCCCGAAATGACGCCTCATCGCTGATAGCGGATCATGCCATGAAAAAATCCGACAACCCCGCCGATCCGTTCAAGAAGGCCCTGACCGAGGCCACCCGCGCCCTTTCCGAGGATCATGAGCTGAACGTGACCTTCTCTGCCGATCCCTCGGGCGTCTCGGGCGACACCATGCGCCTGCCGCAGGTCAGCCGCCGCATGACCCGCGACGAGGTGCTGATGGCGCGCGGCACGGCGGATGCGCTGGCGATGAAGCTGCGCCATCACGACCCGGCGACGCATGCGAAATACACCCCTGCCGGCCCCATGGCCCGCGAACTCTACGAGGCGATGGAGACCGCACGCTGCGAGGCGCTTGGCGCCCGCGACATGCCCGGCGCGCTGTCGAAT
Source organism: Paracoccus halophilus (assembly GCF_000763905.1). Classification (GTDB taxonomy): domain Bacteria; phylum Pseudomonadota; class Alphaproteobacteria; order Rhodobacterales; family Rhodobacteraceae; genus Paracoccus; species Paracoccus halophilus. Next base: position 16,343 of record NZ_JRKN01000010.1, read on the forward strand.
ATCGACGCGAAACTGGGGCAGGAGGCCGACCGCAAGGGCTATGCCCAGATCAAATCTCCGGCCGAGGCGCCGCTGGCGGTCGCCGCCGGCTATCTGCTGCGGCAGCAGGCCTCGGGCCGGGCGCTGCCGGCGGCCGCGCAGCATGTCGCCGACCTCTGGCGCCCCTTCGTCGAGGAACAGGCCGGCAGCGAGTTGGAACGCGTCCATGAGGTGCTGGACGATCAGGCCGCCTTCGCGCGGCTGGCGCGCAAGATGATCTCGGATCTCGGCTATGGCGACCAGCTGGGCGAGGATCCCGACGAGCCGCAGGACGAGGCCGAGGAGAACGCCGAGCAGGAGGAAGAGGCCGGCGACAACCAGTCCCGCGATCAGGATCAGGACGAGGACGCCGAGGCCAGCCCCGAACGCAGCCAGGACCAGACGCAGGAGGAACGTCAGGCCCAGGTCAGCATGGACGACCAGTCCGACGAGGAACTGGCCGACGAGGCCGAGATGACCGAGGCGGACAGCCCGCCCGACATCCCCCCTCCGGTCAGTGAGGCCAGCCCCGATTACAAGGTCTATACCCAGCAGTTCGACGAGGAGATCCGGGCCGAGGATCTGGCCGATCTGGCGGAACTGGAACGCCTGCGGGCCTATCTGGACAAGCAGCTTGAGCCCCTGCGCGGCGCAGTGAGCCGGCTGGCCAACAAGCTGCAGCGCCGCCTTCAGGCGCAGCAGAACCGCAGCTGGGAATTCGACAAGGAAGAGGGCGTGCTGGATGCCGGCCGTCTGGCCCGCGTGGTCGCGAACCCCACGACGCCGCTAAGCTTCAAGGTCGAAAAGGACACCGAATTCCGCGACACGGTGGTGACGCTTCTGCTGGACAATTCCGGCTCGATGCGCGGCCGGCCGATCTCGATTGCCGCGATCTGCGCCGATGTGCTGGCGCGCACGCTGGAACGGTCGCAGGTCAAGGTGGAAATCCTGGGCTTCACCACCCGCGCCTGGAAGGGCGGACAAAGCCGCGAGAAATGGCTGGCCGACGGACGCCCCGGCGCGCCCGGCCGGCTGAACGACCTGCGCCACATCATCTACAAGGGCGCCGATGCGCCCTGGCGCCGCGTGCGCCCCAATCTGGGCCTGATGATGAAAGAGGGGCTCCTGAAGGAAAACATTGACGGCGAGGCGCTGGAATGGGCGCATCGCCGCCTGGCGCGGCGCCCCGAGGCGCGGCGCATCCTGATGGTCATCTCGGACGGTGCGCCGGTCGATGATTCCTCGCTCTCGGTGAACCCGGCGAATTTTCTGGAAAAGCACCTGCGCGACGTCATCGCCATGATCGAAAGGCGCAGGCAGGTCGAGTTGCTGGCCATCGGCATCGGCCATGATGTGACCCGCTATTACCAGCGCGCAGTGACGATCACCGATGCCGAACAGCTGGCCGGCGCGATCACCGAGCAACTGGCCGCGCTGTTCGAGGCCGATCCGCGCAAGCGTGCCCGCGCGATGCATATGCGCCCGGCCGGCTGAGCTTTCCTCGCGCGTCGCTTGATTTCCGCCCCCGCTCCATGCGACCACTGCCTGCGCGAACCGGGGCTGCGGACGCCTCGTGACACCAGGGGGATCAACGTGCTGCGTATCGGTTTCTTCATCCCGGAATTCCCCGGCCAGACCCATATCTTCCTGTGGCGCGAACGGCAGGCGCTGGCCGAACTGGGGATCGAGGCGGATCTGATCTCGACCCGCCTGCCGCCGCGCGCGATCGCATCCCATAGCTGGGCGGCCGAGGCGCAGGCCCGGACCCGTTACCTGACGCCGCTGCGCGGCGAGGGGCTGGGGATCGTCGCGGAATTCCTGCGCTCGGGCCCGCGAGGCTGGGCGCGCGGGCTGGGCGCGGCCTTCACCGCCGAGACCGCAGGCGGGGCGCGCGGCCGGGCGCGGATGCTGGGCCTTCTGGCCATGGGCGCGCGGCTCAAGCGCATCGCGCGCGAAAACGGCTGGTCACATATCCATGTCCATTCCTGCGCCGACAGCGCCAATATCGCCATGTTCGCCGAACGGCTTGGAGGACCCGGCTACAGCCTGACGCTGCACGGCCCGACGCTTGAGGGTTATGGCCCGAACCAGCCGCAGAAATGGCGCCATGCGCGCTTTGCCACCATCATTTCCCGCCTTCTGGCCGGGGTCGTGGAACGCGAGCTGGCGGGCTCCAGGCCCGATATCATCAATATCGCGCCCATGGGCGTGGATCTGGACCAGATCAGGCGCAGCGCGCCCTGGCAGCCGCCCGCCCCCAATGAGCCGCTGCGCATCTTTTCCTGCGGCCGGCTGAACGCGGTCAAGGGCCATGACCATCTGCTGGAGACCCTGCGCCTGCTGCGCGATCAGGGCATCGAGGCGCGGCTTGAAATCGCCGGCGAGGACGAGCAGGGCGGCACAGGCTATCGCAAGTATCTGGAGGGGCTGATCGCGGAAAAGGACCTGACGGATGCCGTCACCCTGCTGGGCGCGGTAAGCGAGGCCCGCGTCCGCGAGGGGCTGGAAAACGCCCATGTCTTCGCGCTGGCCAGCCTGAACGAAGGCATTGCCGTCGCGATCATGGAGGCGATGGCGATGGAGATGCCGGTCGTGGTCACCGATGTCGGCGGCAATCACGAGTTGATCACCTCGGGCCGCGACGCGATCCTCGTGCCGCCCGAGCAGCCCGAGGCGATGGCGCGCGAAATCGCCGGCCTTGTCGCGGACCCGGATTACGCGCGGCGTCTGGCCCAGGCCTCGCGGGCGCGGGTCGCGGCCGATTTCCACCACCGCCGCAGCGCCGAGGCGGTGGCCGACGGGCTTGCCCGCAGCCTGCCCGAGGCGGCGCGCGCCCTTGGTCGCGCCCCGGCCTGACCCATCCCGGCCCCAGACAGCCAAGGCAGGAACGATCATGTACCAGGACTATGCCAGCCATTCCGACCCCGCACGCCATCCGCCCCGGCTGGCGGAACTGCGCCGCGAACTTGCCGCGCGCGATCTGGACGGCTTTCTTGTGCCGCGCGCCGACGCCCATCAGGGCGAATATGTGGCCGCCCGCGACGCCCGGCTGGCCTGGCTGACCGGATTTACCGGCAGCGCCGGTTTCTGCATCGTGACCCCCGACCGGGCCGGCATCTTTGTCGATGGACGCTATCGCGTACAGGTGAAATCCGAGGTGGATATGGCGCATTTCACGCCCGTCCCCTGGCCCGAGACCAAACCCGCCGACTGGCTCAGCGAAGCCATGCCCGAGGGCGGCCGCATCGGCTATGATCCCTGGCTGCACACGCGCCGCGAGATCGCCCAGATGGACAAGGCGCTGGCCGGCTCGGGCATCGCGCTGCTCGCGGTCGATCAGAACCCGGTGGATGCGATCTGGCCCGACCAGCCCGCGCCGCCCGCGGGCCGGGTCCGGCTCTGGCCCGATGACATCGCCGGCGAAACCGCCAAGGCCAAGCGCACGCGCATCGCCGATGCGCTGCGCGAGGCGGGACACAGCGCCGCCGTGCTGACCCTGCCCGATTCGCTGTCCTGGCTGCTCAATATCCGCGGCGCCGACATCCCCCGCAACCCGGTCGTGCAGGGCTTCGCGATCATCGAGGCGAACGGCCATGTCGCGGTTTTCGCCTACCCCGAGAAATTCCCCGCCGAGATCCGCGCCGCGCTTGGCAACGAGGTGCAGATCCTCGCGCCGCATGCGCTGACGCCGGCGCTGACCAACCTTTCGGGTCCGGTCCGCGTCGATCCCGCCACCGCGCCCGATCAGGTCTTTTCTCTGATCGAGAGCATGGGCACCGAGATCGCCGAGGCGCAGGACCCGGCGATCATGCCCAAGGCCTGCAAGAACCCGGCCGAACTCGCCGGCATGCGCGCCGCCCATCTGCAGGACGGCGCGGCGGTCGCGGAACTGCTGTGCTGGCTGGACGGTCGTGTCGAAAGCCTGACCGATACGCCGCTGACCGAAATTGCGGTGGCGAAGAAGCTTGAGGAGTTTCGCCGCGCGCGCGGCATCCTCGACATCAGCTTCGAGACCATTCTGGGCTCGGGGCCGCATGGCGCGGTGGTCCATTACCGCGTGACCGAGGCGACCGACCGGCGGATTCTGCCGGGCGACATCGTGCTGATCGATTCCGGCGGCCAATATGACAATGGCACCACCGACATCACCCGCACCCTGCCGATGGGAGATTTCGATCCATCGGTGCGCCGGCCCTATACCCGCGTCCTGCAGGGCATGATCGCGCTGTCGCAGGCGCGCTTCCCGCGCGGTGTCGCCGGCGCGCATCTGGATGCGCTGGCGCGCGCGCCGCTATGGTCCGAGGGCATGGATTACGATCACGGCACCGGCCATGGCGTCGGTGCCGGGCTGTCGGTGCATGAGGGGCCGGTGCGGATCTCGCGGATTTCGGAAATTCCGCTGCAACCGGGAATGATCCTCTCGAACGAGCCGGGATATTACCGCGAGGGGGCATTCGGCATCCGGATCGAGAACCTGATCGCGGTCCACGAGGTGGCAAGCCCGGACGGCCGCGACATGCTGGGTTTCGAGACGCTGACCCTGGCCCCGATCGACCGGCGGCTGATCGAGCCGGGGCTGATGTCGCGGCAGGAAATCGCCTGGCTCGACGCCTATCACGGGCGGGTCTGGGACGGGATCTCGCCGCTGCTCGATGCCGGAACGCGGGACTGGCTGTATCTGGCCACCCGCCCGCTGGCCGGTTCGATATAGGCGCCGACCGGCGGGAAATCCGATTGTCGCGCCGCCTTCGGCTCTGGTATCGAGCGGGCGCGGCCTGCGGACCGGCACCGCTTTCCATCAGGGGGTCATATGCAATTCCACCGCTATGCCATCTATCACCTGCCCGAGGGGGCGCTGGCCGATTTCGGCGCCGCCTGGCTGGGCTGGGACGCGCGGACCGGCCGTCATGTCGCGCGCCCCGAGGGATTGCCCGGAAATGCCGAGGCGCTGACCCGGGCGCCGCGCCGCTATGGCTTTCACGCGACGCTCAAGGCGCCGTTCCGGCTGGCCGCGGGGCGTGATCCGGCCGAACTGGCGCGGACCCTGCGCATGCTGTGCGACCGGCTTTCCCCCTGCGAACTGCAGCTTGAGCCGCGCGACGATCACGGATTTCTGGCCCTGCGCCCGCAGCGCCAGCCGCCGGAACTGCTGGCGCTGGAATCCTCGCTGGTGACCCGGCTCGACGAGTTCCGCGCACCGCTGACGCCGCAGGAATACGACCGCCGGAACCCCGATCTGCTGCCCGCCCGGGCCCGCATGCATCTGGATCACTGGGGCTATCCCTTCGTGCTGGACCTCTTCGGCTATCACCTGACGCTGAGCGGCGCCCTGCCCCCGGCCGAATGCGCGCTGTTGCACGAGGCCCTGTCGCCGCATCTGACGCCGCTGATCGCGGCACCGATACCGCTGCGCTCGGTCGCGCTGATGGGCGAGGACGGCGATGGCTTCTTTCACCTGATCGAGGACGTGCCCCTGCGCGGCTAAAGCCAGTTGCGCCATTTCAGGAACAGATAGGTCACCACCGCCGAGCCCAGCATCACCACCATCGAGACCGGGAACCCCCACAGCATTTCAAGGCCGGGCATATGCTCGAAGTTCATGCCGTAGATGCTGGCGATCAGCATCGGCGGCACGAACAGCGCCGCGACCACCGACAGGATGCGGATCCGGTCGTTCTGCAACAGGCCGATCATGCCCATGGTCGCATCCACCGTCATGGCGATGCGCGAGCCCAGGAAATCCGCATGCACCTCCAGCGCCTGAATGTCGCGCTGGATCGCCTTTTGCACCGGCCGCGTGCTGTCGGCGCGATGCGGCGTGTTGGTCGCCGTGTGATAGGCCAGGATACGCTCGACCGAAAGCAGCCCCATGCGCACCCGGCTCATCAGTTCGGACTGCTGGCCCAGCGTCACCAGCGCCTGCTGCAGCGCGCCCGCGTCACCGGCCGCGTTGAGCGTCAGCACCCGCGGCGCGGTTTCGTCCAGCACCCGCGCCACCCCTTCCGAGATATCGGCAAGCCGGCCCACGATTTCCTCGAGCAGGCCGAGAAAGATCCGCTCGGGCGTGGCGCAGCCGCTGCTGGTGCGGTCGGCGCGTTGCGGAAACGTGTCAAAGGGGCGCGGCGCGTGATGGCGCAGGGTAATCAGCCGCTGCCCGTCCAGGATGAAGGTCACCGGCATGGCGGTGGCGGCACCGTCGGGCAGCGTTCCGGGCAGGACGCCGGTCATGTAGCTGGTGCCGTTTTCGGTATAGAGGCGGTTCGAGATCTCGATCTCTTCCATATCGGCCAGGGTCGGGATCTCGTAGCCCAGCGTGGCCACGGCCCGCACCTGCGAATCCAGCGGCCGGTAAAGGTCGATCCAGGCGGCATTGGCCAGATCCGCCCCTTCGGGCAGGGGCGCGAGTCCGCCGTTCTGATAGATATAGTTGTAAAGCATCCTGTTCCGCCTGCGCTTGCCCCCGGGCGTAACTGTGCCGGGGGATGGTGCCGGGTCAAGCCCCGCTGCTAAGCCGACCGCCCCGGATCAGGCGCGGATCAGCACCGCCAGATCGGCGACATTGGTGCCGGTGGCGCCGGTCAAGACCAGCGCGCCGCCGGCATCCAGCGCCGGGGTGGAATCATTCTGCGCCAGCGCCGCCGCCGGATCGATGCCGCCGGCGCGGATCGCGGCCATGGTGGCGGGGGTGACCAGCCCGCCCGCCGCCTCGCCCGGGCCGTCGCGCCCGTCGCTGCCGACCGAGGCAAAGGCCCAGTCGAAATCGACCGGCCGGGTTTCGGCCAGCGCGGCCAGCCGCAGCGCCAGTTCCTGGTTGCGCCCGCCCATGCCGTCGCCGGTCAGCTTGACCGTCGTCTCGCCGCCGAAAGCCAGCGCCTGACCGGGGGCAAGCCGCGGGGCCAGCGCCCAGATCGCCTGGGCGCAATCCTGCACATCGCCTTCCAGCGGGATCGGCCCGGCTTCGGCGCCGGCATCGACCATCGCCTGCACCGATATCCCATTCGAGCCGACAAGGATGTTGCGCGCCGGCGGCAGGGCGCGGCGATCCTCGGGCCGCATCAGCGCCGCGCGGGCGGGTTCGGGCATCGCCTCCCAGATGCCCAGCTCGCGCGCCAGATCGGCGGCCTGCGCGCGGCTGCCCACCGGCGCCACCGTCGGCCCCGAGGCGATCACCCGCAGATCGTCGCCCGGCACATCGGACAGGATCAGCGCCGTGACCGGCGCCTTCGAGATGCGCAGCCAGCCCCCGCCCTTGAGCCGCGACAGCCCCTGACGGATCAGGTTCACCTGCCCGATATCGGCGCCCGAGGCCAGCAGCAGCCGGTTCACCGCCTGCTTGTCGGCCAGCGTCATGCCTTCGGCCGGGGCGGGCAGCATGGCCGAGCCGCCACCCGAGATCAGCGCCAGCACCCGGTCGCGCGGCGTCCGCGCGGACAGCCGGGCGATCACCTCATCGGCGGCGGCCGCGCCCTCGGCATCGGGCTGCGGATGACCCGCGCGCATCACCCGCGCGCCCGACAGCGGCGCATCGTTGCCGGCATTGGTCACGACCAGCGCCTCCGCCCCCGGCAGCGCCTGCAGCGCCGCGCCGGCCATGGCGCGGGCGGCCTTGCCAAGCGCGATCACCTGCCAGCGCCCGCCCCGATCGGGCGGGTTTTCCAGCACCCGCGCCATGCCGCGCGCAACCGCCGCGCCGGGATCGGCCGCCTCGATCCCGGCGCGGATCAGCGCCATGGCGCGCCCGGCGAGCTGCATCAGTTCACCCGGTCCGGCAGCGGCCGGCCCTCGTCATGGGCGATCAGGTTGTTCATCGCGCGCATCGCCATGGCGGTACGCACCTCCTCGGCGGCGGTGCCCAGATGCGGCAGCAGGGTGACGTTCTCCATCGCCACCAGATCGGGCGAGACCTGCGGCTCGTGCTCATAGACATCCAGCCCGGCGCCGGCGATGCGGCCCCCGGCCAGCGCCTGGACCAGCGCCGCTTCCTGCACGATATCGCCGCGCGCGATATTGATCAGGAAGGATCGCGGCCCCAGCTTGTCCAGCTCGGCCGCGCCGATCATGTGGCGCGTGCCCGCCCCGCCCGGCACCGCGACCACGGCGAAATCCGATTGGGTCAGCAGCTCCTCGAGATCGGCGACCTGCCGGGCCGGAAAATCCAGCGCGGAGACCGTCGAGCGATTGTGAAACAGCACCCGCATGCCAAAGCCGAAATGGCAGCGCTGCGCGATGGCCTTGCCGATGCGGCCCATGCCGATGATGCCGACGGTGGCGCCGGTCACATGGCGGCCCAGCAATTGCGTCGGCTGCCAGCCGCGCCATTCGCCGCGGCGCAGCAGCCGCTCGCCCTCGCCGGCGCGGCGCGCGGTGGCAAGGATCAGGGTCAGCGCGATATCGGCGGTGGCCTCGGTCACGGCGTCGGGGGTATTGGTCACCGCGATCCCCGCACCGGCCGCGGCCGAGACGTCGATATGGTTGAAGCCCGCGCCGAAATTCGCCAGCAGCCTGCAGCGCGGATCGCCGCTGAACGCGCCGGCGGAAAAGCGATCCCCCAGCGTCGGCATGATCGCGTCATATTCGGCCATGGCCTGCGCCGCCTCGGCTTCGCTGAGCCCCTCTTCGCGGTCCAGGATCGTGGTCTCGAACCGCGCCGAAAGCGCGTGTTCCGCTGCCCGCGTCATGCGCCGCGTCACCAGCAGTTTCATCAATACATCCTCCCCCCGACGGGAACCTCGAGATCCGGGCCGATCAGCACGACCTGATTGTCCTTGTCCGGCAGGCCCAGCACAAGCACCTCGGACATGAATTTACCGATCTGGCGCGGCGGGAAATTCACCACCGCCAGCACCTGCCTGCCGATCAGGTCCTCGGGCGCGTAATGGCGCGTGATCTGGGCCGAGGATTTCCGCTCGCCCAGTTCCGGGCCGAAATCCAGATAGAGCTTGATCGCCGGCTTGCGCGCCTCGGGGAAGGGCTCGGCGCGCAGGATGCGGCCGACGCGGATATCGACGCGCGCGAAATCGTCATGGCTGATCGGGTCGCTCATTTGCCCAGTTCCCGCCCGCGCGCGGCCGCGGCGGCGATGGTGCGGCGCATCAGGGGCGGCAGGCCGTTCTCCGGATCCATCAGCAGCGCCAGCCCCGCCGCCGTGGTGCCGCCGGGCGAGGTGACATTCTCGCGCAGGGTCGCCGGATCCTCATCGGCATGGACGGCCAGCGCCCCCGCACCCGCGACGGTGGCGCGGGCGAGTTCCAGCGCCAGATCGGGCGCCAGCCCCTCGGCCGCGCCGGCGGCGGCCAGCGCCTCGATCATGTGAAAGACATAGGCGGGACCGGAGCCCGAAAGCGCCGTCACCGCGTCCATCTGATCCTCGGCCGGCAGACGGACCACGCGGCCGACGGCGGACATCAGCGCCCCGGCCAGCGCCAGCTCGGGCTCGGCGGCCCGGGCATTGCCGACGATGGCGGTGATCCCCTGCCCGATCGCGGCGGGCGTATTGGGCATGGCGCGCACGACCGGCGCCTGCGGAAACGCCTGTTCATAGGCGGCGATCGTCACCCCGGCCGCGACCGAGACGACCAGCGTGCGCGCCCCGACCCGCAGCGCGGGCAGCACATCGGCCATCATCTGCGGCTTGACGGCGATGACCAGCACGGCCGGATCGGCGGGCAGATCGCCATTCACCGAAATGCCCATCCCGGCCAGATCGCCACGCGGCTTGGGGTCCACGACATGCACCGCGCCGGGCCGCAGGCCGCGCTGCAGCCAGCCCTCCAGCAGCGCGCCGCCCATGCGGCCGCAGCCGATCAGCACCAGGCCGCGCCCGTTCAGTTCCGAAATATCCGTCATGCCCCGTCTTTCCCGTCTCGTGCCTCTCGCGGCCCCTGTGAGCGGACCATGCCAAGAGTTTACGACAAAGGAAAGCCGCCCCGGTCAAAGGCCAGCCGGCAGGACGCCCGCGCCGTGCACGGGCGCCGCGGGTCAGGCCCGGCCGAACGCCTCGGACATGGCGATGTCCATGGCCGCCTCGGGCGAACTGTCGCCCCAGCAGGCCAGCTGGAAACAGGGATAGAACCGCTCGGCCGCCATGATCGCGTTGCTGATCATCTGGCCGATCTGTTCGGGGCTGGCCATGGTCTCGCCCGACAGCACCAGGCCGTAGCGCCAGACCATCAGCTTCTGCGGCGCCCAGAAGGTGAAGCTGCCGTCCCAGACCTGATCATTGGCCAGGTTCAGCACCTCGTAAAGCTGGGGCAACCGCTCGGCAGGCGGGTCCATGTCAAAGGTGCAGATCAGCCGCAGCACCTCGTCGCGGGGCGACCATGCCAGCGTGATGGAATAGGTTCGCCACTGCCCCTCGACCGCCATGGCGATCTGATCCTCGGCCAGCCGGTCGAAGTCCCATTCGTGATGGGTCGCGACGGTCTCGACAATGTCGATGGGATGAATGTCGTCGCTGTGGATGAAGTCCAGTTGTGCCATGCCTAACCCTGCCTATCCGAGATGGGGCCAGCCCACCCCCTATCATTGGTGGCCAAGACTACACCCGGCGTAGTTTTCCAGATGCGTCTACCATATATCGTGTTATGCTTCCACGAGGGTGTAAAGCGAAATTTCGGTGACCAGCGATCAAAAACACCGAATCCGGCGCTTGACCCGCCCCCGCCGCGAGGCTTCAACAGCCGGGCAGGAGGGCACGGGAACATGCGCGATCATGGCGGCGATATCGACAGGGCGGCAAGCCGTTTCGGCAGCGATTCCGGCTGGATCGACCTGTCCACGGGAATCAACCGCCGGCCCTATGCGCCGCCCGCCTTGTCCGCCCATGCGCTGACCGCATTGCCGACCACAAGCGACGAGGCGCGGCTGATCGCCGCCGCCGCGACCCGATTCGGCTGCCCGGCGGATCAGGTGCTGCCGGTGGCCGGCGCCTCGGCCGCGATCCAGTTGCTGCCGCATCTGCTGCAGGGCAAGCGCGCCGCCGTGCTATCGCCCAGCTATAACGAACATGCCGCCAGCCTGCGCGCGGCGGGCTGGCAGGTCGCCGAGCCGACCGCCCCCGAGGGGTTGGGCAGCGCCGATCTGGCGGTGATCGTGAACCCCAACAATCCCGACGGGCGCGAATTCACGGCCCAACAGATTGCCCGGATCGCCGCCGGGGTGGGCCATCTGATCGTCGATGAAAGCTTTGCCGATCCGCGCCCCGACCTGTCCGTGGCCCCTGCCCGGCCCCGCAATGTCACCGTGCTGCGCAGCTTCGGCAAGTTCTGGGGGCTGGCCGGGCTGCGGCTGGGCTTTGCCATCGGCGCGCCCGATCTGCTGGCGCGGCTGGCCGGACGCGCCGGCCCCTGGTCGGTCAGCGGCCCGGCGCTGGAGATCGGCGCGGCGGCGCTGGCCGATGCGCAATGGGCCGAAGATACCGTCACCTGGCTCTCCGAGGCGGCGCTGCATCTGGACCAGATCGTCACCGCCCATGGCTGGCGACTGGCAGGCGGCACGCATCTGTTCCGGCTGTACGAGACGCCCGAAGCGCAGGCGGCGCAGGATATGCTGGCCCGCGCCGGCATCTGGTCGCGCGTCTTTCCCTGGCATCCGCGCTGGCTGCGGCTGGGCATTCCCGGCAACCGGGCCGAGTTCGGGCGCCTGCAGGGCGCGCTTACAGCAGCCGGTTGACATGGCCCATCTTGCGGCCCGGGCGTGCCTCGCCCTTGCCGTAAAGATGGAGCTGCATGCGGGGTTGCTTCAGCAGATCGGGCAGCCGCGCCATGTCGTCGCCGATCAGGTTCTGCATTTCCACATCGGCATAACGCTGACCATCGCCCAGAGGCAGGCCGGCGACGGCACGGATATGCTGCTCGAACTGGTCGACGGCGCAGCCGGCCTGTGTCCAGTGGCCGGAATTATGCACGCGCGGCGCGATCTCATTGACCACCAGCCCGTCGGAGGTCACGAACAGTTCGACCCCCATCACACCGATATAGTCCAGCGCATTGACGATCCGGGCCGCGATCAGCACCGCATCGGTCAAAAGCGATTGCGGCAGGCCACAAGGGACGGTGGTGGTGCGCAGGATGCCTTCGCGATGGACGTTCCGGCCCGGATCATAGGCCGCGACCTGCCCGTCCGCGCCGCGCGCCACGATCACGCTGATCTCGGCCGAGAAATCGACGAACCCCTCAAGAACCGAGGGCGCGCCGGTCCAGTCCCGCTGGCCGGCCTCGGAAAACCGGATCTGCCCCTTGCCGTCATAGCCCATGCGCCGCGTCTTCAGGATCGCGGGCGTGCCCAGATCGGCCAGCGCGGCAGGCAGCTCGGCCTCGGTCTCGACATTGCGATAGGGGGCGGTGCGCAACCCGATTTCGGACAGGAAGTCCTTTTCGCTCAGCCGGTCCTGCGACACGGCCAGCGCGCGCCGGTTCGGGCGGATCGGCCGGATCGATTCCAGAAGATCCAGCGCCGAGGTCGGCACGTTCTCGAATTCATAGGTGATGATATCGACCGATTCGGCGAAAGCGCGCAAAGCCGCCTGATCCGTATAGGGGGCGTTGGTCACGGCATGGGCGACATCGCCCGCAGGCGCCGCGGCGGGCTCATAGACATGGCAGCGATAGCCCAGACGGCTGGCCGCGACAGAGAGCATCCGGCCCAGCTGGCCGCCGCCCAGAATGCCGATGGTCGATCCGGGAGCAAGCTCAGTCATCCTGGGGCTCCTGCGGGATGGAATCGGACAGCGCCTGACGCCAGGCCTCCAGCCGCGCCGCCAGATCGGGGTCACTGACGGCCAGAATCCCCGCCGCCATCAGCCCGGCATTGGCCGCGCCCGCCGCGCCGATCGCCATGGTCGCGACCGGATAGCCCCTGGGCATCTGCAGGATCGAGTAAAGCGAATCGACCCCGGAAAGCGCCCTGGTCTGGACCGGCACGCCGATCACCGGCACGCGCGTCTTGCTGGCCATCATGCCGGGCAGATGCGCAGCCCCGCCGGCGCCCGCGATGATCACCTTGAGCCCGCGCGCGACGGCGGTCTTGCCGTAATCCCACAGCCGGTCCGGCGTGCGATGGGCGGACACGATGCGTGCCTCGTAGCCCACGCCCAACTCGTCCAGAATGGCCGCCGCCTCGCGCATGGTGGGCCAGTCGGACTGGCTGCCCATGATGATTCCAACGGGTTTTTCCATGGCAAAGCCCCCTTTTCCGCCCCGCCCTAGCGCGGGACGGGCCGGCTTGCAATCAGGCGATGATATCGGGTGTCAGCTCGTCCTCGAGCCGGGCGATCCGGTCCTTGAGCAGGAGTTTCTGCTTTTTCAGCCGCTGCAGCGTCAGCGAATGGCTCAGGCTCTGGCTGACCAGCGCGGCGATCGCCTCATCGAGGTCCCGGTGTTCGCGCCGCAGCACCTCAAGACGGGCGCGGGCGATTTCCTCATGGGACATTTCGTGATGGGCGTTCATGTCGGGCCTCGGGCTGGACTCGATTGCTTATAACCCACCGTTTCGACGCTGTTAATGGGCTTGCTGAAACAGGTTAACGCGCCGCCGCATCTTGCGGAATGGCCGCAACGTTCACATATTGGTCCTGTCGGATCGCCATATCGGGGTCCGGCCGACAGTCGCTTTGCTGCAAAAGGGCTTGGGATCATGACCAAGATCAGTCTGGCCGCGCATCCGTTCCTGCTGGGGTTCGATCAGCTTGAACGTCTGGCCGAAAGGGCCGCCAAGGGGGCCGAGGGCTATCCGCCCTATAATATCGAACATCAGGGCCCCGACGGGTTCCGCATCACCCTGGCCGTGGCCGGGTTTTCCGAGGACGACCTGTCGATCACGCTCGAGGATCGCCAGCTGGTGATTCGCGGCCGGCAGGCCGGGCCCGAGGATGACCGCGTGTTCCTGCATCGGGGCATTGCCGCGCGCGCCTTCCAGCGCAGTTTCGTGCTGGCCGATGGCGTCGAGGTGATCGCGGCGAGGCTGGAAAACGGCCTGCTGGACATCGACCTGCGCCGTTCGGTGCCCGACAGCATCGTGCAGACAATTCCGATCAGCCGCAAATGAAAGGGGATCGCAAATGAACCAGAAATACGAATTCGGAGCCGAGACGGGCAATACCGTCTATATTCGCCGCGTCGCGATGGAGACCCTACCCGAGGAGATTCGCCAGCAGGTTCCCGACGTGGATGCGCTTTATGCCGTTCACGGCATCGACGGCGCGCGCCTGGCGCTGGTCAAGGACCGCAGCCTGGCCTTCATGCTGGCCCGCCAGAACGAATTGACGCCGGTCAGCGTGCACTGACCCGGCCGGACCTGCCGCCAGAGGCCTTGCAGCACGAAACGCCGCGCTTTTCCGGGCGGCGTTTCCCGTTTGCGGCGCCCTCGTCCCATGAGATCAGCCAGCCGCCCTTGCGGGACGCAGACCGCGCGGGCCCGAAAGACATCGCGTTTTTTCAGCCGTCTGGCCAGCCGTAGCGCGCGACCATCGCCTGCACAGCCCGGTCATTGCCATCCCCGGACAGATTGCCGCCGCGCAAATTCGACGCCTGCGAGCCGGGCCATTCGGTGATGCGGAACCGCCCGCCCATCTTTGCCGGCCGCGATCCCGCCATACGGTGCATCCAGTAAAGCCAGACATCGTCCGCGAGCGGCGCCAGTTCCTGAAACAGCGTTGCATCGGTCACATCCGGGTGGAACACGCCCGGCGCGTAAAGCACGCCTCCCACCCCGGTCGGAAAGATCAGCGGCCCGGCCTCCGGCGCGTCGATATTGCGCGCCCAGTCGTCATAGCTGCGGGGTTGCCCGTCGCGCAGCGTGACGCGGTGGGCGCGATGGGCCACGACCCCGGCATCGGCGCGCGCGACCAGCCCGGCGAGCCAGTCGGGGCCGTAGTAGATATCGTCATCGGCGGTGGCGATCCAGGCCTCGGGTGCCTCAAGCAGGGCTGGCACGATCTTCTTGTAGGATCGCCAATCGGCGCAGCTTTGCAGTTCCAGCCCCGGCAGGCGACAGCTGGCGGGCAGCGCGTCCTCATCCCCCCGGGCCAGCCACAGGATCACCCGGTCCGGCCGCACGGTCTGGCGCAAAAGCGAGCGCAGCACCAGATGCAGCGTGTCGAAACGCGCCGGATAGCTGGTCAGGCTGACGATCAGCGGCGCATCCAGCCCGTGCGGGCGGGGCACGATGTCGCGCGCCATGATCTCGGCCTCGGCGGCGCGGATGCGGCGGGCATGTTTCCAGCGCCGGAACGCCTGCCCGATCATCCCGCCCAGGCCTTGCGCAGCCAGTCGATATTGCCGATGCGGCGATACCACTTGTTGCCGCGCCCGGCAAAGACGTCCTCCATCTTGGGGGCGCCGGCGAAGAGCACGATTTTCGCCCCCTCGGGCAGTTGCGGGTCGCTGAAATAGCTCAGCAGATTGCGCGGCACGCAGTCATTCTTGAAGCTGACGCACCAGCCGCGCGGCCAGTAGTTCAGATGGCCATGCGCGGCCAGCTGCGCCGACTGGAACTGCTGGCTGATCTCGTATCCCGCCGTGGCGGCCGCCGGATCGGCCAGATAGGCATCCAGGATATAGCTGTGCGCGCCCACGACATAGCGAAAGACCGAACTGTTGCCGACCGAATGCAGGAAACGGTCGCGTTCGGGATTGATCCGGCGCAGCGGCTTGGGGCGGAACAGATCATCGTCGCGGATGATGAAATAATCGCCGGGCAGATCGAAAAACGGCGACAGATCGTCCACCACCACCAGATCCAGATCCAGAAACAGCGCCAGCTTGCCCTGAAACCCGCCCAGATCGGGCCGGAACAGCGCCAGCTTGCGCCAGCGCGTATCGCCATGCCCCTTGGGCAGGCCCAGTTCCGGCAAGGGCAGCGCCTCGACGCCCGGGGCAATCCCCTGCGCGTCATCGGTAAAGCAGATGAAGCGATGCGGCCGCGCCAGATGACGCTTTACCTGCCGGTAAAGCCGGTTGACATCCTCGGCCCCGTAGATCGTGCCCCATTTCATGGTCAGGATTAGAACGGGTTCGGTCATCTGTCATCCCTGCAGTGCTGACCCCGCGATATGCCAAGGGGCCGCGCCGGTCAACGCCGGCGCGGCCCCCGGATGCATGGGCAGCGGCCTTATTTCAAGCCGATCAGCCCCATCCCCTCGAGCTTGAGCAGCACCTGATGGGCGCAGTGATCGACATCGACGCTTTCCGTCTCGACCCGCAGTTCGGGGTTCAGGGGCTCCTCGTAAGGGTCCGAGATGCCGGTGAATTCCTTGATCTTGCCCTCGCGCGCCAGCCTGTAGAGCCCCTTGCGGTCGCGGCGCTCGCATTCCTCGAGGCTGGTGGCGACATGGACCTCGACAAAGGCACCGCCGGCCTCGACCATCTCGCGCACCGCGCGCCGCGTCGCGGTATAGGGCGCGATCGGGGCGCAGATGGCGATGCCGCCATTCTTGGTGATCTCGCTGGCGACGAAACCGATGCGCTTGATGTTGATGTCGCGATGTTCCTTGCTGAATCCCAGTTCCGAGGACAGGTGCTTGCGCACCACATCGCCATCCAAGAGCGTGACCGGGCGGCCGCCCATTTCCATCAGCTTGACCATCAGCGCATTGGCGATGGTGGATTTTCCGCTGCCCGACAGCCCGGTGAAGAACACCGTGAAGCCCTGCTTGCCCCGCGGCGGAGAGGTCCGGCGCAGCTGCTGGACCACCTCGGGGAAGCTGAACCATTCCGGGATCTCGAGCCCTTCGCGCAGGCGGCGGCGCAGCTCGGTGCCCGAGATGTTCAGCACGGTCGCGCCCTCCTCGACCTCGTCGGCCGGCTCGTACTGGGCGCGTTCCTGAACATAGACCATCTGCTTGAAATCGACCATCTGCACGCCGATTTCGTCCTGATACTTGCGGAATAGATCCTGCGCCTCATAGGGGCCATAGAAATCCTCGCCCTGGCTGTTCTTGCCCGGGCCGGCGTGGTCGCGGCCGACGATCATATGGGTCAGGCCGTGATTGCGCCGGATGATGCCGTGCCAGACCGCCTCGCGCGGGCCGCCCATGCGCATGGCCAGGTTCAGCAGCGACAGATGCGTGGTGGCCTGCGGATATTTGTCCAGCACCGCCTCGTAGCAGCGGACGCGGGTGAAATGGTCCACATCGCCCGGCTTGGTCATGCCCACGACCGGGTGGATCAGCAGGTTGGCCTGCGCCTCGCGCGCCGCGCGGAAGGTCAGTTCCTGATGCGCCCGGTGCAGCGGATTGCGGGTCTGGAATGCGACGATGCGGTGCCAGCCCAGCTTGCGGAAATAGGCGCGCAGCTCGTTGGGAGTGTCGCGGCGGCCGCGGAAATCATAATGCGTCGGCTGCTGGATGCCGGTGATCGGGCCGCCCAGATAGACCGGACCCGCGACATTGTGCAGATAGTTGACCGAAGGATGCGCGAGGTCATCGGCGCCGAAGACCTTTTCCGCCTCGCGCGATTTGTCGGGGCTCCATTTGTCGGTGACCGACAGGATCGCCAGGATGACGCCCTCCTGATCGCGCAGCGCGATGTCCTGACCCGGCTCGATCCGGTCGGCGAAATCCTGGCTGACATCCAGGTTGATCGGCATCGGCCACAGCGCGCCGCTGGTCAGATGCATGTCGTCCAGAACGCCGTTGTAATCGGCCTCGGTCAGAAAGCCCTTCAGCGGGTGGAAACCGCCGTTCATCAGCAGTTCCAGATCGCAGATCTGACGCTGGGTCAGATCCCATGATGGCATGTTGCCTGCCTCGAGCTTCAGCTTCTGCGCCGATTCGGCACTGACATAGAGTTCGGGGATCGGGACGAGGTTTGGCTGGGTCATCGAATGCTCGGCGTTTGGATCGGGGTCGGTTCAGCTGGCCCCCAAGCGAAAGGGCGACCGGGCAGGCCCGGTCACCGTGCTGCCCTTAGCGGCCAGGGCCGGGGGATTCAACCGACGGATTGGCGATTCCGCCGTTGTTTTTGCATATTTGCCATGTCCGGCACGGCGATCCGGCCGGGTGCGCGCGGCCCCGATTTCCGGCCCCGCCCGGCCCGGTCACGCCAGCGTTTCGCCGACGCCCGGCAGCGCGGAACGATGTCCCGCCGGGCCGCGTCACGCCGGAATTTCGGCCGCCTCGGGCACCGGGGCCGGATCCTGCTCATGCTGGGCAAGATAGCGTTCGGCATCCAGCGCGGCCATGCAGCCCATGCCGGCGCTGGTCACCGCCTGGCGATAGATATGGTCGGTCAGATCGCCCGCGGCAAAGACGCCGGGAACCGAGGTCCGGGTGCTGCCCGGCTCGACCTTCACATAGCCGCCATTGTGCAGCTCCAGCTGCCCCGCCACCAGTTCGGATGCGGGCGCATGCCCGATCGCGATGAAAACGCCATCCGCCGGCAGCACCCGCTCGGCCCCGTCCTGGGTGCCGCGCAGCCGGATGCCGGTCACGCCCAGCGGGTTGTCGTCACCCTGCACCTCGACCAGTTCGTGATCCCAAAGGATTTCCACCTTGGGATTTTTGAACAGCCGCTCCTGCAGGATCTTTTCGGCGCGCAGGCTGTCGCGACGATGGACCAGCGTCACCTTGCTGGCGAAATTGGTCAGGAACAGCGCCTCTTCGACGGCCGTATTGCCACCGCCGATCACCGCCACCTCGCGATTGCGATAGAAGAACCCGTCGCAGGTCGCGCAGGCGGAAACGCCGAAGCCCTTGAATTTGTCCTCGCTCGCGAGCCCCAGCCAGCGGGCCTGGGCGCCGGTCGCGAGGATCACCGCATCGGCCGTGATGCGCGCGCCGGAATCCAGCTCGGCCACGAAGGGCCGCGCCTTCAGGTCCAGTTTCGTCACCGTGTCGATATGGACGCGCGCGCCCATGGCGCGGGCATGGGTCTCCATCCTGACCATCAGGTCGGGGCCCTGGATTTCCGTTTCGCCGGGCCAGTTCTCGACCTCGGTAGTGATGGTCAGCTGTCCGCCCGGCTGCATGCCCTGGATCAGCACCGGCTCCAGCATGGCGCGGGCGGCATAGACGGCGGCGGTATAGCCCGCCGGGCCGGAGCCGACGATCAGCACGCGGCTATGGGCAGGCAGGGCGGTATCTGTATTGGCGTCGGACATCGGAACCTCTCGCGTTGCCGGGCCTAGGTAATCACCCGCGCGCCCTCATGCAATCCGCCCCGGGAGCGCGGCGGATTTCTGAAACAATATTGCGCAAGCCGGGTCGGCGATGTAGCTTCCGCCAGGATTGCGGCCGCCGACCGGCCGCCCGAGGATACAGATGAGCCCCGCCCGACTGGACGATATCGACCGCAAGATTCTTGCCGAATTGCAGGCCGACGGTCGGATGACCAATGTCGAACTGGCGCGCCGGGTCGGCATCTCGGCCCCGCCCTGCCTGCGCCGCGTCCGCGTGCTTGAGGAAACCGGCCATATCCGCGGCTACCATGCAAGGATCGACGCCCGCGAGATGGGATTCGAGGTCCAGGTGTTCGCCATGGTCCGTCTGGTCAGCCAGTCCGAGCGCGACCTTTGCGCATTCGAGGCGCTGGCCCGCGAATGGCCGCTGGTCCGCGAATGTCACATGCTGAATGGCGAGATCGACTTTATCCTGAAATGCGTCGCGCCCGATCTGTCCAGCTTTCAGAGCTTCCTGACCGAGCATCTGACCTCGGCCCCGAATGTGGCCTCGGTCAAGACCTCGCTGGTGATCCGCTGCGCCAAGGACGAGCCGGGCGTGCCCTTCGACGTGGTCGAGGAACGCGCCGCGGCCGGCTGAGCCTGCCGGCCCCGGCGGGCCTCAGCCATCGGGATGCGAATAGCCCAGCACCCGCGCCGAGGCATCCACCCGGCACAGGTGCCGCCGCGCGCCATCCATAGTCTGAACGGTGGCCACGCCCTGCGTATCGGACAGCCAGCGCGGCGCGACCTGATCCTCGGGCCGGCTGACATGCGCCGCGATGGCCGCCCGGCAGGCGGCCTCCTGCCGGGCGCGCAGATCGCCCCCGGGCGCCACCGCAACCGGCGCGGTACAGGCGGCAAGTGCGGCGGGCAAAAGCAGCAATGGCAACGGACGCATGGGCGGCTCCTGGCGGTGCCGGCCCGGATGGTGCCGGGGCCGGTCAATCGGCTGACGCATGGCCGGGATCTTATTCCAACGGAAACCGGCTGGCCATCCCGCCGCGCGAAATCGGCGCGGCCGGCTTACAGCGCGATGGCCGAGATCAGCCGCCCGTAATCGGCCTCGCCCTGATGCGTGCTGCGCCGGTACGAGAAAAAGCGCTCGGGTTCGCTATAGGTGCAATGGCGGATCCATTCCGCCTCGACCCCGGACTGGCGCAGGCGCATCAGCCCGAATGCCGGCAGGTCGAACATGGGCCGCCCGTTCGGCCCGCCGGCAAAAAAACGGTGATGCGCGGGGTCCTCGGCCATGAATTCCTCCATGAATTCCTCGCCGACCTCATAGGCGCCCTGGCTGATCGTCGGGCCGATCGCGGCGCTGATCCGCGCGGCGCCCAGATCGCGCATCGCCGCCACGGCCGCCTCGATCACGCCCGCCAGCGCGCCGCGCCAGCCGGCATGGACCGCGCCGATCACGCCGGCCCCGGCATCCGCCAGAAGGATCGGCTGGCAATCGGCGGTCAGCACGGCCAGCGCCACGCCCGGCTGGTCGGTCACGATCGCATCGGCGCGCATATCCGCGAAATCGCCGGCCTTGTCGCCATTCCTGAAAATCGCGACATCGGCGGAATGGGTCTGGTGAACCGTCGCCAGCGCATCCGTCGCGACGCCCATCGCCTCGGCCACGCGGGCGCGATTGATGGTCACGATCTCGCTTTGATCGCTGGAGCCATGACCGCAGTTCAACCCCGAGAACAGGCCCGAGGACGCCCCGCCCCGGCGCGTGAAAAAGCCGTGCCGCACCGGCTCCAGAAGCGGATGGGTCAGGATCTCAAGTGTCGTGTGCATCATCGTCCAGCGGTTCGAATCCCGGCGGCACCGGCGCCCCCGGCGGCCAGAAGGCGAGTGCCTTGAACAGGTGACCCATTTCGCCCGGCGCGGTCAAGCGGTGAAGCGCGGCCATCGCGCCGGCATCGCCCGCCGCCTGCAACCGCTGCGCCCGCGCGGCGATCCCCAGACGCAGCAGCCATTCGCCCTGGGTGACCATGCGCGACACATTCGCCCCCGCCGCCCGCGCGGCCTGCGCCAGGGGTTCGAAATCGACATGGGCGGTCAGATCGGCCTCGCCGGGATTGGCCAGCGGGTGCTCGGGGCGGTGGCGGCGCAAGGCCTGCAGGGTGTCGCCCTGCCCGTGCCAGTTGCCGTAATCCACGGCGATGGCGCAGCCGCCATGCGCCGCGATGTGGCGCGCGATCTGGCCGGCAAGCGCGGGGGCCTGCGGGCAGGTCTCGCGGATCTGACCGCAGGGCGCGGCGGGACCCGGCAGCGGCGCGGCCAGCCCCAGTGCCAGTTCGCCCGCATCGTTCAGCGTGACGACATGCTCGGCCCAGCCTTCGGCCTGGCGCTGGAACTGTCGGATGGGCAAGGCGTCGAAAAGCTCGTTTGCAATCAGAAACAATGGCTTGCATGCGATATCCGAGAGTGTTTCGACATGCTTCACCTGTCCCAGCCTGTCGCGCTGGACCTGCCGCAGACGCGGCGATGCCTCGATCAGCGTGACCTCGGCCGCCGCGCCCATGCCCGGCACGACACGGATCGCACGCAGGATATCGGCCATCAGCGTGCCGCGCCCGGGCCCGATTTCGGCCAGCGTGAAGGGCGCCGGCCCGCCCTGATCCAGCCAGGCCTGCGCCAGCGCCAGGCCGACCATCTCGCCGAACATCTGGCTGATTTCGGGCGCGGTGGTGAAATCCCCCGCCGCGCCAAAGGGATCGCGCGTCACGTAATAGCCGTATTGCGGATGCAGCAGGCACAGCCGCATGTATTCGTCCAGCTGCATCGGCCCCGAGGCCGCGATCTGAGTCGCGATCAGCCGCGCCAGCGGCGTCATGCGACCCCGGCAACCATCGGCCGCATCCGCGCGCGGATCAGGAAGGCCAGCCCGATCGCCACCATCGGCAGCGACAGCAATTGCCCCATGGTCACGCCCCAGACCGGCCCGCCCAGCACATGGCCCAGCGGGTTGTCCGGGGTGATGAATTGCGCATCGGCCTGGCGGAAGAACTCGACCACGAAACGCGACAGCCCGTAGCCGGTGACGAATACCCCCAGCACCAGCCCCGGACGGCGCAAGCCGCCCATGCGCACCAGCGCGAACAGGATGAGCGCCAGCAGCACGCCCTCGAGCCCGGCCTCATAAAGCTGGCTGGGATGGCGGGCGCAAAGCCCCTCGACGCCGGGGCAGGTCTGCGCCGCCTCGCCGGGAAAGATGACACCCCAGGGCGCATCGGTCGGCCGTCCCCAAAGCTCGGCATTGATGAAATTCGCGATCCGGCCCAGCCCCAGCCCGATGGGCGTCGCCACCGCCAGCGCATCGGCCATGCGCAGCGCCGGGATGCCGTTGCGCCGGCTGAACCACCAGGACACCAGGATCACCCCCAGAAAGCCGCCATGGAAGGACATGCCGCCCTGCCAGATCACCGGAATCTGCCCGGGATTGGCCAGGTAATAGCCCGGCTCGTAGAACAGCACGAAGCCCAGCCTGCCGCCGATCACCACGCCAAGGATCACCCAGGTCAGCAATTCCTCGACCTGCGCGGGGCGCATCGGCGCGGCATCGCCCCACAGGGCCGGGCGGCGCATCAGCCGCACCATGATCCACCAGCCGATCAGCAGCCCGGCCAGATAGGCCATGGCATACCAGCGTAGCGAAAACGCCATCCCGAACAGCTCGATGGTGAAAATCTCGGGCGAAATCTGGGGAAAAGGGATCATGGCTTCCTCGTTTCGCGGCGCGGGCCGCGCGGGCGTGGCAGGCCGTCAGCCGATTGAATAACCGTCCGTGCTACGCCATATAGGGACGAAAGCTGATCCGAAAGGGCCGCAATGACCGCGAACAACCGTTTCTTCGACGATCTCTCAAAATTGATGACCAATGCCATGGGCGTGGCCCAGGGCGCCAAGGACGAGGCCCAGACAGCCTTCAACGGCTGGATCGACCGCTGGCTTGCCGAGCGCGATTTCGTCACCCGCGAGGAATTCGAGGCGGTGCGCGAAATGGCGATCAAGGCGCGCACCGAGAATACCGAGTTGCGCGCCCGTCTCGACGCACTGGAAGGCAGGAAGGCCGATCAGGGCTGAACCCGGTCGCGCAGCCGCCCCTGACGGTCGTAAAGCAGCACCTCGCCGCTATCGGTCACCACCACCAGCCAGTCGCGGGCGAATGTCAGGGCCTCGGCCCGGGCGCCATCGGGCAGGGTGATGCTGTCGGGCAGATCGGGCAGCGACGCCTCGGACAGGCGCAGCCACAAAAGCGCCGCGATCACCAGCACGCCCAGCCCCATCACCGCCGCGAGCAGGGTCACCAGGATGCGCAGCCAGCGCAGCATCGGCAGCGCTTCCTCTGGCGTCACTTCGCGCTTATCATCCGCAGCCATGGCCGAAATCCTCATCACCATTCCCGAAGGTCTTTCCGACCGGCTTGATAAGGCGCTTGCGCGCGCCGCGCCAGAGCCGGCCGCGCTGTCGCGTTCGCGGCTGGCCAGGCTGATCGCCGAAGGTGCGGTGACCGGCCCTTCGGGTCCGGTGCGCGACGGCAAGGCGCGCGCCGAGCCGGGCGATTACAGCATCGAGATCGGCGCGCCCGAACCGCTGGAGGCGCTGCCCGAAACCATCCCGCTGAACATCGCCCATGAGGATGCGGATCTGATCGTCGTGGACAAGCCCGCCGGCATGGTCGTCCACCCGGCGCCCGGCACGCCCACGGGGACGCTGGTCAACGCGCTGCTGGCGCATTGCGCGGACAGCCTGTCGGGGATCGGCGGCGCGGCGCGGCCGGGCATCGTGCACCGGATCGACAAGGATACCTCGGGCCTGCTGGTGGTGGCGAAAACCGATCGCGCGCATCAGGGTCTGGCCCGGCAATTCGCCTATCACAGCGCCCATCGCCGCTATCTGGCCATTGCCCATGGCACGATCGACGCGGGCGATGCGCGCCTGCGCGGCCTGCCCGGCATCGCCTTCGAGCCGGGCAACCTGCTGCGCATTACCAGCATGCTGGGGCGCCATCCGACCGACCGCCAGCGTCAGGCCGTCAGTTTCGAGCGCGGCCGCCACGCCGTCACCCGCGCGCGGATGCTCGAAAGCTTCGGCGCGCCGCCCGCTGCCATGCTGGTGGAATGCCGGCTGGAAACCGGCCGCACGCATCAAATCCGCGTGCATATGGCCCATGCGGGGCTGGGTCTGGTGGGCGACCCGGTCTATGGTGGCGGCAGGCGCCCCTCGGCCCGGGCGCTTGGCGTGGCGGGCGCGGCCGCCATCGCAGGCTTTCCCCGCCAGGCGCTGCACGCCGCCGAGCTGGGTTTCGACCACCCGGTGAGCGGCCTGAGGCTGGCCTTCAGCAGCCCTTTGCCGCAAGATATGACCGGGCTGCTTGAGGCATTGCGCAACGGTTCGGCCGCGACGGAACTTGAAACGCGCTGATTGCGTTAACATTTGCCCACCAAAGCATGTGTGGGTCAGGGATTGAGATATGGCGAATTACACGAACCTTCCGGCCCCCAGCCCCGAACAGGGTCTGAACCGTTACCTGCAGGAGATCCGCAAGTTTCCGCTGCTGGAACCGGAAGAGGAATACATGCTGGCCAAGGCCTGGGTCGATCACGAGGATCCCGAGGCCGCCCAAAAGCTGGTGACCAGCCATCTGCGGCTCGCCGCCAAGATCGCCATGGGCTATCGCGGCTATGGCCTGCCCCAGGCCGAGGTCATTTCCGAGGCCAATGTCGGCCTGATGCAGGCGGTCAAGCGGTTCGATCCGGAAAAGGGCTTCCGGCTGGCGACCTATGCCATGTGGTGGATCCGCGCCTCGATCCAGGAATATATCCTGCGGTCCTGGTCGCTGGTGAAGATGGGTACGACCAGCGCGCAGAAAAAGCTGTTCTTCAACCTGCGCAAGGCGAAATCCAAGCTGGGCGCGCTGGAAGAGGGCGATCTGCGGCCCGAGAACGTCGCCCAGATCGCCCATGACCTGAATGTCAGCGAACAGGAGGTCATCGACATGAACCGCCGCCTGTCGGGCGGCGATGCCTCGCTGAACGCGACCGTGGGCTCGGCCGATGGCGATTCGACCGCGCAATGGCAGGACTGGCTGGAGGATGAGGATGCCAACCAGGCCGAGGCCTTTGCCGAGGCCGACGAGATGTCCGCCCGCCGCGAAATGCTGATCGCGGCCATGGATGTGCTGAACGAGCGCGAAAAGGACATCCTGATGGAGCGCCGGCTGCGCGACGATCCGATGACGCTGGAGGACCTGTCGACGCGCTATGACGTCTCGCGCGAACGGATCAGGCAGATCGAGGTGCGCGCCTTTGAAAAGCTGCAAAAGCGCATCCGCGAGCTTGCCCGCGAGCGCGGCATGGCCGTTCCCGAAACCGCCTGATCCGGGATTGCCGTCCGCGATCCGCAGATCGCCATGATCTCCCGGCGCGCGGGCCAACGCACCCATCTTGCCGGCAGTTTGCAGATGCCGGCCTGCGCGCGCGCCGCCTTGGCCAAGGGTCCGCGCCCGGGCATTACGCGTGCTTGACCGCCACCGCCCGAGGCCTAATCTCGGGCAGGCGCAGCAGGGAAAAATGACGCAGGCATGACGGCGCTGAACCAATATCAACGGCTTGAAGCGGCAGGCCTCTGGCGCGAGACGCCGCAATCGCAGGCGCGCGATGTCATTGTCTCGTTCGGGGACGCGACACTGATGCTGACCGATCCGCGCTCGGAAACGCCGTTGACACATTGGTCCCTGCCCGCCGTCACGCGGCTCAATCCCGGCAGGATGCCCGCCCGCTATGGGCCCGGAGAGGCCGGTGCCGATGAGGAACTGGAAATCGACGACGATCTGATGATCGCCGCGATTTCCCGCATCCACCGCGCGATCGAGGCGGCCAGGCCGCATCCGGGACGGTTGCGCGGCGGGCTGATGCTGGGTGCGGCCGCGCTGATGGCGGCGCTGGCGGTGTTCTGGGTGCCGCCGGCGCTGGTGCGTCACGCGGCCAATGTCGCGCCACCCGCGCAACGAAGCGAGATCGGCCGGACAATCCTGGCGGAGATCGCCAAGACCACCGGCAATCCCTGCGCCCGCCCGGCCGGAGACATGGTCCGCGGCAAGCTGGCCGCGCGCCTGACCGGACCCGATTCGCGGATCGAGATTGTGCCGGCCCGCCTGCGCAGCGCGCTGCGACTGCCCGGCGCGATCACGGTCATCGGCGAGGACCTGATCAGGGGTCAGATCACCCCGGAGGTCACGGCCGGGCATATTCTGGCGGCGCAGGCGGTCGGGGTTCAGAATGACCCGCTTCTTCAGGCGCTGCGCTTTGCCGGGCCGCGCGCGACCTTTCAGCTTCTGACCAATGGCACCCTGCCCCCGCAATCGCTGGCCGGATATGGCGAAAGCCTTCTGGCCGGGCCGGTTCCGCGCCCCGATGACGAGATCCTGCTGAACTATTTCACCCGCGCCGGGATCGCCAGCGAACCCTATGCCCGTTCGCTGGATCCAACCGGCGAGGCGACGCTGGGGCTGATCGAGGCCGACCCTTTCCGCACCGCTGAGCCGAGACCCGTCCTGAGCGAGCGCGAATGGGCGGTACTGCAGGAAATCTGCGATCAGTGACCCCCGCCTGCGCGGCGATCTACCGGTACCGATCATCTGGGATAGGCGTCGCGGAACCCCGCGCGGCGAATGCTGTCCAGGGCCCTGACGATGGCTTCACGATCATCGAAAGGGCCGACCAGGACGAACTGCAGCTCGCGCCCCGAAGCCTGCGTCTGTCCGCGCATGACGGCATAGCCCAGCCGGGCGACGACCTGCGCGGCGCGATCCGCATTCACCGCCTCGGCATAGCTGCCGAACTGGATATAGCGGGCGCCGGCGGGAATGATTCCCGGCGGTGGCGCCGAGCGATCATTCCGGCGAGGCTCTGCCGCAGCCGCGGCGCGAGGTGCCGGCGCGACCTTTGCGACTGAGGGCGCCGCCCCGCCCACGGATGATTTCGCAGAACCATCGGGTTTCGTGACATCTGCCGCAGCCTTTTCTGCTCCAGATCCGGGGCGGGGTCTGGCAGCTGGCTTGCGCGCGGTCCCGCTTTCAGGGGAGCCGGCTGGGTCCACCTCCGCAGGCTTTCCGACGGCCGCTTTCGCGTCTTCGCCCTTCCTTGCATCATCCTCCACGATCGCGTTCAGCGGGCGAATGAATGCCAGACGCGACAGATCGGTCTCCGGCAGGGAACTGCAATAGCCGCGAGTCGGATCGCGCCCGAAATCCCCCTTTTCGTCCGCGCCATCATAGCCCAGCAATTCGCAGAGGCGGCGATTGGGTCGCAGCGCCTCGCCCATGCTGCGCTGAACGGCGGGTGCCGCCGCAAGGGCGGCCAGCAAGGTATCGACAGGCGCTTGCGACGCCGGTTCGGGTCCCATATCTGGGCGCTGTTCCATCGGAGTCGGGTCGCTGGCCAATTCCCCCGGGCGAAGGCTGGTCAGGATGGTTTCCGACAGGCTTTGCTCAAGCAGTTGCGCGCGGCTCAGGCCCGCATTGGGATCCAGCGCCCGCAGACGCGGTTTTCCATCGATGCCACGGGCCGAGAATGTCGGCGGATAGCCACAGAGCGGCGTGCCGTCACGGGCAAGACGCGCCATCCATCCCCCCGCCTCTTCGCGAAGAAATACGCAGCCGCGACTGTCGATATACTGGCGCGATTCGAAATCCGCGGGCGGTTGCTCGGCCGGCGAAAGCCCGGCCGCAAGAACCGCGGCCGGCCAAAGAGCAAGTACAATCCCCGCCAGCTTGCGCAGCATCGTCCCATCCCCGAATCGGTCAGTTGATCCGGTGATAGGACAGAAGCTCTGAACACCCCGTTAATGCGGCGTCACTTGGTGCCGAACATGCGATCTCCGGCATCGCCCAGACCGGGCACGATATAGCCGTGATCATCCAGCCTTTCGTCCAGCGCAGCGGTCACGATGGGCACGTCGGGATGGGCCTCGCGCATCCGTGCAACGCCTTCGGGCGCGGCCAGAAGGCTCAGGAAGCGCAGGTTGGTCGCCCCCGCTTGCTTGAGCAGGTCGATGGCCGCGACCAGGGAATTTCCGGTCGCCAGCATCGGGTCGACCACGATCGTCATCCGCGCGTCCAGATCGTTGGGCACCTTGAAGTAATACTGCACCGGCTGCAGCGTTTCGGGATCGCGATAAAGCCCCACGAAGCCGACGCGCGCTGCCGGGATCAGTTCCAGAATCCCGTCCAGAAGCCCGTTTCCGGCGCGCAGGATCGAGATCAGCGCCAGTTTCTTGCCCTCGAGCGTAGGGGCCTCCATGGCGCCCAACGGGGTTTCGATCCGCTTGCTGGTCATCTCGAGTTCGCGCGTGACCTCATAGGCCAGAAGCAGGCTGATTTCGCGCAGCAGCCGGCGAAAGCCGGCGGTCGAGGTGTTCCTGTCGCGCATGATGGTCAGCTTGTGCTGAACCCGCGGGTGGTTGACGATGGTCAGATGCGGCGCGGTCATGTCAGGTCCTTTCGCAGGGCAGCTTTCGTATCACCGTCGCAAAACGCCGCGTCAACCGCCCAGAGATTCATCTGCCGAAATTCGTCCTCGGCCCAGCCGAACGCATCCGCAAGCATCTGGTATTCATGGCAAAGCGTGGTGTGGAAAAATGGCGGATCGTCGGTCGAGACGGTCACCCGAAGCCCCGCATCGGCAAGCCGCGCGATCGGATGGGCGGCCCAGCCCGGCACGATGCCAAGCGCGACATTCGAGCCGGGACAGAGTTCAAGTGTGATCTGGCGCTCGGCCAGGTCGCGCAGCAATGCGGGGTCATGCACGGCACTGATCCCGTGCCCGATCCGGCTGACGCCCAGCGACAGCGCGTCGCGTATCTGATCAGGTCCGCCCCATTCGCCGGCATGGGCGGTCAGGCCCAGCCCCGCCTCGCGCGCGCAATCGAAGCCCCAGGCGAAATCCGGCAGCCTGCCGGCATCCTCGGCCCCGGCGATGCCGAAACCCGCGACCCAGCCGCCGCCGGTCTCGGCCGCGCAGATGGCGGTCTTGCGGGCGCGCTCGGGGCCGAAATGGCGAATCGCGGTCAGCACGGCGCGGCTGTCGATACCGTCGCGGCGCGCCGCCTGCGCCACCTCGTCCATCGCCGCCAGATAGTCGCGCCAGGCCGACAGATCGCCGCCGCCACAGAACTCGGGCGAGACGAAAAGCTCGACATAGATCGCGCCCTGCTCGGCGCATTCGGCCAGCACCTCGGCGAGCAGCCCGGCATAGTCGCGCGGCGAGGTCAGAACCGAGCTTGCGGCTTCGTAGACGCGCAGGAACCCGTTGAAATCCCGATAGGAATATGCGCCCTTCGCATCGAAGATACGGCTGATGTCCTGATGCTTTTCGGCAGCCTTGGCACGGATGAAACCCGGCGGTGCGGCCCCTTCCAGATGCAGATGCAGTTCGACCTTTTTCAGCGTCTTCACAGGAAGGATGCCCCCGGCCCGACGGGCGGCAGGCCCAGATGCGCGGCGACCGAGGCCGCGATATCGGCGAAGCCCACCTGCCCGATCTCGCGCGCGCCATAACCCCAGCCCAGCACCGGCACGCGCTCGCGGGTGTGATCGGTGCCCCGCCAGGTCGGATCATTGCCGTGATCGGCGGTAAAGATCGCCAGATCGCCGGGCCGCAGCCTGTCCAGAAACGCCCCCGCCACGCCATCGAACCATTCCAGCGCCCCGGCATAGCCGGCAACATTGCGACGATGGCCGTAAAGGCTGTCGAACTCGACGAAATTGGCAAGGATCAGGCTGCCGGGCCGGGCCTCATCGGCCAGGGCCAGCAGGTGGCCGGCCAGATCGGCATCGGACTGGCCCTTGTGCAGATGGGCGATGCCGCGATGGCTGAAGATATCGCCGATCTTGCCCACCGCATGGGTCGCGCGCCCGGCTGCCTGCGCGACATCGAGGATCGTCGGCGCGGGTGGCGCGATGGCATAGTCGCGGCGGTTGGGCGTGCGGGCAAAGCTGCCCTCGGCCCCGGCAAAGGGGCGGGCGATCACCCGCCCGACCCGCATGGGATGGACCATCCCGGCCACCTCGCTGCACAGCCGGTTCAGGCGTTCAAGCCCGAACGCCTCCTCATGCGCGGCGATCTGCAGCACGCTGTCGGCCGAGGTATAGCAGATCGGCCAGCCGGTCTGCAGATGCCGCGCGCCCAGCCGGGCCATGATCTCGGTGCCCGAGGCATGCTGGTTGCCAAGGATGCCCTCGGTGCCGGCGGCCCGGGCGATCCGGGCCGTGAGATCGCGCGGAAAGGCCGGATGCGTGTCGGGAAAATAGTGCCATTCCCAAGGCACCGGCACGCCGGCGATCTCCCAGTGTCCCGATGGCGTATCCTTGCCGCGCGAACTCTCGGTCGCCGCCCCCCAAAGGCCCCGCGGCGCGGCACCGAGCCCCGGCGCAACGGCGCCGCTGGCCAGGCGGATCGCGGCGCCCAGCCCCAGAGCGTCCAGATGCGGCATGTTCAGCGCGCGCGCCTGCGCGATATGCGCGACGGTATTGGCACCGGTATCGGGAAGGCCGTCGTTGAAATAGTCAGCGGCATCGGGCGCCCCGCCGATGCCCACGGAATCCATCACGATCACGAAAGCGCGCCCGCCCCTCGCCCCCTGGTCAGTCATCCAAGCCCACCTCGTCACGGATCAGCGGTCCGGGCTCGGGTCCGTCGCCCAGCAGATAGGCCGAATGCACGCTGGCGATGGCGGCCGCGGCCGCCCCTTCCGAGGCCGCATGAACCACGGCCAGCGGGCGATCCGGGCCGGCCTGCTCGCCGATGCGCAACAGATCCGCCAGCCCGACGCGCGGGTCGATGCGGTCGCGCGCATGCAGCCGCCCGCCGCCAAGCGCGACGACGGCATGGCCAAGCGCCTCGGTGTCGATGGCGGCGACGCGGCCATGGCCCGGCACCGCGCGCACGACCGGCGCGGCCGGCAGGTGCCGGTCGGGGTGCTCCAGCAGGTCGGTGGGACCTCCCTGCGCCGCGACCATGCGGGCGAAACGCTCGGCCGCGGCGCCGCTTTGCAGGGCGCGGGCGGCATCGGCAGAGATCCCGACGATTCCCAGACAGGCCGAGGAGAGCGCCAGCGACAGATCGCAGAGCGCCCCCCGCCGCTCGCCCCGCAGGACGGCGATCGCCTCGCGCAGTTCCAGCGCATTGCCGGCACTGCGCGCCAGCGGCTGGTCCATATCGGTGATATAGGCGCGGGCGCGGCAGCCGGCGCCCGAGGCGGTCGAGACCAGCGCCCGGGCCAGCGACAGCGCCGCCCGTTCGTCGCGCAGAAACGCGCCGCTGCCCTGCTTGACGTCCAGGATCAGCGCGTCGAGCCCGGCCGCCAGTTTTTTGGACAGGATCGAGGCGGTAATCAGGTCGATCGACCCCACCGTCGCGGATTCGTCCCGGATCGCGTAAAGCCGCGCATCGGCGGGGGCCAGGTCGCGCCCGGCCGCGACGATCGCGCATCCCTGTTCGGCAACGATGCGTCGAAACGCCTCCTCGGACAGCGCGGTACGGAAACCGGGGATCGCCTCCAGCTTGTCCAGCGTGCCGCCGGTATGGCCCAGCCCGCGCCCGGAAATCATGGGAACAAAGCCGCCGCAGGCCGCCACCAGTGGCGCCAGAATCAGACTGACCGCATCGCCGATGCCGCCGGTCGAATGCTTGTCCACCACCGGGCCGGGCAGATCCCAATGCATCACCTTGCCGGAATCGCGCATGGCGCGGGTCAGCGCCACACGCGCCGGCGCATCCAGACCGCGCAGCAGAACCGCCATGGCAAAGGCCGCCGCCTGGGCGTCGCTGACCGTGCCATCGGCCAGCCCCCGCGCGATCAGGGCGGCGCCTGCCTCGTCCAGCCCGCGCCCGTCGCGGATCGCTGCGATCAGGGGGCGCGGATCGGCTGCCATCATTCGGTGCCCGACAGATGCGAAATGTCGAAACGCCCCGGCAGCAATTCGCCGATCGTGGTGGCCAGCGTGGCGCCGCCCAGCGTGGCCAGCAGCACCGGCGTATCGGCACGGCCGAACTCGGCCAGTTTCTGGCGGCAGCCGCCGCAGGGCGGCACGGGGCCGGAACTGTCGGCGATCACCGCGACCTCGATCAGGTCGGTCTCGCCGCTGGCGACCATCAGCGCGATGGCGCCGGCTTCGGCGCAGGTGCCCTCGGGATAGGCGACGTTCTCGACATTGCAGCCGTGATAGATCCGCCCCGAGGCCCCGCGGACGGCAGCGCCGACCTTGAAACCCGAATAGGGCGCATAGGCCCGTTCCCGCACTTCGCGTGCCGCATCGAGAAGCGCCATCTGACCGCTCTTTCGTTCCAGATTTTCCGCCCCCGATCTTGCGCCCGGGCCGGCGGCGATGCAAGTCCGGCACGGTTGCCCCCCCGCGCCGCAGACCCCTGTTCCCCGCCCCGAAAATAGTTTAACGCTGAACCATCTTGAGAGGAGTGGGCAGGCAATGGAAGAACGCCGGCAGGACAGCGCGCGACAGGCGGCACTGGATTATCACGAATTCCCGCGTCCGGGTAAGCTTGAGGTGCGTGCGACAAAGCCCCTTGCCAATGGCCGTGACCTCAGCCGCGCCTATTCCCCGGGCGTGGCCGAAGCCTGCCTGGAGATCAAGGCCGACCCCGCCAGCGCCGCCCGCTATACCGCGCGCGGCAATCTGGTCGCCGTGGTCTCGAACGGCACCGCGGTGCTTGGCCTGGGCAATATCGGCGCGCTGGCCTCGAAGCCGGTGATGGAGGGCAAGGCCGTGCTCTTCAAGAAATTCGCCAATATCGACTGTTTCGACATCGAGGTGAACGAATCGGACCCCGAGAAACTGGCCGATATCGTGACCGCCCTCGAACCCAGCTTCGGCGCCATCAACCTTGAGGATATCAAGGCGCCCGACTGCTTCATCGTCGAAAAGCTGTGCCGCGAACGGATGAACATTCCGGTCTTTCACGACGACCAGCACGGCACCGCCATCGTGGTGGGCGCGGCCGCGACCAATGCGCTGCATGTCGCGGGCAAGAATTTCCAGGATATCAAGGTCGTCTCGACCGGCGGCGGCGCGGCAGGCATCGCCTGCCTGAACATGCTGCTGAAACTGGGCGTGAAACGCGAAAACGTCTGGCTGTGCGACATTGCCGGGCTGGTCTATCAGGGCCGGACCGAGGAAATGACCCCGCAAAAGGCGGAATTCGCGCAAGCCAGCGACCTGCGCAGGCTGGATCAGGTGATCGAGGGCGCGGATCTGTTCCTGGGCCTGTCGGGTCCGGGCGTGCTGAAGCCCGACATGGTCAGGAAGATGGCCGGCCGCCCGATCATCTTCGCGCTGGCCAACCCGACGCCCGAGATCCTGCCCGAGGATGCCCGCGCCGTCGCCCCCGATGCGATCATCGCCACCGGGCGCAGCGATTATCCCAACCAGGTCAACAACGTCCTGTGCTTTCCCTTCATCTTCCGCGGCGCGCTGGATGTCGGCGCCACCACCATCAATGACGAGATGGAGGTCGCCTGCGTCGAGGGCATCGCGGCGCTTGCCCGCGCCACCACCAGCGCCGAGGCCGCCATGGCCTATCGCGGCGAGACGCTGACCTTCGGCCCCGAATACCTGATTCCGAAACCCTTCGACCCGCGTCTGATCGGGGTCGTCTCGACCGCCGTCGCCCGCGCGGCGATGGAAACCGGCGTGGCGATGCGCCCGCTGTCCGATATCGACGCCTACAAGCGCAAGCTGGACGGCTCGGTCTTCCGCTCGGCGATGATCATGCGGCCCGTGTTCGAGGCCGCCGCGACGGCCAAGCGCCGCATCGTTTTTGCCGAGGGCGAGGACGAGCGCGTGCTGCGCGCCGCCAATGCCATGCTGGAGGAAACCACCGATGTGCCGATCCTGATCGGCCGCCCCGAGGTGATCGAGCGGCGCGCCGAACGCGCCGGCCTGCCGATCCGCCCCGGCCGCGACTTCGAGATCGTGAACCCGGAAAACGACCCGCGCTATCGCGACTATTGGGGCACCTATCACGAATTGATGGCCCGCCAGGGCGTCAGCCCCGATATCGCGCGGGCGATCATGCGCACCAATACCACCGCCATCGGCGCCGTCATGGTCCACCGCGACGAGGCCGACAGCCTGATCTGCGGCACCTTCGGACAATATAGCTGGCACCTGAACTATATCCGCCAGATCCTGGCCCGCGACGGGTTGCACCCGGTCGGCGCGCTGTCGATGATCATCCTCGAGGATGGCCCGATCTTCATCGCCGACACGCAGGTGCATTACGAACCCAGTGCCGGCCAGGTGATGGAAACCGCGATCGGCGCGGCGCGCCATATCCGCCGCTTTGGCCTGACGCCCAAGGTCGCGCTGTGCAGCCATTCGCAATTCGGCAATCTCGACACCGCCGGCGGTCGCAAGATGCGCCAGGCGATGGCGCTCCTTGAGGAACGCGAGGTCGATTTCTGCTTCGAAGGCGAAATGCAGGTCGATTCGGCGCTGGACGCCGAGCTGCGCAACCGCATCTTCCCGGATTCGCGGCTGGAAGGCGCGGCCAACGCGCTGGTATTCGCCAGCAGCGACGCCGCCTCGGGCGTGCGCAACGCATTGAAGATGAAGGCGAACGGGCTTGAGGTCGGGCCGATCCTGATGGGCATGGGCAACCGCGCCCATATCGTGACCCCCTCGATCACCACGCGCGGGCTGCTGAACATGAGCGTGATCGCCGGTACCCCGGTCGGCCATTACCGCTAGCGCGATTCGGCCATCCCACGACAGGCGCGCCGGCTATGCAAACCGGCGCGCATTTTTCTGCGATCCGCAAATTTCCGGCGGTTTTGCAAACATTTGTCAAGGCGCCGCCGGAAATTCTGCAAAATAACTTCTTCCATGGGACATGTCGGGCGTTAACATCCTTGCCTGACGGCCTGGGCCGCGCCTACCAAAGCCGAACCTGGAGGAGGAGCTTTCATGGGATATCAAGACGTCTATGCCGGTTGGCGGGCCGATCCCGACCGGTTCTGGATGCAGGCCGCCGAGGCGATCGACTGGCAGAAAAAGCCCTCGCGGGCGCTGTTCGACGACAAGGCCCCGATCTATGAATGGTTCGCGGACGGGATGGTCAACACCTGCTGGAACGCGGTGGACCGCCATGTCGCGGCCGGACGCGGCGATCAGGTCGCGATCGTGCATGAAAGCCCGATCACGCTTTCGACCAGGGGCATCACCTACAGGCAGTTGCAGGACCGCGTCGCCTCGCTTGCCGGGGCGCTGCGCATGCGTGGCGTGGAAAAGGGCGACCGCGTCATCATCTACATGCCGATGATCCCCGAAGCGCTCGAGGCGATGCTGGCCTGCGCCCGGCTTGGCGCCATCCACTCGGTCGTGTTCGGCGGCTTTGCCGCGCATGAGCTGGCGATCCGCATCGACGATTTCCAGCCCAAGGCGATCATCGCCGCCTCTTGCGGGCTGGAACCCAATCGCGTCATCCATTACAAGCCGCTGCTGGACAGCGCCATCGAGATGGCCAGCCACCAGCCCGAATTCTGCGTCATCTTCCAGCGCGAACAAGAGGTCGCCAAGCTGGTCGAGGGCCGCGACTTCAACTGGCACGGCTTTCAATACGGGGTGAAGCCCGCCGAATGTGTCCCGGTCGAAGGCAACCACCCCGCCTATATCCTTTATACCTCGGGCACGACCGGCCAGCCCAAGGGCGTGGTGCGCCACACGGCGGGCCATCTGGTCGCGCTGCAATGGTCGATGAGCAATATCTACAATATCGGCGCCGGTGACCGTTTCTGGGCGGCATCCGATGTCGGCTGGGTCGTCGGCCACAGCTATATCTGCTATGGCCCGCTGGTCGCCGGCGCGACCACCGTGGTCTTCGAGGGCAAGCCGGTGGGCACGCCCCATGCCGGGGTGTTCTGGCGCATCATCCAGAACCACCGCATCAAGAGCTTCTTCACCGCGCCCACCGCGCTGCGCGCCATCCGCCGCGAGGATCCGGACGGCGAATGGATCCGCCGCTACAAGCTGCATGACCTGCAGGCGTTGTTCCTGGCCGGCGAGCGCGCCGATCCGGACACGGTGAAATGGGCGCAGCAGCATCTGGGCGTGCCGGTGGTCGATCACTGGTGGCAGACCGAGACCGGCTGGGCCATCGCCGCCAATCCGATCGGGATCGAGACCCTGCCCACCAAACCCGGCAGCCCCTCGGTGCCGATGCCCGGCTATGACGTGCAGGTGCTGGACGAAAGCGGCCATCCGGTGCCGCCCGGCACGCTGGGCGCGATCACCATCAAGCTGCCCCTGCCCCCCGGCGCGCTGCCCACGCTGTGGAACGCCGAGTCGCGTTTCCGACACAGCTATCTCGACCATTTTCCCGGCTATTACGAAACCGGGGATGCCGGTTATGTGGACGAGGACGGCTATCTCTATATCATGGCGCGCACCGATGACGTGATCAACGTGGCCGGGCACCGGCTCTCGACCGGCGCCATGGAAGAGGTGCTGGCCGCGCATCCCGATGTCGCGGAATGCGCGGTGATCGGGGTCGCCGATGCGCTCAAGGGGCAGGCTCCGCTGGGGTTCCTGTGCCTCAAGGCCGGGGCGACGACGCCGCATGAGCAGGTCGTCAAGGATGTCGTGCGCATGGTGCGCGATCAGATCGGCCCGGTCGCGGCGTTTAAATCCGCCTGCGTCGTGGAGCGGCTGCCCAAGACCCGCTCGGGCAAGATCCTGCGCGCGACCATGGCCAAGATCGCCGATGGCGAGGATTTCAAGACGCCCGCGACCATCGACGATCCGGCCGTTCTGGATGAAATCGGCGCGGCGCTGGCATTGCTTGGCTATCCGAATAGGGATAAGCCCTGACCGGAATTGCCGCAGGGCGTGCATGCCCTGCGATCCGCGACAACAGGACGATCCATGAAGACAGCCATTTCCTGTGTCATCGACCGGCATCCGCGTTTCCTGACACAAGCCTGGCTGTTGCTGGCATCGCTGCGCAGCGCCGGTATCGCCGGCGATGACCCGGGTACGGCGCTGGTCGTGCATGTCCCGCGCGACATGGCGAATGATGCGCGGCTGGACCGCTTGCGCGGGCTGGGCGCGGTGATTGAACCCTATGACGCCTTTGCCGAGGGGCCGGGCGCCTATTGCAACAAGCTGGTCCAGTTCCGGACCGGGCTTCTGCAGCAGGCGGAGCGGGTGCTGCTGCTTGATGCGGATCTGCTGTTCCTGCGCGATCCCCGCCCGCTTTTCGACGACAGAGCCGTGCGCGCCAAGATCGTCGATTCCGCCCAGCCCCCGGCCGAAAAATGGCGCCCCCTGTTCGCGCAGGCGGGTTTTCCCGACCCCGCCACCGCGCCCGCGACGCTCAGGCCCGATTTGCAGGTTCCCGCACGGAACTGCAATGGCGGCGCCTATTTTCTGCCCCGGGCCGCCTTTGCCGCGCTGGCCGAGGCCTGGCCGCGCTGGTCGCGCCACTGTCTCGCGCAGCAGGCGCTTCTGGGCGATCATCTGCATCACGCCGACCAGCTTGGCTTTGCGCTGGCGATGCAGGAACTGGACCTGCCCTTTCTGCCGCTGGATGTCGGCGCGAACTTTCCGACGCATTTCCGCGCCCATATCTATCAGGGGCTGGCGCCGCAAGAGATCACCGCGATGCATTACCATCGCCATGTCGATGCCCATGGCATGCCCGCGCCGACCGGCATCGCCTGGGTGGACCGGCAGATGATGCAGGCGATGAACCGCATCCGGCGGCAGCACAGCATCGGCCTGGACAATGCGGTTTTCTGGGAAACCCGCTATGCGACGGACCCCGAACTGGGCTCGGGGCTGGGCTCGCGCGGCGAGGTGATGCTGGACAAGCGCCGCCAGCTGGCACCCGTCCTGACCGCCCATGCCGACCGGCCGGTGGTCGATATCGGCTGCGGCGATCTTGAGGTGATGCATGTGTTCGGGCTGCGGGATTACCGCGGCTTCGACCTGTCCGCGAGCGGGCTGGATCTGGCGCGCGCCAAGCGCCCGGACTGGAGCTTCACGCAGGGCGCGTCGGGGGATGTGCCGGCGGGCAGCGCCGATCTGGCGATCTGCCTCGATGTGGCGATCCATCAATCCACCCCGGAGGCCTATCGCAAGCTGGTCGATGATGTCGTCGCCGCCAGCCGCGACGCGGTGCTGATCAGCGGCTATGAGACCGCCCCCCAGGGTCGCGGCATCGTGTTTTTCCGCGAACCGCTCAGCCAGACCCTGGCCGAGCATCCCGGGATCGCGCATGTGACCCGGATCGGCGGCTGGCGCGATGTCGCGCTGTTTCTGGCCGAGCGTGGGCGCGAGGGCCGCAATCCCCATGACATCCGCGCCGCCGAACTGGCCGGCGCGCTGGCGACCAGCCCGCATCCGCAACTGCTCGTCGACATCGTGGCGATGGGGCGCAGGCATCTGGGCTTTTTCCCGAAAACCATCATCCGCTGCATCGAATATCCCTGGATCGCCGCCCGCATGCCCCGGCCGGAGGGGCTGCGCGTTCTGGACATGGGCGCCGGCGTCGCGCCCCTGCCCCTATGGCTGGCGCAGCAGGGGGCCAGGGTGACCACGGTGGACGGCCACAGCCTGATCCGCACCCCGCCCGCGCCCGCCAACTGGAACGAATGGGGCTATCTGGATTACGGGCTGATCGACGACCGCATCCGCTCGCATAACTGCCTGATGCAGGATCTGCCGGATGCCGGACCCTTTGACCTGATCTATTCGGTCAGCGTGATCGAACATATCCCGGCCGAGGCCCGCCGCGCCGCCCTTGCCGCGATGCGCGACAGGCTGGTGCCTGGCGGGCGCTTGCTGCTGACGCTGGACCTGATCCCCGGCACCGACCGGCTTTGGGACCTGTCCGAAGGCAAGCGCGTGGACGAGGACCGGCCCCACGGCACCATCGCCGAGTTCCGCGCCGAGCTTGAGGCGCTTGGCCTGACCGTCACCGAGCAGGTCCTGTTCCGTGCCATCGCGGGCAGCCGCACCGATCTGCTGATGGTCGATGCCCGTCTCTGACGGGTGCCGCGTTCAGCCGATCTCGGCGCCCAGGCCCCGCATCAGCGGCAGGAAATCCGGGAAGGAGGTCGCGATCGGGCCCGCGTCATCGACGCCG
Organism: Paracoccus halophilus; assembly: GCF_000763905.1. Lineage (GTDB taxonomy): Bacteria > Pseudomonadota > Alphaproteobacteria > Rhodobacterales > Rhodobacteraceae > Paracoccus > Paracoccus halophilus. Next base: position 55,675 of record NZ_JRKN01000010.1, read on the forward strand.
ATCGGCTGTTCCGAGGCCAGCCCCGCGACCAGAAAGGACATGGCGATGCGGTGATCCAGATGGCTCTGCGCGGTCGCCCCGCCCTTCAGCCCGCCGGTGCCGTGGACGATCATCGTATCCTCGCTATCCTCGACCGAGGCGCCATTGGCGCGCAGCCCCACCGCCATGGCCTCGATCCGGTCGCTTTCCTTGACACGCAGCTCATGCACGCCCTGCATTACCGTCGTGCCCTCGGCAAAGGCCGCGATCACCGACAGGATCGGAAACTCGTCGATCATGCTGGCGGCGCGTCCGGGGGGCACGGTCACCCCCTTCAGCGGCCCGTGGCGGACGACCAGATCGGCGACCGGCTCGCCGCCCTCGACCCGCTCATTCTCGAAACGGATATCGGCGCCCATTTCCAGCAGCGTGACGTAAAGCCCGTCCCGCGTCGGGTTGCGGCTGACGCCCGGCACGCGGATTTCCGAACCGGGCACGATCAGCGCCGCCGCCACCGGGAAAGCGGCGCTGGACGGGTCGCGCGGCACCGCGATCGGCTGCGGACGCAGGTTCGGCCGCCCCTTCAGCGTGATGACATGGCCCTCATCGGTGGTCTCGGTCACGATTTTCGCGCCGAAACCGGCCAGCATGCGCTCGGTATGATCGCGGGTCGGCTCGGCCTCGATCACCACCGTCTCGCCCGGCGCGTTCAGCCCGGCCAGCAGCACGGCGGATTTGATCTGCGCGCTGGCCACCGGGGTCCGGTAGCGCAGCGGCACCGGATCGGCGGCGCCCCGGATGGTGACCGGCAGGCGCTTGCCCTCGCGCGCCGTGACCTCGCAGCCGAACATCTCCAGCGGGTCGGTGATGCGCCCCATGGGACGGCGCGACAGGCTGGCATCGCCGGTGAATGTGGCGGTGATCGGCGTCGTCGCCATCGCGCCCATGATCAGCCGCACGCCGGTGCCGGAATTGCCGCAATCGATGACGCCCTCGGGCTCGGCAAAGCCGCCGATGCCGACGCCGTTCACCCGCCATTCGCCCTCGGCCAGGCGCTCGACACTGGCGCCAAAGGCGCGCATCGCCGCCGCCGTGTCCAGAACGTCCTGCCCCTCCAGCAGGCCGGTGATCCGGGTTTCGCCCACCGACAGCGCACCGAGGATCAGCGCCCGGTGGCTGATCGACTTGTCGCCGGGCACGCGCGCCTCGCCGGTCAGCGGCCCCGAGCGGCGGGCGGACATGGGAAGCGGTTCGGCGGAATGTGACATGGGACACCTCTGGCTGGTCGCCACAGGTGATAGCGGTCACGGAACGGGCTTGCAATCAGCCTTGGCGGCGGAAGGTGACGTAATGCGGCACGCGCCCCTCGCGCAGGGCCTTTTGCTCATAGCGGGTCGACAGCCAGTCGTCCCAGGCATCCGGCCCCTCGGCCACCAGATCGAAGCCCGCCTGCGGCACCTCTTCCAGCGTCTGGCGGACGTAATCGGGAATGTCGGTGGCCACGCGGAACTCGGCCCCGGATTTCAGCACGCGCGCAAGCGGGATCAGATGCTCGGGCGTGACAAAGCGGCGGCGGTGGTGGCGCGCCTTGGGCCAGGGATCGGGATAGTTCAGAAAGGCGCGGCTGACCGAGGCATCGGGCAGCACATCCATCAGGTCGCGCGCATCGCCCGGATGGACGCTGACATTATCGACCCCCGCCGCGCGGATCTTGCCCAGAAGCATGGCGACGCCGTTGATGAAGGGCTCGCAGCCGATAATGCCGATTTCCGGGTAGCGCGCGGCCATATGGACCATATGTTCGCCGCCGCCAAAGCCGATCTCGAGCCAGACCGGGCGGGCATCGCCGAATATCGCCGCGGGGTTGATGGGCCGGCGTTCGGGATTGTCCTGCAAGGTGATGCCGCGCGGGCGCAGGCTGCCCAGATCCTCGGACAGATAGCCCTTCTGGCTTTGGCGCAGGGTCTTGCCATGGCGGCGGCCGTAGAAATTGCGGCGCGGAGGGTTCGGGTCGAATTCGCTCATGGGCCGGCGCTTTGCCCGGCCCATGGCCAAAGGTCAAGTCATTCCGCCGCCAGGCGCGAGATGATTACCGTCACCTCGGGCTTCTTGCCGATTTCCTCCATGGCGACCTGACGGGTGATCTTGCGGATGCCCTCTTCCAGCTTGTCGTCGTTCATCACGGTCTTGTCGTCGGCGCGTTCCAGGAATTCGGCCAGTTCGCTTTCGATATTGCTGGCCAGCGGCACCCCGGCGCGGCCGGTTTCCGGCAGGCCCGACAGTTCCACCCAGGCGTCAGGCAGCGGGTTGTCATCCTCGTCCACGATGACCGAGACCATGGCATGGCCGTTCAGCGCCATGCGGATACGGTCGCGCACGATGCCGTCCATGGCGCCGATCAGGACCGAGCCATCCAGATAGATCCGGCCGGCCTCGATCTGGTCGACGACGCGCGGCGCATCGCCCGACAGGTCCAGCATGGTGCCATTGGTGGCGATGATCGAGGCGATGCCCCGCGCCTCGGCCAGCCGGGCATGTTCGCGCAAATGCATGTGCTCGCCATGCATCGGAATGACGATTTGCGGCTTCAGCAGGTCATGGACCGCCTCGATATCCGGGCGGTTGGCATGGCCCGAGACGTGGTAGAAACCGTCGGTGGTGTCAAAGACATCGACGCCCATCTCGCTCAGCGCGTTCTGGATGCGGATCACGCCGCGCTCATTGCCCGGAATGGTGCTGGAGCTGAACAGGAAACTGTCGCCCTCCTTCAGCTCGATCCCCAGATAGCGGCCGCGCGAGAGCTGCGCGCTGGCGGCGCGGCGCTCGCCCTGCGACCCGGTGACCAGCAGCATCAGCTTGTCGCGCGGCATCTCGGCCGCCTCCTCCGCGTCGACCGTGGCGGGGAAACGGTCCAGCACGCCGGTCTCGGTCGCGACCCTGACCATGCGCTGCATGGCGCGCCCCATCAGGCAGATCTTGCGGCCGGCGGCGGTGGCGGCATCGGCCAGCGTGCGCAGCCGCGCGACGTTGCTGGCGAAGGTCGTGGCGACGACCATCTGCTTTTGCGCCATGACGAAATCCAGGATCGGATTGGCCAGCAGCGCCTCGGAGCGGCCGGGATTGGGCGAGAATACATTGGTCGAATCGCAGGTCAGCACCTTGATGCCCTGCCCCTCGCCCGCGATGTCATGCCACAGGATCGGGTCGAAAGCCTCGCCCACGACCGGGGTGCCGTCCAGCTTGAAATCGCCGGTATGCACGATCCGGCCCGCCGGCGTGTCGATGATCAGGGCCGAGCTTTCCGGGATCGAATGGCTGATCGGCACGAATTGCACGGCAAAGGGTCCGGCCGTTACCGTATCGGGGCGCGGCGCGTGGATATGCAGCTGATCGGTGGGCTGGCCCTGCTCCTCGAGCTTGAGCCGCGCCAGCGCGCCGGTAAAGCGGCGGCAATGCACCGGCTTTTGCAGCTTTGGCCACAACAGGCCAAGCGCGCCGACATGATCCTCGTGCCCGTGGGTGATGAAGATCGCCTCGATCCGGTCGCGGTTTGCCTCGAGCCAGGCCATGTCGGCCATGATCAGGTCGATCCCCGGCGCGCTGTCCATATCGCCGAAGGTCACGCCCAGATCGACGACGATCAGCCGTTCGCGCCCCGGTTCGCCATAGCCGTAGACATAGGCGTTCATGCCGATTTCGCCCGCGCCGCCCAGCGGCAGATAGATCAGGCGTTCAGCCATGCCCCGTCTCCTTGTTGTAATCATAAATCAGACGCAGGCCATGCATGGTCAGATCGTCCTCGATCGCATCGAACAAGTCAAAGCCCTGATCGAACAGCGGCGCCAGGCCGCCGGTCGCGATCACCTTCATCGCCCGCGCGCGCTCCTGCCGTATCTTGTCCACGATCCCCTGCACAAGCCCGATATAGCCCCAATAGATGCCGGACTGGATGCAGGCGACCGTATTGGTGCCGATCACCTTGCCGGGCATGGTCACATCGACATGGGGCAGGCTGGCCGCGCCCATATGCAGCGCCTCAAGCGACAGGTTCACCCCCGGTGCGATCACGCCGCCGACATAGGCGCCATCGGTATCGACCACGTCGAAGGTGGTGGCGGTGCCGAAATCGACCACGATCAGGTCCGGCCCGTGCCGGTCAAAGGCGCCGGCGGTATTGACCAGCCGGTCGGGGCCGACCACGGTGCCGAAATCGACGCGCGGCTGCACCGGCAGGCGGCAATCGGGCCTGCCCACGACCAGCGGCCTTGTGTCGAAATAGCGGTTGCAGAGCACGCGCAGGTTGAATACCACCCGCGGCGCGGTCGAGCTGATGACGCAGCCGTCGATATCCAGATCGAAATAGCGCAGCCCGATCATGGTCTGCAGCCAGGCGAAATATTCATCCGCCGTGCGCCGGTGATCGGTGCTGATCCGCCAATGCGACAGGAATTTCTCGCCGTCCCAGATCGAGAAGGTCGAGTTGGTATTGCCGGTGTCAATGCAAAGCAGCATGGCTCATCAGGTCCCGAAATAGACCTCGGCGGCGGGGATGACCCGCTGCCCGGCGGAAGTGTTGAGGATCAGCGCCCCCTGCTCGTCGATGCCCTGGAATACGCCGTGATGCTCGGCCGTGCCGGTCCGGGCGATGATCGGCTCGCCCAGCCTTGCCGCGCGGGCCAGCCATGCGTTGCGGATCGGCGCGAAACCATAGGACTGCATCTGGCCCAGCCATCCGGCGAAGGCGGGCGCCAGCAGGTCTAGAAAATCCTCGGCCGCGACCTGATGCCCGGTTTCCCCCAGCACCGAGACCGGCGGCACGGCCTGCGCCTCGATCCGGTCGCGCGGGGGCGCGGCGGCCAGATTGACGCCGATGCCGATTGCGACCGCCTGCAGGCCGGCGCCCGAGCCCGCGCTTTCCAGCAGGATGCCGGCGACCTTGCCGCCGTTCAGCAGCACGTCATTGGGCCATTTGATCGCCAGCCGGACCGAGGGGCCGCAGGCATCCGAGAGTGCGTCGTAAAGCGCCAGCGCGGCGACAAAGGACAGCTGCGCCGCCGCCGGCCCGCCTTGCGGCCGCATGACCAGCGTGGCGGCGAAATTCCCGGCGGGCATCGCCCAGTCGCGGCCGCGGCGGCCGCGACCGGCGAACTGTTCGCGGGTCATGATCCAGGCCGGACCCGAAAGGCCGGGCGCCAGCCGCAGCGCCTCGGCATTGGTGCTGTCGGTGCGGGCCAGCACATGGCGGGCCACGCCCTCGGGCCAGGGCTCAGTCAAGACGCAGGGACCCGGGCGCCGGCATCGCGGCCCCGTCCGTCTGCGTTGCGGCTCCCGCCGGGGCGACCAGCGTGTCGGCCGCGCGGCCGGCCGCGGCATCGACCCCGAACATGCTGAACGCGCCGATCAGCATGACCAGCGCCGGCACGATCAGGCTCAGATACTGGGCCGCGCCCATGCGGCTGGTCAGGCCCTCGGTCTCGGCGCCGAAATACATGTAATAGACGATGCGCAGATAATAGAACGAGCCGATCACCGAGGCGATCACCGCCAGCAGCGCCAGCCAGCTCATGCCGGCATCGACCGCCGCCATCAGCACGCCGTATTTGGCGAAAAAGCCCAGTGTCGGCGGCACGCCCGCCAGGCTGAACATCAGCACCAGCACCGCCATGCCCTTGACCGGATCGCTCCAGCCAAAGCGGTTCAGCGAGGCCAGATCGGCGATCGGCACGCCGTCGCGCTCCATCGACAGGATGAAGGCAAAGGTGCCCACGTTCATCACCGTGTAGATGGTCATGTACAGCAGCATGGACTGCACGCCAAGCGCGGTCCCGCCGGCCATGCCGACCAGCGCGAAGCCCATATGCGCGATCGAGGAATAGGCCATCAGCCGCTTGATATTGGTCTGCCCGATCCCGGCGATCGAGCCCAGGAACATGGACAGGACCGACAGCGCCGCGACGATCTGGCTCCAGTCGCCGACGACATTTCCGAACGCGTCAAAGACCAGCCGCGCGATCAGCGCCATGGCCGCGACCTTGGGCGCGGTGGCGAAAAAGGCGGTGACCGGCGTGGGCGAGCCCTCATAGACATCGGGCGTCCACATGTGGAAGGGCACGGCCGAGACCTTGAAGGCCAGGCCGACCAGCATGAAGACCAGCCCGAACAGGATGCCCAGCGACAGCTGCCCCGTCTCGACGGTGGTGATGATGCCGGCAAAGCCGGTCGTGCCGGCAAAGCCGTAGACCAGCGAGGCGCCGTAGAGCAGCAGCCCCGAGCTCAGCGAGCCCAGCACGAAATATTTCAGCCCGGCTTCGGACGAGCGTGTCGAGTCGCGGCGCATCGCGGCGACGACGTAAAGCGCCAGCGATTGCAGCTCCAGCCCCATGTAGAGCGTCAGCAGGTCGCCGGCCGAGACCATGAACATCATGCCCAGCACGGCCAGCGCGACCAGGATCGGGAACTCGAAGCGCAGCAGGTTGCGCCGCACCATGTAATCGGCGCTCATGGCCAGCACGGCGGCGGCCGCGACCAGCGTCACCACCTTGGCGAAACGCGAGAAACCGTCATCGATGAACATGCCGAAAAAGCCCGCGCCATCGACGTGATCGCCCAGGCCCACCATGGCCGCCACGATCAGAAAGGCCGCGACCGTGGCCCAGAGCAGCGCCCGCGCCAGCTTGTCCTTGCCGAAATAGGCCCCGGCCATCAATGCGATCAGCGCATAGGCGGCCAGCACCAGCTCGGGCAGAATGGTCGAAAGATCGAGCGAGGTCATATCCGCCCCCTAGTGGCTGGCCGCGGCGGTGGCGACGGGCGCCTCCGGCTGGCTTTGGTTGTAATCGACAAGCAGCGCCTCGACCGCCGGCCCGGTCACATCGGTGGCCAGCCGCGGATAGACGCCCAGGATCAGGGTCATGGCGATCAGCGGCACGAAGATCCAGCGCTCGCGCGGGGACATGTCGGTGATCGATTTCAGGCTTTCCTTGATCAGCTGGCCCAGCGTTACTCGCCGGTACAGCCACAGCGCATAGGCGGCCGAAAGGATCACCCCCGTCGTGGCCACGAATGCCACCCAGGTATTGGCGCGGAACGTGCCCAGCAGCGTCAGAAATTCGCCCACGAAGCCCGAGGTGCCGGGCAGGCCAACATTGGCCATGGTAAAGAACATGAAGACGGCGGCATAGGCCGGCATCCGGTTAACCAGCCCGCCATAGGCGTCGATTTCGCGCGTATGCATGCGGTCGTAGATCACGCCGACGCACAGGAACAGCGCCCCCGAGATGAAGCCGTGCGACAGCATCTGGAAGATCGCGCCATCGAGCCCCACCCGGTTGGCGGCAAAGATCCCCAGCGTGACATAGCCCATATGCGCGACCGAGGAATAGGCGATGACCTTTTTCATGTCCGACTGCGCCAGCGCCACCAGCGAGGTATAGACGATGGCAATGGCCGACAGCCAGAAGATGAAATCCTGCAGCACCGCGCTGGCCACCGGGAACATCGGCAGCGAAAAGCGCAGGAAGCCGTAACCGCCCATCTTCAAGAGCACCGCGGCCAGCAGGACCGAGCCGGCGGTGGGCGCCTGAACGTGGGCATCCGGCAGCCAGGTATGGACCGGCCACATCGGCAGCTTGACCGCGAAACTGGCCAGAAAGGCAAGGAACAGCAGCGTCTGCGTGCCGCCGACCACGGTGATGCCCAGCAGGCGATAGGTCTCGGACGGGAAATCGTATTGCAGCAGCGCGACGATATCGGTGGTGCCGGACATGCGGTACATGGCGATCATCGCCACCAGCATCAGCACCGAACCGAGGAAGGTATACAGGAAGAACTTGAAGGCCGCATAGATGCGGTCCTTGCCGCCCCAGATGCCGATGATCAGGAACATCGGGATCAGCCCGGCCTCGAAGAACAGGTAGAACAGCACCAGATCCAGCGCCGCGAAGACGCCGATCATCAGCCCCTCCAGCACCAGAAAGGCGATCATGTATTCCTTGACCCGGGTCTCGACGCCCCAGGTGGACAGGATGGTCAGCGGCATCATGAAGGTGGTCAGCATCAGCAGCAGGACCGAGATCCCGTCCACGCCCATCTTGTAGCGCAGGCCCATGATCCAGGCGTGATCCTCGACGAACTGAAAGCCGGTATTGGCCGGATCGAAGCGGATCAGCACGAAAAGCGAGATCAGGAAGGTCGCCGTGGTGGCCAGCAGCGCCAGCCATTTGGCATTGCGCGCCGCCGCCTCGTCGCCGCCGCGCAGGAACAGCGCCATGATGATGGCAGCGACGATGGGCAGGAAGGTGATGATGGAAAGTAGGTTCGTCATGTCAGTGCGCGCCCCGCATCATCACCCAGATCAGCAAGCCCACGATGCCCAGAACCATCGCGAAGGCATAATGGAACAGATAGCCCGACTGCACGCGGACCGCCGCGCGGGTCAGCCTCGGGATCAGACCCATGGCAATCCCGTTGATGGTGCCGTCGATCGAGGCCCCGTCCCCGCCCTTCCACAGCAGGCGGCCCAGCCGGCGCGCCGGACCGACGATGAGGAAGTCGTAGATCTCGTCGAAATACCACTTGTTCAGCAGGAACTGATACAGGCCCCGCTGCTGCGCGGCCAGCCGGCCCGGCAGGCTGGGATCGGCGATATAGAAGAAGAAGGCGGTGATCAGCCCCAGCAGCATGGCGATGAAGGGCGAGACCTTGACCCAGGCGGGCGCCTCATGCGCCTCGGTCATCACATGGTTGTCCGGGGACATGTAGATCGCGCCGCCGACCGGTGGCGCGACCTCGGCATGGGCCGCGTCGGCGGTGGCTTCGCCTTCGGCCGCGTCCGTGGCCTCGACCGGCGCCGCCTCGACGGCAGCCTCGGCAGTGGCTTCGCTTTCGGCCGTCGCCTCATGCCCGCCGGCGATATGGAAATAGGCGTTCACCTGCTCGTGGCTGCCGAAGAACGGGCCATACCACACCATGCCGGCAAAGGCCGCGCCGACGGCCAGCACGCCCAGCGGAATGGTCATGACGCGCGGGCTTTCATGCGCATGGTCATGGGTGTGGTGATCGCCGCGCGGCTTGCCGAAAAAGGTCAGGAAGATCAGCCGCCAGCTGTAGAAGCTGGTGAAACAGGCCGCGATGACCAGCAGCCAGAAGGCAAAGAGGTTCCCCGCCCAGGCGCTTTCGATGATCGCGTCCTTGGACAGGAAACCGGCAAAGCCGAGATGGGTCAGCGGAATGCCGACGCCGGTGATGGCGAAGGTGCCGATCATCATCGCCCAGAAGGTCAGCGGGATCTTCTTGCGCAGCCCGCCATAGTTCCGCATGTCCTGTTCGTGATGCATGGCATGGATGACCGAACCGGCGCCCAGAAACAGCATCGCCTTGAAAAAGGCATGGGTCAGCAGGTGGAACATGGCCGCCGAATAGACGCCGACGCCCGCCGCCACGAACATGTAGCCCAGCTGCGAACAGGTCGAATAGGCGATGACGCGCTTGATGTCGTTCTGCACCAGACCGACCGTCGCGGCAAAGAACGCCGTGGTCGCGCCGATGATCACGATGAAGTTCTTGGCATCCGGCGCGAATTCGTAAAGCGGCGACATGCGGCAGACCAGGAACACGCCCGCCGTCACCATGGTCGCGGCATGGATCAGGGCGGAAACCGGGGTCGGCCCCTCCATCGCGTCGGGCAGCCAGGTATGCAGCAGAAGCTGCGCCGATTTGCCCATCGCGCCGATGAACAGCAGCACGCCCAGCAGGTTGGCCGCGTTCCATTCGCGCCACAGGAAGGCCAGCTGCGTCTGCGCGATATCCGGCACCTGCTGGAAAATCTCGTCGAACTGGATCGAGCCGGTCAGCCAGTAAAGCCCGAAGATGCCCAGCAGGAAGCCGAAATCGCCGACGCGGTTGACGATGAAGGCCTTCATCGCCGCGGCGCCTGCCGACTGTTTCTTGTAATAAAAGCCGATCAGCAGATAGGAGGCGACGCCCACCCCTTCCCAGCCGAAGAACATCTGCAGAAGGTTGTCGGCCGTCACCAGCATCAGCATGGCAAAGGTAAAGAAGGACAGATAGGCGAAGAAACGCGCCTTGTAATGCTCGTCATGGGTGAAATTGTCGTCATGGGCCATGTAGCCCAGCGAATACATATGCACCAATGCCGAAACCGTGTTCACCACGATCAGCATGATCGCGGTCAGCCGGTCGATGCGGATCGACCATTCGGCCTGGAAATCGCCGGCCACGATCCAGTCCATGACCGGGATCTGGCGGATCTCGCCGTCAAAGGTCAGGAACAGGATCCAGCTGAGCAGACAGCACAGGAACAGGATGCCGGTGGTCAGGTATTGCGCGGCCTGCTCGCCGATCACGCGCCAGCCCAGGCCGGCGATCAGCGCGCCAAGAAGCGGCGCAAAAAGGATGATCTGTTCCATTCCCGCCTACCCCTTCATCACGTTGACGTCTTCCACCGCGATCGAGCCGCGATTGCGGAAGAAGACCACGAGGATGGCAAGCCCGATGGCCGCCTCGGCCGCGGCGACGGTCAGCACGAACATGGTGAAGACCTGCCCCGCCAGATCGCCCATATGGGTCGAAAAGGCGACAAAGTTGATGTTCACCGCCAGCAGCATCAGTTCGATCGACATCAGGATGACGATGACGTTCTTTCGGTTCACGAAGATGCCGAAGATGCCGGTGACGAACAGTATCGCCCCCACCACAAGGTAATGTGTCAGTCCGATCATCCTATCGTCCCTTGGTCCATGGTCCCGGGTCGCGCCCGGGCATTCGACGTTCAGTCGTCTTGCGACAGATTATTGTTGAAGCTGATGCAACTGCAGGTCCGCTCGGTCTCGCGCAGCGCGATGATCTTTACATCGGTGCCGCGATAGGCGGCCTCGCCGGCAGCTCTGACATCGTCCAGCGTCAGCGGCCCGCGTGCCGCGACCTTGGCGCGCAGCGCCTCGGCCTCAAGCAGCAGGCGGGCATCGTTGGCATAGGTGTTTCCAAAGGCCAGGAACCGCCCGCTGCGGCAATCGACGACCCGGAACCCGTCGAAGCCCTTGAGCTCCGGCACCGAGGTCGGCGCAATCTTGCGATCCGAGCTGCCCCAGTCCCTGCTGTTGAAGCTGGGGTTTACATAGGCCTCGGCCATAAAACCGCTGCCCTCGTAGCCGAAGCGCTCGGCATACAGGCCTTCCATGCCGGATTCGGTTTCGCGGGCACAGTCGATTTCGGATATGGCCGGCGTGGCGGCGAGCGCCAGGAACAGCCCGCTTGTCAGAATGCTACGCTTCATAACCCCTGCCCCGGTTTGACATCCTTGAGCTCCAGCTGCTTGGCCGGGTCGCGCCACATCTGCTCCAGCACGTTCTGGCGCTTGATGTCGCGGCGGTGGCGCATGGTCAGCACGATGGCGCCGATCATCGCGACCAGAAGCACCAGACCGGCCAGCTGGAACACAAGCGCATAGCGGTCGTAAAGCACGCCGCCCAGACCGCGCGTGTTCTGCACCCCTTCGAGCACCGGCGCCGCGCGCAGCCCCTCGGCCGCGCCCGAGGGCGTCCAGCCCGACAGCGCGATCGCCAGCTGCGCCAGCAGCACCACGCCGATCAGCAGGCCCAGCGGCAGATAGCGCGCCAGTTCCCCCTTCAGCGCGGCGAAATCGATATCGAGCATCATCACCACGAACAGGAACAGCACCGCGACCGCGCCGACATAGACCACGATCAGCAGCATGGCGACGAATTCCGCCCCCTGCAGGACGAACAGCCCCGCCGCCGACAGAAAGGCCAGAATCAGCCACAGCACCGAGTGCACCGGGTTGCGCCCGATCACCACCATGAACCCGGCCACGCAGGCGCTGATCGCGAACAGGTAGAACGCAAAGGTCATCATTCCTCGTCCTCCTCGTCTTCCTCATAGACGCTCTGGGCGATTTCCAGCGCCTTCTGCATCGCGGGCAGGCCGCTGAACATGCTCATCTGGAAGATGGTCTCGGCGATCTCGCGCTTGGTGGCGCCGGCCCGCAGCGCCTGGCGGATGGTGATGCGCAGCTGCGGCTCGGCCAGCGCGCCCTGCACGGTGATCGCGCCGATGGTCAGCAGGAGCCGGGTCTTGGCGTCCAGCCCCTCGCGGTTGAAGGTCTTGCCGAACCACATCTCCAGCATGTCCGCCGGCATCATCGGCACCAGCTTTTCCATCGCGCGCATGTCGACATGCTCAAGCGCGGGGTTGAAGGCGCGCGCCATCTCCTGGCCCGAGGCCAGCATCTGCGCGAAAAGCTTGGTAAATGCGTCGGTCATCTGTAGGGCGCATCCATTTGCAGATTGCGGGCTATCTCGGCCTCCCAGCGGGCGCCGTTATCCAGAAGCTTCTGCTTGTCGTAGAACAGCTCTTCCCGGGTTTCGGTGGCATATTCGAAATTCGGCCCCTCGACGATGGCATCGACCGGGCAGGCCTCCTGGCAGAAGCCGCAATAGATGCATTTCGTCATGTCGATATCGTAACGCGTGGTGCGGCGCGAGCCGTCCTCGCGCGGTTCGGCATCGATGGTGATGGCCTGCGCCGGGCAGATCGCCTCGCAGAGCTTGCAGGCGATGCAGCGCTCCTCGCCATTGGGATAGCGGCGCAGGGCATGCTCGCCGCGGAAACGCGGGCTCAGCGGGCCCTTTTCATGGGGATAGTTCAGCGTCGGCTTGGGCGAGACGAAATAGCGCATGCCCAGGGCGAAACCCTTGATGAAATCCCACATCAGGAAATATTTGGTGGCGCGGGCGAAATCGAAGGCCATCAGGAACGCTCCCCTGCTTGTGGATGGGCGGCGCGGCGCGTTGCGCCGTGACCGTCGGTGTTACTGGCTTTGGCCGGGGCCGCGGCTGGCGTGTCGAATTCCATGTCAGCCCCCCACCGCGAAACGCGCCCAGAAACCGCCCAGCACCTCGTAGCGGGCCAGGATCGCGACCAGCACGACCCAGCCCAGCGACAGCGGCAGGAACACCTTCCAGCCGATCCGCATCAACTGGTCGTAGCGGTAGCGCGGCACGATCGCCTTGACCATCGAGAACATGTAGAACCAGAACCACATCTTGATGACCATCCACCACCAGCCATCGGCGATGAACGGCACCGGCGACAGCCAGCCGCCAAAGAACAGGATCGAAAGCAGCGCGCACATCAGGTAGATGGCGATATATTCGCCGGCCATGAACAGCAGATAGGGCGTGGAGGAATATTCGACCATATGGCCCGCGACCAGTTCCGATTCCGCCTCGGCCAGGTCGAAGGGCGGGCGGTTGGTTTCCGCCAGGGCGCTGACGAAGAACAGCACCACCATCGGCAGATGCGGCAGCCAGTACCAGTTGAGCAGGCCCCAGTCGCCCTTTTGCGCCATCACGATCTCGCTGAGGTTCAGCGAGCCGGTCGAGATGATCACCCCGATGATGATCAGCCCCATCGAGACCTCGTAGGAGATCATCTGCGAGGCCGAGCGCAGCGAGGCCAGGAACGGATATTTCGAGTTCGAGGCCCAGCCGCCCATGATCGAGCCGTAAACCTCGAGCGAGGAGGCGGCAAAGACGAACAGGATGCCGACATTGATATCGGCCATCACCCAGCCCTCGTCAAAGGGGATGACGACAAAGGCCAGCAGCGCCAGCATCATCGACAGAAAGGGCGCCAGGAAAAAGATGAACTTGTCCGCGCCGGCGGGAATCACGATTTCCTTGACGACATATTTCAGCGCATCGGCGAATGTCTGCAGCAGCCCCCAGGGACCGACCACGTTCGGGCCGCGCCGCATCTGCACCGCCGCCCAGATCTTGCGGTCGCCGTAAACCATGAAGATCAGCGACCCCATGACAAAGGCGATGACCGCCAGCCCCTGCAGCAGCAGGCTGAGCGCGAAACCATAGGATGAGGCCCAGAATTCAGCCATGATCTTTCGTCCCTCTCATCACGCCGCCGGGATGCCGCGTGTCTTGCATTCCTGCATCGTGTCGCTGGTGGTCATCACGCTCAGCCCCAGGGGCCTTTCGCCCGACAGCATAAAGACCGACGCGACGATGATCTGGTCGTCCTTGCGGTCCCGGATGGTGCGGATGTGACGGGCATAAGGCGTTCCCTTGGCATCGGCCCAATTGGCCAGCGCGCATGTGGCATAGGCGAAGGCCGTGTCGGCGTCCACCCCGCTCTGCAGGTTTGCCGTCACTTCGACCAGACTGTCGCCGCCCTTGCGCCGGCTTTCATAGCTTTCGACGAGAGCGCCCTGAAAATCCTTGGGATTCGCCTCGAAACTACGCGGAAGGTTCAGGCGCATCGGTCTGGTGCGCGCGGCGAAGGCGGCCAGCGCCTTTTCCTGCGCCGTGGGTTCGCGCGGCCTGACCGGCGCCATATCCGGCAGGCCGGACAGATCCAGCCCGAGGTTTTCGTTCAGCGCCATCAGATCGGCCTCGGTCAGGGCGAATGCGTCGCGGCCCTCGGCACTGTCCAGATCCACCTCGGTGACCGATCCGTCGGGTTCGAGAATCAGGATCTCGCCCGATTTGGTCGAGATCCGGCCGCGCGTCAGCACCTGCTTGCCGGGCGCCCCGGCATCGCTTTTCAGCACCACCACGCTCAGCTGGTCCGGCTTGGCGCGCGGGCGTTCGTCGCGCGCGCTGCCGCAGGCCGCCAGCATCGCGATGGCGGCCCCGAACCCGATCAGTTTTCCCCTGGCGTATCGCATCAAGCCTACTCCGCTGCCATCGGCGCGACCTTGCGGGCCGCCGCCATTGCCGAAAGTTGCCCCATCAGCGGCGAGGACCGCGCGAGCGGGTTGGTCAGGTAGAAATCCCTGATCGCATAACGGAAGGGCGCATCGCCCAGGTCAAGGCGCGTGAGCGGCTGCCATTCGTTTTCCGGCACCTGGTCGATCTGCGCCAGATGCGGCACGGCCTTGACCATCTCGCGGCGCAGCCCGGCCAGGCTGTCCCAGGGCTGGGTCCGGCCCAGTTCCGCCGAAAGCGCGCGCAGGATGGCCCAGTTCTCCTTGCCCTCGCCGGGCGCGAAATTGGCGCGCATGGCCAGTTGCGGGCGGCCTTCGGTATTCACGAACAGGCCGTTTTCCTCGGTGTAGCAGGCGCCGGGCAGGATGATGTCGGCGCGATGCGCGCCCCGGTCGCCATGGCTGCCCTGATAGATGACAAAGGCGCCGGGGGTAATGTCCAGTTCGTCCGCGCCCAGGTTATAGATCACCTCGGCGCCATGGATGGCGGCATCCAGCCCGCCCTCGGTCACCGCGCCGACATCCATCGCGCCAACCCGGCTGGCGGCGGTGTGCAGGATCAGGAGCCTGGAATTGCTGTTCTCGGCCAGTTTCATCGCATGGGCCAGAACCGCCTCGCCATCGGCTTCGCGAATAGCCCCCTGCCCGACGATCACCACCGTCGGCTTGTCCCGCGTTTCCTGGCTGATCTCGCGGCCGGACAGGCTTTCCAGCGCCTTGCGATCATTGCCGACATGGGCATAGTCATAGGTCAGATCGACCGGTTCGCCCAGCAGCCCGATCTGCGCGCCCTGCGCCCAGGCCTTGCGGATGCGCGCGTTCAGCACCGGCGCTTCCTCGCGCGGGTTGGTGCCGATCAGCTGGATCATCGCGGCATTGTCGATATCGCTGATGCTTGCCGTCCCGACATAGGCCGAGCGGTTGCCGATCGGCAGGCGCGCGCCGTCGACGCGGCATTCCACATGCCCGCCCAGCCCCTCGATCAGTTGTTTCAGGCTGAAGGCGGCCTCGACCGGCACCAGATCGCCGATCAACCCGGCGACCTTCCTGCCCTGCATCGCGCGGGCGGCAGCCTCCAGCGCCTCGGGCCAGGAGGCCGGGCGCAGCTTGCCGTTTTCGCGGATATAGGGGCGGTCCAGACGCTGGCGGCGCAGCCCGTCCCAGACGAAACGGGTCTTGTCGGAGATCCATTCCTCGTTCACGCCGTCATGGTTGCGCGGCAGGATTCGCATCACTTCGCGGCCCTTGGTATCGACGCGGATATTGCTGCCAAGCGCATCCATCACGTCGATGGTTTCGGTCTTGGTCAGCTCCCATGGGCGCGCGGTAAAGGCGTATGGTTTCGAGGTCAGCGCCCCGACCGGGCAAAGGTCGATGACATTGCCCTGCATGTTCGATTCCAGCATCCGGCCGAGATAGGTCACGACATCGGAATCCTCGCCGCGCCCCAGGATGCCAAGCTCGGGCACCCCTGCGACCTCGGTGATGAAGCGCACGCAGCGCGTGCAGGAAATGCAGCGCGTCATCTCGGTCCCCACCAGCGGACCGAAATCGTCGTCGATCCGCGCCCGCTTGGGTTCACGATAGCGGCTGAAATCGACGCCGTAGGCCATCGCCTGATCCTGCAGGTCGCATTCGCCGCCCTGGTCGCAGATCGGGCAGTCCAGCGGGTGGTTGATCAGCAGGAACTCCATCACCCCCTCGCGCGCCTTGCGCACCATCGGGCTGTTGGTGCGGATCTGCGAGGGCGCGCCATCGGGGCCGGGCCGCAGGTCGCGCACCTGCATCGCGCATGAGGCGGCGGGCTTGGGCGGGCCGCCGACCACCTCGACCAGACACATGCGGCAATTGCCGGCGATCGACAGCCGCTCGTGATAACAAAAGCGCGGCACCTCGACCCCGGCCAGTTCGCAGGCCTGGATCAGGGTCAGGTTGGGATCAACCTCGATTTCCCTGTCGTCGATCATGATCTTGCGAAGATCCGCCATCACTTCACCCTTGTTCTTGTATCCGGCCCGCCGGTCTGGCCGCGCCGCATTCTCAGTCGCCCTCCAGGATCGGCGCCGCCTCGGCGCCCCCGGTATTCAATCCGCCCAGCGAGACCAGGGAACTGTCCATGTTCCCGGTTCCCGGCACGACACGCAGAAACGATTCATGCGCGACGGCGAGCGGCGCGTATTTTTCGCCCCGGTACAGCACGACGGTCATCGCATCCTTGTCGCGCTGATAGGTCACCGTTCCCCAGATCGGGTCAACGGTGGTATCGCGCTCGAGGCGATTGGCGTTTGTCACATAGCGGCTGCCGTCGGGGCGCTCGCAGGTGATCCGCGCGCCGCGCGCATTGCCGGTCACGCGCAAGACGGGCTTGCCCGCCAGATCGCGCGTCTGCCGGGCGTCCACGCCCGGCCCGGTGGCGTCGCAGGACAGGTCGGCCGGCGCCAGCATGTCGAAATTCAGATAGAACCTTTCGCCGGTCGGCACGGTGGCCGACGCGCCATCCGCAAAGGCGCCGCCGCCGATCAGCGCCATGGCCCAGGCCGCCAGCCCGATCCTGATCATCGCGCCGCTCATTTCGCCACCAGCAGGCTGCCGATGATGGTGTTCTTCTCGATCTCGGCGCGGCCGATCCGGCAATAGCTTTCCGGGTCGTCCTGCGTCGCGCCATTGCGGCTCAGGTAGTCCTCGGCGATGGCATAGATGCGCTTCTTGTCCGGCTTGCTGTCCAGAAAGGCGTCGATCTCATTGGCGGAATAGCCCTTTTTCCGGGCATAGCTCTTGAGCTTGCGCGCCTCGCCATAGGCGTAGAGGATGCGCCCGTCGATCGAGGGGCAGGTGCGGCGCACGCGGTCGGCGATGCGCGCCGCGATCAGCCGGTCGTTGATGTATTTTTCCTGCGCCAGCGGCTCCAGCGCCAGTACGGGCTGGGCGAGGATGGCGGCGGTCAGGGCGGATGCGAACAGCGTCTTCATGGCTCGTGCCTCCTTGATGTCATGAACCCGGTTCATAACATCCATGGCCCGGCGCGGCCCGACACGGAAGGGTGAGCGCGGCGTGAACCTCATGACCGCACCCCGCAGGCCACGTTCCCGGACGCGGGCGCCGGCCCGCGGCCCGCCCGCGCGCAAGGCGCGAGCGCGGCGCAAAGCCCCCGCCGCCTCCGTTGATCATATGCGCGACGATCGCCCATCCGCCAAGCCTACTCCGCCGCCATGGCGCCCATGCGCCCGGTTTTCTGTGCCTTGATGCGGTCCTCGATTTCCTCGCGGAAATTGCGGATCAGGCCCTGGATCGGCCAGGCGGCCGCATCGCCCAGGGCGCAGATCGTGTGCCCCTCGACCTGCTTGGTCACGTCGAAGAGCATGTCGATCTCCTCGATCTCGGCCTCGCCGCGCACCAGACGCTCCATGACGCGCATCATCCAGCCGGTGCCCTCGCGGCAGGGCGTGCATTGACCGCAGCTTTCATGCTTGAAGAATTTCGACAGCCGCCAGATCGCCTTGATGATGTCGGTGGACTGGTCCATCACGATCATGCAGGCGGTGCCGAAGCTGGATTTCAGCTCGCGCATGCCGTCGTAATCCATGATCGCGTTTTCGCACATCTCGGCGGTCAGCACCGGGCAGGAGGCGCCGCCGGGGATCACCGCCTTGAGGTTCTTCCAGCCACCGCGAATGCCGCCGCCATGCTTTTCGATCAGTTCGCGCATCGGGATCGACATGGCCTCTTCGACCACGCAAGGCGCATTGATATGCCCGGTCAGTCCATAGAGCTTGACCCCGGCATTGTTCGGCCGGCCGAAGCCTGCGAACCATTCCGGGCCGCGCCGCAGGATGGTCGGCACCACGGCGATCGACTCGACGTTGTTCACCGTGGTCGGGCAGCCGTAAAGCCCCGCACCCGCCGGAAAGGGCGGCTTCATGCGCGGCATGCCCTTCTTGCCCTCAAGGCTTTCCAGCAGCGCGGTTTCCTCGCCGCAGATATAGGCGCCGGCGCCGTGATGCAGGTAGAGGTCGAAATCCCAGCCCGAGCCCGCCGCGTTCCGGCCCAGCAGACCCGCGTCATAGCATTCGTCGATGGCGGCCTGCAGCGCCTCGCGCTCGCGGATGAATTCGCCGCGGATATAGATATAGGACGCATGCGCGCCCATGGCGAAGCTGGCGATCAGTGCCCCCTCGATCAGCGTATGCGGATCATGGCGCATGATTTCGCGGTCCTTGCAGGTTGCGGGTTCGGATTCGTCGGCATTGATGACCAGATAGGCCGGCCGGCCGTCCGATTCCTTGGGCATGAAGGACCATTTCATGCCGGTCGGGAAGCCCGCGCCGCCGCGCCCGCGCAGGCCCGAGGCCTTCATCTCCTCGACGATCTTGTCGCGGCCGCGCTGGATGATGCCGGCGGTGCCGTCCCAGCAGCCGCGCTTTTTCGCCCCGGCCAGGCTGCGGTCGCCCATGCCGTAGATATTGGTAAAGATGCGGTCCTGATCGCTCAGCATTCTGTATTCATCCTTGTCCATGCGAGGACGCGTTGCGCCGCCGCCAGATCCGCCAGGTCACGATGAGCGACCAGATCAGCGCCCCGATCGCCGCGAGATCGGCGAGAAAGGCATATTTCGCCGGCCAGCCCATCTGGCCGCCCAGCCATTGCACCGCCAGCCAGACCACGATGGTCAGCGCGATCACCACCGCCACCAGCCGCATCTGGCGCGCATCCGCCGCCTGCCTGGCGGGCGGCGGGTCGTGCCGGGGCGCGCGGGACATCAATAGACCTCGCCATCATCGACCCGTTCCGAAAATTCCGTTCTACGCCCCTCGGCCAGCAGCTTCGCCTGACCCACCCAGTCATCGGCTTCGATCCGGCCGCCCATGCGGCCCAGCCGCTCGGCGAAATCGGCGACGTCCCTGTCGTCCCAGGCCGCGATCTGCGCGTAGCGGGTGATGCCGTTCTCATGCAGCCAGTCAGAGAGTTTCGGGCCAATGCCCTTGATCCGTTTCAGATCGTCCGGCGCCGCCTGTTCCGCCGCGGCGGCAGGCTGATCCTGCTGCGTGGCCGGTTTCCGCGCCTTGTCATCTGCGGCGGGGCGCGTTGCGGCCTCGGCTTTGGCGGCTTCCGGCTTGGCCGCAGCCGGAGCGGCGCCCGCGACGATCCGCAGGCCGCCCGCGACAGAGGGCTTATGTTCGAGCCCCAGCGAGCCGCTGACCAGCAGCGCCTCGGGCTGACTTTCGACCGCCTCGCGCGCCCAGTCGGTGCCGGTCTGGCCCTCGGCATCGGCGAACAGCTCGTGGCGGTCGTGACAGGCCAGCCAGACCAGAAGCGAGCCGAACAGCCAGGCGGTGATCAGCCCCAGAAACAGCCCCGCCATGAAGCCCAGATCCCCCATGACCGAGGTCAGCAGCAACACGACGACGCCCGCGACGGCCGCGGCGATCCAGCAGTTCCTGTTGCACTCCGCACGTTTCATGGTGATCCAACCTCCTCGTCAAAGCCTGCGCGATGCGTTTCCTGATGCCTCTTGATACACCATCAGACCCCGTTCCCGGAAGAAAGCCAGGGCGTGGTCACCGGGACCTCGGAGCCGTCGATGCGGCGGATCGTATCGCCCAGCCGCAACGCGCGCGCGACGCTGGCATTGTGATCCTCGCCGCCCTTCAGCCCGGCCAGGGCCACCGGCCCGCCCAGCGGCTCGGCCGAGAAACGGCCGTTCTGCGGACCGGGCGCCGGCACCTCGCCCGCCGCGAAACCGTCGATCAGCGCGGCAAGCCGTTCGGCCGTCAGATCCTCGTAGAAATCCTTGCCGATCTGGGCCATGGGCGCATTGGTGCAGGCGCCCAGACATTCGACCTCTTCCCAGCTGAAGCGGCCATCGGCGGAAAGCTCATGCGCATGCGGCGCGATCTTGTCCTTGCAGACGCGGATCAGATCCTCGGCCCCGCAGATCATGCAGGTCGTGGTGCCGCAAATCTGGATATGGGCAACCGATCCAACGGGCGAAAGCTGGAACATGAAGTAGAATGTCGCCACCTCGAGCGCCCGGATATAGGGCATGCCCAGCATCTCGGCGCAGAATTCGATGGCCGGGCGGCTCAGCCAGCCCTCCTGTTCCTGCGCGCGCCACAGGACCGGGATGATCGCCGATTGCTGGCGCCCCTCGGGGTATTTGGTCATCTGGGCGCGCGCCCATTCCAGATTGGCGGGCGTGAACTCGAAGGAGTCCGGCTGATTGGGGGACAGACGGCGCAGCATCAGCGGTCAACCTCTCCGAAAACGATATCCTGCGTGGCGATCAGCGCCGGCACATCGGCCAGAAGATGCCCCCTGGACATCCAGTCCATGGATTGCAGATGGGCAAAACCGGGCGCGCGCAGCTTGACGCGATAGGGCTTGTTGGTGCCGTCGGCGACCAGATAGACGCCGAATTCGCCCTTGGGCGCCTCGACAGCGGCGTAAACCTCGCCTGCCGGGACCTTGAAGCCCTCGGTATAGAGCTTGAAATGATGGATCAGGCTTTCCATGTCGCGCTTCATCTCGGCGCGGCGGGGCGGCGCCAGCTTGCCGCGCGTCATCACGTCGCCGGCCGGCTCGGCGCGCAGCTTGGCGACGGCCTGCTGCATGATCTTGCAGGATTCGCGCATCTCGGCCATGCGGATCAGGAAACGGTCGTAGCAATCGCCGTTCTTGCCGACCGGGATCTGGAAATCGAACTCGTCATAGCATTCATAGGGCTGCGCGCGGCGCAGATCCCATGCCAGCCCCGAGCCGCGCACCATGACGCCGGAATAGCCCCAGTCCAGCGCGTCCTGTTCGGTGACGATGCCGATATCGACCAGACGCTGCTTGAAGATCCGGTTTTCGGTCAGCAGCGTGTCGAGATCATCGACCACCCGCGGGAAACGCTCGCACCATTCCTCGATATCGTCCAGAAGGTCGGGCGGCAGATCCTGATGCACGCCGCCGGGCCGGAAATAGGCCGCATGCAGCCGCGCCCCGCAGGCGCGCTCGTAAAAGATCATCAGCTCCTCGCGCGCCTCGAACCCCCAGAGCGGCGGTGTCAGCGCGCCCACGTCCAGCGCGCCCGTCGTGACCCCCAGCAGGTGGTTCAGGATGCGGCCGATTTCCGAGTAAAGCACCCGGATCAGGCTGGCGCGGCGCGGGATCCGGGTGCCGGTCAGGCGCTCGATCGCCATGCACCAGGCATGTTCCTGGTTCATCGGCGCGACGTAATCCAGCCGGTCCAGATAGGGCAGGTTCTGCAGATAGGTGCGGCTTTCCATCAGCTTTTCGGTGCCGCGATGCAACAGGCCGATATGCGGATCGGCGCGTTCGACCACCTCGCCGTCAAGCTCCAGCACCATGCGCAAAACGCCATGCGCAGCAGGGTGTTGCGGGCCGAAGTTGATGTTGAAGTTGCGGATGCTCTGCTCGCCCGTCAGCGCGTCCACCGAGCCGTCATCATAGCTGTTCTTGCGGATGTCGCCGTCCATGGTCAGCCCTCCAGCCCGGCGGCGGCGCGTTTGGCGCCCAACCGGTCGTTGAATTTCGCGCTTTCGATCACGGCGCGGCGATGGCGGCCGGCGCCGATCCGGTCGATGCCGTCATGCGCCTCGACCCGGAACCAGATGAAGCGGCCGTCGATTTCCTCGACCTCGGTTTCCACGGTGACCACCTGCCCGGGCAGCGTCGGCGCCGAATGGTCGACATCGACATGGATGCCCAGCGAATCCTCGCCCTCGTCGTAATAGGGGCGAAGCTGCTCGACGCAGGCCCATTCCATCAGCCCGACCATCTTGGCCGTGGCGAACACCGCCGGCATGTCGGGAAATGCATTGCGGTCGGAAAACAGCGCCGGCACCGTATCGCCAGGCATGACCGTCATGCGAAAGCTGGCGCGGTCGCCCTGTTTCAGCCCCGGCCTCATGGCTTGCTCTCCGGCGCCTTCTCGTCACCGGGCAGGACGTATTTCGCGCCCTCCCATGGCGACAGAAAGTCGAACTGCCGATATTCCTGCACCAGATTCACCGGCTCATAGACCACGCGCTTCTCGAGATCGTTCCAGCGCACCTCGACATAGCCGGTGGTGGGGAAATCCTTGCGCAGCGGATGGCCGCGAAAGCCGTAATCGGTCAGGATGCGGCGCAGATCCGGATGGCCGGTGAAAAAGATCCCGAACATGTCGAAGATCTCGCGCTCATACCAGTTCGCCGCCGGAAAGACGCCGATCAGGCTGGGCACCAGCTCGTCCTCGCGGACCTTGATCTTCACGCGGATGCGCTGGTTCTGATACATCGACAGCAGGTGATAGACCACGTCGAACCGCGCCGGACGGGCCGGATGGTCGATGGCGGTGATGTCGATCAGCGTCGAAAAGCGGCAGCTGGGATCGTTACGCAGGAATTCGATCAGCGGCACGATGCCCGGAAGCGTCGCCTCGACCGTCAGTTCGCCAAAGGCGACCGCGGTACCCAGCACCTCGTCGGGGCGGCGCATCAGGATATGCTCGGCCAATTCGGCCAGGGTCTCGTCAGACATGGCTCACCTCACCAGCGTGCCGGTGCGCCGGATGCGGCGCTGGAGTTGCAGGATACCGTAAAGCAGCGCCTCGGCGGTGGGCGGGCAGCCGGGCACGTAGATATCCACCGGCACGATGCGGTCGCAACCGCGCACCACCGAATAGCTGTAATGATAATAGCCGCCGCCATTGGCACATGAGCCCATCGAGATGACATAGCGCGGCTCGGGCATCTGGTCATAGACCTTGCGCAGGGCCGGCGCCATCTTGTTGGTCAGCGTGCCCGCCACGATCATCAGATCCGACTGCCGGGGCGAGGCACGCGGCGCGGTGCCGAAGCGTTCGACATCGTAGCGCGGCATCGAGGTCTGCATCATCTCGACCGCGCAGCAGGCCAGCCCGAAGGTCATCCAGTGCAGGCTGCCATTGCGGGCCCAGTTGATGATGTCCTCGGTCGTGGTCAGCAGGAAGCCCTTGTCCTGCAATTCACGGTTCAGCTGGGTGGTCGCGACCTCGCGATCCGCGCCGGCGGTATTGGCCCCGGTCATCACGCCCATTCCAGCGCCCCCTTCTTCCATTCATAGGCAAAGCCCACGGTCAGGACGCCCAGGAACAGCAGCATGCCCCAGAAGGCGAGGCCGCTGAGATCGGCGAAATTCGTCGCCCAGGGGAACAGAAACGCCACCTCCAGGTCGAAGATGATGAACAGGATCGCCACCAGATAGAAACGCACGTCGAATTTCATCCGCGCGTCGTCAAAGGCGTTGAAGCCGCATTCATAGGCACTGACCTTTTCCGGATCCGGATTGCGCACGGCAAGCACCGCAGCGGCCAGAATCAGGATGATCGCCAGAGCCGAGGCCATTCCCAGAAAAACCAGGATCGGCAGGTATTCGTTCAGCAGGTATTCCACTGGGTTGGGCTCCCTATCACTCGTGGGACCCGATTGGCGTCCCGCGATGGGTTTGGCTAGGCGTGGGTTTAGTCGCGGATGCCGGTATGGTCAACGGTCCCGACCCGATTTACGCCGGGTCCGAGACATTCCTGCATGTCGCCGCGACCGCGGTCGGGCGACTGTTTTTATCGGCCTTCCCGACCGATCCGGCCCAGATGGGTATCCCGAAAGCCGGTATTCGCCTTGAGCCCGTAGCCAAGCGCCCGATCGGCACCGATATGGCTCAGCCACAGCCCGCCCGCGGCGATCAGCGCGGGTGCGCCGAAAGCCACCCCCACCACCATCGCCAGAAAGGGCAGCGCGTAGACATGCGCGAGATTATAGATGAAAGCGCCCGCCCGGGGACCGGCCAGATAGCCCGCCATCGACAGATCCGGCGCCAGCAGGATCGCGATCCAGACCGGCGCCGTCCAGCCCGGCCCGGCGAAAACCGCGATCAGCAGCCCGCCAAGCGCCAGCCCCGCCCCCTCGACCCGCTGCCAGGCGGTGGTGCTCATTCGGCGGCGCGGCTGCGCGCCGCATCCAGCATCGGCGCCAGATAGCGGCCGGTATGGCTTTCGGCGATGCCGGCGACATCCTCGGGCGTGCCGGTGGCGATGATCCGGCCGCCGCCATCGCCCCCCTCGGGGCCGATATCGATGATCCAGTCGGCGGTCTTGATCACGTCCAGATTATGCTCGATCACCACCACGGTATTGCCCTGTTCCACAAGGGAATGAAGGACTTCCAGCAACTTCCTCACATCCTCGAAATGCAACCCGGTGGTCGGCTCATCGAGGATATAGAGCGTCTTGCCGGTCGCCCGGCGCGACAGTTCCTTGGACAGTTTCACCCGCTGCGCCTCGCCGCCCGAAAGCGTCGTGGCCTGCTGGCCGACCTTGATATAGCCCAGCCCCACCTCGACCAGCGCATCCATCTTTTCGCGGATCGAGGGCACGGCGCGGAAGAATTCCTGCGCATCCTCGACCGTCATGTCCAGCACATCGGCGATGGATTTGCCCTTGAAGGTGACTTCCAGCGTCTCGCGGTTGTAGCGATGACCCTTGCAGGTCTCGCAGGTGACATAGACATCGGGCAGGAAATGCATCTCGATCTTGATGACGCCATCGCCCTGACAGGCCTCGCAGCGGCCGCCCTTGACGTTGAAGCTGAAGCGGCCCGGCTTGTAGCCGCGCGCCTTGGCCTCGGGCAGGCCGGCGAACCAGTCGCGGATCGGGGTAAAGGCGCCGGTATAGGTCGCGGGGTTACTGCGCGGCGTGCGGCCGATGGGGCGCTGGTCGATGTCGATCACCTTGTCCAGCAGCTCCAGCCCCTTGATGGTTTCGCAGGGCGCCGGGGTCTGGCGTGCGCCATTCAGCCGCAGGCTGGCGGTCTTGAACAGCGTCTCGATGGTCAGGGTCGATTTGCCGCCGCCCGAGACGCCGGTGACGCAGACGAACTTGCCCAGCGGAAACTCGGCAGTGACGTTTTTCAGGTTGTTGCCGGTGGCACCGACGACCTTGACCGACTTGCCATTGCCCTTGCGGCGCTTGGCCGGCACCGCGATTTCGCGCGCGCCAGAGAGGTATTGCCCGGTCAGGCTGCCCGGATCGGCGGCAATCTCGGCCGGGGTGCCGCGCGCGACCACCTGCCCGCCATGCACGCCCGCGCCGGGCCCCATGTCGAAAACGTAATCGGCATGGCGGATCGCATCCTCGTCATGCTCGACAACCAGCACCGAATTGCCCTGATCGCGCAACCCCTTGAGCGTCGAGAGCAGCCGGTCATTGTCGCGCTGATGCAGCCCGATCGAGGGTTCGTCCAGCACGTAAAGCACGCCGGTCAGCCCCGATCCGATCTGGCTCGCCAGCCGGATGCGCTGGCTTTCGCCGCCCGAAAGCGTGCCCGCCGCGCGGCTCAGCGTCAGATAGTCCAGCCCGACATTGACAAGAAAACCAAGACGTTCGCGGATTTCCTTGAGAATGGCGGCGGCGATTTCGTTTTTCTGTTTCGTCAGCTGCTTGGGCGCGTCCTCGATCCAGTTCAGCGCCTCGCGGATCGACAGTTCGGTGACATTGCCGATATGGCTGCCGGCGATCTTGACCGCCAGCGCCTCGGGTTTCAGGCGATAGCCGGCGCAACTGCCGCAGGGGCGGTTGTTCTGGTATTTCTCGAATTCCTCGCGCACCCAGGCGCTGTCGCTTTCGCGCAACCGGCGCTCCATGTTCGGGATGATGCCCTCGAACTGGCGGGTGACCTCGTAGACGCGGCCGGCATCGTCGAAGCGGAACGGGATCTCGTCCTTGCCCGAGCCGCGCAGGAACATCTCCTGCACCGCTTCGGGCAGATCCTTCCACGGGGTTTTCTTGTCGAAACCGTAATGCCTGGCCAGCGCGTTGACGGTCTGGGTCAGATAGGCCGATTTCGACTTGGCCCATGGCGCCAGCGCGCCCTGCGCCACCGACAGCGCAGAATCGGGCACGATCAGGCGTTCGTCAAAGAACAGCTCGACCCCCAGCCCGTCGCAGACCGGGCAGGCGCCGAAGGGCGCGTTGAAGGAAAACAGCCGCGGCTCGATCTCGGGGATGGTGAAGCCGCTGACCGGGCAGGCGAAGTTTTCGGAAAACGTGATCCGCTCGGGTTCGTCCGTCGCGGTTTCCAGCACGGCGATGCCATCGGCCAGATCCAGTGCGGTGCGGAAACTGTCGGCAAGGCGCGTCTCCATCCCCGCCCGCACGACGATGCGATCCACCACCACGTCGATATTGTGGCGGAATTTCTTGTCCAGAACGGGCGGTTCGTCCAGCTCGTGAAACGCGCCGTTCACCTTGACGCGCTGGAACCCCTGCTTGCGCAGTTCCAGGAATTCCTTGCGGTATTCGCCCTTGCGGTCGCGCACGATGGGGGCCAGCAGATAGGCGCGGGTGCCCTCCTCCATGGCCATGACGCGGTCCACCATGTCCTGGACCTGCTGCGCCTCGATCGGCAGGCCGGTGGCGGGGGAATAGGGCGTGCCGGCGCGGGCGAACAAAAGCCGCAGGTAGTCGTAGATTTCCGTGACCGTGCCGACGGTGGAACGCGGGTTCTTGCTGGTCGTCTTCTGCTCGATCGAGATGGCGGGCGACAGGCCGCTGATATGGTCCACATCCGGCTTGCCCATCATGTCGAGGAACTGCCGCGCATAGGCCGACAGGCTTTCGACATAGCGGCGCTGCCCCTCGGCATAGATCGTGTCGAAGGCCAGGCTGGACTTGCCCGAGCCCGACAGGCCGGTGATCACCACCAGCCGGTCGCGCGGAATGTCCAGATCCACGCCTTTCAGATTATGCTCGCGCGCGCCGCGAACCTCGATGAACTTCTGTTCCATCGTCACGCCCTGATTCCGCCAAGCGCATCAGATAGGCATGATGCGCGAAATGGCAACCGTTATTGAACATAACGCGAACATTTCCGCCGCGCCAGATCAGTCGCCGCCGATGGCGCGGTCCAGATGGGTATAGCCACCATCGGGAAACAGCCATTGCCCGGTCATGTGGCTGGCGCGCCCGGACAGCAGGAACAGGCAGCAATCGGCGATCTCGCGCGCGGTGGTCATGCGCCGGCCCAGCGGAATGCGCGAGGTGATCCGCCGCAGCGCCGCATCGGGATCGGGCAGGCTGTGCAGCCAGCGGTCGTAAAGCGGCGTCATCACCTCGGCCACGACGATGGCATTGACGCGGATGGCGTCGGGCAGGAACTCGACCGCCCATTCCCGCGTCAGGCCAAGCTGCGCCGCCTTGGCCGCGACATAGGCCGAGGTTCCCCCCTGCCCGGTCAGCGCCGTCTTCGAGGTGATATTGACGATGGCCCCGCGGCTGGCGCGCAGATCGTCGCGCAGCAGGTGGACCATGGTATAGTAATGGACAAGGTTCTGGTTCAGGCTGACGCGAAAGGCATCGGGCCCCTTGTCCAGCCCGATGCCGTCATTCGCGCCGGCATTGTTCACCAGCCCGTGCACCGCCGCGTGACGGTCGCGGACCTGCGCGATGGCGGCGCGACAGGCGGCATCGTCGGACAGTTCGGCCATGACGAAATCCGCGCCGTGCCGGGCCAGCCAGTCCGCATCCGGCCGGCGCCGGGCGATGATGACGGGGTGCGCGCCCTCTTCGGCCAGAGCCTCGGTGATGCCTGCGCCGATGCCCGAGGCGCCGCCGGTCACGATCACCGTCTTTCCTTGCAGATCCAGATCCATCCCGGCCTTTCCGCGACAGTTTCCGCCATATCGGTCCCTGAACGGCCGGGGGCCGTAGCGGCCCCCGGCAGGCGCTCAGGACCTAGTCGTAAAGCACCGCCGCGATTTCCGGCGCATCGATATTCGACTTGTCATACCAGTAGAAGCCGGTGTCGATGCTGGCCTGAACCTGCTCGCCCCGGGCGGCGGCGACGGCGGCCTTGACGGTCTCGTAGCCGATGCCGACCGGGTTCTGGGTGATCGCGCCCGCCATGCGCCCGTCGCGGATCGCATCGGTCTGCGCCTTGCCGGAATCATAGCCCACGATCACCACGTCCGAGGCGCCCGCCTCGGTCACGCCATTGACCACGCCGATGGCCGAGCCCTCGTTGGTGCCGAAAATCCCCTTGAGATCGGGATTGGCGGTCAGCAGCGCCTTGGTGATCTCGGTCGATTTCAGATGGTCGCCGCCGCCATATTCGATGGCCACGATCTCGACATCGGGATGCGCCTCTTTCATGCGGTTGACGAAGCCGTCGCGCCGGTCGACGCCGGTGCGCGAGGTCTGGTCATGCGCGACCACCGCCACCTTGCCCGCGCCGCCGATCAGTTCCGCCAGCTTGTCGGCGGCCATCGCGGCGGCGGCGATATTGTCGGTCGCCGCCAGCGCCACCGGGATATCGCTGTCCACGCCCGAGTCGAAGGCGATGACCGGAATCCCCGCCTCCTGCGCCTGGCGCAGCTGCGGGATCGCGGCCTGACTGTCCAGCGCGGCAAAGCCGATGGCGGCGGGCTTGTTGGCCAGCGCCGCGGCCAGCATGTCCAGCTGCTTGTCCACCTGGGTTTCGTTATCCGGCCCCTCGAAGCTGACATTGACGCCCAGTTCCTCGCCCGCCTTGTCGGCGCCGGCCTTCACCGCCTGCCAGAACTGATGCTGGAACCCTTTCGAGATCAGCGGGATATACATCGCATCCTGCGCCGAGGCAGAGGTGGCCATGCCGGCCAGCGACAGCGCGGCGACCGCGCCGAGCAGGTTTCTTCTGGTGAACATCGTGTTTCCTCCCATGCTGTTCACTTCTTATTCGGGCCTTGTATCAGCCCTGACTTGCTTTGCGCCGACGCAACTGGTCGGCATAGACCGCAACGATGATGATCGCGCCGGTGACCACCGTCTGCCATTCCGGCGCGACCGACAGCACCCGCAGCCCGTTGGTCAGCACCGACATGATCAGCGCCCCGATCAGCGTCCCCAGGATCGTGCCCCGGCCGCCCGCAAGGCTGGTGCCGCCGATGACCACGGCGGCGATCGCCTCGAGCTCATAGCCCAGGCCGAGCGCCGGCTGGGCCGAGTTGAGACGGCTGGAGATCAGCAGCCCGCCGATGCCCACGATGCCACCGGCCAGCGCATAGATCGCCATCTTCCAGGCATCGGTATTGACACCCGAAAGCCGCACCGCCTCTTCGTTCGAGCCAAGCGCGAAAGTATAGCGCCCCAGCACCGTGCGCCCCAGGATCCAGGCCGTCACCGCCGCCACCAGAAACAGGATCAGCACGCCGTTGGGCAGCGGCAGGCCGGGGATCAGCGCCCCGACGACCGAGCCCTGCGCGATCTGCGTGAAGCCCGGCGTGTCGTTGAAATAAATCGGTTTGGTGCCGGTCACGATCAGCGACAAGCCCTTGAGCATCAGCATCATGCCCAGCGTCGCGATAAAGGGCGGGATCTTCATCCTGGCCACGAACATCCCCGAGACCAGCCCGCAGGCCGCGCCGGTGCCGATCGCGGTCAGCACGCCAAGGATCAGCGGCATTCCCGCCCAGGTCAGCACGACGCCGGTCATCACCGCGCAAAAGGTCATCAGCGTGCCGATCGACAGGTCGATCCCGCCGGTAATGATGATCAGCGTCACCCCCACCGCCAGCACCCCGTTGACCGAGGTGGCCTGCAGGATCGCCATGATGTTCGAGACCTGAAAGAAATTCGGGCTGGCCAGCGAAAAGCCGATGACCAGCGCGATCAGGCTGGCAAATGCCAGCAGCATCTGCCGCGCGGCACCGCTGCGGCGCTGTTGCGCGGGTATCGTCGCCTGTGTCCCGGTCATTCCGCCGCCATCCCCTCGCGCCGCGTGGCCAGCGCCATGATCCGTTCCTGGCTGGCGCCGCCCGGCAGGATCCCGGTCAGCCGCCCCTCGCACATGACGGCGATGCGATGCGACAGGCGCAGCAGTTCGGGCAATTCGCTGGAGATCACGATGATCGCCTTGCCCTGCCCGGCCAGATCGGCAAGCAGGCGATGGATTTCCGCCTTGGCGCCGACATCGATGCCGCGCGTCGGCTCGTCGAAGATCAGGATGTCGCAATCGCGCAGCAGCCATTTCGCGATCACCACCTTTTGCTGGTTGCCGCCCGAAAGCAGCCGCACCTCTTGCCGGTCATGCGGTGTACGGATGCTGAGCATGTCGATGTAACGGTTTGAAACCGCTGCCAGTTCCTGCTCGTCGATGCGGCCCAGCCGGTCGGTATAGCGGGCCAGGCTGGCCAGCGCGATATTGGCGCGCACATCCATGCCAAGCGCCAGGCCGTAATGCTTGCGATCCTCGGACAGGTAGCCGATCCCGGCGCGGACCGCATCGGCGGGGCTGCGGATGGTCACCGGGCGGCCATGCACGATGATCTCGCCGGACTCGGGTGGCTCGGCGCCGAAGATCGCGCGGGCCAACTCGGTCCGGCCGGCGCCCATCAGGCCGGCAAAGCCCAGTATCTCGCCCCGTTTCAGGCTGAAGCTGACATCCCGCACCTCGCGCCCGCGGGTGATGCCGCGCAGCTCCAGCGCGCATTCGGCTGCGCTCAGGTCGGGGATGGCGACCGGCTCGTCCACCAGTTCGCGGCCGACCATCATCGCGATGATCTGCGCGATCGGCGTCTCGGCGGCCTGGACCGTGCCGACCGTCGCGCCGTCGCGCATCACCGTCACCCGGTCCGCGATGCGCCGGATCTCGTCCATCTTGTGGCTGATATAGATGATGCCGACGCCTTCGGCGCGCAGGCGGCGGATGATGGTGAACAGCTCGGCGATCTCGCTGTCGTTCAGCGCGGCGGTCGGCTCGTCCATGATCAGCACGCGCGAGCGAAAGGACAGCGCCTTGGCGATCTCGACCATCTGCTGGCGCGCGATGGTCAGCGCGGCGACCGGCGCGCGCGGATCCATCGCCACGTTCATGCCCCGGAAGATCGCCGCCGCATCGGCGTTCAGCCGCGCCTCGTCGATGCGGCCAAGGGACAGGCGCGGCTCGCGTCCGATCCAGATGTTCTGGGCCACGTTCAGGTCGCGCATCAGCGCCAGTTCCTGATGGATGATGCCGATGCCCAGATCCTGCGCGGCGCGGGGATTGGGCAGGGCCACCGCGGCGCCGTCGATCAGGATGCGGCCGCCATCGGGCTGATAGACGCCGGACAGGCATTTCATCAGCGTCGATTTTCCGGCGCCGTTTTCGCCCATCAGGGCATGAACCTCGCCGGCGCGCAGGTCGAAATCGACCGCGCGCAGGGCATGCACGCCGGGAAAGCGCTTGTCGATCCCCTGCATGCGGACCAGATCGCTCATGCCGCCAGACCGTAGAAGCGCGCGGCATTGCCGCCCATGATCGCCGCGCGTTCCGAGGGCGACAGATCCGCCAGCAGCGCCTGCGTCAGATCGCGCCATTCGTCATAGCTTGCGGCCAGCGTCACGACCGGCCAGTCGCTGCCCCAGATCAGCCGTTCCGGTCCGAACCAGTCCAGCAGCCGCGCGAGGATCGGGCGCAGCGCCGGCAAGGGGTCGCGCAGCTCCTCGGGCGAGAGCTCGGTCAGCAGGCCCGAGAGCTTGCAATGCACATGCGGGATCGCGGCCAGCGCCGCCATGCCCCGCTCCCAGTCCTCGCCCCGGTCGGGCTGCGGCTTGGCGGCATGATCGATGACCAGCGGCAGATCGTCGCGCCGCGCGGCAAAGCGCGCCAGCATCGGCAGATGCCGCGCCGTAACCAGCGCATCGAAACGCAGCCCGAGCCGGACCAGAGCCGCCAGCGCCCGGGGGTTGACGGCGGTCTCGAGCCAATCGGGATCGGCGATGTCCTGCAGCATGGGACGGATGCCGCGCAGCGCGGGATTGTCCGCCCGTTCGCAAAGCAGGCCGGCGGCGCCCGGATCGCCCAGATCGACCCAGCCGACAACACCGGCGATGCGCGAATCGCCCTTGGCAAGCGAGAGCAGGAAATCCGTCTCGGCCAGGCTCGGCGCGGCCTGCACGACGATCAGCCGCGCCGCGCCCGGATAATCGGGCGGCAGAAAGTCGCGCCGGATCGGCGCCAGCGCCGCGCCGCCGCTCTCCAGCCAGCCATAATCCCCGCGCGCGATACGCCAGAAATGGCAATGAGCATCAATGACTTGTATCGCCTCCCCTCCCCGGTTGCGATATCCCGCCAGCCGCCGCTAGGGCGACCGGACAGCAGCGACGCCGGCGGCTCGGGCCTTCGCCCCGGGTCCGGCAGCGCCGCTCTCCTGTGGGTCAGGCTATCCAGATCACGATGCCCGAGGCAAGAAAAACCCGGCGAGTTCCCTGAAGCGGATCAGGCCGGGTCCGGGGCGATGACACCCTTGCGCAGGATGAAATTGCCATAGGGGCGCGGCTCGGCGCTGCGCAGCACCGCGAAAGCCGCCCGCGCGCGGCGGTAAAAGTCGAACCGCTCCAGCGCGGCGGGGGTGACGTCCTGGGCGGTCAGCAGCGGCAGCGCCTCGGCCACCACCTCGGGCATGGCGGCGGCATCGCCCACCACCTGCATGGTCAGCACCGGATCGGGTTCATGGCGATCCAGAGGGATCAGCGACAGCACCGCCCGCAAGGCCCGGACGGCATCGCAATCGATGCGCAGCGCGGCACCGTACACGGTCTGCCTAGCGACGGAAACGGCCGGAAAATTCGCGTCCGCGATGACAAGCTCATCGCCATGCCCCATCTGCGCCAGCACGCGCAGCAGGTCGGGGCTGATCAGCGGGTCGATTCCCTTCAGCATATGGCGCCCCCTGGCGTTGCGGTCCCGTCAGCCGCCGGTATGGCTCATGAAGCGGCTCACCTGACCGCTGACATGGCGGCGGGAATAGTCGAAATCATGCCCCTTGGGCTTGCGCGAGATCGCCTCGCGGATGGCGGCGCGCACGACCGCATCGTCATCGCTGGCGCGCAGGGGCGCGCGCAGATCGGCGCGATCCTCCTGGCCCAGACACATGAACAGCTCGCCCGTGCAGGTCAGCCGGACGCGGTTGCAGCTTTCGCAGAAATTATGCGTCAGCGGCGTGATGAAGCCGATCTTCTGGCCGGTTTCCTCAAGCCGCACATAGCGCGCCGGGCCGCCGCTGCGCTCGGTCAGAGGGGTCACGCTATAGCGCTCTTCCAGCAGCTTGCGCAGATCCGACAGCGCCCAATACTGGTCCAGCCGCTGCTCCTCGCCCATCTCGCCCATCGGCATGACCTCGATAAAGGTCAGGTCATGGCCCTGTTCGGCGCACCAGTTGGTCAGGGTGAAAAGCTCATCCTCGTTGAAGCCCTTCAGCGCGACGGCGTTGATCTTGACCCGCAGCCCGGCGGCGCGGGCGGCCTCGATCCCATCGAGCACCTGCGGCAGCCGGCCCCAGCGGGTGATCGCGGCAAAGCGGTCGGCATCCAGCGTATCCAGCGACACATTGACCCGCCTGACGCCGCAGGCCGCCAGTTCCGGGGCAAAGCGCGCAAGCTGGCTGCCATTCGTGGTCAGCGTCAGCTCGTCCAGACCCTGGCCCAGATGGCGCGACATGGCGCGAAAGAATTCCATGATATTGCGCCGCACCAAGGGCTCGCCGCCGGTCACGCGCAGCTTGCGGACACCAAGCCCGACAAAGGCCGAGCACAGCCGGTCCAGTTCCTCCAGCGTCAGCAGGTCGCGCTTGGGCAGGAACTGCATATGCTCGGCCATGCAATAGGTGCAGCGGAAATCGCAGCGATCCGTCACCGAAACCCGCAAATAGGTGATCGGGCGGGCAAAGGGATCGACAAGTGGCGTGGCGGCGTTCATCACAACAAGATATGCGCCTGCCGCAATCCGCACAAGTCAGCCGACGTTGATACTGTCGTAACCATAATGGCAGGTGATGGTGGACAGCGCGGGTCGGACTTCGCTAGCCTGCGCGCGGATCACATGATGAGGCCCCGCATGACCGCGCCCGCTCTTCGTATCGCCTGCGCCCTGTCGCTGCTGGCGCTGACCGCCTGCACCACGGCCGGCACGGGTTCCGGCACGGCGCCGCCAGCGGCGCCGAAAACGCCCGGCGCTTCCGCCAGCAGCGAGGATGTCGCCAGCGCCGCTGTCACGCCGGTTCTGACCGCCGCGCCCCCCTCGCCGGCAGCGCGGACGGCGGCCGAATTCGACACCACGTCGCGCGCGCAAAAGGCCGACGCCGCCGCCCCGCCGGTCGCGGCCGAGCGCAGGCTGGGCAGCACCATCGCCTCGCTGGGCGATCCATCGGTGCCCGGCTTCTGGGTCAAGACGCCGCTGGTCCGCTCCGAGGTTCAGGGACGCATCCTGAACCCGGCCAACGGCAAATCCGCCAAGGTGCGCCTGATTCCGCTGGCCGGGCCGGCCAGCGCCGGCAGCCAGGTTTCCCTGCCCGCGCTGCAACTGATCGGCGTCAGCCTGACCGACCTGCCGATGATCGAGGTCTATGAAAGCTGATCCGGCAAGGCCGGGCAGCCGGCAATATGGCCCGCGATCCAAGGCGCAAGGCTGATGCCGACGGGGCGCCCGTGACAGGCGCCCCGTCGCGCGGGATCAGCCCGGGGCGAATACCGCGAACTCTGTCATCATCCCATTGGCCAGATGCGGCATGTGGTGGCAGTGCAGCATCCAGCGCGCCGCCTCTCCGGCATCCAGCACGACGTCGATCATCGCCATCGGCGGCACATAGACCGTATCGCGCAGCGCGCCCTGCATCTGACGGCCATTCAGCCCCACGACCTGGAACATATGCCCGTGAAGATGCATCGGGTGCCCCATCATCGACATATTGTGAAACGACAGCATGACGCGTTGGCCGCTGCGCGCGCTGACCGGGCGGTGCCGGCCCCAGACCGCGCCGTTGATCGTCCAGACATAGGGGTCCATCGTGCCGCCCAGCATCACCATCTGCCGTTCCCCGACCGGCCGTTCGGGCAGGGGCTCCAGCGCGACCAGACGCGATTCCTGCGCCAGATCCCGGTCAAAGGCGGGGGCCTCGGTCCCGGCCAGCCCGTCGAGGCGCCTGATTTCCGCGCCCGGCGTGGCCAGGATCAGGCCGGTACGCTCGCGCGCGCCCTCGCGCAAGGCGAGGATCGGCCAGGCGCCGCCCTTGGCGGGCAGGTCTATTTCCAGATCGAGCCGCTGGCCCATGGCCAGCCCGAACCGGGTTCCGGCCACCGGCTGAACCGCATGCCCGTCCACCGCGACCAGCCGGGTCCGGGCAATCCCGGTCTCGATCCAGAAGACCGTGGCGGCGGCGCCGTTGACCACCCGCAGGCGAATCCGGCCGCCGCGCTCGACCGGCACCACCTCCGGGTCCGACAGCGTGCGGTCATTGGCAAGATAGGCGTCCCAGTCATAGTCGTTCAGATCCATGGCCATGTCGCCCATGCCCGGCATCCCGTTCATGCCCGGCATCCCGTTCATCGGCATTCCCTGCATCGGCATCCCTTCCATCGGCATCCCGCCCATGCCCGGCATCGCCTGCCCGCCGGAAGCCTCCTCGCCATGTCCGCCGACGATCTCGGCCATCACCTCCTCGGGCGGGGTGAACGCGAAATCATGCAGGAACATGACCACTTCCTGCCGGTCCGCGCTGAGATCCTCGGCCGTCCGCACGATCAGCGGCGCGGCCAGAAGCTGCATCTCCTGAATCGGGATATGGCTGTGCATCCAATGCGTTCCGGGCAAGGCCTCGAAATCATAGGCACGGGTTTCACCGGGCTTCAGGGGCGGCATCGGCATGTCCGGCACGCCATCCTGCGCATTGGGCGGGATCTGGCCGTGCCAGTGAACGATCGTCTCGACGTCAAGATCATTGGTCAGATCGACACGAAACCTCTGGCCGGGATCCAGGACAAGGCCCTGGCCGCCGGGGCCGCCGAGGCCAAAGACACGGGCCGCGCGGCCGTCGATGTCGAGCGTCCGGCTGGCGGCGGACAGCCTGATCGGCATTGCCGCCTGCGCCGCCGCCCGGCGCGGCAACTGCGCCGCGGCGAGCGTGGCGGCGCCTGCGGCAAGAAAGCCGCGTCGTGAAAATGCATGCATGATTGTCTCCTTGGGACATCCGGTCCCTCTGATGCGATAACGGCAGGCCACAGGCCTTCGCCCGGGCGCGATCACAAGGGACGGTTCCTGGGAGGGCGGTCGTTCAATTCGGGCGCCCGGCCCGGAAAGCTCTCTGCCCGGGGCAAGGCGTAGACAGGGCCGGATCGGTCGCGCCCGATTTCCGCCTGGGGCGCCGTCAGGGTCACTGAAAGACCGGCGCAGACAAGCTTGCAGCCTCCGATATCGGGCGCATGGCATTGCCGCTGGGCATGGCAGGAAACCTTGGCGTCCGCGGCGACCTGCACCGCCGCAGACGGATGGGCCACCTGATCCGAAACCGGGCTCATGCGAAGCGCATGCGCCGGACTGACCGCCGTAACGACAGAGATTGTCAGGATCGCAAGCAGGGTGACCAGGCGCACAAGCATGACGCGAAAAATACCCCCGGCCCGCGCCCTTGTCCATTGCCCGGCCTACACAACGGCGTCAGGATCGCCCCCGGATGGCGCAGCGCGACGACGGATCGCAGGCGGGCCAAGCGCCGCCGGCGCGAATTGCATTGTTCACGCCCCCGGCGTAGGGGTAGGAACCCTGATGATGTCCGCCACGACCGCCCGGCCGCGCGCGGACGGATGCCCGGAGTCGCGCAGAATGTCCCAGACCCAGCCCCCCGCGCTGCAACTCGAGCGGATCTCGCGCCGGTTCGGCAGTCACGCCGTTCTGTCGGACATCACGCTTTCCGTGCCGCCGGGGCGGATCACCTGCCTGCTGGGGGAATCCGGCTGCGGCAAGTCGACATTGCTGCGGCTGATCGCGGGCATCGACCGGCCCGATGGCGGCACGATCGATCTGGGCGGCCGGCGCATCGTCGGGCCGGGCCGGTTCACCGAACCGGAAGCGCGCCGGATCGGCTTCATGTTCCAGGACTACGCCCTGTTTCCGCATCTGAGCGTCGAGGAGAACCTGGCATTCGGCCTGCAGAAACTCAGCCGCGACGCGCAGCGCGCCTGCACCGCCGAAATCGCGCAGCGGATCGGCATCACGCATCTTCTCGGGCGCTATCCGCATTCGCTTTCGGGCGGCGAGCAGCAGCGCACCGCGCTGGCCCGCGCGCTGGCGCCGCAGCCCGAGATCCTGCTGATGGACGAGCCGTTTTCGAATCTCGATCAGGGGCTGCGCGAGCGCGTCCGCCGCGAGACGCTGGAGATCCTGCGCCAGCTGGGCACCACCGCCATTCTGGTCACCCATGACCCGCAAGAGGCGCTGGCGGTCGGCGACCTGATCGTGCTGATGCGTCAGGGCCGCATCGAACAGGTCGGCACCCCGTTCGACATCTATGACCGCCCGCATTCGAGCTATGCGGCCGAGTTCATGGGACCCTGCAACCGGCTGGCCGGGATCTGGCATCAGGGCCAGATCGAAACCCCGATCGGCCGGTTCGCCACCGATCTGTGCCTGCCCGACGGGACCGCCGCGCTGGCCTGCATCCGGCCGCAGGCGCTGTCTATCGCGCCGGACGGCGGTGGCATATCGGCCCGCATCGTCTCCAAGACCTTTCTCGGCGAAAGCGAGCAGATCGAAATCAGCGTGCATCCGCTGTTCGAGCCGCTGCGCATGCACAGCCATGAACGCATCCCGATGGCGGTCGGCGACAAGGTCGGCCTGCTGCTGAACGGCGCCCAGATCCATGTCTTTGAACAGTCACAGGCGGAATAGGCCGCCGCTTCACGCTTGCGTAAGTTGACAAAAACTCTAGGTCAACCTAACCCGGTCAAGGGCTAACGCATTGACGCATAGCCGGATTTCAACAGGAGTTCTGACATGACGCAATCGACCCATCTGACGCGCGCGATCCTGGCGGGTGCGGCAATGATCGCAGGTGCCGGAGCGGTTTCGGCCGATGAGCTGAACCTTTACACCTCGCGCGAGCCGGGCCTGATAGAGCCGCTTCTCGCAGCCTTCACCGAGGCGACGGGAACCACGGTCAACACGGTGTTCCTCAAGGACGGGATGGCCGAGCGGGTCGCCGCCGAGGGCGAGGCCTCGCCGGCCGATGTGCTGATGGCGGTGGATGTCGGCAATATGGTCGATCTGGTCGAGAAAGGGCTGACCCAGCCCGTCGAATCCGAGGTCCTGGCCGCGGCGATCCCGGAGAACCTGCGCGATCCGGGCAATCAGTGGTTCGCGCTGTCCACCCGCGCCCGCGTCGTCTATGCCGCCCGGGATCTCGAGCTTCAGGCGATCACCTACGAAGAACTCGCCGATCCGAAATGGAAGGGCCGGCTCTGCATCCGCTCGGGCCAGCATCCCTATAATACCGGCCTGTTCTCGGCCTATATGGCCCATCACGGCGCCGAAGCGACCGAGACATGGCTGCAAGGCGTCAAGGCGAACCTTGCCCGTCAGGCGGGCGGCGGCGACCGCGACGGAGCCCGGGACATCCTGGGCGGCATCTGCGATATCGCGGTGGCCAATTCCTATTATGTCGGCCGGATGGTCTCGGGCGATGGCGGCGATGAGCAAAAGGCCTGGGGCGATGCGATCAAGGTCATCCTGCCGACCTTCGAGGGGGGCGGCACGCATGTGAACATCAGCGGCGCCGCGGTGGCGAAAAACGCCCCCAACCGGGACGAGGCGGTCGCGCTGCTGGAATTCCTGGTGTCCGACGAGGCCCAGAAGATCTATGCCGAAGCGAATTACGAACACCCGGTCAAGGCCGGCGTGCCGCTGGATCCGATCGTCGCGGGCTTTGGCAACATGACCGTGGACAGCGTGCCGCTGACCGAGATCGTGACCTATCGCAAGCAGGCCAGCGAACTGGTCGACAAGGTCGGCTTCGACAATTGACGCCGGCCGCCGCATGGTAAGCCCGGACGAACCGCATGCGCCGGCGCCGCCTCTCGCGGCATCGCCGGCGGACGGGTTCAGGCCCTCCCGTTTCGGCGGGAGGGTCTGGATCATTCTGTGCTTCGCGATTTCCGGCCTGGTCCTGCTGCCGGTGCTAGCGCTGTTGTGGCAGGCGATGCGCGGCTCGGACGGGCTGTGGTCGCATCTGGCGGCGAATGTCCTGCCGCATGCGATTTCCCAGACGGTCACGCTGCTGGCCGGGGTGGGCGTGCTGGTCGCGGTGATCGGGACCGGCTGCGCCTGGCTGGTGACGGCCTATGATTTCCGCGGCCGCAGGGTGCTGGAATGGGCGCTGCTGCTGCCGCTTTCCGTGCCGACCTATATCGTCGCCTATGCCTATCTGGACCTGCTGCACCCGCTGGGTCCGGTGCAGGGGCTGGTCCGCGCCATGCTGGGCTATGACAGCCCGCGCGAATTCCGGCTGCCGGATATCCGCTCGATGACCGGGGCGATCATC
Source organism: Paracoccus halophilus (assembly GCF_000763905.1). Taxonomy (GTDB): domain Bacteria; phylum Pseudomonadota; class Alphaproteobacteria; order Rhodobacterales; family Rhodobacteraceae; genus Paracoccus; species Paracoccus halophilus. The sequence goes on from NZ_JRKN01000010.1 coordinate 95,750, forward strand.
CTGCTCAGCCTGGTTCTCTACCCCTATGTCTACCTGCCGGTGCGCGCGATGTTCATGACCCAGGCCGCCAATCTGGTCGAGGTGTCCCGCGCCCTTGGCACCACGCGCGGACAGGTCTTCCGGCGGGTGGCGCTGCCGCTGGCGCGCCCCGCCATTGCCGTCGGCGTCAGCCTGGCGCTGATGGAGACGCTGAACGATATCGGCGCGTCCGAATTCCTGGGCGTCCGCTCGCTGACCATCTCGGTCTACACGACCTGGGTCACGCGATCCGATCTGCCGGGGGCGGCGCAGATCTCGCTTGCCATGCTGGTGCTGGTGGTCGCGCTGATCTCGTTCGAGCGATGGGCGCGCAGGCGCCAGCGCTATTCGACCAGCGCCCAGCGTCACCGCAGGTTCGCGCCGCGCCGGCTGCGCGGCGGCGCCGGCATGATCGCCCTTGGCCTTGGCGCGCTGCCGGTGGTGCTGGGCTTTCTGACGCCGGCCCTGTTCCTTGCCACCGAGGCATGGCGGCGTTTCCGCTTTGCCGGCCTGTCGGACAGCCTGATCGTCGAGGCGCGCAATACCTTCCTGCTCGCGGCCATCGCCACCTTCGCGGTGCTGGCCTGCGGCATCACCGTCGCCTATGCCGCCCGCGCCTTTCCACGCCGCGGCGTCCTGATCGCGCAGCGTGTCGCCACGCTGGGCTATGCGATGCCCGGCACGGTGCTGGCAATCGGGATCCTCGTGGTCGTCGCCGGTCTGGATCGCTGGATCGACAGCACGGCGCAGCGATGGTTCGGGGTCTCGACCGGGCTGATCTTCATCGGCTCGGGGGCCGCGCTCGGCTATGCCTATCTGGCGCGCTTCCTCGCCATCTCGGTCGGCTCGGTCGAGGCCGGATTCAGCCGCATTTCACAGAGCTACGACCACGCGGCCCGCACCCTGGGCAAGGGCGTCACCGGAACGCTCTGGCAGGTGCACCTGCCGCTGTCGCACGGCGCAATCGCGGCGGCCGGCCTGCTGGTCTTTGTCGATTGCATGAAGGAGCTTTCGGCGACGCTGCTGCTGCGGCCGCTGAATTTCGAGACCCTGGCCACGCATCTTTACGCCGAGGCCGCGCGCGGCACCTATGAGGATGCCGCCCTGGCCGCGCTGGCGATCGTGTTGGTCGGATTGTTGCCCGTGATGCTGCTGGCGCGGGTCGGGCGCGCGGCGGACAGGACCTGACGCGTTCCGGGCGGCATCCGAAACACCGCGCCCCGGCCTGCCGGGGCGCAATGGTTACGGCTGTCGCGGGTCAGAGCGCGGTCCAGCCGCCATCGACCGAAATGCTGGTCCCGGTGATCTGATCGGCGGCCGGAGAGCACAGGAATACGGCCGTGCCGCCCATCTGCGCGACCGTGGCGAATTCCCCCGAGGGCTGGCGATCCAGCATGACCTTGGCGATCACGTCCTCGCGGCTCATGCTGTGGGTCTTCATCTGGTCGGGGATCTGCTTTTCGACGATGGGCGTCAGCACATAGCCCGGGCAGATGGCGTTGCAGGTGATCGGTTCGCGCGCGGCCTCCAGCGCGGTGACCTTGGTCAGGCCGATAATGCCGTGCTTGGCGGCCACATAGGCCGATTTGAAGGGCGAGGCCGTCAGACCATGGGCCGAGGCGACATTGATCACCCGCCCCCAGCCCGCCTTGCGCATCATCGGCAGCGCCACGGCCGTGGTGTGAAAGGCCGAGGACAGGTTGATCGCGATGATCGCGTCCCATTTCTCGGCCGGGAAATCGGGAATCGCCGCGACATGCTGGATGCCGGCATTGTTCACCAGGATATCGCAGACGCCGGCCTTTTCGATCAGCGCCCGGCACTGGTCCGGCTTGGACATGTCGGCCTGGATATAGCGGACCTTCACGCCATGTTCGCCGGCCAGGCTTTCGGCCAGGGCGTGATCCTCGTCCGCGTCGGTAAAGCTGTTGAGCACGATATCGGCGCCGGCCCGCGCCAGTTCCTGCGCGACCCCCAGACCGATCCCCGAATTCGAGCCCGTCACGATCGCCGTCTTGCCGCCAAGAAATTTCTCGAACATCGCTGCCTCCGGATGCATGTGTCGCGGTTTCGGCGGCAGCATGGGGAAAAAGCCGGGGCGGCACAAGGGCGGGTCCGGTTCCGGGGCGCGCATGTCCCGGCAGGTCCCGAAACATTTTTACGTGATCGATTCTGACGACCGCGTGCGGCGGCACCGACCGGCACCCTTACTCCAAGCACCTGCAATCGCGAAAGAAAAAAGCGCCCGCACGAGGCGGGCGCAAGTCATGAGGCAGGTTTCATACAGGCAAGAAACCTATCGAGCAGTGCTTTATCTATACGCTTTTCCCCCCCCGAGTCCAAGGCGTAAGTTTGCCTCGTGGTGAACGGCGGGCTAATCTGCCGGCAAACAACACCAGCGACCCGGAAATCAGGGCAATCGAGCATGCGATTCTGCAAAATCACCAGTAAATCCGCGTTCTGGCGGCGATTCACCTTATGCGTGTGTGTTGCATACTTGCCGCTGGCAAGTTCCGCTGAACCCATGCATGCCATTGCAATGTATGGGAAACCCGCGCTCGAACCGGGTTTTTCGCACCTGCCCTATACCAATCCGCAGGCGCCCAAGGGCGGCACGATTCGCCTTGCCGAAACCGGATCGTTCGATTCGCTCAACCCCTGGATCCTGATGGGCAATCCGGTCTGGCCGATCTACACCCAGCCCGGCATGCTGACGGAATCGCTGATGACGCGCTCGATCGACGAGCCGTTCACGCTTTACGGCCTGCTGGCGGAAAGCGTCGAGACGGACCCCGGACGCGGCTGGGTCGAATTCACCCTGCGGCCGGAGGCGCGTTTTTCCGACGGCTCTGCGGTCACCATCGAGGATGTGATGTGGTCCTATGAGACGCTGGGCACGCGGGGCCATCCCCGCTACAGCGCCGTCTGGGACAAGGTCGAAAAGATGGAGCAGACCGGCCCGCGCTCGGTCCGCTTTACCTTCAACACCGCCGACCGGGAACTGGCGCTGCTGATGGGCATGCGGCCGATCCTGAAAAAGGCGCAATGGCAGGACAGGGATTTCAGCCAGTCCGGGCTGATGGTGCCTATCGGCTCGGGGCCCTATGTCATCGACCGGGTCGATCCGGGCCGCATGATCAGCTTTCGCCGCAATCCCGATTACTGGGGGCGCGATCTGCCGGTAACGCAGGGGACCGGCAATTTCGACGAGATCCGCTTTGACTATTTCGCCGATGCCTCGACCATGTTCGAGGCCTTCAAGGCCGGCGAGATCGATGTCTGGCGCGAGCTGGTCGCCGCCCGCTGGGACCGCGATTTCGACTTTCCCGCCATGCGCGAGGGCCGGATCGAGAAATCCGAGATCGCGCATGGCCGCCCTTCGGGGATCATCGGTCTGGTGATGAACACGCGAAACCCGCTATTCGCGGACTGGCGGGTGCGGCAGGCGATGATCGAGGCCTTCAATTACCGCTTCATCAACATGACGCTGTCGGGCGGCAAGGATCCGCGCATCACCAGCTATTTCTCGAATTCCGAACTGGCGATGCAGCCCGGCCCGGCGACCGGACGCGTGGCCGAGCTTCTGGCGCCCTTTGCCGGCGAATTGCCGCCCGGCACGCTGGAAGGCTATGCCCTACCCAAGGGGGGCGAGCGCGCCGTCGATCGCCGGGGCATCAGCGCCGCGCTGCGACTGCTGGCCGAGGCTGGCTGGAAGGTGCAGGATGGCGAGCTGCGCGACGACCGGAACCAGCCCTTCAGCTTCGAGATATTGCTGAACCAGTCGGGCAGCGCCATGCGCACCAGCGCCGAGACCCGGCAGATCGTGAATATCTTCGTGGAATCGCTGCGCAACCTGGGCATCCGGCCCCGGGTCACGCTGCTCGACCCGGCGCAATATGTCGAGCGCACGAACAATTACCAGTTCGACATGACCTGGTACGAGCGCGGCCTGTCGCTTTCGCCCGGCAATGAGCAGCTGCTGTATTGGGGCGCGAATGGCGTGACGCAGACCGGCAGCAAGAACTGGATGGGCATGACTTCGCCCGCCGCCGAGGCGATGATCGCCGAAATGGGCCGGGCGCGCACCTATGAGGACTATCTGGCCGCGGTCCGGGCGCTGGACCGGATCCTGACCGCCGGGCGTTATGTCATTCCGGTCAGCTATTCGCGGATTTCCCGCTTGGCGCATGGGGCAAGTCTGGATTATCCTGAAAACACGCCGCTTTACGGTGACTGGCCAGGGTTCATGCCGGACATCTGGTGGCAGGAGAGGAAGTAATGAGATTAAGCCGGATGGCAATCGTAATGGCCGTTCTAGCACTGGCCGCATGCAACACCGTCGCCGGAGTGGGTGAGGATATCACCGGGGCGGCGCGCACGGTCCAGGGCGGCATGGGCGGCTCGGGAGGTTACTGATGAAATGGGTTCATGTCCGCGACAACTGGCCCGCCTTTTTCGAGGCGATCACCGAAAAATGGCCCGAGGCCGATGAGGTCGAGCTGGAAGAGATCGACGGCGATCAGCGCGCCTTCATCGCCTATATCGCCGAGATCTCGGGGCAGGCGCCCGAAGAGGCCCGCGACGAGATCCGCGAATGGCTGGCCGGAGAGATCCCCTCGGACATCATTATGGACCCGATCCACGACAATCATTCGATCGCGCTGTCGTCGAAATATGTCGGCGAGGGCGAGGATGAATATGATGACGATGCCCGTTTCGGCGACGACGGCGACGAGCGCGACGACTAGCCTTTCCGGCGCGGCACCCGCTGGACCGGATCGGCGATGCACCTGTCCGGCGCGGCCGGGCTGATGGCAGGGTCGACGATCAGACCCATGCAACGGATGCCGGATGGCGGGCCGATAGCTGAGCGGTGAGAAACAAGGCCCTCTGTCGCGTCTCAGGCGTCGAGATCGACCCAGACCGGCACATGATCGCTGGGCTTGTCCTTGGCGCGTTCCTCGCGATCGATGCCCAGATCGATCATCAGATCGGCGGCCTGGGGCGACAGCAGGACATGGTCGATGCGGATGCCGTTGTCCTTTTGCCAGGCGCCGGCCTGATAGTCCCAGAAGGTAAAGGGGCCGCGCGGGCTGTCGGGTTCGCGCAGGCGGACGGCATCGGTCCAGCCGTCGAAAAGGATCCGGCGCAGGGCGCCGCGGCTTTCGGGCTGAAACAGCGCGTCATCCGTCCATTTCTCGGGATGGGCGGCGTCGCGGGGCTCGGGGATGACATTGTAATCGCCCAGCATCACCACCGGCATTTCGTCGGCAAGGAAACCCTGCGCATGTCGGTGCAGCCGCTGCATCCAGCCCAGCTTGTAGTCGAATTTCGGCCCCGGCTGCGGATTGCCGTTCGGCAGATAGAGCCCGGCCACGCGGATGGCGCGCCGGCCCGCCACCGTCGCCTCGATCCAGCGCGCCTGTTCGTCGCCGTCATCGCCCGGCAGGCCGCGCCTCACGTCCTCGAGCGGCAGTTTCGACAGGATCGCCACGCCGTTGAAGCTTTTCTGGCCGTGAACCTCGATATTGTAGCCCAGATCGGCGATCGGCTCGTAGGGAAAGCTTTCGTCCTGGGTCTTGATTTCCTGCAGCACCACGACATCGGGCTGCGCCCCGGACAGCCAGCCGGTCAGCGTCTCGATACGGGCGCGGATGCCGTTGATATTGAATGTCGCGATCTTCATGGGCGCGAGACTAGCCGCGCGCGGCCGGCATGACCAGATCAGATCGAAAACGACGTGCCGCAGCCGCAGGAGGAGGAGGCGTTCGGGTTCTCGATGGTGAAACGCGCGCCGATCAGTTCATCGGCGAAGTCGATCACCGCGCCCGCCAGAAACGGCAGTGAAACGGGATCGACGACGACGCTTTGCCCGGCGCCTTGCAGGATCAGGTCGTCCTCGGCCGGGTCGTCCAAGCGGATGTCGTATTGAAAGCCCGAGCAGCCGCCTCCGGCCACCGCCACGCGCAAGGGCCGCGCGGGGCCGCCGTCGTTGATCTCGGCCAGGCGCGCAAAGGCGCGTTCGGTGACCCTGGGGGGCAGGTTCAGTTCCACGTTCATGGGGCGTTCCGGTTTCCGTTCCTGACAACGGAATATAGGGTCCGGCGCAAACACCCGCAAGGAATGCCGGACGAAATGACCGCCCCCTATGCCTGCCAGCCCGAAGACAGCCGCGGCCGCCACTGGCCCGAGCGCATGTCGACATTCCGCAGCCCCTGGCAGCGCGACCGCGACCGGATCATCCATTCCAGCGCCTTTCGCCGCCTGAAGCACAAGACCCAGGTCTTTGTCGAGCATGAGGGGGATTATTACCGCACCCGGCTGACCCATACGATCGAAGTGGCGCAGGTCGCGCGCACCATCGCGGGCGTGCTGGGGCTGAATGCCGATCTGGCCGAGACGGTGGCGCTGGCCCATGACCTGGGACACCCCCCCTTTGGCCATACCGGCGAGGATGCGCTGGCCGCGCTGATGGCCCCCTATGGCGGGTTCGATCACAATGCCCAGGCGCTGCGCATCGTCACCCGGCTGGAACGGCATTACGCCGATTTCGACGGGCTGAACCTGACCTGGGAAAGCCTTGAGGGGATCGCCAAGCACAACGGTCCGGTGACCGGCCCCCTGCCCTATGCGCTGGCCGAGGTGAACGCGGAATGGGACCTTGAGCTTGCCACCAATGCCAGCGCCGAGGCGCAGGTCGCCGCCGTCGCCGATGACGTGGCCTATAACCATCACGACCTGCATGACGGTTTGCGCGCCGGGCTCTTCACCGAAAAGGATCTGGCCGAACTGCCCGTCGTCGGCGAGGCCTTTGCCGAGGTCGACCGCCTGCATCCGGGCCTTGAGCCGATGCGCCGCCGTCACGAGGCGCTGCGCCGCGTCTTTGGCGTCATGGTCGAGGATGTGATCGCCGTTGCCCGGAACCGGCTGGCCGGCCTGCAGCCGCAATCCGCGCAGGAAATTCGCGACATGGAGGGGCCGATCATCCGCTTTTCCAAGCCGCTTTACCAGAACCTCAAGGCGATCAAGCTGTTCCTCTTCCAGCGCATGTATCGCGCGCCCTCGGTCGTGACCGAACGTCGGCGCGTGACCGAGATGCTGAACGGGCTGTTCCCGCTGTTCATGAACGACCCGGCGAAAATGCCCGAGCATTGGCAAAGGGCGGCGCAGGCGGCCGGGGATGAGACGGGGCGCGCGCGCGTCGTTCTGGATTATGTGGCCGGCATGACCGACCGCTTCGCCATTCAGGAAGCCGAGCGGCTGTTGGACCGGGGCTGAAGCGGGGGCTTTCCGCCCCCGCACCCCCGAGGATATTTGTCTGAAGAAGAAAGCCGTGGCCATGGCGTCGCGTGAAACCGGGCGGGCCGTCGCGCGTTGGGAATACGAACCCCATACAGGACAGGAGACTGGCAATGATCGTCAATCACGGCTCGGCCAAATGGGAAGGCGACCTGAAGACCGGCAAGGGGCTGGTCTCGACCAAATCCGGCGTGCTGTCGGACCAGCCCTATGGTTTCAACACCCGTTTCGAGGGCGCGAGTGGCACCAACCCCGAAGAACTGATCGGCGCCGCCCATGCCGCCTGTTTCAGCATGGCGCTGTCGATGATCCTGGCTGGCGAAGGCGTGACGGATGTGAAGATCGAGACCACCTCGAAGATCGGTCTGGACAAGGAAGGTGACGGTTTCGCGATCAAGACCGCGCATCTCGAGACGCGTGTTTCCGGCAATGGCGAGCGCGCGGTGATCGAGGAAGCGGCGCGCAAGGCCGAAAAGGGCTGCCCGGTCAGCAAGGTGCTGAATGCCGAGATCACGATGGATGTGACGGTGGTTTAGGTGCGAGGCGCCATGCGGCGCGGTAATTGGCCGCGCTGCATGGGGTGAGGCTGGTGCGCTTTGCGGGACGAAATCACCATTCGCTGCGCTTGCGCCAACGCTTTTCTATATGGCGGCAAGTGAAGTGATACTATTATTGCTTATCTTTATGGATGGCTCTGGGAGGAAAGCGCCAGACAAGAATCAATCCAACAATCAAAACGAAGGCATGTGGAAACGCAGAGTTGATTGCGAATCCTAGCCAATCAAGTAAACCAAACTCATTGTGTGCGTCTTGCCAACTAGAAATTGATCCAAGTGCGTAGCCTTCAAGGTTTTTGCAATTCCCAAAACCCTCCAGAGTGCGTAGACGATCAAGATACGCCGATTGGTAAGACTTCCAGATGGTATCGAGAACCCAGAAGGGAATGGCGGCCAACGCCGCGACCCACAGGATAACCCTTCCGGACGCTCCCAGTTTTTCGGAATAAACAGCAATAATTGCCGCGAGCGCTACACTAACGGACCAGCTCTTGAGCGTAATAAAATGGCCATTAAAGTCTTCGTATGCGCCGTATATGAGATTATACTCATTCCAATACAGCTGACACATGTCCATTGCCGATGCCCTCAGTTCCCAACGGGCCGTTAGCTAACTCCGCATTCACAATAGTGAATGTTAGAGGGGTTCAAAACATCGGTCAAGTTGGCTCAAAATTTCTACGATGCCCCTCACATCCTCACACCATCATTTCCTTGGTCGCCGTCAGCTTCAGCTCCGGCTGATCGCGTTCCACGCGGTCGATATCCCATTGCAGGCGCGTGAGATAAACCAGATCGCCGTCATGGTCCTGCGCCATATGCTGCTTGTTCAGGTTCGCGAAGGCTTCGACCTTGTCGCGGGGGCCGGAGAGCCAGCGCGCGCTGGTGAATTGCGAGGATTCAAAACGCACGGGCAACCCGTATTCCAGCTCGATCCGGCTGGCCAGAACCTCGAATTGCAGCGCGCCCACGACGCCCACGATAAAGCCCGAGCCGATCATCGGCTTGAAGACCTTGGCCGCGCCTTCCTCGGCGAATTGCATCAGCGCCTTTTCCAGATGCTTGGCCTTCATCGGATCGCCCGCGCGCACGGTCTGCAGCAGTTCGGGCGCGAAGCTGGGGATGCCGGTGAAGCGCAGCCCCTCGCCCTCGGTCAGCGCGTCGCCGATGCGCAACTGGCCGTGGTTGGGGATGCCGATGATATCGCCGGCCCAGGCTTCCTCGGCCAGTTCGCGGTCGGCGGCCAGGAACAGCACCGGGTTCGACACCGCCATCGGTTTTTTCGAGCGCACATGGGTCAGCTTCATGCCGCGTTCGAAATGGCCCGAGGCCAGCCGCACGAAGGCCACGCGGTCGCGATGCTTGGGGTCCATATTCGCCTGCACCTTGAAGACAAAGCCGGTGACGGGCTTTTCCTCGGGGGCGATCTGGCGTTCGGCGGCGTTCTGGGGCTGCGGCTGGGGGCCGAATTCACCGATCCCGGTCATCAGTTCCTTGACGCCGAAACTGTTGATGGCAGAGCCGAACCAGATCGGGGTCAGATGCCCTTCCAGAAAGGACTGGCGGTCGAAGGCGGGCAGCAATTCGCGCGCCATTTCCAGTTCCTCACGCAGCTTTTCAAGCTGCCCGGCGGGAACGTGATCGGCCAGTTTCGGATCGTCGAGGCCGCTGATCTGGATCGACTCGGCCACCTTGTTGCGATCGGCGCGATCCATGATTTCCAGCCGGTCATTGAGCAGGTCATAGGCGCCGATGAAGTCGCGGCCCATGCCGATGGGCCAGCTGACCGGCGCCACGTCGATGGCCAGGTTTTCCTGAATCTCGTCGATGATCTCGAACGTGTCGCGGGATTCGCGGTCCATCTTGTTGCAGAAGGTCAGGATCGGCAGATCGCGCAGCCGGCAGACCTCGAACAGCTTGCGGGTCTGGGATTCCACGCCCTTCGCGCCGTCGATGACCATGATCGCCGCGTCCACCGCCGTCAGCGTGCGATAGGTATCCTCGGAAAAATCGCTGTGGCCGGGCGTGTCTACGAGGTTGAATCGATACTGCCCGAATTCGAAGGACATGGCCGAGGCCGAGACCGAGATGCCGCGGTCCTGCTCCATCTTCATGAAGTCCGAGCGCGTGCGCCGCGCCTCGCCCTTGGCGCGGACCTGTCCGGCCATCTGGATGGCGCCGCCGAAAAGCAGGAACTTCTCGGTCAGGGTGGTCTTGCCGGCATCGGGATGCGAAATGATCGCAAAGGTCCGGCGGCGGGCGATTTCGGGCGGAAGCTCGGGACGATTACTCATGCCCGGCCCTTTAGCGTGCCCCGCAGCCGGCCTCAAACGAATTGTTCGCGCGTCACCCGCTCTTCGAGCCCGTGGCCCGGATCGAAAAGCAGCCTGTGACGGATGGAATTTTCCGACCTGATCTCGACCCAGAGGACGGAATCGACGCCGCGGGAATCGGCATCCGCCATGACCGGGCGCTTGTCGGGGTCCAGCACGTCGAACCGCACGGTCGCGTCCTTGGGCAGGATCGCGCCGCGCCAGCGCCGGGGCCGGAACGCGGCGATCGCGGTCAGCGCCAGAACGTCCGAGCCCAGGGGCAGGATCGGGCCATTCGCGGAATAATTATAGGCGGTCGAGCCGGCCGGCGTGCAAAGCAGCGCGCCGTCGCAGACCAGTTCCTCCATCCGCACGCGGCCGTTGATCGAAATGCGCAGCCATGCCGCCTGCGGACCCGCGCGCAGCAGGCTGACCTCGTTGATCGCCAGCGCGCAATGCTCGTGCCCGTCGGTGGTGCCGGCGGTCATCGCCAGCGGATTGAGCACCGCCTCTTCGGCCTCGGCGATGCGCTGCGGCAGGTCCTCCTCGGAATAGGTGTTCATCAGGAACCCCACCGTGCCGCGATTCATGCCATAAACCGGCAGGCCGCGATTCTGATGCATGACCGACAGCATCAGCCCGTCGCCGCCCAGGGCCACGATCACCTCTGCCTCGGCCATGGGCACATGGCCATGGCGCGCGGAGAGCGCTTCGGCAGCCGTGACCGCGCTTTCGGTGCTGGAGGCGATGAAATGCATTTTCATGCCGCCATCATGGCGCCGGCGCCGCCGGGCGCAAGCCCCGATGATCGCATGGAATATCTACTGCCCCCGCGTCGCATCCATCCTAGCGGACCGCGCGGAAAGCCGCTAGAACCCCGGCAAGCCGCTTTTTGCATGAGGACCAGATGACCGATACCGGATTCTTCACCGAGACGCTGGACAGCCGCGACCCCGACATTTTTGGCGCCATCCGCAAGGAACTGGGCCGCCAGCGCGACGAGATCGAGCTGATCGCCAGCGAGAACATCGTCTCGAAGGCCGTGCTCGAGGCGCAGGGCTCGGTCCTGACCAACAAATATGCCGAAGGCTATCCGGGCAAGCGCTATTACGGCGGCTGCCAATATGTCGATATCGTCGAGAACCTGGCGATCGAGCGAGCCAAGGAACTGTTCGGCTGCGAATTCGCCAACGTCCAGCCGAATTCCGGCAGCCAGATGAACCAGGCGGTTTTCCTGGCGCTGCTGAAACCGGGCGACACCTTCATGGGGCTGGACCTGAATTCCGGCGGCCACCTGACCCATGGCAGCCCGGTGAACATGTCCGGCAAATGGTTCAACGTGGTCAGCTATGGCGTGCGCCAGCAGGACCAGCTTCTGGACATGGAAGAAATCCGCCGCACCGCGCATGAGCACAAGCCCAAGCTGATCGTCGCCGGCGGCACCGCTTACAGCCGCGTCTGGGACTGGGCCGAATTCCGCAAGATCGCGGATGAGGTCGGCGCCTGGCTGATGGTGGACATGGCCCATATCGCCGGTCTGGTGGCGGGCGGCCAGCATCCCTCGCCCCTGCCCCATGCCCATGTCGTGACCACCACCACGCACAAGAGCCTGCGCGGCCCGCGCGGCGGCATGGTGCTGACCAATGACGCCGAAATCGCGAAAAAGATCAATTCGGCCGTGTTCCCCGGCCTGCAGGGCGGCCCCCTGATGCATGTGATCGCCGCCAAGGCTGTGGCCTTCAAGGAGGCGCTGGACCCCAGCTTCAAGGATTATGCCAGGCAGGTCGTCGCCAATGCTCGCGCCATGGCCGATGAACTGATGAAGGGCGGAATCGACATCGTCTCGGGCGGCACTGACAACCACCTGTGCCTGGCCGACCTGCGCCCCAAGGGCGTGACCGGCAAGGCGACCGAGGCCGCACTGGGCCGCGCCCATATCACCTGCAACAAGAACGGCGTGCCGTTCGACCCGGAAAAGCCCTTTGTCACTTCGGGCATCCGTCTGGGCGCGCCGGCCGGCACCACCCGCGGCTTCAGGGAGGACGAGTTCCGCCAGATCGCCCGCTGGATCACCGAGGTCGTGGACGGGCTGGCGAAGAACGGCGAGGACGGTAATGCCGAGGTCGAGGCCAAGGTGAAATCCGAGGTCGCGGCGCTTTGCGCGCGCTTCCCGCTTTACGCCGGGATGTGATCACCCCCGATCCCCGACCGCGCGGGGCGACCCGCGCGCTTGAACGCAGGCTTGGCGACTGGGCACGTGCCCGGTTGCCCGGCTTTGCCGTCGATTTCGCGATGTTCGTGCTGAAACAGGGCTGGGCCTGCCTGTTCGGCGCACTGATGCTGGCGGCGATCCTGCTCAGCCATTGGCTGTGGCAGCCGGGCTGGGCGCTGGCGCGCTATGACGCGCTGTTTCTGTTCGCGATCATCGTGCAGGTGCTGTTCCTGACGCTGCGGCTGGAAAGCTGGGCCGAGGTCCGGGTCATTGCCCTGTTTCACCTCACCGGCACCGCGATGGAGATCTTCAAGGTCGGTGCCGGATCATGGGCCTATCCCGAGCCGGGCTTCTTCAAGCTGATGGGTGTGCCGCTGTTTTCCGGCTTCATGTATGCCAGCGTCGGGTCGTTCATGGCGCGGGTGATCCGCATTTTCGACATGCGCTTTACCCCCTATCCGCCCTTCTGGCTGACGGTCGGACTGGCGGTCGCGATCTACGTCAATTTCTTCGCCCATCATTTCCTGCCCGATATCCGCTGGGGGCTGTTTCTCGCCACGGTGCTGATCTATGGCCGCACGCGGATCTGGTTCCGGCTGAGCCGGTGGTATTTCATGCCGCTGCCGCTGGCCGCCTTTCTGAGCAGCCTGTTCCTGTGGATCGCCGAGAATGTCGGGACGATGACCGGCACCTGGCTTTATGCCGGACAGGCCAGGCTGGACCCCGTGTCATTCGCCAAGATCGGCTCATGGTATCTGCTGCTTTACGTCAGTTTCGTGACCGTGACACTGGCCAGCCGCCGGATCATCGGCTCAGATCAGGCCCCGTTGCAGCATGATCCAGACCGCGGCCGCGCCGATGACCAGCAGTCCGAAGAGCACGCTCGCCACGATATTGATCGCGCTGCCCTGTAGCCGCATCCCCTGGCCCAGGGGCCGCAGATAGCCGGTCAGGGCCTTGTGGGCACGCTCGAACCGGGCGAAATCCACCTGCCGCGCCAGTCTTGGCTGATCGGCCATGCGATCGGCCTGGACCATGATCCGCGCTTCGCGCCGCAGCCGCCGCGGCAACGCGCCGCCGCGCCTGCGCATCATGCTGTCCAGATCGGCCTGCTGCCCGCGCCGCATGCCGCCGAAACGCGCCGCCATCAGGCTTGCCACCTCATCCGCCATCGGCCGGATATTCTCGATCATCATGTCCCGCCCTTTTTTTCCAGATTAGCGCCTCTGGCGCCGCTTCGCCAGTGGCGCTAACCTGCGGCGCATGATGTTGAACACGATCGTCACCGGACCCGATTCCGAACAGCCGCCGGTGATTCTGGCGCATGGCCTGTTCGGCTCGGGCAAGAATCTGGGCGGGCTGGCGCGACGGCTGGCCGAGACCCGCCGCGTCCTCTCGGTCGAGATGCGCAATCATGGCGACAGCTTCCACGACCCGGACCACAGCTACCGGGCGCTGGCGGATGATCTGGCGGAACTGATCGAGGCGAATGGCGGCCAGGCCGATATCCTGGGCCATTCCATGGGCGGCAAGGCCGCGATGATGCTGGCTCTGACCCGGCCCCGGCTGGTGCGCCGCCTGCTGGTCATGGACATTGCCCCCTATGCCTATGGTCATGACCAGACGGCGCTGATCGACGCGATGGAGGCCGTGGACCTGACCGGCCTGCGCCTGCGATCCGAGGCCGACGCCCAGCTTGCGCGCCATATCGGCGAGCCGGGCGTGCGCGCCTTTCTGCTGCAATCGCTGGATCTGAAATCGGATCCAGCGCGCTGGAAATTCAACCTGACCGCCCTGCGCGAGCAGATGTCCGAACTGGTCGGCTGGCCCGATGATGCGCCGCTGGCCACATTCGACGGGCCGATGCTGGTGCTGGCCGGGGCCGAATCCGATTATTGCCGCGAGCCGCAGCTTGAGGCGATCCGCCGTCATTTCCCGCAGGCCAAGGTCCGCTTCCTTGCCGGTGCCGGCCACTGGCTGCATGCCGACCGCCCCGCCGAAGTGGCCGAGGCCGCCGCGGCCTTTCTGGGCTGACGCGCCCGGCCCGCCGCGGGTTTGCCCGCCGCGTTCACATCGGCGGGCCGCATTGCAGGGCGATCCGCGCCTCGCCCGTGTCGCCGGGGATGCGGCTGCGCGCGCTGTTCGGGATTGCCGCGCAGCCGGTGGTGCGTTCCGCCGCCTGCATCATCAGTTCGGGGACCCGCCCACGCTCGCGCCGGCCGAGATAGCCCAGCCGGATCACCTCGGCCGAGGCGCCCTTGTGAAACACGGCGAAATCAATCCCCTCCAGGGTGATGTCATGGCGGGTCGCGTTGAAATACTGCGGCGCCGGCGAGGCGCAGGCAGAGAGCAGAAGAACGGGCAAAAGGACGATCCGACGCATGGCTTCTGGCTAGCACGAACCCGTTAACCAAATGCTAACGCGCAGGGGAACCGGGCCGTCGGCGCGGCGTTTTACCGAAATATGACAACATGCCTCTTCAGGAGTCCGGAATGCGTCTATTCATCAGGCTTTCCCCGATCGTTGCACTGCTGGCGCTGGCCGCCTGCGAAACCGTTCAGGGGGCCGGGCGCGACCTGCAATCGGCCGGCGAATTCGTCGAGCAGGAAAGCTACGACACCCAGCAGGGGATGTAGCGCCGATAGCGGCCCCGGCCGGTCCCGCGCGCGTGACGGGCCGGCCGCCTCCGCAGGCGGGCGCCGCCGCGCTTGCAAAGCGCCGCGCCGGGATCAGCCATGCGACTGCCGCGCCAGCCATTCCGTCACGCTGCGCCGCAGATTCGTCTCGCCGCGCGCCACGGCCTCGTCGATCACCTGGCGCAGGCCGCCCAGATCGACACGCCGGATCAGATGCTTGACCGGCCCGATCGAGGCGGGGCGCATCGACAGCCGGCGAAAACCGAGCGCGGCGAATGTCACCGCCTCGATCGGCCGGCCGGCATCCTCGCCGCAAAAGGACACCGGCACCCGCGCCTGGTTGCAGCGCCGCACGATCTGGTCCAGCAGCAGGATGAATGAGGTATTGAGCGTGTCGTAACGGCGGCGCACGCGCTCATTCTCGCGGTCGGCGGCGAAAAAGAACTGCTTGAGATCGTTGCCACCGACCGAGATGAAATCGCACATCTCGAAGAATTTCTGCGGCGCGAATGCCAGCGAGGGCGTTTCCAGCATCGCGCCGACGCGGATATCCGAGGGCATGGCATGGCCCAGCCGCTGCTCGCGCGCGAGTTGCTCCATCAGCAGGCGATGGGCGTCCTCGAACTCGTCCATCTCGGTGATGAAGGGGAACATGACGAGCAGCGGCCGGCCCACGGCGGCGCGGATCAGGGCCTGCAACTGCATGCGCAGCACGCCGCGCTTGTCCAGCCCGACGCGGATCGCACGCCAGCCCATGGCCGGGTTCGGCTCGTCCTGCGGCTTCATATAGGGCAGCACCTTGTCCGAGCCGATATCCAGCGTGCGGAAGGTCACCGGCTTGCCATGGGCGCTGTCCAGGACATGCGCGTAAAGCGCCGCCAGCTCGCCGCGGCGGGGCACCCGAGTCCGGGTCAGGAATTGCAGCTCGGTGCGGAACAGGCCCACCCCTTCGGCGCCCGAGCCGTCAAGGCTGGGCAGATCGGCCATCAGCCCGGCATTCATGTAAAGCTGGATGGTGGTGCCGGCCTTGTCGGTCGCCGGCAGATCGCGCAGCCCGGCATAGCGTTTCTGCGCCTCGGCCTGCATGGCGATCTTGTCGCGAAACGCCTTGACGACGGTTTCCTCGGGGCGCAGGTGCACGATGCCGGAATCGCCGTCGACCAGGATCGGGTCGCCGTTCAGCGCCTCGACGACGATGCGGTCGGCATGGATGATCAGCGGAATCGCCAGCGCCCGGGCGACGATGGCGGCATGGCTGCCGACCGAGCCCTCTTCCAGAACGACGCCTTTCAGCTTGCGGCCGTAATCCAGCAATTCGGCGGGGCCGATATTGCGCGCCACCAGGATCGGGTCCTCGGGCATCTCGGCCCCGGTATCGCCGCCCTGGCCGGTCAGGATGCGCAGCAGGCGGTTCGACAGATCGTCGAGATCGTGCAGCCGGTCGCGCAGATAGGGGTCGGCGGCGCTTTCCAGCCTGGCGCGGGCCTGGCTTTGTTCCTTTTCCACCGCCGCCTCGGCCGACAGGCCCAGATCGATGGTTTCCTCCATCCGCCGCAACCAGCTGCGGGAACGGGCGAACATGCGATAGGTCTCCATCACCTCGGCCGAGGCGCCCGAGCCCATGTCGCTGGCCGCCAGCATGGAATCGACCTTGGCGCGCAGCTGCGCCACGGCCTCGTTCAGGCGCTTTTTCTCGGCCTTGGGATCCTCGCCCACGGGGTTCGACACGATCACCCGCGCCTCATGCAGCCAGACATGCCCCTCGGCCGCGCCCTCCTGCCCCGTCGCGCCCCGGAACATCAGCGGGAAGCGATGCGCCAGCGGCATGCCGTCCGATTGCGTGCCCAGAAAGGCGCCCAGTTCCGCCATTTCAGCCAGCACCATGGCGACCACTTCCAGGCCGTAGATCTCGTCATCGCTGAACTGGCGGCTCTTGCTGGATTGCACGACCAGCACGCCCAGCCGCTCGCCCACACGCTGGATCGGCACGCCCAGAAAGCTGGGATAGGTCTCTTCGCCGGTTTCGGGCATGAAGCGGAAGCCGGGCTCGGCGGGGGCGTTCGCGGTGTTCACGTAGCGCCCGGTGCGGGCGACGCGGCCGACCAGCCCCTCGCCCATGCGCAGGCGCGTCCGGTGGACCGAGTCGGGCTTCAGCCCTTCGGTGGCGCAAAGCTCCAGCGTGCCGGGGTCGCGGAACAGGTAGATCGAGCAGACCTCGGTGCCCATCGAATCGGCGATGTGATGGGTGATTTCGTCAAGCCGGTGCTGCCCGCTTGCCGGAGCGGCCAATGTCTCGCGAAGCCGCCGCAGCAGCTTGCGTGAATCACTGTCCTTGCGCTCTGGCATGATCCTCCTGCTGCCAGGCCGGGCCCGTTCCGGCTCAGGCTTTTTCCAGCTCGAAGGCATCATGCAGCGCCTGCACGGCCAGTTCCATATATTTGCGGTCGATCAGCACCGAAATCTTGATCTCGCTGGTCGAGATCACCTTGATGTTGATATTTTCATCAGCCAGTGCCTTGAACATGCGCGCCGCGACACCGGCATGGCTGCGCATGCCGATGCCCACGACCGAAACCTTGGCCACCTCGGTATCGACCACCAGTTCCTCATAGTCGATGGTGCCGGCGGCGCGGGCCTCTTCCATCGCCTTCCTGGCGCGGGCGACCTGGTTGACCGGGCAGGAAAAGGTCATGTCGGTGACCGATCCGGGATATTCCTCGTAATCCTTTTCCGAGATGTTCTGGACGATCATGTCCACATTCACCCCGGCATCGGCGAGCGGCGCGAAGATGGCGGCAGAGATGCCCGGCTTGTCCTCGACCGTGACCAGGGTGATCTTGGCCTCTTCGCGGGAATAGGCGACGCCGTTGACGACTTTCGATTCCATGATTTCATCCTCATCGCAGACCAGGGTGCCGGAATTCTCGTCCGTATCCTCGAACGAGGACAGCACCCGCAGGCGGACCTTGTAGCGCATGGCCAGCTCGACCGAGCGGGTCTGAAGCACCTTGGCGCCCAGACTGGCCAGTTCCAGCATTTCCTCGAACGCGATCCGGCTCAGCTTGCGCGCTTTCGAGGTGATGCGCGGATCGGTCGTATAGACCCCGTCCACATCGGTATAGATGTCGCAGCGCTCGGCCCCGAACGCGGCGGCGAATGCCACGGCCGTGGTGTCCGAGCCGCCCCGGCCCAGCGTGGTGATGCGCCCGTCCGGGCCGATGCCCTGGAACCCCGCGACCACCGCGACCTTGAAGCCTTCGGCGAATTTCTGGTCGATATTGGCGCGCGGGATGCTTTCGAACCGCGCCGCCGAATGCTGGTCGGTGGTGTTGATCGGCACCTGCCAGCCCTGCCAGCTGCGCGCCGGCACGCCCATCTCCTGCAGGGTCAGCGCCATCAGCCCGGCGGTCACGTTCTCGCCCGAGGCGACGACGGCGTCATATTCGCGCGCGTCGAACATGGGCGAGGTCGCCTCGACCCAGCCGACCAGTTCATTGGTCCGGCCCGCCATGGCGCTGACGATGACGATGACGTCATAGCCGCGCTCGACCTCGCGCTGAACCTTCAGCGCGGCATTCTTGATACGGTCCAGATCGGCCACCGAAGTGCCGCCGAATTTCATCACCAGAAGCGGCATTCCATGCCTCCAGCATCGCCTATTTCAGAGGCGCCTTCTATGATCCGCAGCAGGAAAGAACAAGAGGCCGCAGGGGGGTCGTCAGGCAGGCGCGAAAGATTTCCGCAAGACCCAGGGCAAGCGGCGGCTCGAACGGGATCCGACGCGGCGCCGAGGGCTGTCCGGGCTGGCCTTGCGGGAAGGCAAGGCATCACCCGCGTTCTCTGGGCAAAGCCGCCGGCGGGCGTGCATTGTGCGCCGGCGCGCAAAAACTCTTTAAGCGTAATTCATATAATCCGACCACCGAGATGGTGCTAGGAACGTGGAATTTGCAACTGAAGGGGGGAGCCGAAGTGTTTTCACACGAACATACCAAGGAACATGCGACCGATGTCAACTACATGCCGCCGCTGTTCGAGGCGATACCGCTTGGTATCCAGCATGTGCTGGCGATGTTCGTCGCCAATGTCACACCGCCGCTGATCATCGCCAGCGCCATCGACGCCCCCGCCGAATTGACGGTCTTTCTGGTTCAGGCGGCGATGTTCGTCGCCGGTGTCGCGACACTGGTGCAGACGCTCGGCCTGGGTCCCATCGGCGCCAAGGTGCCGATCGTGATGGGCACGAGCTTCAGCTTCGTGCCGGTCCTGATCCCGGTGGCGCAGAACAGCGGCCTGGCCGCCGCGATGGGGGCCTGTTTCGCCGGCGGTCTGGCGATGGCTCTGGTCGGCTATTTCATACGCCATGTGCGTTTCCTGTTTCCTCCGGTGGTGACCGGCACCTTCGTGCTGCTGACCGGCATCATCCTGCTGCCCGTCGGTTTCGCCTATGCCGGCGGCGGCTTCGGGGCCGAGGATTTCGGCGATGCGCGGCATCTTTGGCTCGCCTTCCTGGTGTTCGCGGTGACGCTGGGCGTGAACCAGTTCTGCAAGGGCTTCCTGTCCGAGATGGGCATCCTGATCGGCATCGTCGTAGGCTATCTGGTGGCGATCCCGATGGGGCTGGTCAATTTCTCGGGCGTCGCCCAGGCCGACTGGGCCGCCCTGCCCCAACCATTCGCGATCGGTCTGGAATTCGTCCCCGTCGCGATCATCGGCGTGGTGGTGATGTCGCTGGTCACGACCGCGGAATCCATCGGTGACATTGCCGGCACGGTGATCGGCGGCGCGGATCGCGAGCCCACCTCCAGAGAGCTTTCGGGCGGGGTGATGGCCGATGGTCTGGCCAGCAGCTTCGCCGCGATCTTCAACGCCTTTCCGCAGATCAGCTTCAGCCAGAATGTCGGGCTGGTGGCGCTGACCGGGGTCGCCAGCCGCTATGTGGTGGCGATCGGCGGCGGCTTTCTGGTCCTCGCCGGGCTGTTTCCCAAGGTCGGCGCGGTGGTGACGACAATTCCCAACGCCGTGCTGGGCGGCGCCGTCATCATCATGTTCGGCATGATCGCGGCGGCCGGCATCAAGATGCTGTCGCTGGTCGATCTGAACAAGCGCAACATGGTCGTCGGCGGCGTCTCAATCGCGGTCGCGCTTGGCCTGCGCGCACAGCCGGACCTGTATGCGAATGCCTCGGCCGGGCTCAAGGCGATGCTGGATTCGGGACTTATCGCGGGGGCCATCGTCGCGATCGTGCTGAACCTGATCCTGCCGGGTCGCGAAACCGTGTCGCATGACGGCAAGCCAAAGCCGGACGCGGCGCAACCCTCTGGCGCGCAATAGAGGCCGCGCGCCCCGCCCGACGCACAAGGGAGGACGGGCACGAATAAAGGCCCCGCGCGCCGCGCGGGGCCTTTACGATCAGTAAAGGACGACCGAGCGAATAGATTCGCCGGCATGCATCAGGTCGAAACCCTTGTTGATGTCGTCCAGCGGCATGGTGTGGGTGATCATCGGGTCGATCTCGATCTTGCCGT
>NZ_JRKN01000011.1 GCF_000763905.1 Paracoccus halophilus
GGCCCGGACGGCACAGCTCAAACCCGATCGCAACGCTGCGTAGAATACTGACTGTCACGCTGGCACGCAGATAGATGCGATGTCCATGCGGCACCCAGATTAACCCATCTCTTGTGACGCTGTAAGACAAGATGGCCGGGTCGAGCAAAACCCGCGAAACCTTTCGGGATAAGCCCGGAGGTTCACTTACGGCATGCTGTCGGGCGCAGAGCGCCCGGCAGCAGAGCGGTCGTAGCATCCGGCTTGCCGGATTACTGACCTGCCGGAGGCTCCTGCGGCACCACGCCCTCGGGCGTCTCGGCACCTTCGGGCGTCGTGCCCTCGCCCGCGGGCACCGCCAGCCGGTTGTCCTGCCATTCGCCCGAGGCGACCTCGCCCGTGGCATAGCGCATGACGCCGTCGCCCTGGCGTTTGCCCATCACGAAATGGCCGGTATAGACATCGCCATTGGCATAGGTCGCGACGCCTTCGCCGTCGATCTCGCCCTCTTTCCAGTTGCCCTCGTAGCGGAAACCGTCCGGCGCGATCAGCCGGCCGCGGCCGTGGCGCAGCCCGTCCACGAACGAGCCGTCATAGGTGGTGCCGTCGGCATAGGTCGCCTGCCCCTCGCCATGGCGCTGGCCGTCGCGCCAGGCGCCGTTATAGACGTAACCGTCGGGATAGGTCATGCGGCCCAGCCCCTCGTTCCGGCCGCGCTTGAAGCCGCCCTCATAGGTCAGGCCATTGGCGTATTTCGCCACGCCCTGTCCCTCGATCGCGCCGGCGAGCCATTCGCCGTCATAGCTGGAGCCGTCCGAATAGGTGATCAGCCCGCGCCCCTCGGGCAGGTCGTTGCGCAGCGCGCCCTCATAGACCGAGCCGTCGGGATAGGTGATCCGGCCAAGCCCCTCCATCCGGCCCTCGACCCAGTCGCCGGCATAGACATAGCCGTCCGTGCCGGTGAAGGTACCCACGCCCCAACGCTTGTCGGCGCGGAAATCGCCCTCGTAGCGGTCGCCATTGGCATAGGAGGCAATGCCGCGCCCCTCGCGCCGGCCATTGGCGAAACGGCCCTGATAGCTGTCGCCCGAGGGCTGGACCAGCTTGCCCTCGCCCGACATCTGGCCGGCGGCCCAGCCGCCCTCATAGCTCAGCCCGTCGGGCATGGTCAGCTTGCCCTGCCCGGCGCGCTGGTTGCCCTTCATCTGGCCGTCATAGGTGGCGCCGTCGGGATAGGTGATCCGGCCCGCGCCCTCCTTGACGCCCTGTACCCAGCCGCCTTCGTAGCGATAGCCGTTGGGCTGGGTCAGCACGCCGCGCCCGTCATGCAGCGCGTTCACGAAACCGCCCTCGTAGCTTGAGCCATTGGCGTAATGCGCGACGCCCTGGCCGGTGATCTGGCCCTCGAGCCAGTCGCCCTCATAGGTGCCGCCATCGGCATAGGTGATCTTGCCCTTGCCATGCGGCTTGCCGCCGGCAAAGCCCCCCTCATAGACCGAGCCGTTGGGGAATCTGGCTACGCCCTGGCCCAGGATCTCGCCCTCGACCCAGTCGCCGGTATATTCGTAACCCGAGGGCAGGCGATAGGTGCCGCGCCCGTGCTGCTTGCCGTTTCGGAACGTGCCCTCATAGACGCCGCCATCGTCATATTGCTTGGTCACGACGGCCTGCGCGCCGGCCATGCCCGCGCCGGCCAATATGACCGCGCAAGCGACAATGGCTGCTTTCATGGGTCCTGCCTCCGCCTTATCACGTCTTTTGCCAACGGGTTTACCGCAAGGGGATGACGGGCGCAAAGGGCGACTTTCCCTTGGCCGCTTCCTCGCCTATCACATGGGCGACATCCGGAAAAGGAGCGCGCCATGGCCGAAAAATTCCGCATCACGCTTGCCCAGCTGAACCCGACCGTCGGCGATCTGCCCGGCAATGCCGCCAAGGCGCGCGCGGCATGGGAACGGGCCCGCGATGCCGGTGCCGCGATGCTGGCCCTGCCCGAGATGTTCATCACCGGCTACCAGACCCAGGATCTGGTCCTGAAACGCGCCTTTACCGAAGATGCGATGGCCCGGATCGAAAGCCTGGCGCGCGATTGTGCCGATGGCCCGGCGATCGGCATCGGCGGCCCCTGGGCCTCGAGCGACAAGCTCTATAACGCCTGGTGGATCCTGCATCGGGGCCAGGTGGTGACGCGGGTGCTGAAACACGACCTGCCCCACAAGCAGTTGTTCGACGAATTGCGCCTGTTCGATCAGGGTCCGCTGCAGGGCCCCTACAGCATCGGCGGCATCCGCATCGGCAGCCCGATCTGCGAGGACGCCTGGTGGCCCGAGGTGGCCGAAACCCTGGCCGAGAGCGGCGCCGAGATCCTGATCGTCCCGAATGGCAGCCCCTACCATCGCAACAAGCTGGACCTGCGCATGGGCCACATGGTCGGGCGCGTCGTCGAGACGGGCCTGCCGCTGGTCTATCTGAACTCGGTCGGCGGGCAGGACGATCAGCTTTACGACGGCGCCAGCTTCGTGCTGAACCCCGGCGCGGACGGGGGCGCCGACAAGGTGGTGCAGCTGGCCCCCTTTGACGAGGTGATCGAGCATGTCGATTTCACCCGCAGCCCCGAGGGCTGGCGCGCCACGCCCGGCCGCATGGATCACCAGCCCGATGAATGGGAACAGGATTACCGCGCCATGACCGAGGGCTTGCGCGACTACATGCGCAAATCCGGGTTCAAGCGGGTGGTGCTGGGCCTGTCGGGCGGCATCGACTCGGCGCTGGTCGCGGCGATCGCCGGCGATGCCATCGGCCCCGACAACCTGCGCTGCGTGATGCTGCCCAGCGAATACACCTCGCAACCCAGTCTGGACGATGCCGCCGATTGCGCGACCCGGCTGGGCGCCCGGCTGGACACGGTCGGCATCGAGGGCCCCCGCGACGCCGTCACCCGGGCGCTGGCGCATCTGATGGCGGGCACGAAACCCGACACGACCGAGGAAAACATCCAGTCCCGCCTGCGCGGCGTCATGCTGATGGCGATTTCCAACAAGTTCGGCGAATTGCTGCTGACCACCGGCAACAAGTCCGAGATCGCGGTGGGTTATGCCACGATCTATGGCGACATGGCGGGCGGCTACAATCCGATCAAGGATCTGTACAAGACCCGCGTCTTTGAAACCTGCCGCTGGCGCAACGCCAACCATCGCGACTGGATGCTGGGCCGCAGGGGCGAGGTGATCCCGCCGCGGATCATCAGCAAGCCGCCCTCGGCCGAGCTGCGCCCCGACCAGAAGGATCAGGACAGCCTGCCCCCCTATGAGGTGCTGGACGCGATCCTTGAAGGGCTGGTGGAAAAGGACCTGGCGCTCAAGGATCTGGTCGCGCATGGCTTTGATGCCGACACGGTCAGGCAGGTCGAAAAGCTGCTCTATAACAGCGAATGGAAACGCTATCAGGCCGCCCCCGGGCCGCGGATTTCCCCCCGCGCCTTCTGGCTGGACCGGCGCTATCCGCTGGTCAATCGCTGGCGCGATCAACTCTAGATGGAGTAAGGCACCGGCCAGGGCCCGGAATCCCGGGTGATGCGAGGTCACCACGGAAAAGGTCATCTTATTGTTATCATTCTATAATTTCTTCAAATATGCAAAGAATACTATCTATTTAGGCAGGTTCATTTTCCGGTTTTGTAGCTTATGCTTGTCGGGCGGCGGTATAATTGAATCGTGCCGCAACCCGGCGCCGATGCGGCAGCCCTGCCGATGACAGCACCGGATACAGCCGATCTCTTTCCGCACCCTGCGGGGTAACCAGTAGTAAGGGTCTGAAATGCCGACTTCCACAGATGTCCGGGCGATCGCCCTGGGAACCCACCGCACACTTGACACCAATGAATTCCGGATCGGGGCGGAGCGCGCCGGCGAACTGGTCGGAATGACGTTCGGCAGCGTCGACGACCCGCTTGCCGTCAACATCTTTTCGACCACGCTCTACGATGGAAACGACGACGGCACGATCAGATTTGACGGTCCTTCCGGCCCGCGTCCCAATGAATACGCGGTCGTCGACGGGGATCCGCATTACATCGATACCGGCATCCTCTATGTCGGGACCGTCACCTATATGGACGGGACCAGCGCCAGCAACGTGCCGCTGCGCATCCTGCAGGATACGGACGGCAATCTTGCGCTTGCCCCGCCGCCCGCCAGCGCCTCGGCATATGAAATCGACTCGATGACGACCCTTCCCATCGAATCGATCACCATTACCGGCGTCCTGCAGAACAATTTCAACACGCTCGACAGTTCGCGTTACGGGCTTGAGGATGCGCCGACCTTTGTCTGTTTCCGCCGTGGCACGCTGATCCGGACCCCGCGCGGCGATGTCGCGGTCGAGGATCTGCAGCCGGGCGATCTGGTCATCACCCGCGATCACGGCCCGCAGCCGCTGCGCTGGATCGGCTCGAAACGGGTCGATTCCGCCTTGCTCCAGGCCTTCGCGACCATGCGCCCCGTGCGCATCGGCGCCGGCGCGCTTGGCAAGAACCTGCCCACGCGCGATCTCTATGTCTCGCAGCAGCACCGGGTTCTGGTCCATTCCCCAATCGCGCGCCGCATGCTTGGCGAGACCGAAGTGCTGATCGCCGCCAAGGAGCTGACCGGCCTTGACGGGATCGAGATCGACGACAGCAACGAGGCGCTGGAATATTTCCACCTGCTGTTCGACGCGCATGAAATCCTCTGCTCGGAGGGGGCGCTGACCGAGTCCCTGTTCACCGGCCCCGAAGCCCTGAAATCGGTCGGCGCGGAGGCACGCGCCGAAATGATGGCGCTGTTCCCGCAACTGTTTGACGACCGCGCGCCCGCGCGGCGGATCGGCAAGGGGGCAAAAGCGCGGCAACTCGTCCGGCGTCACGGCAAGAACCGGCGCGAGCTGCAGGAAATGGCGCTGTAAGCGCCTGCATTGTCAGACCCCGGACCACCACCATGCCGGGGTCTGACAGTCGCAGCCGGATGCCCCCTGCCCGCCGCAGGCCGGCATCAGACCAGCACTTCCATCCGTTCTTGCGCGCCGACACCGAAAACACGGCGATACCGTTCGATATCGGCCTGCGGGCCAGTGGCCTTTTCGGGATTGTCCGACAGCTTGACGGTCGGCCGGCCATTGGCCGCCACGGCCTTGCAGACCAGCGAAAACGGCGCCAGCCCGTCATCCGGCGCCAGATTTCGAAAGTCATTGGTCAGCAGCGTGCCCCAGCCAAAGCTGATCTTGGCGCGGCCGCGGAACTGCTGGAACAGTTCCCGGATCTTGTCCACATCCAGCCCGTCGGAAAAGATGATCAGCTTCTGCCGGGGATCCTCGCCGCGATCCTGCCACCAGCGGATCGCGATCTCGGCGCCTTGGGCGGGGTCGCCGCTGTCGACGCGGATGCCGGTCCAGCCCGCCAGCCAGTCCGGCGCACGGTCCAGAAACCCCTTGCTGCCATAGGTATCGGGCAGGATGATGCGCAGCATGCCGTCATGTTCCTCGTGCCAGTCGGCAAGCACGCGATAGGGCGCCTGGCGCAATTCCTCGTCGTTCTCGGCCAGCGCGGCATAGACCATGGGCAGCTCATGGGCATTGGTGCCGATCGCCTCGATGTCGCGGCGCATGGCGATCAGGCAGTTCGAGGTGCCGACGAAACGCCTGTCGCCCAGCCCCTCGACCATGGCCTGCACGCACCAGTCCTGCCACAGGAATCCGTGCCGCCGGCGGGTGCCGAAATCGGCAATGCGCAGATCGGGGCCAAGCTTGCGCAATTCCTCGATCTTTTCCCACAGCCGGGCCATGGCGCGGGCATAGAGCACCTGCAGCTCGAACCGCCCCATATCGCGCAGCACGGCGCGCGAGCGCAGTTCCATGATCACCGCCAGCGCCGGGATCTCCCACAGCATGACCTCGGGCCAGCTGCCCTCGAAGGTCAGTTCGTACTGGCCGTCCCGCTTTTCCAGATGATAGGCGGGCAGCCGCAGGTTTTCGAGGAACTCCATGAAATCGGGGCGAAACATCTGGCGCTTGCCGTAAAAGGTATTGCCCCGCATCCAGGTGCTTTCGCCGCGTGTCAGGCGCAGCCCGCGCACATGGTCCAGCTGCTCGCGCAGCTCGCCTTCGTCGATCAGCTCGGCCAGCCGGATGCGCCTGGTCCGGTTGATCAGGCTGAAGGTGACCTGCGTATCGCGCCGGTTGCGGAAAACCGACTGGCACATCAGCAGCTTGTAGAAATCGGTATCGATCAGAGAACGTATGATCGGGTCGATCTTCCAGTTATGGTTATAGACGCGCGTGGCGATATCAACCGTCTGGGTCATCATGCCAGGACCACCCCCGCCTCGCGCATGGTCGCGCGCGCCGCCTCGCGCGAGCCGTTCAGGTCGATGGCACGGGTCGCCTCTTCGATCACGATGGCACGGAAGCCCAGCCTGACCGCATCGACCGCCGACCAGGCAACGCAGAAATCATGCGCCAGCCCGACCAGGAACAGATCCGTCAAATCGCGGTCGCGCAGGTAACCGGCCAGCCCGGTCGGCGTCCGGTGGTCATTCTCGAAAAACGCCGAATAGCTGTCGATCTCGGCCCGGAACCCCTTGCGGATCACCAGATCGGCGCGATCCGCGGCCAGCTGCGGATGCAGCCCGGCGCCCGGGCTGCCGATCACGCAATGGGCAGGCCAGAGCACTTGCGGGCCATAGGGCATCTGGATGGTCGAAAAGGGCTCGGCCCCGGGGTGGTTCTCGGCAAAGCTGGCATGGTCCGGCGGATGCCAGTCCTGGGTCAGGACCACGGCGTCGAAATCGGCCATCATCTCGTTGATCGGGGCCACCAGCTCATCGCCCCCGGCGACGGCCAGCCGTCCGCCGGGGCAGAAATCCGGCTGCATGTCGATGACGATCAGGGCCTTTGCCATCAGCGCCTCCTTTTCCCGGCACGCGTGAGGGCCGACGGTAGGGCGCGGCGGCATATCCGTCAATGCCTGCAATCCCTTGCGACAATATGCGGGGCGCGCGTAAGCTGAAGACATATCATTCATTAAAGGGGCTCGTTTTGTCATGGCTGAGGAAAACCTTCCCGAAGACCTGCACCAGCAGGGCGAATTCGACGAATACGATACCGGCCCCGGGCGTCCGCCCGCCCTGCTCTGGGGGCTGCGCGCCGCCGGGCTGATCGTCGCGGCCCTGGTCTGGCTGCTGCTGGGCGCCTCCGAGGGGCTGTCCCCCGACGGCCGCGTGGTCGCCGCCATCGGCACGTTGATGGCGATCTGGTGGATGTCCGAGGCGATCCCGCTTTCGGCCACCTCGCTGCTGCCGATCGTGCTGATCCCCATGCTGACCGAGCGCACGGTCAGCGAAGCGACCGCACCCTATGCCAACCCCATCGTGTTTCTGTTTCTGGGCGGTTTCCTGATCGCCATCGCGATGGAGAAATGGAACCTGCATCGCCGCATCGCGCTGTTGACCCTGCGCCGCGTCGGTGTGCAGCCCAAGCGCATCATCCTGGGCATGATGCTGGCCACCGGCTTTCTGTCCATGTGGGTGTCGAACACCGCCACCACCCTGATGATGCTGCCGATCGGCCTGTCGGTCCTGACCCTCGTGGTCGAGCGCAGCCAGGGCGCCGCGCATGGCGCCAGGGTGGCCGAGCATCTGGCCTCGGGCGGCAATATCAGCGCCGTGGTCCAGGACGACAATATCCGCCGCTTCGGCATCTGTCTGGTGCTGGCCATCGCCTGGTCGGCGACCATCGGCGGGCTGGGCACATTGCTGGGCAGCCCGCCCAATGCCATCGTCGCGGGCTATGTCGCGGATGAGCTGGACCGCGAGATCGGCTTTCTGCAATGGATGCTGATCGGCGTGCCGCTGTCCCTGGTGTTCACCCTGATCGCATGGTTCCTGATGACCAATGTGCTTTACCGCTTCAAGCTGGACGAGGTGCCGGGCGGCCAGCGCATGATCGACGACGAGATCGCCGCGCTCGGCCAGGTCAGCCAGGGCGAACGCATGGTGCTGATCGTCTTTGGCTCGGCCGCCTTTCTCTGGGTGGTGCCGGGTCTGCTGACCAGTCTCACCGGCTCGAATCTGGGCTTTCTGGGCAGCCTGAACGACACCGCCATCGCCATTGCGGCGGGGATCGCGATGTTCATCCTGCCCGGTCGCGGCCGGACCGAGATGGTGCTGGACTGGAAAGACGCCGAGAACGGCCTGCCCTGGGGCGTGCTGCTGCTGTTCGGCGGCGGGCTCAGCCTCGCCAGCGCGGTCGCGGCCAGCGGGCTGGATCAGTGGTTCGGCCAGCAGGTCCAGGGGCTGGGATCGCTGACCCCGATCATGCTGATCGTCGCCGTCACCACGCTGATCCTGTTTTTGACCGAGATCACCTCGAACACCGCCACCGCCGCGACCTTCATCCCGATCCTGGGCGGTGTGGCCCTTGGCATCGGCGTCGATCCGATGGCGCTGCTGATCCCGGCCGCGTTCGCCGCGACCTGCGCCTTCATGCTGCCGGTCGGCACGCCGCCCAATGCCATCGTCTTCGGCACCGGCGCGGTGACCATCGGCCAGATGGCGCGCGGCGGCTTCGTGCTGAACATCGTCGGCATCATCCTGATCACCATGTTCATCTACCTGCTGGGCGGCTTTGCAATGGGGATCGCCTTCGGGTGATTTGACGCGAACCGGCGCGGCGGCTATGGCCAGCACATGCTGACCGTCGCCGCGCTTTACCATTTCACCCGCTTTCCCGACCCCGCCGCGATCAAGGGGCCGCTGGCCCGCATCGCCTGCGCCCATGGCGTGCGCGGCACGCTGCTGCTGGCGCCCGAGGGGATCAACGGCACCATCGCCGGCAGTCGCGCGGGCATCGACGCGGTGCTGGCCCATATCCGCGCCCTGCCCGGCTGCGCCGCGCTGGAATGGAAGGAAAGCACGGCCGAGACCATGCCCTTCGGCCGCATGAAGGTCCGCCTGAAACGCGAGATCGTCACCATGGGCCAGCCCGACGTGGACCCGACCGCCGCCACCGGCCGCTATGTCGAGCCGGGCGACTGGAACGCGCTGATCAGCGCCCCCGATGTCGCGGTGATCGACACCCGCAACGATTACGAGGTGCAGATCGGCACATTCGCCGGCGCCGTCGATCCCGGCACGGCCAGCTTTCGCGATTTCCCCGCCTGGTGGCGCGAGAACGCGCATCGCTTTCACAACAAGCGCATCGCGATGTTCTGCACCGGCGGCATCCGCTGCGAGAAATCCACCAATTTCCTGCTGGGCGAAGGCGTGCCCGAGGTCTTTCACCTCAAGGGCGGCATCCTGAAATACCTCGAGGAGGTGCCCGAGCAGGACAGCCTCTGGCAGGGCGAATGTTTCGTTTTCGACAAGCGTGTCAGCCTGGGCCATGGCCTGCGCCCGGGCGATCACGTCCTTTGCCACGCCTGCCGCCGCCCGCTGGCGCCCGGGGATCGCGACCGCCCCGAATACGAAGAGGGCGTGTCCTGCCACCGCTGCGCCGGAGAATATTCAGATGCCGACCGCGCGCGCTTTCGCGAGCGTCAGCGACAGGTCAGGCGGGGCGAGTGCTTCGGCGAAGGATAGCAGGCCCCTGCCCCCCGGGCGGGATCAGGCCCCCTTTGGCAGCGGGAAAACCTGATCATAGACCCAGTTGAAGACAAAGGCATAGATCACGTAGAAGACCACAAAGGCCACATCCAGCACGAAGGCCTGCCACAGCCCGATCTGAAGATACCAGGCAAAGAAGGGCAGCGTGAACACAAGCAAACCCAGTTCGAACAGCACCGCATGCGCGGCGCGAATGGGCATGGTCTTGTGAACGGTTCCCCGCCAGCGCTTCATCGCCCGGTCGAAACCCAGATTATAGAGATAGTTCCACAGCGTCGCGATGGTCGCACCAAAGATGACGACGACGCCCATGTCCTGGACATGCATGCCGAACCCCATCGCCCCCAGGGGTACAAGGATCAGGATGCCGATAATCTCGAAGCTGATGGCATGACGGATACGGTCGCCGGAGGTGCGCATTGATTTCCCCAATTGTCAATCGGGTCGTCCCGTAAACTGCTTGCCCCGGTCAGGGGTGAGGTCGTCCTCACCGCCGCCATATAGGAAATCCGCGGCCCCCTGTCCATGTCGGGGGCGCAGTTTCGGCAAATGGTTGCCGGCCGGCTGGCACGGCACATCAGGGTTGGCCATGATAGGATTACCCGGTTGGATCGGGGAATTGGCGAAAAATGGCGTATTTAGGTCATGTTGACAAAAGGGATTCCACTGGCGCGCAACCTGATATCCGACGACGCGTGGGCATTCGTCGGAAGCTTCATCCGTGCTGTCCGGCATCCGAACGGGCGCAAGCCTTCGGATCATCGTCTTGTTCTGGATGGGATTTTCTGGATTGCGCGCACCGGCGCACCTTCGCGTGACCTGCCGGAAGAGTTCGACAAGTGGTCGTCGGTCTACCGTCAGTTCCGCCGCTGGACGCTCGCGGGGCTATGAGAGGACATCCTGGACGCGCTGAACAACGCCGGGGTTGCCCCCAACAAGCTCCAGATGGTCGACATGAAGCCGGTAAGCGCCACCGGTTCGAGCGAACCGGCAAGGGTGATCCGCGTCCACCTCCATGCGGCGGGCGCTGTTTGAGGCAAAAAACCTGTGGTAGAGGTTTCGACCCGAAAACGGCGACTCCGAAAGAGGCTCATGGCCGTTCGAGAGGTGGGCTCTCGACCACGATCCAGCTCCGCGTCAACGGTGCTGGCCTCCCGATCAGGACCGAAATCACGCCCGGCCGGGATTCCGACTATACCGGCTATGATCTGGTGATGGCCGACAACCTCCCGCAACCGGCGGTTCTGTCGCTGACCGAGGCTATGGCTCTGATAAAATTGGCGAAGATATCGAGAGCCGCAACGCAGTGCCGATGATACCGATGCGCAAGAACCGAAAGGTGCGCAAGGTTGTCGACATGACCATCCACACCCTGCGCAACATGGTCGAGCGTTGTTGCAACAAGCTGAAGAACAGCCGTCGGCTGGCAACCCGCTACGATCAAACCGCAGACAGTTTCTTGGGCTTCGTCGACATCGCCTGCGTCAGGCTATGGCTGCGCCATTTGTCAGCATGACCTAGCAACTGTATCCGCCACGCGCCTTGAGGGTCCCATACTTTGCGGGTTCTGCCTGGAGCGTCAGCGATGGTGACGAGCCTGCGGGCGACAGCAGTGATGATGGCCTTGTGCGGTTTTCCAGCGTCGCGCAATCGCTGTGCGAATGCCTTGGGCATGGGGTTGCGATGTGCGGCGACGAGCGCCGCCTGGAACAGGACATGCCGCAAAGCGCGCCGTCCTCCAGCGATCGTCCGTTTGCCGCGCGAGGCACGCCACCTGGGCACGACCCGCCTGTGCCTTCGGCAAACGAAGGCGCTTCCCATCGGGCAGGAAACAGATGTCCAGCCAGTCGCGCGAAACGTCTGTGCCGATGACCTGTTCGGATGACACCGTGTTCAGGCTCTCGTCCTTCTGCTTCGGGGTCCTTGTCGGCCGCATTCAACTGTCCGGGATAATGAAAGAGAGACGGTGCCAGATCGCTGGCAAACCGGGTCAGGCCACAAGGCCCAGACGCCATACCCCCCCGTCACCAACCTCGGCCAAGGAAGGTGACCGGGACGGAATGGCAAAGCCGAGATACAGAAGGGTCAGGACTCGTTCTCGGGTGATGACCAGAACAGAACGGTTGCGGCGAGTGCGATGGCGGAAAAGAATGTCACGGGGCAGCGGTCGTATCTGGTGGCGACGCGCCTCCAGTCCTTGAAGCGGCCGAACATGATCTCGATGCGGTTGCGCTGTTTGTCGTATCTGATAGCCTTCCTGCGAGACTTCCGGCCGGGGATACAGACCTTTATCGCCTTGTCTTTCAACGCTTCTCTGAACCAATCGGCGTCACGGCCCTGTCGGCCAACAGCCAGGCCGCCTTCGGCAGGCTGCCCATCAGAGCCGCCGTGCCGGTGTAATGGCTGACCTGGCCAGCCGACATGAAGAACCCGATCGGCCGCCCCCTGGCATCGGCGACGGCGTGGAGCCTGGTGTTCATGCTGCCTCATGCCGCCTTTGGTTCGCCCGATCCGGCGCCCGCGCCCCCCCTTTTTTACCCGCAGGTTCGATGTCGTGCGGTACGCCCTGAGACAGGTCGCGTCGATCATGATTGTCTTGTGCTCGGCGCTCTTGGCGGCCAGCCGTTTTGCGCTTACGCCATTTGGCCACCGTCTTGGGATTGACCCCAAATTCCCGGCTCAACTCCGCGATCTAAGCTTGCAATCGCTGCATGTGAGCTCGGATAGCGTGCGTGGTCGAGGCGCTGTCATGACGAATTTGTCCCATAGCGCTTCCTTCCATTCTTGCGAAGGGATCACACCATCAAACCGTGGGATCAAACACCTACTGCCTGACGGAGCCGGCATTGTGATCGGGCCGGGGGCGCGTTGTTCCGGTCCAGCAGATCCGCGATCCGATGCCGCGTTCCGGTCCATATCCGGGGCGGCAGCGCCATGAAGGGGTTCAGGATGCCGGACCGAAACACCTCCGCATCGCCGCCGGGACGCAACAGGCCCTGCCGCTCCAGCACGGTCAGATCGAGGATCTGCCTGCCGATGGCGACGCCGATATGGACCGGGCCGCCCGCGACCGAGAAAGCGCCAAAGGGCAGGTTCTGGATCGGGAAATCGCCGCCGGCATCATCGGCGCCCTTGATCCAGCTGCGGCGGGTCGGGTCATGGCTGGCATCTGCCCCGGTCATGTCGGGATCATTCGCCATTCCAGACCGGGCGGTCACGGTCGAAATGATTGCGCAGCGGCTTCCAGACATCGGGATATCTGACCTGCAGCGTCGGCAGCCCGGCGGCATAGCGGGTCAGTTGCTGCGGGAAACGCGTCTCGAACATGAAAGCGATGGTGTTGTCCAGCTTCTCGGGGCGCAGTTCCTTGAGCGAGGCGGCATAGAAGGCATCGGCATCCGGACCGTGCGGCAGCATCATATTGTGGATCGACATGCCCCCGGGAACAAAGCCCTCGGGCTTGGCGTCATAGACCCCCTCGATCAGGCCCATGAATTCGGACATGATGTTCATGTGATACCAGGGCGGGCGAAAGCTGTTTTCGGCCACCAGCCAGCGCGGCGGAAAGATCACGAAGTCAATATTCGCCGTTCCCGGCTCGCCCGAAGGGGCGGTCAGCACGGTAAAGATCGAAGGATCCGCATGATCGTTACGGACCGGCCCGACCGGCGAGTAATGGCGCAGATTGTACTTGTAGGGCGCGTAATTGCCGTGCCAGGCCACCACGTCCAGCGGCGAATGGTTGATCTCGCAGGCATGGAACTGGCCGCACCATTTCACCGTCATCCTATGCGGCACGCCGTCCCTTTGCTCATAGGCCGCGACCGGGGTCAGGAAATCGCGCGGATTGGCCATGCAATTGGCGCCGATCGGGCCGCGTTCGGGCAGGCTGAAGGCGCCGCCGTAATTCTCGCAGATATAGCCGCGTGCCTTGTCGTCGCCGTTCAGCAGGACCTTGTATTTCAGCCCGCGCGGGATCACGACGATCTCACCCGGAGCTGCGTCGATCACGCCCATCTCCGTGAAGAAGCGCAGCTTCCCCACCTCGGGCACGATCAGCATTTCGCCGTCGGCATTATAGAACAGTTCGGTCTCCATGCTTTCCGTCACCGCATAGGTGTGGATCGCGTAGCCCACCTGGGTCAGCACATCGCCGCCGGTGGCAATCGTGCGGATACCCGCGAGCCAGTTGCCGGCATCGTCGGGGATCGGCGCCGGATCCCACCGCATCGGCGCCAGCGGCAGCCCGCTTTCACCCGCCGTCGGGGCCGAGCGGAAATGCGGCAGATCAATCCGCGCCATGTCCGAGATATGCTGCACGCTCGGGCGCATCCGGTAAAGCCAGGTGCGCTCGTTCGAGGCCCGCGGCGCGGTGAAGGGCGTGCCGGACAACTGTTCCGCATACAGCCCGTAGGGGCAGCGCTGCGGCGAGTTCTGGCCGATCGGCAGCGCGCTCTCCTCGGCCTCGGTCTCGAAATCATTGCCGAAGCCGGGCATGTAGCCTTCGTTGTATTTCGCCCGGCTGCGGGCGACGATGAAATCGGTTTGCGGCCTGTTCATTGCATCACCCCTCGGCCTTCAAGACGCCGCGCTGGATCTGGTCCGCTTCGATGGATTCGAACAGCGCCCGGAAATTGCCCTCGCCGAAACCGTCATCGCCCTTGCGCTGGATGAATTCGAAAAAGATCGGCCCGATCACGGTTTTCGAGAATATCTGCAGAAGAATCCGCGTCGTGCCGCCATCAACGACCCCCTCGCCATCGATCAGGATGCCGTGCTTCTGCATCCGCTCCAGCGGCTCTTCATGGCCCTGCACCCGCTTGTGCAACATGGCGTAATAGGTGGCGGGCGGCGGCGGCATGAAGTCAATGCCGTTCTCGTGGATCTGATCGACCGAG
The DNA here is from genome assembly GCF_000763905.1 of Paracoccus halophilus. Taxonomy (GTDB): domain Bacteria; phylum Pseudomonadota; class Alphaproteobacteria; order Rhodobacterales; family Rhodobacteraceae; genus Paracoccus; species Paracoccus halophilus. Next base: position 14,510 of record NZ_JRKN01000011.1, read on the forward strand.
TCATAGATGTTTTCGGTCGCCACCGCGATGTGCTGGATGCCCTCACCCTTGTACTCCTGCAGATATTCCTCGATCTGGCTGTTGTCGTCGGCGCTTTCGTTGATCGGGATGCGGATCTTGCCATCGGGCGAGGTCAGCGCGCGGCTGAACAGCCCGGTCTGCTTGCCCTTGATGTCGAAAAAGCGGATCTCGCGGAAATTGAACGCCTTGGCGTAGAAATCGTACCAGGTCGACATGTTGCCGCGCTCGACATTATGCGTCAGGTGGTCGAGGTAATAGAAGCCCGCGCCCTTGGGCCGGGGATCGGGCTCGCCCAGCCATTCATATTCGTCCTCGTAGCAGGAGCCCGCCTCGCCGTATTTCTCGACGAAATAGAGAAGCGAGCCGCCGATGCCCTCGACGGCCGGCACGTCCAGCGACTTGTCGTCGCCGGTATATTCCGTGGCGCCGTAATCCAGCGCGCATTTCAGCGCATGCCGGGCATCGACGACGCGCCAGGCCATCGCCGGCGCGCAGGGGCCGTGCTGTTCGACAAAGCGCGCGGCATGGCTGTCCGGTTCGCGATTGACGACATAATTGATGTCGCCCTGACGATAGAGCGAGATGTTCTTGGTCTTGTGCCGCGCGACCTCCTTGTAGCCCATGCTTTCTAACAGGGCTTCCAGCACGCCGGGTTCGGGATGGGCGAATTCGACGAATTCGAACCCGTCCGTACCGGCCACGTTCACATCGTCGATCTTTGCCTTGGGGGCGTCATGCGGAAACGGACCCATGGTCTTTCCTCCTCGGATACTGGGCGTGCCTCTCGTGCCCTTCACGCCCCGATCAATCGCCCCGGCCCGCGGGGATGATGCGATCAGAATAGCGAACCATCGGGCATCTGAGAATGACAGTGTTTCCAGCGGATCGTTCCTGAAAACAGAACGCATGCCGCGCGAACCGATCTTGCGCCTTTGCAGGCGGTCGGTCGCCGATCGCGCCCGGGAATGCACAGATGCCCATGCAGCGCCGATCTTAGCAAAATCGGCGCGTCCGGGCCAGCCGGGCGCGCCGAAGCGCTATTTACCCTTGGGCCGAAAGGCCTTGATCCGCGCCGGATCGGTGTCGATCCAGGCCGCTCCGATCAGGTCGAGGCAATAGGGCACGGCGGCAAAGACCGCGTTCAGGCAGGTCGCGATGGCCGAGGGCTTTCCGGGGATGGTGATCATCAGCGTCTGGCCGCGAATGCCCGCCGTCTGGCGCGAGAGGATCGCGGTCGGCACCTCGCGCAGGCTGGCGCGGCGCATCTCCTCGCCAAAGCCGGGCAGTTCCTTGTCCATCACCTCGGCCATCGCCTCGGGCGTCAGGTCGCGGGGCGCGGGGCCGGTGCCGCCGGTGATCAGGATCAGGTCGGCGCCCTGCTTGTCGCAAAGATCGCGCAGGGTATCGGCGACCGTCTGGCGGCCATCGGGGATGATGCTGCGGGTGACGCGCATCGGCGTGGTGATGGTGGCGCGCAGCCATTCCTCGGCGCCGGGGCCGCCCTTGTCCTCGTATTCGCCACGGCTGGCGCGGTCAGAGACGGTGACGATGGCGATATGGGCGGGTCGGGACATGGCGGGCCTTTCGATCGATGCGCCGCCATTCTGGGCCGGAAGGCGGGCAAAGAAAAGCCGGGAGCAGGCGCGGGGGCCGCGGGAAACACCCCCGCAGCCCCGGCGATAGCTGACCTTCAGGCTATTTGAACCGGGCGTTGCGGTTCGCGAGCAGTTTCAGACGCAGCGCGTTCAGCCGGATAAAGCCTGCCGCGTCCTTCTGGTCATAGGCGCCGGCATCGTCCTCGAAGGTCACATGCGCTTCGCTGTAAAGCGAATGTTCCGACCAGCGGCCGACGCAATTCACGCTACCCTTGTAAAGTTTCAGGCGCACGGTGCCGGTGACATGTTCCTGGCTCTTGTCGATCGCGGCCTGCAGCATCTCGCGCTCGGGGCTGAACCAGAAGCCGTTATAGATCAGTTCGGCATAGCGCGGCATCAGGCTGTCCTTGAGATGGCCGGCGCCGCTGTCCAGGGTGATCTGCTCGATTCCGCGATGCGCCTCCAGCAGGATGGTGCCGCCCGGCGTTTCATAGATGCCGCGCGACTTCATGCCGACAAAGCGGTTTTCCACGAAATCCAGCCGGCCGATGCCGTGCCTGCGGCCATATTCGTTCAGATCGGTCAGGATGCTGGCCGGCGACAGCGTCACGCCGTTGATTGCCACGGCATCGCCCCGCTCGAATGTCACCTCGATATATTCGGGCGTATCGGGCGCCTCCTCGGGGCTGACGGTGCGCTGATAGACATGCGCGCCGGCTTCCTCGGCCGGGTTTTCCAGCGCCTTGCCCTCGCTCGAGGTGTGCAGCAGGTTGGCATCCACGCTAAAGGGCGCCTCGCCGCGCTTGTCCTTGGCGATCGGGATCTGGTTCGCCTCGGCGAATTCCAGCAGCTTCGTGCGGCTGGTCAGGTCCCATTCCCGCCATGGCGCAATCACCTTGATCGCCGGGTCCAGCGCATAGGCCGAAAGCTCGAACCGCACCTGGTCATTGCCCTTGCCGGTGGCGCCATGGGCCACGGCATCGGCGCCGTGCTGATGCGCAAGCTCGACCAGCCGCTGCGAGATCAGCGGCCGCGCGATCGAGGTGCCCAGCAGGTACATCCCCTCATAGAGCGCATTGGCGCGGAACATCGGAAAGACGAAATCGCGCACGAATTCCTCGCGCAGATCCTCGATATGGATATTCTCGGGCCGGATGCCCAGCAGTTCGGCCTTTCTGCGCGCCGGCTCCAGTTCCTCGCCCTGCCCCAGATCGGCGGTAAAGGTGATGACCTCGCAGCCGTATTCGGTCTGCAGCCATTTCAGGATGATCGAGGTGTCGAGCCCGCCCGAATAGGCAAGGACGACTTTTTTCGGCGCGTCGGACATGCGGTTGGCCCCTTGTGAGATTTCGCGCAGGGATAGGATCATTCGCAGGCTGTCACAAGGGGCGCGCCAAAGATAGTTGGGCGAAACGGCCGCCCATGGCAGGCAGCCGCGCCACTGAACGCTTGCCAAGCCGCGCATTTCGCGCGATGGGCAGAACATGGAAAACTTTGCCGCCTCTGTCCGCCAGGCAGAGGTCGCGTTGCGCGACCTCTTCGAGCCGACCCCGCTCCAGAAGAACGATCACCTGTCGGCCAAATACGGCGCCGAGATCTGGCTGAAACGCGAGGACCTGACGCCGGTGCGCAGCTACAAGCTGCGCGGCGCCTTCAACGCGATGCGCAAGGTCGCGGACGGGGCCAGCGGGCATTTCGTCTGCGCCAGCGCCGGCAATCACGCGCAGGGCATGGCCTTTGCCTGCCGCCATTTCGGTACGCGCGGGACGATCTTCATGCCGGTCACCACGCCGCGGCAGAAGATCGACAAGACGCGCATCTTTGGCGGCGGCGCGGTCGAAATCGTGCTGACCGGCGATTATTTCGACCAGACGCTGGCGGCGGCGCAGGAGTTCGCCACGGCGCAGCGGGCGAATTTCCTGTCGCCCTTTGACGATCCCGACATCATCGAGGGGCAGGCCACGGTCGGGCTGGAATGCCTGAACCAACTTGGCGGCGCGCCCGATCTGGTGGTGCTGCCGGTCGGCGGCGGCGGGCTTGCCGCCGGCGTCACCCGGCTGCTGGGCGAACTGGCCCCGGCGACCGGAGTGGCCTTTGCCGAACCCATGGGCGGCGACAGCCTGCGCGCGGCACTGGCCGCCGGTCAGCCGGTCACCCTGAACAAGATCGACAATTTCGTCGATGGCGCCGCCGTGGCGCGGATCGGCGAGCTGCCTTTCGGCGCGCTGCGCCGGTTCAAGCCGGAACAGGTGCTACTGGCGCCCGAGGATCGTATCTGCGCCACCATGCTGGAGATGCTGAACATCGAGGGCATCGTGCTGGAACCCGCCGGGGCGTTGGCCATCGACGTGCTACAGGATATCCCCGACCTGGCCGGAAAGCGCGTGGTCTGTATATGTTCCGGTGGCAATTTCGACTTTGAACGCCTGCCCGAGGTCAAGGAACGCGCGCAGCGTTTTTCCGGTCTCAAACGCTATTTCATCCTGCGCATGCCGCAACGCCCCGGCGCATTGCGCGACTTCCTGCAGCTTCTGGGCCCCGATGACGACGTCGCCCGCTTCGAGTATCTCAAGAAATCGGCGCGCAATTTCGGCTCGATCCTGATCGGCATCGAAACCAGCCAGCCCGAAAACCTGGACCGGCTTCGCGACAAGCTCGAGCAGAACGGGATCGGCTATCGCGACATCACACGCGACCCGGTGCTGGCGGAATTCCTGATCTGACCCCTTTCGCTACTGTGCCCTGCGGGCCGGATGCAGCGCCGCGTCCAGCCCCTGCATCATCACCTTCTTGGATTCGGAATAGGACCCGAGCAGATCCTTGATGATGACGCCGGCGGCATTGCCGTCATGGACCGATCGCTCACCCAGATCGCAAAGCGCGCCAAAGGCCGAAAAGCCCAGATTCCACGCACATCCCTTGAGGAAATGCAGATCCGTTTCCAGTTGCGCCGGATCGTCATGCGACAGGCGCATCATCACGCCCTCGACCTCGTCAAGGAACAGCTCCAGAATCAGCCGGAATTCGTCCTCGCCGACTTCCCCCAGCAATTCCTCGATTCGGCTCCAATCCAGCATATGCGGCCTTCGACAGTTTCGCCGCGCGAGCATAGCAGCGGATTCCCCAAGAACGCGTTAATCGCAAAAATTGTATCTATTAACGGAAGCTTCAATCAGGACGCGATAAACAGCCTGTATGAAGATTGTCGACAGCCAGAGCGTGAAATCCGTGCCGCGAAGCGCGCGGCTGGTTCTGCTTGTCGATGACAGCCGCGCCCAGCGGCGTACCCTGGCCGTGCAGCTGATCCGCGCCGGCTACCACGTGATCGAGGCATCGAGCGGGGACCAGGCGATGACCATCTGCATCGAGCGCCGACCCGACATCGTCATATCGGACTGGATGATGCCGGGCCAGACCGGGCTGGAATTCTGCCAATGGTTCCGCAACATGCAGGCGGATCGCTATGGCTATTTCATCCTGCTGACCTCGCGAAACGACAAGAAGGACATCGCCGCCGGGCTGCGCGCGGGGGCGGATGAATTCCTGACCAAGCCGGTTTCCGGCGCCGAACTGCTGGCCCGCCTGTCAGCCAGCGAGCGCATCCTGCGGATGGAACAAAGCCTGCGCGAAACCAATGCCCAACTCAATGACACCCTGGCCAAGCTGCGCGAAACACAGGCAGCCATCGACCGCGACCTGCGCGAGGCGCGGCGCCTGCAGCAAAGCCTGACGCGCGAACGAAACGGCCGCTTTGGCGAATTCGACCTGTCGCTGGTGATGCGACCGGCCGGGCATATCGGCGGCGACCTGGTCGGGTTCTTCCCGATAAATTCCACGCGGTTGGGCCTGTTCGCGCTGGATGTCGCGGGCCACGGCATCGCCGCCGCGCTGCTCAGCGCCAGGTTGGCGGCATTGCTGTCGGGGCCGACCGACCACAATATCGCGATGAGACTGACCGATAGCGGCCATTACGAGGCCCGCCCCCCGGCCGAGATCCTGCGTCATCTGAACAGCCTGATTCTGGACGAGTTGCGCACCGACACCTATTTCACCATGGTCTATGCCGATCTGGACTACCTGAACGGCGATCTGCGGCTGGCGCAGGCGGGCCATCCCCATCCGCTGGTGCAGCGGGCCGATGGCGGGATCGAACAGATCGGCCATGGCGGGCTGCCGGTGGGCGTCTTCGCCGATGCCGAATTCGAGGAGGTGCAACTGACGCTGCATGCCGGCGACCGGCTCTTCATCACCTCGGACGGGCTGACCGAGACCGAAAACAGGCACGGCGGGACACTGGGAAACGAGGGGTTGCAGGCGATCCTGCGCACCAATGCGACCCTGCATGGCGATGCGCTGCTGGAATCCATCTGCTGGTCCGCCGCCCATTATGCCGAGGGACGGCTGAACGACGATGTCTCGGCCGTGCTGGTCGAACGACGACCGCCCTCGCCACCCGCGGCGCAGACGGGCTGCTAGTCACGCGCGCGACGGACCGCGCGCAGAAAGGCGCGCGCGCCGGGCTCGGCCAGCACCGCCTCGGCACGGGCCAGCGAAAGCCAATGCGCCTCATGTCCCGGCTCGCTCGGCGGACCGATACGGGAAACCGGGCGGGCAAGCCAGATCGTGCACAGTTTTTCCGCCCAGAAGCCATATTCCGGCATATAGCAATAGCGCCGGTACACCCCCAGCCGCCGCGCCCCGCCGATGCTCCAGCCGGTTTCCTCGCGTACTTCGCGATGCAGGGCGGCCAGAAAGGATTCGCCGGGATCGACGCCGCCGCCGGGCAGCTGGAACTCGGGCTCGGGCTGTTGCTGAAAGGTCAGCAGCGCCCGCCCGTCACGGATCAGCACCGCATAGGCGCCGGGGCGCGCGCGATAGGCATGCCGTCCCGGTGGCGGTCCAAAACGTGGAATCATGCTGGCCCCCCCCACCTTATCGCCTTTGGCCGACCGGCACGGCAATGCAACGCCTGACTGCCGGTTACCCGCCCAATCCGCCCGCCGCAACGTCTGGAACAGCGCGCGAAAATGACAGAAGCCGCGCATCCCCGAAAGGTCGCGCGGCTTCCTGCCGAACAATGGTGCCCAGGAGAGGACTCGAACCTCCACGCCTTGCGGCACACGGACCTGAACCGTGCGCGTCTACCAATTCCGCCACCTGGGCAGGTCGCGTGAGCGGGGTGATTAAGCCCAGCCGCGGGGAGTGTCAACGGGGTTCGGAAAGAATTTCGCAGCCCGCAGGTTTTTCCCGACGCTCCGGATTTCCGCCACTCCTGCCCCGATGCGCAAGGCAAGCTGTATATTCGTCGAGCTTGCCGCGAACCATGCGGCGGGTTTATAACTTCCGAAGGGTCAACCTGTTGTTATGAGTTTCCTTTAGACTGGATTTCCATGGATGATTTAACTTCCCGCGAATGGGATGCCATCGTGATCGGAACCGGTGTCGGGGGTGGGTCCGTCGGTCGCAGCCTTGCCGAGGCCGGCCTTTCGGTCCTGTTTGTCGAAAAGGGGCCCGATCTGGGTGACGAGCCGCCGATGGCGCTGGAGATCGGCGACAGCGATCCCGCCCACCGCCTTGCCCGCGGGGCATGGCCGCGTCTGCTTGAATTCGAACTGGACGGCAGGCAGATCGAAACCGATGGCATGGTCGGCGCCGCCGTCGGCGGCACCTCTATATACTATGCCGCCACGCTGGAGCGCCCCGAACGCCACGACCTCGAGCCGGTCGAGGGGCGACCGCATCCGACGGGCGGCTGGGTCGTCGGCCATGACGCCTTTCGCCCATGGTTCGAGGCGGCCGAGCGGAATTTCCACATCAATGGCGAGATCGATCCGCTGGCCTCGGAGCGGGGCGAGTTGCCGCCGCCGCTAGAACCCCTGCCCGCCTCGGACGCCGCGCTGATCGCCGATCTGCGCCGCACCGGCATGCACCCCTATCGCACGCATATGGCGACGCGGCTGGCACCCGCCAGCGACGGCGCCGCGCCGCAGGTGCAGAAGATGCACGGGCGCTCGGCCGGGGTGACCCCGGCGCTGAAGACCGGGCGCGCGGCACTGATCGACCGCTGCACCGTCACCCGGATCGAGGCCGATGGCCGGGCGGTCACCGGCCTGACCTGCCTGCGCGACGGGCAAAGCCTGACCCTGCGCGCCCGGCGCTATGTCCTGTCGGCCGGCGGGCTGGGCTCGCCCACGCTGATGCTGCGTTCGGCCAGCGAATATTGGCCCGGAGGGCTGGGCAACCGCCATGATCTGGTCGGGCGCAACCTGATGTTCCACCTGAGCGAGATCCTGGCGCTGTGGACCCGCGACGCGCACAGGGACCTGACCGCGATGCGCTCGATCAGCATGCGCGATCTGTACTACATGCATGGCCAGCGTTTCGGCACGGTGCAATCCATGGGGCTGACGGCGGGCTACGGCGAAATCCTCTATGCGATGCAGAAGCGTTTCGACCTGTCATCGCTGCGCCGGGTCCGCATGCTGCGGCACGGGCTGCGCATCCCGGCCGTGGTCGCGACCCGGGCCATGGGCAAGGCGAAACTGTTCGTCGGCGTGCTCGAGGACCTGCCCTACAGCCATAACCGCGTCCTGCCCGACCCTGACGATGGCGAACGGCTGCGCTTTCACTATCACATCGCCGATGAACTGCATCAGCGGCGCGCGGCCTTTCGCGCCGCCTTGCGGCGGGCCTTCCAGCCGCATCGCGCAATGTTTACCACCACCGCCCCGGAGCTGAACTTCGCCCATCCCTGCGGCACGCTGCGCTTTGGCAAGGATGAGAAGGCCAGCGTTCTCGATGCCGATTGCAGGGTGCACGGGCTGGAGAACCTGTATGTGGCGGACAGTTCGTTCATGCCGACCTCGAACGGGGTCAATCCCAGCCTGACCATCGCCGCGAATGCGCTGCGCGTGGGCGCACGCATTGCCGCCGAGATGCAGCCGCGACTTGCCGCTGTCAGCAGCCTTGGCTATTGAACGGACGATCACCGCAACAGGGAACGACCGCCATGTCTGCAGCCAAGCTTGTGACCATCTACGGGGGATCGGGGTTCCTGGGCCGACAGATCGCGCGCATATTCGCCGCGCAGGGCTGGCGCGTCCGTGTCGCCGTCCGCCGCCCGAACCAGGCCGGCGTGGTGCGCACCTATGGCGTTCCTGGCCAGATCGAGCCGGTGCCCTGCAATATCCGCGACGATCTGTCGGTGACCGCCGCCATGGCGGGCGCCGATGCGGTGATCAACTGCGTCGGCATCCTGGTGCGCGAAGGCAGGAACACCTTCGACGCCATCCACGAAGAGGCTGCCGGCCGGATCGCGCGCATCGCCGCAGAGACCGGCGTCAGGCGGTTCGTCCATGTCTCGGCGCTTGGCGCGGACCCGGAATCGGACAGCCGCTATGCCGCCTCGAAAGGCCGGGGCGAGGCGCTCGTGCTGGCGCACCGCCCCGATGCGGTGATCCTGCGCCCCTCGGTCATCTTCGGCCCGGACGACAATTTCTACAACCGCCTCGGCGCCATGACCCGGTTCGGGCCGATCCTGCTTGTGCCCGGTGCCGAGACGCAGATGCAGCCGGTCTATGTGATGGATGTCGCCCAGGCGGCCTATCTGGCGGGCTCGGGTCAGGCGGAACCGGGTATCTATGAACTGGGCGGCCCCGATGTGCTGACCATGCGCGACATCGCGCGGCAGGTGCTGAAAGCGACCGGCCGCCGCCGCGCCATCATCGGCATGCCGCATTGGCTGGCCGGCGCCATGGGCCTGGTTCTGGATGCGGGACAGACGGTGACCGGCGGCTTGCTGACCAACCGCGTCATGACGCGCGATCAGGCCCGCACGCTGCGCGCGCCCAACCGCGTGACCGGGGAGGTCAGGACATTCGCCGATCTGGGGATCGCGCCCATCGCGGCGGCCGCAGTGATCGACGAATATCTCTGGCGCTTCCGGCCCTCGGGCCAATACGAGGCGATCACCGCATCGGCAAAGAACCTGCGCGACGACTGATGGACCGCAATACCCTTGTCGCCGCCGCCCTCGGACTGCTGGAAGGGCTGACTGAGTTCATTCCCGTGTCCTCGACCGGCCATGTGCTGCTGGCGGGCTATTTCCTGGGCTTCGATTCGCCCGGCCGCGCCTTCGAGGTGCTGATCCAGCTGGGCGCGATCATGGCGATCCTGGGCGTCTATGCGACGCGGCTGTGGACGATCTTTGCCAGCGCGCCGCGTGATCCGCGCGCCCGGCGCTTTATCGCCGCCGTGCTGCTGGCCTTTCTGCCCGCCGCGGTGATCGGGGTTCTGGCGCACCGGGTAATCAAGGAAATCCTGTTCGAGACCCCGGTGCTGATCGCCTCGATGCTGATCCTCGGCGGCGTGGTGCTGCTGTTCGTGGACCGGATGGCCACCCGGCCACGCTATCACGCGGCCGAGGATTTTCCGCTGCCGATGGCCCTTGGCATCGGCCTGATCCAGACGCTGGCGATGATTCCCGGCGTCTCGCGTTCGGGGGCGACCATCGTCGGCGCGCTGCTTCTGGGCGCGAACAAGCGCTCTGCCGCCGAGTTCAGCTTTTTTCTGTCGATGCCGACGATGCTGGGCGCTTTTGTCTATGACCTTTACAAGAATCGGGACATTCTGGACGTGGCGGCGGTGGGAAATATCGCCGTCGGCTTTGCCTGCGCCTTTGTGGCGGCGGTGATCGTGGTGCGCTGGCTGCTGAATTACGTCTCGGCGCATGGCTACGCGCTGTTCGCCTGGTGGCGAATCATTGTCGGAAGCGTGGTTCTGCTGGCCCTTTGGGTAGGTAGGTAATGATTTCTGACCTTTTTGTAGCCATTGCGGCCTGAGATTCACGGCGCCGGACCAAAAAATCGCTAATTACGTCAGCATTGCTTACTTTTATTTGACTGCCATCTGACTTATCACGCTGCTCAGACCCCTCGTCACCGAAGGAAGCGCAGCCATGGCCACGCAAAAGATGCTCAAATTCGTCACAGTCGGGCGCGAGATGCCTGAAAAGCGTGACGCGGCATCCCGGTCCGAGGATTTTCACGAAATCTATCGCGAATTCGCCGCGGCCAAGGCCAGCGAACAGGCCAGCCGTTGCAGCCAATGCGGCGTGCCCTATTGCCAGACCCATTGCCCGCTCCACAACAACATCCCCGACTGGCTGCGCCTGACCGCCGAGGGGCGCACACAGGAAGCCTATCTGCGCAGCCAGGAGACCAATACCTTCCCGGAAATCTGCGGCCGCATCTGCCCGCAGGATCGCCTGTGCGAAGGCAATTGCGTCATCGAGCAATCCGGCCACGGCACCGTCACCATCGGCGCGATCGAGAAATACATCACCGACACTGCATGGGAGGAAGGCTGGGTCCAGCCCATCGCCCCGCTTCAGGAACGCCCCGAATCCATCGGCATCATCGGCGCCGGGCCGGGCGGGCTGGCCGCCGCCGACCGGCTGCGCCGCATGGGCTTTCAGGTCACCGTCTATGACCGCCACGACCGCGCCGGCGGGCTGATGATCTATGGCATTCCCGGCTTCAAGCTGGAAAAACACGTGGTCGAGCGCCGCAACCGGCAGTTGGCCGATGGCGGCGTGGAATTCGTGCTGAACGCCAATGTCGGCGAGGATATCAGCTTTGACGCCATTCGCGGCAAGCATGACGCGGTGCTGATCGCGACCGGCGTCTACAAGACCCGCGATCTGGATATCGACAATGCCGAGGCGCGCGGCGTGGTCCGGGCGCTGGATTACCTGACCGCCTCGAACCGGGTCGATCTGGGCGACGAGATCCCCGATTACGAAGATGGCGAACTGAACGCCCGCGGCAAGCGCGTCATCGTCATCGGCGGCGGCGACACCGCCATGGATTGCGTGCGCACGGCGATCCGGCAGGGCGCGCAATCGGTGAAATGCCTGTATCGCCGCGACCGCGCGAACATGCCCGGCAGCCAGCGCGAGGTCCAGAACGCCGAGGAAGAGGGCGTCGAATTCGTCTGGCTCTCTGCCCCCGGCGCCTTTGCCGGCCATGTCACCGGCGAGGCGATGGCCGCGCAAGAGGTGGACGTGGACGGCGACCCGGCCATCGCCTCGGTCCGGGTGCAGAAGATGCGGCTGGGTCCGCCCGATGTCAGCGGCCGCCAGTCGCCCGAACTGATCGAGGGCGCCGATTACGACGAGCCCGCCGATCTGGTCATCAAGGCGCTTGGCTTCGAGCCCGAGGACCTGCCCCGGCTCTGGGGCGTCGAGGGGCTGGAGGTCACCCGCTGGGGCACGATCAGGGCCGATTACCAGACCCATATGACCAGCCTGCCCGGCGTCTATGCCGTGGGCGACATCGTGCGCGGCGCCTCACTGGTGGTCTGGGCGATCCGCGACGGGCGCGAGGCTGCCGACAGCATCGCAAACTGGCTGGTCGATTCCGCGCGTATCGCCGCCGAATAGGGGATGTGACCATGACGCATGATATCGACACGGCCCGCATGCAGCGCGCGCCAGGCCCGCGCGGCCTGACCGCGATGGCAGGCTTCGCGGGAATGGCAGTGCTGCTGACCATTTTCGCGCCGCCCGCCATGGCCGCGGTCTTCACCCCGCCCGAGGGCTGCACGCTGGAGATCACCATCCAGAACCGCGGCTGCACGGTTTCGCAGCATTACCGCTGCTCGGCCGACACGCCGGGCGATCAGCGCGTCACCATCTTTACCCCGGAAGGTCCGGTCTATCAGTCGCGCATCGACCGCGAGACGCGCTGGATGGAAAGCACCAACCTGCGCAACGGCATCCGCGACGTGCTGGAGGCGCGGGCGGCGGATCACGCCTCGTTCTCGACCCTGATCGAGACCGGGCGCGACGATTTCGATTTCTGGACCCTGTCGAATGACGGCCAGCGGCTGCGCCATGTCGGCCGGGACGAACTGCCCGGCGAAAGCGTGACCATCGACGGCGTGGCGCTGGAGATCACCCGCTTCGAGCTGACCACCTTCAGCGAAACCGGCGAGGCGCTGATCCGGCGCGAGGGGCAGCAGTTCATCAGCCGCGCCCATGGCCGCTTCTATGGCGGGGTCGAGCGCTCCGAGGACTGGACCGGCATGGTCGAGGAATCGAATGACAGCCCGGTCACCTTCAGCTTTCCAGGCGAGGCGGGCTTTGGCGCGACCACGCCGGAATATGATTGCGACCTGCAGATGGTCCACCTGCATCGCCCAGCCGAAACCGCCCGGATTGACGGGTAAGACCGACAACAAGACCACCAGTGCGCGACAGGGCGGCCTGCCCCGCATCAACGCATCTCTGGTTCAGGAGACAAGACCGTGACCCGACAGCCCCAAGACTGGCAAGCCAAGGAAGAAGCCCGCCGCGCCTGGATGGCGGAGCACAGCCTGTACCGCCCCGAGGACGAGCATTCCTCCTGCGGGGTCGGTCTGGTCGTGGCCATCGACGGCAAGGCCAGTCGCAAGGTCGTGGACAGCGGCATCAGCGCGCTGAAGGCGATCTGGCATCGCGGCGCGGTTGACGCGGATGGCAAGACCGGCGACGGCGCCGGCATCCATGTGCAGATCCCGGTGCCGTTCTTTTACGATCAGGTCCGCCGCACCGGGCATGAGCCCGACCGCGACAAGCTGATCGCGGTCGGCCAGGCATTCCTGCCGCGCACCAATTTCGCCCAGCAGGAGGCCTGCCGCACGATCGTGGAATCCGAGGTTCTGCGCATGGGCCATTACATCTATGGCTGGCGCCACGTGCCGGTGAACACCGCCGTTCTGGGCGAAAAGGCCAATGCCACCCGCCCCGAGATCGAACAGATCCTGATCCGCTGCGACAAGGATATCGACGAGGAACAGTTCGAGCGCGAACTGTACATCATCCGCCGCCGCATCGAAAAGGCCGCCGTGGCGGCGCAGATCAGCCAGCTTTACTTTGCCTCGCTGTCCTGCCGCTCGATCATCTACAAGGGCATGATGCTGGCCGAGCAGGTGGCGGAATTCTATCCCGACCTCAAGGATGAGCGGTTCGAAAGCGCCTTCGCCATCTATCACCAGCGCTATTCGACCAACACTTTCCCGCAATGGTGGCTGGCCCAGCCTTTCCGCATGCTGGCCCATAACGGCGAGATCAACACGCTCAAGGGCAATTCCAACTGGATGCGCAGCCATGAAATCCGCATGGCATCGAACACCTTCGGCGAGATGGCCGAAGAGGTGAAACCGATCATCCCGGCGGGTTCCTCGGATTCGGCGGCGCTGGATGCGGTGTTCGAGGTGATGGTCCGCTCGGGTCGTTCGGCGCCGATGACCAAGACCATGCTGGTGCCCGAAGCCTGGTCCAAGGCCACCACCGACATGCCAAAGGCATGGGCCGACATGTATGCCTATTGCAACGCGGTGATGGAGCCCTGGGACGGGCCGGCGGCGCTGGCGATGACCGACGGACGCTGGGTCTGCGGCGGGCTGGACCGCAACGGGCTGCGGCCGATGCGCTATGTGGTCACCGCCGACAACATGCTGATCGCCGGCTCCGAAGCGGGCATGGTGCCGATCAACGAGGCCGAGGTCCGCGCCAAGGGTGCCCTGGGGCCGGGCCAGATGATCGCCGTCGATATGGTCGAGGGCCGGCTCTACAGCGACCGCGAGATCAAGGACCTGCTGGCCGCCGCCCAGCCCTTTGGCGAATGGATCGAGAAGGTCATCGATCTGAGCCACATGATGAAGGATCTGCCCGAGAACGCGGCCTTTACCGGCGAGGCCCTGCGCCGGCGCCAGATCGCCGCCGGCTATACGGTCGAAGAGATCGAGCAGGTTCTGGCGCCGATGGCCGAGGACGGCAAGGAGGCGATCGCCTCGATGGGCGATGACACGCCGCCGGCGGTGCTGTCGGGTCAGTACCGGCCGCTGTCGCATTTCTTCCGCCAGAACTTCAGCCAGGTGACCAACCCGCCGATCGACAGCTTGCGCGAAACCCGGGTAATGAGCCTCAAGACGCGGTTCGGCAATCTCAAGAACGTGCTCGACGAATCCAGCAGCCAGACCGAAATCCTGGTGCTGGAAAGCCCCTTTGTCACAAATTCCGAATTGGCCGAGATGTGCGAGACCTTTGGCGAGGCGGTGACGCGGATCGACTGCACGATTCCGGCCGGCGACAGCCAGGAGGCACTGGGCCGCGAACTGGCGCGCATCCGGGCCGAGGCCGAGGATGCCGTGCGCTCGGGTGCCGGGCAGCTGGTGCTGACCGACGAGCATCAGGGGCCGGACCGCATCGCCATGCCGATGATCCTGGCGACCAGCGCCGTCCATAGCTGGCTGACGCGCAAGGGGCTGCGCACCTTCAGCTCGATCAATGTGCGCAGCGCGGAATGTATCGACCCGCATTACTTCGCGGTGCTGATCGGCTGCGGCGCGACCACGGTGAACCCCTATCTGGCGCAGGATTCGATCAGCGACCGGATCGAGCGCGGCTTGCTGCATGCCAATCTGTTCGACGCCATGAACAGCTATCGCGACGCGATCGACGCGGGCCTTCTGAAGATCATGGCCAAGATGGGGATCTCGGTCCTGTCCTCCTATCGCGGCGGGCTGAACTTCGAGGCGGTGGGCCTCTCGCGCGCCATGGTGGCGGAATATTTCCCCGGCATGCAAAGCCGCATCTCGGGGATCGGCCTGCACGGCATCCAGCGCCAGCTGGAACAGGTCCATGCGCGTGGCTTTGCCTCGCCGGCCAGCGAATTGCTGCCGGTGGGCGGCTTCTACAAGGCGCGGCGCTCGGGCGAAAAGCACGCCTGGGAAGCCAATACCATGCGGCTGCTGCAGATCGCCTGCGAAAAGGCCAGCTATGACGTCTGGAAGCAGTTCACCGGCGCCATGCGGGCGAACCCGCCGATCCATCTGCGCGATCTGCTGGACATCAAGCCGCTGGGCAAACCCGTCCCGCTGGAAGAGGTGGAATCGATCACCTCGATCCGCAAGCGTTTCGTGACCCCGGGGATGAGCCTTGGCGCCCTCTCGCCCGAGGCGCATATGACGCTGAACATCGCCATGAACCGCATCGGCGCGAAATCCGACAGCGGCGAGGGCGGCGAGGATCCGGCGCACAGCTCGCCCCTGCCCAATGGCGACAATCCCTGCGCCAAGATCAAGCAGGTCGCCAGCGGCCGCTTTGGCGTCACGGCGGAATATCTGAACGCCTGCGAGGAACTGGAGATCAAGATCGCCCAGGGCGCCAAGCCCGGCGAGGGCGGGCAACTACCCGGCATGAAGGTCACCGAACTGATCGCGCGGCTGCGCCACGCGACCAAGGGGGTGACGCTGATTTCACCTCCGCCGCATCATGACATCTATTCCATCGAGGATCTGGCGCAGCTGATCTATGATCTCAAGCAGATCAACCCGCGCGCCAAGATCACCGTCAAGCTGGTCGCCAGTTCCGGCGTCGGCACGATCGCGGCCGGCGTGGCCAAGGCCAAGGCCGACGTGATCCTGATTTCCGGCCATAATGGCGGCACCGGCGCCAGCCCCGCCACCTCGATCAAGTTCGTCGGCCTGCCCTGGGAAATGGGCCTGACCGAGGCGCATCAGGTACTGGCCATGAACCGGCTGCGCGACCGGGTGACGCTGCGCACCGACGGGGGCCTGCGCACCGGCCGCGACATCGTCATGGCGGCGATGATGGGGGCCGAGGAATACGGCATCGGCACCGCCGCGCTGATCGCCATGGGCTGCATCATGGTGCGCCAGTGCCAGTCGAACACCTGCCCGGTGGGCGTCTGCACCCAGGACGAAAAGCTGCGCGCCATGTTCACCGGCTCGGCCGACAAGGTGGTCAACCTGATCACCTTCTACGCCACCGAAGTGCGCGAGATCCTGGCCAGCATCGGCGCGCGCTCGCTCGACGAGGTGATCGGCCGCGCGGACCTGCTGACCCAGGTCAGCCGCGGCGACAAGTCGCTGGACGATCTGGACCTGAACCCGCTCCTGATCACCGTCGATGGCAGCGACAAGATCGTCTATGACCGCTCGCGCCCGCGCAATGCGGTGCCCGACACGCTGGATGCGGAAATCATCCGCGATGCCGAGCGTTTCTTTACCGATGGCGAAAAGATGCAGCTGAGCTATGCGGTCAGGAACACGCTGCGCACCATCGGCACGCGCACCAGCTCGATGATCGTTCAGGCCTTTGGCATGCGCAACAAGCTGCAGCCCGACCATCTGACCGTGCGGCTGACCGGCAGCGCCGGGCAGTCGCTGGGCGCCTTCGCCGCGCCGGGGCTGAAGCTCGAGGTGTCGGGCGACGCGAACGACTATGTCGGCAAGGGGCTGTCGGGCGGCACCATCACCGTGCGCCCGCCCATGGCCAGCCGGCTGGTCGCGGCCGAGAACACGATCATCGGCAATACGGTCCTTTATGGCGCCACCGCCGGCTATCTGTTCGCCGCCGGCCGCGCGGGCGAGCGTTTCGCGGTCCGCAACAGCGGCGCCACCGTGGTGATCGAGGGCTGCGGCTCGAACGGGTGCGAATACATGACCGGCGGCACGGCCGTGATCCTGGGCCGGATCGGCGCCAATTTCGGCGCCGGCATGACCGGCGGCATGGCCTATCTCTATGACCCCGAAGGCGTCGCGCGCGACTATATCAACGCCGAGACGCTGGTTCTCTGCCCGGTGACGCAGGCCCATTGGGAAGAGCAGCTCAAGGCCCTGATCGGGCGCCACCACCAGGAAACCCTGTCCCGCCGGGCCGAGGATATCCTGCAGAACTGGGAAGAGGAAAAGCAGCATTTCCTGCAGGTCTGCCCGAAAGAGATGCTGCCGCATCTGAAACACCCGATCGCCGAGACCGACGATCTGGCCGCGATCCCGGCCCAGTGACGGCCGGGACAGCGCGATTTCGCACCGGCCATTGGCCCTGATTGCAATGTTCCGGCTGACCCTTGCGATGCGCAGGCGCCCCCGTCCGGGGGCGTTTGCGGATCGCGCGCGGCTGCTATTCGATGGCCCAGTCGGTCCCTTCGAACATGACCATATCGCCGTCAATCGCCACGCTCTGGCATTCCGAGGGGAAAACGCGTTACGCCGTGTGAAGCGCATCCCCGAATTGCGTCCTGACCCGGACACGGTTCCGGGTTGGCCCGGACGACCGGCGCCGCTAGAAACGCCGGGCATCCGCCCAAGAAGGGGAAACCCATGTCCAGAACCGAACGGATCGCCATTGGCAGCATTCTTGTCGGCCTGGCGGTGCTGGCGCTGAAGACGCTGGCCTGGTGGCTGACCGGCTCGGTCGCGCTGCTGTCGGATGCGCTGGAAAGCACGGTGAACGTGGCGACGGCGCTCGCGGCGCTGGTCGCCATCCGCTATGCCGCGCGGCCGCCGGACGATACCCACCCCTATGGCCACCACAAGGCCGAATTCTTCAGCGCCGTGCTGGAGGGGGTGATGATCATCACCGCCGCGCTGCTGATCCTGCACGAAGCATGGCAAGGGCTGCGCGCGCCGCAGCCGCTGGACGCGCCCTTCCTTGGCCTGCTGGTGACCACGGTCGCCAGCCTTGGCAATGCGCTGTGGTGCCGGCTGCTGATCCGGCGGGGGCGGGCGCTGAAATCGCCGGCGCTGATCGCGGACGGGCATCACCTGCGGGCGGATGTGGTGACCTCGGCCGGGGTGGTGATCGGCGTGGCGCTGGTCGCGCTGACCGGCTGGGCGGTGCTGGATCCGCTGCTGGCGGCGCTGGTCGCGCTGAACATCCTGTGGTCCGGCTGGAAGGTCATGATCAGCTCGCTCTCCGGGCTGATGGACGAGGCCGTGGGCGAGGACATGCTGACCGATATCCGCGCCGCCATCCTGACCGCCGGCAATGGCGCGATCGAGGCCCACGACCTGCGCACCCGCCATGCCGGCCCGCGCACCTTCATCGACTTTCATCTGGTGGTGGACGGCCAGACCACGGTCGCGGCCGCCCATGACATCTGCGACCGGATCGAACAGGCGCTGAAGACCCGAGTGCCCGATGCGATGGTCACCATCCATGTCGAGCCCGAGCACAAGGCGGAAAGCCATAGCGGCGTGCTGGTCATCTGACGGCCAGATGCCAGCAGTTTCTGACCCATGGCGCGCCGCATCCCTATGCCTGACGGACAGTTCCGCCTCAGGCCCCGGCCAAAGCTGCCTTGCTGTGCCCGAGGAGATGTGTCTGCCATGCGGACTTTTCAGACATTCGCTGCATGTGTACCAATGTCTGGTCTGGTGAACCGTTCACCAAACGGTTGTTTTTGATTCGGTGAATGCGCTTCTATACTATTCCTACCCTGCTTGTTCTTATCACCGCACCGGCCTTGTTTTCGAGGTAATGCAGGGTTGTCGGCTAGCTCAGTATCGAAGGCAATTTTTTGAATGACAAATCAGGGTCGAAACGGTCAGTGGCGATTTGCGAGTTTGTGCACGGGACCTGATGTTTCGGTCGAAGCCGTGGTTAACCCAGCTTTGGACGACCAGCATGGTTGGGACCACATCCTGGAGATCACGCCGCCTCAGAACAATATCCTCCCGGCGGACCTTCAAACGCATCTCATTTCCTGTTTTGCGCAGATCAAGACAACCCGTGGCAAGAAGGCTGAAACGACGGTCAAGCTTTCGAACGCGGTGAAAGCCGCGAAATCGCCGCTGCCAAGCTTCGTATTCCTGTTCCACTATAACAAAACAGGCAAACCGGTCCTCTACGGCAAGCACATCTGGAAGGACGAAATACGTAATTACCTGAAGCGGGCACGGCAGGCGGGTGACGCGCCTCTCTACAAGAAGACGGTGACGGTGAAGTTCACAGCCGCAGATCGTCTATCGTGCAATCCGGTCGACTGGGTTCTCGCTGTGCTAGCGACCTGCGGTGGGGATGCCTACACACTGGAGAAGCGCAAACATGTAGATTCCGTCGGCTATGAGACGGAGACGCATACCGGAAATTTCGAGCTTGGTCCGCTGAAATCCCATGCGGACGTCGTGATGCATGAGATCGGTCTGCTCGCCGACCTTCCGGTTACGAGTTTCAAACTTTTCGATACCCGGTTCGGGATCAAAGCGAGCACTCCTCTACAGGAACTGACCGATGGCAGGGTCAGATTCACCCATGAAGGACGTCCGGTCACTGTAAAATTACGATCCAGCAACGGCGACGAGATCGAGTTGCCGGGTCTTGCATGGGCACCTTCGATGATACCCTTGGAGCACCCAGAATTCAGGATCAGGGTCAAGGCGGGGCATATCGACATCGTCACCGAGCCAGGAAACATCGACAACCACCAGACAGTACAACTGAATGTCCAGTTCGATCTTCAGGAAGAGCGGCCTTTCATTGAGCAAGCCGGACTGTTGGCACTGACCAACTGGAGTTCGTTCGGTCCGGTCTCTGTGAGTGTCGAGGTCGCGCAAGGCCAATTGTTCGGCGCAACGATTAATCTCGATGCACCGCTGGAGGCATGGGCGAAAGAGTGTTGGGTCTGCGCACAGTATTTTCTGAATATTCTTGGGAGTGATCGCTGCAAGACGACCAGTATCGCCTTGCTCGATTTCCACCGCTTCATGCGGGATTACTTTGCCCTGGCGTCGATTCAAGATAGCAATTCGATCCGTTTTGAGGGCCTGTTCGAGAGCGAGATGGCCGAATTTTCGAAGCTGGTGGGCTATAGCTACGGCCAGTTCGGAGACTGGACGTTCGGGGCCATTCATGAGTTCGAGGTGGTCTCGCAGTCGCAAGAGGGCAAGAAGTTCACAGTATATCTGACCAAACCAGAAATCACCCACAAGTTCGTGTTTGCAAGACCTTTGGCACAGTCGGTCGATCACATCGCTCGCGATTTCCAATCGTTTCTCGCTCGCCAGGCCGTGCCAGTCGCGACCTTCGATGATGGCGATCTTTTCGAATGGGGTAGATCTAACAAAAGCAACGGGACAGTAGCGATTCAAGTCCATGATCCGCTAGGGTCAGCGTGACCTAAACGCTCGTTTTTTGGAGCATGCGCAAACTACCTCATCGGAGGGTACCAAAAACCCCGGTCCAAACCCAGGACCTTGTTGAAGGTTTTGACCGCCTCCTGACAGCCAACATTCGCTGCGAAACAGAAATCGTGCAACATGGGCTCAAAGCGTCGATGGTGTGACCGCGGCTGAAAAATCGTTCGGGCCAGAACTCCGACGGAAAGCCAGAGATACCCGACAGACGAAACTGGCGGTTGCACCAGCCGCCAATGATTCGCCGCATCGCGGCAACCGCCCCCTTCCGGGCTGCGCGACATGGGCAATATTGCCCGGTGACGGCACGAAATTGGCCCGCCTTGCCGGATTCCCGGCCGTGATCGCAACTCGGCACTTGACCGGCGGGTAGGGATCGCGGTGCAATCGACACCCTGAAAGAAAACCGGCCCCCGCAAGCCGTCGAAACGCCTGCCGGGGGCACGGCAGTGCCACGACAGACAGATAGGCAACACAACAGCGGGGTTAACCAAGCCATGACGGAAACGATACCGAAGTTCAACGGCATGTCGCTGACAAGCAAGATCATGCTGGGCATGGTCGGCGGGCTGGTGCTTGGCGCGATCCTGAACATGACCGGCTCGGCAAGCCTGAATGCCTGGCTGGTGGACGGGATCTTCTACATGATCGGCACGGCCTTCGTGAACGGGCTCAAGATGCTGGTCGTGCCGCTGGTCGTGTTCTCGCTGATCTGCGGCGTGCTGGGGATCGGCGATATCCGGGTGCTGGGGCGGGTCGGCGGCAAGTCCTTCGTGCTTTATATCCTGACCACCGCCATCGCCATTGCCACCGCGATCCTGCTGGGCCTGCTGATCGGCCCGGGCGAGGGCTTCGTCATGGAGGGCGTCGACACATCCGGCGTCACCGCGGCCGAGGCGCCCTCGGTCTGGCAGGTCTTCGCCAATATCGTACCCTCGAACCCGGTGGCGGCGCTGGCGACCGGCGACATGCTGCAGATCATCTTCTATGTCATCGTCGTGGGCATCGCCGCGCTGATGCTGGGCGAGCAGTCCGAGGGCTTCGCGAAAGCCTGCGAATACATGAACGACCTGATGATGAAGGTGGTCAGCATCGTCATGGCATTCGCCCCCTACGGCGTCTTCTGCCTGATCGCGCGGGCCTTCGCCAAGGAGGGGATCGACCTGTTCATCCCGGTGCTGGCCTATGTGGTGACGCTGACCGGGGCGCTGCTTCTGCACCTGTTCGTGACCCTGATGCTGATCCTGCGGCTGGTATCGGGGCTGAACCCGCTGACCTTCATCACCAAGATCCGGCCGGCGCAGATCTTTGCCTTTTCCACCGCCAGTTCCAACGCGACCATCCCGGTGACCTATCGCTGCACGACGCAGCGGATGGGGGTGGACAATTCGGTCGCATCGTTCACCGTTCCCTTCGGCGCCACGATCAACATGGACGGCACGGCGATCATGCAGGGCGTGGCCACGGTGTTCCTGGCCAATGTCTATGGCGTCGATCTGGGCATGTCGGGCTATCTGACGGTGATCGCCATGGCGGTTCTGGCCTCGATCGGGACAGCGGGCGTGCCGGGGGTCGGGCTGGTCATGCTGACCATGGTGCTGACCCAGGTCGGCCTGCCGATCGAGGGGATCGCCCTGATCCTGGGCGTCGACCGGCTGATGGACATGATCCGCACGGCGGTGAACATCACCGGCGACGCGGTGGTGACCACCATCGTCGCCAAATCCGAGGGCAAGCTGGATCATGCCGTCTATGACGACCCCGATGCCGGCATCGGCACTGACGATCTGGAAATCGACGAGGCCGCCGAGGCGCGGCTGGCCGAACTGGCGCGCCACAGCCACTAACGCGCCCCCGAAGGTATAGCCCGCCCCCGCCGCATCCGCGCGGCGGGGGCTTTCCGGTCCGGCCCTGACGCATCATGCGGGCGCGTGACAGCCAGCTATCCGCGCCCGGCCCTTCGTGGCATCGTAGCGGAAACCGCCCAGATGCAGCCAGCCGGGACGCCGCGCCGGCACGCGAAAGGAAGACCGCATGAGCCAGACCCACATGGCCCGCGAAGTGGCCGAGATCCCCGCCGCCGCCGCCCGCTTTCTGGACAGGTCCCGCGAGGCGGTGCAGGAGGCCGCCGCCGCGCTGCGCCGCAAGGATCCCGCGCTGGTGGTGACGGTCGCGCGCGGCTCGTCGGACCATGCGGCGACCTATCTGAAATACGCCTATGAGCTGGAGGCGGGGGTACCGGTGGCCTCGGTCGGGCCGTCCATCGCCTCGGTCTATCGCCGGCCCCTGCGGCTGGGCAAGGCGGTC
Source organism: Paracoccus halophilus (assembly GCF_000763905.1). GTDB lineage: Bacteria > Pseudomonadota > Alphaproteobacteria > Rhodobacterales > Rhodobacteraceae > Paracoccus > Paracoccus halophilus. The sequence goes on from NZ_JRKN01000011.1 coordinate 37,417, forward strand.
TGCATGGGGATTTCCCAATCCGGCCGCAGCCCCGACGGGGTCGAGATGATGCGCGCCTCGGGTCAGGGGGGCGCGCTCTCCATCGCGATCACCAATGCCGAAAACAGCCCGATGGCGCGGGCCTCGGCCCATTGCCTGCCGCTGCAGGCGGGCGAGGAAAAAAGCATCGCCGCCACCAAGACCTTTGTCTGTTCGGTGCTGGCCGGGCTGTCGCTGCTGGCCGAATGGTGCGACGACCATGTCCTGCAGGATGCCATCGCCGCCCTGCCCGAGGCATTCGAGCAGGCGATCGGGCTGGACTGGTCGCCGCTTTCGGCGCGGATGGCGCGGGCCGATTCCGCCTATGTGCTGGGCCGCGGCCCCGGCTTCGCCATCGCCTGCGAGGCGGCGCTGAAATTCAAGGAAACCTGCGGCATCCATGCCTCGGCCTATTCGGCGGCCGAGGTGCTGCATGGCCCTTCGGCCATCGTGCAGGCGCATTTCCCGGTGCTGGCTCTGGGGATCGAGGACGCCGCCCTGTCGCAGTTGAAAGCCACCGCCGGGCGGCTGGCGGCACAGGGCGCGGATGTGTTCCTGACCGGCGCCGAGGTGGCGGGAACGGTACGGCTGCCGCAGGTCGAGGGGCTGCACCCGCTGGTCGCGCCGCTGGTTTCGATGGCGGGTTTCTACGGCTTCATCGAGGCGCTGGCGCGGCGCCGCGGGCTTGATCCCGACAAGCCGCCGCATCTGAGCAAGGTGACCCGGACGATCTGACGGGCATGACGGAACGGGCTAAAGATCGCGCGCGATCACCAGGCGCTGGACCTCGCTGGTGCCTTCGTAGATCTGGGTCACGCGGACATCGCGATAGATGCGCTCGACGGGGTAATCCGCCAGATAGCCATAGCCGCCATGGATCTGGATCGCCTGCGAACACACCTGCTCCGCCATTTCCGAGGCGAACAGCTTGGCCATGCTGGCCTCGCGCAGGCAGGGCTTGCCGGCCTCGCGCAGCATGGCCGCGCGCAGCACCATCAGGCGGGCGGCGTCGATCTGCGTCGCCATGTCGGCCAGCTTGAAGGCCACGGCCTGATGTTCGGCGATCGGGCGGCCAAAGGCGATGCGGTCGCGGGCATAGGCCAGCGCGGCCTCATATGCGGCGCGCGCCATGCCGACCGCCTGCGCGGCGATGCCGATGCGCCCGCCCTCAAGATTGGCCAGCGCGATCCGGTAGCCCTGCCCTTCCTCGCCCAGACGGTTTTCGACCGGAATGCGCATGTCGGCGAATGCCAGCGCGCAGGTGTCCGAACTGTGCAGGCCCATCTTTCTTTCCACCCCGACCACCTCGTAGCCCGGCGTGTCGGTGGGCACGATAAAGGCCGAGATGCCCTTTTTGCCGGCTTCGGGATCGGTGACCGCAAAGACGATGATCATCTGCCCGTTCTTGCCCGAGGTGATGAACTGCTTGGCCCCGTCGATCACATAATGATCGCCATCGCGCCGGGCACGGGTCTTCAGCGCCGAGGCGTCCGAGCCGGCCTGCGGCTCGGTCAGGGCAAAGCCGCCGATCCATTCGCCCGAGGCAAGGCGCGGCAGGAAACGCGCCTTTTGATCCTCGGTCCCGTATTTCAGGATCGGCACGCAGCCCACGGATGAATGCACCGACATGATGGTGGAGCAGGCCCCGTCGGCGGCGGCGATTTCCTCGATCGCCAGCGCATAGGCGGTGGTGCCGGTATCCGATCCGCCATGCGCTTCGGGGACCAGCATGCCAAGAAAGCCCAGCTCACCCATCTGGCGCAGCTCGTCGCGCGGGAATGCGCTTTCGCGGTCGCGCATCGCGGCGCCGGGGGCCAGCACCCCCTGGGCAAAATCGCGGGCGGCGTCGCGGATCTGTTCCTGTTCCCCGGTCAGCATCAGTTCAGCCTTTCGATGGCGATGGCGGTGGCCTCGCCGCCGCCGATGCAGAGCGAGGCGACGCCGCGGCGCAGGCCGTGGGTTTCCAGCGCAGCCAGCAGCGTCACCATGACGCGCGCGCCGGATGCGCCGATGGGATGGCCAAGCGCGCAGGCGCCGCCATGGATGTTCACCGCGTCATGGGACAGGCCAAGATCGCGCATGGCGGCCATGGCAACGACGGCGAAAGCCTCGTTCACCTCCCACAGGTCGATATCGGCGCGGCTCAGGCCGGTGCGGTCCATGAGCTTGCCGATGGCGCCGATGGGCGCGGTCGGGAACAGGCTGGGCCTGTCGGCATGAGTGGCATGGCCAAGGATGCGCGCACGCGGGGTCAGGCCGCGCCGCTCGGCCTCGGACGCGCGCATCAGGACCAGCGCCGCCGCCCCGTCCGAGATCGAGGAACTGTTCGCCGCCGTCACCGTGCCGCCGTCGCGAAAGGCTGGCTTCAGCGTCGGGATCTTGTCCAGCCGCGCCTTGCCGGGCTGTTCGTCGATCGCGACCGTAACCTCGCCCTTGCGGGATTTCACCGTGACGGGCGTGATTTCGGCGGTGAAATGGCCGGCCTCGATGGCCTTTTGCGCGCGGGTGAGCGAGGTAATGGCATATTCGTCCTGCGCCTCGCGCGTGAACTGATAGGACTGGGCGCAATCCTCGGCGAATGTGCCCATCAGGCGGCCCTTGTCATAGGCGTCCTCAAGCCCGTCCAGAAACATGTGATCCATGACCTGACCGTGACCCATGCGGTAGCCGCCGCGCGCCTTGGGCAGCAGATAGGGCGCGTTCGACATGCTTTCCATGCCGCCCGCGACGACGATATCGGCACTGCCCGCCAGAATCGCGTCATGGCCCAGCATCGCGGCCTTCATCCCCGAGCCGCACATCTTGTTCACCGTGGTCGCGCCCGCCCCAAGCGGCAGTCCGGCCTGCAGCGCCGCCTGACGCGCCGGGGCCTGACCCTGCCCGGCGGGCAGCACGCAGCCCATGAGGATTTCCTGCACGGCATCGGCATCCAGCCCCGCGCCCGCCAGCGCGCCGCTGATCGCCGCGGCGCCCAGATCGGCGGCGGGAACGCCGGCCAGATCGCCCTGAAACCCGCCCATGGGCGTGCGCGCGGCGCCGGTAATGACGATGGGATCGTGATCCATGGGGTTACTCCTTGTTTCGGGGCCTATTTCGGGGCCATGCGGATGGCGCCGTCCAAGCGGATGACTTCGCCGTTCAGCATCTGGTTTTCGGCGATATGGCGCACCAGCGCGGCATATTCCTCGGGCTCGCCCAGGCGCGGCGGAAAGGGAACGGCGGCGCCAAGGCTGTCCTGCACCTCCTGGCTCATGCCGGCCATCATCGGTGTCCTGAATATGCCGGGCGCGATGGTCATGACCCGGATGCCGAACCGCGCCAGCTCCCGCGCGGCGGGCAGGGTCATGGCGGCGACACCGCCCTTGGAGGCCGCATAGGCCGCCTGCCCGATCTGCCCGTCAAAGGCCGCGACCGAGGCGGTGTTGACGATCAGCCCGCGCTCGCCGCCCTGCCCCGGCTCGTTCCTGGCCATGGCATCGGCGGCCAGACGCAGGATGTTGAATGTGCCGATCAGGTTGATCTGGATCGCGCGGGTGAAGCTGTCCAGATCGTGCGGGCCTTCGCGGCCGACGATGCGTTCGCCCGGGGCGACGCCGGCGCAGTTCACCGCGATGTCGATGCCGCCAAAGGCGTCAAGGGCTGCGCGGATCGCGGCCTGCCCCTGCTCGGCGCTGGTGACATCGGCGTGGACAAAGATCGCCGCCGCGCCCAGTTCGTCAGCCAGCGCCTGCCCGGCATCGGCATTCACGTCCAGCAGCACGGCGCGCGCGCCCGCGCCCACCGCCATGCGCGCCACCGCCGCGCCAAGGCCGGAGCCGGCGCCGGTGATCAGAAAGGTGCTGTTCTCGATCCGCATTCATCCGTCCTTATGCTTGCGCCTGTTTCTCGACCTCGGCCTTGCGCAGGATAAAGCGCTGAATCTTGCCGCTGGGCGTCTTGGGCAGATCGGCCACGAAATCGATCAGTTTCGGATAGGCATGCGCCGAAAGGCGCTTTTTCACATGGGCGCGCAATTCCTCGGCCAGAGTTTCGCTGCCCTCGAAGCCCTTGGCAAGGATGACGAAGGCCTTGACGATTTCGGTCCGTTCGGGATCGGGCACGCCGATCACTGCGGCCTCGACCACGGCGGGATGTTCGATCAGCGCGCTTTCCACGTCGAACGGCCCGATCCGGTAGCCCGAGGATGTGATCACATCGTCCGAACGCCCGATGAAGCTGATCGAGCCGTCGGGCTCAAATTCCACGCTGTCGCCGGTGCGGTAATAGCCCCCCGCCAGCGCCGGCGTCGCCTGGTTCAGATAGCCCGAGAACCACATCAGCGGCGATTTCGCCATGTCGATGGCCAGCACGCCCGGCTGGTTCGGGCCAAGCTCGCGCCCGTCATCGTCCAGCACCACGACGCGATAGCCCGGCATGGCCAGCCCCGAGGACCCCGCCCGCACCGGATGCTCCAGCCCGTGATGGTTGTTGACGCACATGCCCATCTCGGTCTGGCCGTAATGGTCGTGGATCGGCGCGCCCAGATTTTCCGCGAACCAGCGGATGATCTCGGGGTTCAGCGGCTCGCCCGCCGAACTGACCACGCGCAGCCTTCCCTTGACCGGCTCCGCCGCCTCTGTCCCCGCCGCGATCAGAAGCCGGAAGGCGGTCGGCGACCCGGCCAGGCTGGTCACGCCCAGCCGGTCGATGATGCGATAGGTCGATTCGGCGGTGAACCCGCCCTCGTAAAAGATCGTCGGCTGGCCCAGCAGCAGCGGCCCGGTCAGCGCATAGTAAAGCCCGTAGGCCCAGCCCGGATCGGCGATGTTCCAGAACGTATCGGTTTCGTTCAGCCCGATGGCGTCGCGCATATAGGCGCCAAAGGCCAGCAGCGCGCGCAGCGGCACCGGCACCCCCTTGGGCAGGCCGGTGGTGCCCGAGGTGGACATCATCATGAACAGATCCTCGCCCCGGCGCATCACGGGGTCGAATTCGGGGCTGGCAGCGTCCAGCGCGGCGCGGAAATCGACATCGCCCGGGGCCGGCGCCGCATCCGCGCCGATCACCGCGACGGGCGGGCAGCCGGGGATTTCGTCCAGCTTGGCGCGCTGCCCGTCAATGGTCACCACCAGCTTCGCGCCCGAGGTCGCCAGCCGGTGCTCGATCGCCTTGGGGCCGAAGGCGGTGAACAGCGGCTGATAGACCGCCCCCAGCCGCCATGCGCCCAGTACGGTGGCGACCAGTTCGACCCGGCGCGGCAACAGCCCCGCGATCACGTCGCCGGGCCGGATGCCCTGGGCGTGAAAGACATTGGCGGCGCGCGCCGACAGATCGCGCAGATCCTCGAACGTGTATTCGGTCAGTTCCTCGTCAGCCGTCAGGCAGCGCAGCGCCACGCGACCCGCGCCGGCATGGCGGTCGCAGCATTCCACGCAGGCGTTCAGCCCGGTTTCCAGATCGCCCTGCAAGCCGGCCATGGCTTCGTGAATGCTGAACCGCGCAACGGCGTCGTGATAGCCGGGACGCGCCCGGGCCGTGATCGTCTGGGTCATGATCGCTCCTCCTGCCGACTCTCCGCCGGATGCGGCCTCCGTGAGTCTGGCCGCAGGGTAGCGGGTTTCATATTGCAGACAATGACATTGCCGGACAGAATATCTGATCGGATTTGCAATATGGGGCGCGATGGAACGGCGCATCATCTCGGCCGGTTTCGTGCAGGACGCGCTGGCGGCCCTGACGCGGCGGGGGCTGGATCCCGCGCCGGCACTGGCGGCGGCGGGCATCGCCTCGGGCAACGAGCGGGTCTCGAACCTGCAATACGGGCGCATGTGGCTGGCCATCACCGCCATGATCGAGGATGAATTCTTCGGCCTTGCCGCGCGGCCGATGCGGCCGGGCAGTTTCAACCTTTTGTGCCAGGCCGTCCTGCACGCGCGCACGCTGGAGCATGCCCTGCGGCGCGCGCTGAGCTTTCTGCGCGTGGTGCTGGACGATCCGGCGGGCGAATTGCTGCAAAAGGACGGGCTGGCCGAGATCGTGCTGACCGACCGCGACCGGCCCCGGCTGGCCTTCGCCTATCGCGCCTATTGGCTGATCCTGATGGGGGTGATGTGCTGGCTGGTCGGACGGCGGATTCCGCTGATGCGGGTCGATTTCGCCTGCGCCGCGCCGGAAAACCGCAGCGATTACCACCAGTTCTTTGGCGCGCCGGTGCATTTCGACCAGCCGCGCAGCCGGCTGGTCTTTGCCGCGCATTACCTGTCGCTGACCCCGATTCGCAGCGAAAAGGCGCTGCAGGGCTTTCTGCGCGCCGCCCCGGCCAATATCCTGATCCGCTATCGCCACGATCAGGGCCTGTCCGCGCGCCTCCGCGCCCGGCTGCGCGCCACCCCGCCCGAGGACTGGCCGACCCTTGACCGGCTTGCCGCCGATCTGCGCCTGTCGCCCGCCACCCTGCGCCGCCGGCTGCGCGCCGAGGGGCAGAGCCTTTCCGCCATCCGCGACGAGATCCGGCAGGCGCAGGCGCGCATCATGCTGGCCGAAGGCAGGCTGAAGGTCGCGGAAATCGCCGCAAGGCTGGGCTATGCCGAACCAAGCGCCTTTCACCGCGCCTTTCTGAAATGGACCGGCACCAGCCCCGCCGCCTATCGCACCGACAAGCAGGGCTGACCGCCCGGAGCGAGGACGTCGGGGAACTCCGCCCATGGGCAAGAAAAGCGTTGCGATGCGGCGAGGGTTTGGCGCAGGCTGGAATTCCATATACTTACCCGCATCGGTGTGCGCCGTCAGGCCGCTGATGCGCATTTTTCTTGAGAAGGAGGCAAGATGTCGGCACTGAGCATCCTTTCATTCATCGGCTTTACCGGCCTTGTCGCGCTGCTGTCCTATTACCGGACGCGCGACACCGACGAGAATCAATCCGAGGGCTATTTCCTGGCCGGGCGTTCGCTGACCGCGCCGGTCATCGCAGGCTCGCTCTTGCTGACCAACCTCTCGACCGAGCAGATGGTCGGGTTGAACGGTCAGTCCTATTCCGAGGGCGTGCTGGTCATGGCCTGGGAAACGCTGGCCGCCATCGCCATGGTGGTCACCGCGCTTCTGCTGATCCCGCGCTATCTGCGCAGCGGCATCAGCACCATCCCCGGCTTTCTCGAAGAACGCTATGACACGCAGACCAAGGTCATCACCTCGATCCTGTTCCTGTCGGGCTATGTGATCGTGCTGATGCCGATCGTGCTCTATTCCGGCGCGCTGGCCCTTGCCACCATGTTCGACGTGCCGGGCACGCTGGGCGTTTCCAACACGGTGGCGCTGTGGCTGACGGTCTGGGCCATCGGCTCCATCGGCTCGATCTACGCGATCTTCGGCGGGCTCAAGGCGGTCGCGGTCTCGGACACGATCAATGCCATCGGGCTGATGATCGGCGGCGTCCTGATCCCGGTGTTCGGCCTGCTGGCCATCGGCAATGGCAGCCTGGTCGAGGGGATCTCCACGCTCTACAGCGAAAACCCGGACAAGTTCGTGGCCGCGGGCGGGCCGGACAGCTCGGTCCCGCTGGCCACCATCTTTACCGGCATGATGCTGGTGCAGCTGTTCTACTGGGGCACCAATCAGGCGATCATCCAGCGCGCATTGGGCGCCAAGAACCTGGTCGAGGCGCAAAAGGGCCTGCTTTACGCCGCCTGCTTCAAGATCCTCGGGCCGCTGATCGTGGTGCTGCCCGGCATCATCGCCTGGCATCTGTTCCAGGGCGATCTGGACATGGCCGACCAGGCCTATCCGCGACTGGTGAACGAGGTGCTGCCGGTCTGGCTGCGCGGCTTTTTCGCCGCCGTGCTGTTCGGCGCGATCCTCAGCTCCTTCAACTCGGCGCTGAACAGTTCGGTGACGCTGTTCGGGATGGATATCTATCGCCGCTTCTTCCGGCCCGAGGCGACGGATCCGCAGGTGGTCAGCGCCGGCAAGGCCTTTGGCATGGTGCTGGCGGTTGCCGCCATGCTGATCGCCCCCTCGATCGCCCATGCGCCGCAGGGCCTGTTCGGCTATCTGCAAGAGGTGAACGGCGCCTATTCGATCCCGATCCTGACCATTGTCGTGGTCGGCATATTGTCGAAAACCGTGCCGCCGATCGCCGCCAAGATCGGCCTGGCCTCGGGGGTGGTGCTCTATATCCTCAGCCAGTTCGTGCTGAAGCCGTCACTGGGCGAGGACGGCTATCCGCATTATCTGCATGTGATGTTCGTCCTGTTCGTGCTGAATGTCAGCATCATGCTGCTGATCGGCCGGATGCGGCCGATGGACCGGTCCTGGACGCCGCCCGGCGACAGCCCGGTGGACATGACGCCCTGGCGGATGGCAAAACCCGTCGGCCTTATGGTGGTGCTGGTCGTGCTGTCGACCTATGTGATCTTCCGCTAGGCGCGCGCGGGTTGCGGGCGGGCACGGCGCCCGCCCGGCCGTTCATTGCAGGTCGCCGAACGCCTCTTGCAGGCGTGCCACCGCCTCGGTCACGCGGGCGCGCGGGGTGGCGAGGTTGAAGCGCAGGAAGCTTTCGCCACCCAGCCCGAAGCTGGTGCCATGGTTGGCCGCGATACGGGCGTTCTTCTCGACCCGGCGGGTGAATTCGTCCCGCGCCATGCCAGTGCCGGCGAAATCGACCCAGGCCAGATAGGTCGCCTGCAAGGGCATCGAGCGCAGCCCGGGAATCGCGTTCACGCCCCGGTCGAATATCTGCCGGTTGCCGTCCAGATATTGCACCAGCGCATCGACCCATTCGGCGCCTTCGGGCGAATAGGCGGCGGCGACCATGCCCAGCCCGAACAGGCCCGGAGAGATGCCCAGGGCCGACATCCTGTCCCGGATGCGCTTGCGCAGGCCCGCATCCTCGATGATGAGATTGCCGATATGGGCGCCGGCGATATTGAAGGTCTTGGTCGCGGCGGTCAGCGTGATCAGGCGCGGCGCGGCATCGGGGGCCACCTTGGCCAGCACCGAATGGCGCGGCGCCCCGGGCAGGACCAGATCATGGTGAATTTCGTCCGAAACCAGGATCAGGTCGCGCTCGGCGCAGAAATCCGCGACCTCGCGCAGTTCCTGCGCGCTCCAGACCCGGCCGCCGGGATTATGCGGCGAACACAGGATCAGCATCCGCTCGCGCCCGGTCAGGCGGCCGGCCCAGCCCTGCCAGTCCATGCGGTATTCGCCGTCCCGCAGGGCCAGCGGCAATTCCACCACCTCGCGGCCCGAGGCACGGATGACGCGGGCAAAGGCGTGATAGACCGGGGTCATCAGGATCACCCCGTCGCCCGGCGCGGTCAGCGCATCGACACAAATCGCGGTGCCGTTGACCAGCCCATGCGCGGTCAGGATCCAGTCCGGCGCGATCTCCCAGCCGTGGCGGTTCGCCATCCACCAGCGGATCGCGTCGTCATAGCCCGCATGCGCGCCCGGATAGCCATAGACGCCATGGTCGGCCATCTGCTCGACCGCGCGCTGGACCGAGGCCGGCGGGCGGAAATCCATGTCCGCCACCCACATCGCGATGCCATCGCCCGGCGCCACGCCATAGGTCGCCTGCATGTCGTCCCATTTGGAACAGGCGGTGCCGGTGCGGTCGATGATCTCGTCGAAATCGGGTCTGGCCATGAGGATCCCTTTCCTGCTGCCCGCCGCAGCATAGCGACTTGTTGCGCAACGCCAAGGCTTGCCCTAGATCAACGCCATGACATTGCGCAGCATCATCCTCCATCCCGATCCGCGGCTGAAAAAGCCCTGCGCGCCCGTGGCCCGCATCACCCCCGAGATCGAGACCCTGGCCGCCGACATGCTGGCCACCATGTATGACGCGCCGGGCGTGGGCCTGGCGGCGCCGCAGGTGGGCGTGCTGTCGCGGCTTTACGTCATGGACTGCAACAAGGACCCCGAGGCCGAGCCGCAGCCCATGGTCATGGTGAACCCGGAAATTACCTGGCAGTCCGAAGGGCTGAACACCTATGAGGAAGGCTGCCTGTCGATCCCCGAGCATTATGGCGAGGTGACCCGGCCGGCCGAGGTGCGGGTGCAATGGCTGGGTCTGGACGGCAGGACGCATGAGCGCGAATTCGACGGTCTCTGGGCGACCTGCGCCCAGCACGAGATCGACCATCTGGATGGCAAGCTGTTCATCGACTATCTGGGCCCGATCCGGCGGCAGATGATCACCCGCAAGATGGTCAAGCTGAAGCGCGAGCGCGCCCGTGCCTGAGTGCGCTCGCCGCGCGGCGCGGATCTGGCTTCAAGGGGCGGGCCGATGACCGTGCGCGCCTTTATCCCCTATGGCGACCGCAGGCTGCACATGGCGGCCGAGCCGGTTGCCGCGATCACCGAAACCGTGCGGATGATCTGGGACGACATGATCGACACGATGGAGGCGATGCCGGGCGTGGGCCTTGCCGCGCCGCAGATCGGTATCGTGCAGCGGCTGGCGGTGGTCGATGCCTCGGAAAGGCGCGGGCAGGCGGTGCGCATGGCCAATCCCGAGGTGCTGCATGCCAGCGTGCAGCTGCGCGCCCATGACGAGGCCAGCCCCAATCTGCCCGGCGTCTTTGCCCGGATCGAGCGGCCCCGCGCGGTGACGGTGCGCTTCCTCAATGACGCCGGCGAGATCGAGGAGCGGGATTTCGTCGGCCTCTGGGCGACCTCGGTCCAGCACCAGATCGACCATCTGGACGGCAGGCTTTACGTCGATCACCTGTCGCCCCTGCGCCGCAAGATGCTGGTCGCGAAATCGGCCAAGCTGGCGCGGCGTTGAGGGCAGCCCGGGGGCGCTTCGCCCCCCGGACCCCCAGAGGATATTTGACATGAAAGAGAGGCTGTCATGCGCGTGATCTTCATGGGAACGCCGGATTTCTCGGTCCCGGCGCTGCGCGCGATCGCGGCGCGGCACGAGGTGATCGCCATCTATTCGCAGCCGCCGCGCGCCGCCGGGCGCGGGCAGAAGCCACGCCCCTCGCCCGTGCAGCGCGCAGCCGAGGAGCTGGGCCTGCCGGTGCGGGTGCCCGAGCGGCTGAACTCATCCGCGGAACAGGCGGCCTTGGCGGAGCTGGGCGCCGATGTGGCCGTCGTCGTGGCCTATGGGCTGATCCTGCCGAAGCCGGTGCTGGCGGCGCCGCGTCTGGGATGCCTGAACATCCACGCCTCGCTTTTGCCGCGCTGGCGGGGGGCGGCGCCGATTCATCGCGCGGTCATGGCTGGCGATGCCGAGACCGGCGTCGCCATCATGCAGATGGAGGCCGGGCTCGATACCGGCCCGGTTCTGGCCGAGGCGCGCACCGCCATCGGCGCGCAGGACACCACCGCCGATCTGCATGACCGGCTGGCCGGGATGGGGGCGGCGCTGATCGTCGAGACGCTGGAGCGGCTGCCCTTGCCCGCCACGCCGCAACCCGCCGAAGGGGTCACCTATGCCGCCAAGATCGACAAGGCCGAGGCGCGCATCGACTGGTCCCGCCCCGCGGCCGAGATCGACCGGCTGATCCGGGGGCTGTCGCCCTTTCCGGGCGCCTGGTGCATGGTCGGCGATGAGCGGGTGAAGCTGCTGCGGTCGCGGCTTGTGGCAGGGTCGGGTTCAGCTTCGGGCCGGGCCGGGCAGGTGCTGTCGGGCTTTGTCATCGCCTGCGGCGAAGGCGCCATCGAGGTGCTGGAGGCGCAACGCCCGGGAAAGCGGCCGATGCCCGCCGACGAGATCCTGCGCGGCATGAACCTGCCCGCGCGGCTGACGTGACCGGGCCGCGATGGCGGGCAAGGCCGCACACCCTTGACGCGCGGCGCGGCGCGGGGCCCTATCGAGGCTGAGGGATCGCGGGGCGCGCAGGTCGGAATCCACGAAAAAGGCATCAACATGGAAGATATGGCGAGACTGGTCCGGGTCATGGCGGCGAACTGGTGGGTGGTGCTGCTGCGCGGCATCGCCGCGATTCTGTTCGGCCTTCTGGCGCTGATCTGGCCCGGTCTGACCGTCTATGCGCTGCTGCTGGTCTTTGGCGGCTATGCCATCTTTGACGGAATCATGGCAATCACCGTCGGCTTTCAGCGCAGGACCGCGGACGAGGGCTGGTGGAGCTGGGCGCTGGACGGGTTCCTGTCCATCGTCATCGGGCTGATGGCGCTGTTCTGGCCGGCGGCGACGGCGCTGGTCTTTGTCATCTGGATGGCGGCCTGGGCGGTGATCGCCGGCATATTCCGGATCATCGCCGCGATTCGCCTGCGCAGGGATATCCAGGGCGAATGGGCCCTGGGGCTGAGCGGGCTGCTGCTGGCGGTCTGGGGGATCCTGATGGCGATGATCCCGGCCGCTGGCCTGCTGAGCATCGCCTGGCTGATCGGGACCTTCGCGCTGCTGATCGGCGTGGCGATGATCGTGCTGGCCTTGCGACTGCGCGGCATGAGGCAGGGCTGAGCGGGGCCAGCCGGGACCGCGCCGCGCGCGCCAATGGCGCAATCGCCGCTCAGGTGCCGCGCGGCTTGGCGCGCAGGGTCGGATCGGCCTCGAGCGGGTTCTCGGGCCAGAGGTGGCGGGGATAGCGGCCGCGCATCTCCTTGCGCACATCCGCGTAGCCGCCCATCCAGAAGCCCGGCAGATCGGTGGTCACGGCGATGGGTTTCTGCCCCGGCGACAGCATGGTGATGCGCAGCGGCCGCCCGGCCACGACCGGATGGCGCGCAAGGCCGAAAAGCTCTTGCAGTTTCAACTCGATCGAGGGGGTTTCATGGTCGTAATCGATCGCTACCCTGCGGCCCAGCGGCGTCACGAAATGCGCCGGCGCCGCGCGGTCGAGCCGCTGCTGGCCGTCCCAGCCGATGCGGGCGCGCAGGGCCTCGGTCAGGTCCAGCGCGCGCAGGTCGGCAAGCGTGCGCGCGCCGCCAAGGTAAGGCAGCAGCCAGTCGGGATCGGCCAGCAGGCTGTCGTCATCGACCGGCCCGAGTTCCGGGATCAGCGCGATACGGGCGCGCAGCCGGGCGGCCCCCGCGCTCCAGTTCAAGCCGTTGGCGCGCAGCCCGTCAAAGGCGGCGCGGGCCAGTGCCTGCGGGTCAGGATCGTCCAGCGCGCGGTCGGCCAGCACCAGCGCGCCCAACCGCTCCTGCCGGCGCGCAGAGACGCGGTTATCGCGGCGCGACCATTCGACCGTCTCGACGGTTTCGATTTGGTCGGCGAACAGCGCGCGCAGGTCGGATTCATCGACCGCGACGGCCATGCGGATACGGGCCTCGCGCGCGTCGCCATCCAGATCGGTCGCGACGATCAGGCGCTGCGCGGCCAGATCGTCGCCCTCGGGCAGGATCGCGCCCTTGCCGCCCGACAGCACATAGCGCGGCTGGTCGCCCTTGCGCCGCAGCCCGATCCGGTCGGGATAGGCCAGCGCGGCCATGGCGCCGGCGCTCAGGCCCGGGTCGCCCTTCGGAGCCATGCGGCGCAGGCGTTTCGCTTCGTCCCGGATACGGTGCAGCGCGCCGGGATTGACCGGCCAGGGGTGGCGGTCCTGATAGGCGCGCAGGTCGTGGATCGCGCGCAGCCGCAGGGTCAGGTCGGCGGGCGCGCCGGTCAGCGGATCGCGTTCACCGATCAGCGCCGCCAGATCGGCCGCGTCGCTGCCCGCCACGGCCAGCATATGCGCCAGGCGCGGATGCAGGGGCAGCGCCGCCAGCGCCCGGCCGTGGTCCGTGATGCGGCCCCCGGCATCCAGCGCGCCAAGATCGCGCAAGAGCGCGCGCGCCTCGACCAGCGCGCCTTCGGGCGGCGGCGTCAGAAAGGCCAGATCGGTCCCGTCCGAGCCCCAATTGGCCAGCTCCAGCGCCAGCCCGGCCAGATCGGCCACGGCGATCTCGGGCGGGGCAAAGGCGGGCAGTGCGCCCTCTTCGGCGCGGGCCCACATGCGATAGCAGATGCCCGGCGCGACGCGACCGGCGCGGCCGCGACGCTGTTCGGCCTCGGCCCGGCTGACGCGTTCGGTCACCAGCCGGGACATGCCGCTGCCGGGATCGAAGCGCGCCCGCCGCGCCCGCCCGGCATCGACCACCACGCGCACATCGGGAATGGTCAGCGAGGTTTCCGCGATCGAGGTCGCCAGCACGATCCGCCGCCGCCCCTGCGCCGGTTGCAGCGCGGCGCGCTGCGCCTTGAAATCCATGGCACCGAACAGCGGCACGATATCGCCGTCCAGATCGAGCGCGGCGGCCACGCGCCGGATCTCGCCCTCGCCGGGCAGGAAGGTCAGCAGGGTGCCGCCGGTCTCGCGCGTCTCGAGCGCGGCGCGGGTGACCAGCCGCGCTGCCTCGGGGATCAGGCGGTGGCCGGCGGGCAGCGGGCGGTCCAGCCAGCGCGTCTCAACGGGAAAGGCGCGACCTTCACTGCGGATCACCGGGGCCGCGTCCAGCAATGCGGCGACGGGTTCGGCGTCCAGCGTCGCGGACATTACCAGCAGGGCCAGATCGGGACGCAGCGCGGCGCGGGCCTCCGACGCCAGGGCAAGGCCCAGATCGGCATTCAGGCTGCGTTCGTGAAATTCGTCGAAGATGACGCAGCCGATCCCGTCCAGCCCCGGATCGGACTGGAGCATGCGGGTCAGGATGCCCTCGGTCACCACCTCGATGCGGCTGCCGGGCACGGATTCGCCCCGGATGCGATAGCCGACGGTCCGGCCAAGCGGTTCGCCCAGCGTCTCGGCCATACGCTCGGCCGCGGCGCGGGCGGCAAGGCGGCGCGGCTCAAGCATCACGATCCGGCCGGCGATCACCGGCAAAAGCGCCAGCGGCACCCGCGTCGTCTTGCCCGCGCCGGGCGGCGCCATCAGCACGGCGCGGCCATGCGCGGCAAGCGCGGCGGTCAGCTCGGGCAGGGCGTCGTCGATCGGCAGTCGCATCCGGGCGTTATGGCAAATGCGGCCCGGCCGCGCCAGAGACGGGTTTCGCAACGTCCGGGAACCCTTGTCCGGGCTTTTGCGCTTGTCTCTACACAAGGGCATCGGGGCTGCATATCTTGACCCCCGAAGATGAACCGGGGACAGGATGAGTATCGCAGACGATCTGATGCAGGGGCTTGGCCTGTCCGACCCGGTGATCCGGCTGGGCGTGACCGGGCTGTCGCGCGCCGGCAAGACCGTGTTCATCACCTCGCTGGTGGCCAACCTGCTGGACCGCGGGCGGATGGCCGGGCTGCGCGCGGTGGCCGACGGCTCGGTCACCGCCGCATGGTTGCAGCCGCAGCCCGACGATACCGTGCCGCGTTTCGACTATGAGCGGCATCTGGCGGCGATGACCGGCCCCGACCCGCATTGGCCCGAGGGCACGCGCCATGTCAGCCAGCTGCGCCTGTCCATGCGCATCCAGTCGCGCGGCATGCTGTCCGGGCTGCGCGGCCGGCAGGTCCTGCATCTGGATATCGTCGATTATCCGGGCGAATGGCTGCTGGACCTGCGCCTGATGGACAAGGATTTCGACGAATGGTCGCAAGAGGTGCTGGACCGCATGCGTGGCCGGCCCGGCGCCGATATCTTCCTGGCGGCGCTGGCCGGTGCGGAACCCGCGCGCTTCGCAGAGGCCTCGGCCCAGACCCTGGCCGAGGCCTATACCCGGCACCTGCATGACGCGCGCGAGGCGGGCTGGTCGGATTGCACGCCCGGCCGTTTCCTGATGCCGGGCGAGCTTGAGGGCTCGCCGGCGCTGACCTTCACGCCGCTGCCGCACGAGATGCGCGCAACGCCGCTGGGCCGCGAATTCGCCCGCCGCTTCGGCGCCTACAAGTCGCGGGTGGTCAAGCCCTTCTTTCGCGACCATTTCGCGCGGATCGACCGGCAGGTGGTGTTGATGGACGTGCTGGGCGCGATCCATGCCGGCCCGCCCGCGGTCGAGGACATGCGCCGCGCCATGGCCGATATCCTGGGCGCCTTTCGCCCCGGCCGGGCGGGCTGGCTGGCGCAGCTTCTGGGCTCGCGCCGGGTGGGGCGGATCCTGTTCGCGGCCACCAAGGCCGATCACCTGCACCATATCCAGCACCCGCGCCTGACCGCGATCACCGCCGCCATGCTGCGCGAGGCGCGCGACCGCGCCGATTTCTCGGGCGCCCGGACCGAGGCCATGGCCATCGCCAGCCTGCGCACCACCACCGAAGAGGTGATCCGCCAGAATGGCGAGGAACTGCCGGCCGTGCGCGGCACGCTGATGGACGGGCGGCGCGCGGCCCTTTACCCGGGGGAACTGCCGGCAAATCCCGCCGAATTGCTGCTGCCCGCGCAGCAAGGCGCAACGAGCTGGCTGGACGGCGATTACGCGATCATGGATTTCGCGCCCGCGCCCGATACGCTGCGCCCGGGCGACGGGCCGCCGCATATCCGGCTGGACCGCGCCGCCGAATTCCTGATCGGCGACAGGCTATAGGGGTCAGGTATGGCAGAGACTCCGAAACGTCGCGGCCCGGTGCTGCTGGAAATGGAGGCGCCGCCGCCCCGCGCGGGCGACGCAGCCCCCGGCGATGCCGAGGGGCGCGCGGCGGCACCTGCGCCAGAGCGCCCCGCCGGCCGGCCCGCCGATCAGCGCGAACGCAAGGCGCCCCGCGCCGAGCTGCGCGAGGGCGAGGCGGCGCCCTCGCCCGCCGATGCGCCGGCCATTCAGGATGATGCGCTGACCGGCCTGCCGCAGCCGCGCACCATGCAGCTTGTCGCGCGGCTGGTCGGGCGCGGTCCGTCGAAGCTGACCCGGTTCTTCATCAATAGCGGCGTGGCGCTGTTTACCTTTCTGATGTCGGTGGCGGCGCTGCGCTATCTGGGCGGGCTGCTGGCCAGCTATCCGCTGCTGGGCTGGGTCGGCATCGCGCTGATGGGGCTGTTCTGCTTCGCGGCGCTGGCCATGGCCTGGCGCGAATACCGCGCCTGGTCGCGCTTTGCCGCGATCGACGCGATCAACCGGCAGGCGGGCGCGGCGCTGGCCTCGGGCGATGTCAAGGCGGCGCAGCAGGTGGTCACGCGGCTCGAGGGGCTGTATCGCGGCCGGCCGGAACTGGAATGGGGCCTGGGCAAGCTGCGCGAACACAAGGCCGAGGCCTATGATTCGCACACCCTGATCGCCATGGCGGAAGGCCATCTGCTGGCCGATCTGGACCAGCAGGCCCGGCGCGAGATCGAGGCCGCCGCCCGCACCGTCGCCACCGCCACCGCGCTGATCCCGCTGGCGCTGGCCGATGTGATCGCGGCGCTGGCGGCGAACCTGCGCATGATCCGCCGCATGGCCGAGATCTATGGCGGGCGCGCCGGCGCGGTTGGCGGCTGGCGGCTGGCGCGCACCGTGATGACGCATCTGATCGCCACCGGCGCCGTGGCGGCCGGCGACGACCTGATCCAGACGGTGGCCGGCGGCGGTATGCTCGCCAAACTGTCCAGACGTTTCGGCGAAGGCGTGGTGAACGGCGCGCTGACCGCGCGTGTGGGCATCGCGGCGATGGAAGTGTGCCGGCCGCTGCCCTTTCTGCACCAGCCCCGGCCCAGGGTCGGCAATCTGGTCGCCCGCGGCCTGAAGGGGCTGTTCGGCGAGGAAGAGGCAGAACCGGCGCCCGAATGATCCGCCGCATGGATATTTGGATGAAGAAGAAGGTGCAGAGCCGTTCTGTCCCGCGCTGCGCCGGGCTATCCTGAGGCCATGAGATCGCATCGCCTGGCCATGTCCATTTTCGCGCTGGCCCTGATCCTGGGGGTCGGGGCCGGGCTGCGCGACCGGCTGGACCTTTGGGTGGCGGGGACGGAGCTGCCCTCGCTGGAGGTTGCCGTCGGGGCCGAGGTTCTGGCCCGGGACGGATCGCTTCTGCGCGCCTTTCAGGTCGCCGACGGGCGCTGGCGGCTGGATGCCGGGTCCGTCGATCCGCTGTTTCTGGACATGCTGCTGCTGTGGGAGGACAGGCGCTTTCAGGATCATGACGGCGTCGATGCGCGCGCCATGCTGCGCGCCGGCTGGCAGGCGCTGCGACATGGGCGGGTCGTCTCGGGCGGCTCTACCCTGACCATGCAGGTGGCGCGGCTTCTGGAAGAGGGGCCGACCGGGGAATGGGCCGGCAAGGCGCGGCAGGTCAGGCTGGCGCTGGCGCTGGAGCGGCGGCTTGGCAAGTCCGGGATTCTGGATCTGTATCTGCGCCTTGCCCCCTATGGCGCGAATGTCGAGGGCATCCGCGCCGCCAGCCTGCAATGGTTCGGCAAGGAGCCGCGGCGGCTGACCCCGGCGCAGGCCGCGCTGCTGGTGGCGCTGCCGCAATCGCCCGAGCGGCGGCGCCCCGACCGTTTCCCCGAGGCGGCCCGGGCGGCGCGGGACCGGGTGCTGGCGCGCGCCGCCCGCGCCGGTCTGATTTCCGGCAGCGACGCGCAGGCGGCGGTGGCCGAGCCGGTGCCGCGCGAGCGCCGCGCCTTTCCGGCACTGGCACCGCTGCTGGCCGCGCGGCTGGTCAACGCCCATCCCGGCGCCTTGCGGATCGAGACCACCATAGATTCGCGCCTGCAACGCCGGGCCGAGCAGCTTGCCGCCCGCGCGGTCCGGGGGCGCGGTCCGCGACTGTCGGCGGCGATCGTTCTGGCCGATCACCGCAGCGGCGAGATCCTGGCCGAGGTCGGCGCGGCGGACTGGACGGATGTCGGCTCGGGCGGGTTCGTGGACATGGCGCGGGCCTGGCGCAGCCCCGGCTCGGCGCTGAAGCCCTTTGTCTATGGGCTGGCCTTTGATGATGGCCTGGCGCATCCCGAAACCCTGATCGAGGACCGCCCGGCGGTCTTTGGCAACTGGCAGCCGCAGAATTTCGACAATGCGTTCCGTGGCACCGTGTCGCTGCGCAATGCGCTGATCTGGTCGCTGAACATTCCGGTGGTCAGGCTGGCCGAGATCGCCGGCCCGAACCGGATCGCACAGGCGCTGCGGCGTGGCGGGATCGCGTTGCAACTGCCCGGAGACGCGCCCGGTCTGGCGATCACCCTGGGCGGCGTCGGCGTGACGCTGGAAGGCCTGACCGAGGGCTATGCCACCCTGGCCCGGGGCGGCCGAGGCATTGCCCTGTCGCCGCTGCCCGGCGGTGCCGAGCCGCATCGCACGCAGATGATCGGTCCCGTCGCAGCATGGCAGGTCGGCGATATCCTGGCGCAGAACCCGGCCCCGAACGGCGCGCGGCAGCGGCCGCTGGCCTACAAGACCGGCACCTCCTACGGGCATCGCGACGCGCTGGCGGTGGGGTTTGACGGCGCGCATGTCGCCTCGGTCTGGCTGGGACGGCCGGACGGAACCCCGGTGCCGGGCGTCTTTGGCGGCGATCTGGCGGCGCCGGTGCTGTTCGACCTGTTCGACGCGCTGCCCCCGGCCCCGCTGCCGCCGCCACCGCCACAGACGCTGACCCTGCCAAATGTCGCCCTGCCCCTGCCGCTGCGCCGCTTCGCGCCACCGGGCAAGGCCAGCGCCGTCGCCGCCAGCCCCGCCGCGCCCGACGCGCTGCGGCTGACATTCCCACCCGACGGGGCCGAGCTGCGGACCGATGCGCCGCTGATCGCCAAGGCACGCGGCGGGCGCGGGCCATGGACCTTTCTGCTGAACGGCATCCCGGCAGCGATTGCCCAGGCACAGCCGGTTGCAACCCTGCCCAATCCGGGCATAGGGTTCTCACAACTTACAGTTGTCGATTCCGAGGGCGCCTCGGATACTGCGGCAATCCGGCTGCACTGAAAAAATTTGCGTGACCCAAGCGGGGCTGGATCTTTTATTAACCAATGATTGTTACATATCTGCCCCATGTTGCGCATCAACGACACGATTTCGATTCAGGAATGGGAGCTGTCCGAACAGTTCACCCGGTCGCAGGGACCGGGCGGACAGAACGTGAACAAGGTTGAAACCGCGGTGGAATTGCGTTTTGAAGCAGAGCGTTCGCCAAGCCTGCCCGGCCCGGCAAAGGCGCGCCTGCGCCGGCTGGCGGGGCGGCGCTGGACCCTGGACGGGGCGGTGATGATCCGCGCCGAAGAGACGCGCAGCCAGGCGCGCAACCGCGAAATCGCGCGCGAGCGGCTGGCGGAACTGATCCGCCAGGCGCTGGTCGCGCCGCGCAAGCGCATTGCCACGCGCCCGACGCTGGGCAGCCAGCGCCGGCGCCTGGCCGCCAAGACGCGGCGCGGCACGGTCAAGGCGCTGCGCGGCCGGATCGGCGATGCGGAGGGTTCCGAGTGATCGTCGAGTTCCGCGACCGGCTGGCGCGCATGATCGGCAGACGGCCGGCTGAAATGCAGGTGGCGGCCCTGTGCCGCGATCCCGATTCGGGCCGGATCCTCTTGATCACCAGTCGCGGTACGGGTCGCTGGATCCTGCCCAAGGGCTGGCCCATGCCCGGGCTTTCACTTGCCGATGCAGCGGCGCAGGAAGCATGGGAAGAGGCCGGCGCCATAGGCCGGGTCGCCCAGTCCGCCCTTGGCCGATATAGCTATGACAAGGAACAGGAGCGCGGCTTCGCCATCCCGATCGAGGTTCTTGTCTATCCGCTGGCTGTCGAGACCCTGACCGAGGATTATCCCGAACAGCCCGAGCGCGAGCGGCGCTGGTTCACCCCGGCCGAGGCAGCCAAGATGGTTGCCGAAGACGGCCTGCGGCGGATATTCTCCGAACTGCCGGCCGGGCGGGGGCATTAGGCCGGAGGATGGCACGCGAATTTCGCACGCTCGACAAGGATCTGAGCCGCGTCACCAATGCCGAACACGCGATCATGCAATCCGCGCGGCCGCTGCTGCGGCTGGGGATCGCGCTGATTTTCATGGTGGCCGCCTCGGTCACCGCGGCAAGCCTGTTCGCCGGCCCGTCCTCGATCAGCGTCGTCGCGGCGGGCATGGCCGTCGCGGCCTATCTGGCCCTGTCGATCGGGGCCAACGACGTCGCCAACTCACTGGGGCCGGCGGTCGGCGCGGGCGCCATCGGCATGACGACCGGGCTGCTGATGGTCGCGGTGATGGAGGTCTGCGGCGCCGTCATCGCCGGCAATGCCATCACCGCCACCCTGACCGAGGGGCTGGTCGGCAATACGCTGGGCCAGGGCGAGGCGACGGCGCGCATGATGCTGGTGGCGCTGCTGGCGGCGGGGACCTGGATCAGCTTTGCCACCTGGATGAACGCGCCGGTCAGCACCACCCATTCGGTGGTCGGCGCCATCGCGGGGGCCGGGCTGGCGACCTTTGGCACCGATGCCGTCAACTGGCCGGTCCTGGCCAAGATCGCCATCGGCTGGGTGGCCTCGCCCTTCATCGCCGGGCTGATCGCGGCGGCGCTGCTGGCTTTGCTGCGCAACCGCGTCCTGCGGCGCGAGGACCGGACCGAGGCCGGCCGGCTCTGGCTGCCGGTTCTGGTCGCGCTGAGCTTTGGCCTGCTGGGCGCGGTCGGGGCGCTGGCCACGCATGGGCTGGGTCCTGCCGCGGTTGTGGGCATTGCGCTGGCCGCCGCCTTGCCCGGCTGGGCCTATGCCCGCATCCGCATCGACCGGCAGATCCGGGCCGAGAAATCCGCGCCGCTGGCGATGAAGGAACTGCTGGCCCTGCCTCTGGCGACGGCGGCCATCGTCATGGGCTTTGCCCACGGCGCCAATGACACCGCCAATATCGCCGCGCCCCTGACCATCATCCTCGAAGGCAACGAGATGCAGGCCGGCACCGTCCGCGATGCGCTGGTGCTGCTGGTCGCGGGGCTGGGCATCGCCCTGGGGATCGTGCTGTTCGGCCGCCGGCTGGTGCATATGGTCGGCAGCCGCATCACGCGGCTGAATCCCGGGCGGGCGCTTTGCGTATCGCTGACCACGGCGATCACGGTGCTGGGCTTTTCCTCGCTGGGCCTGCCGGTTTCGACCACCCATATCGCGGTCGGTGGCGTCTTCGGGATCGGCTTTTACCGCGAATGGCGCGACCGCCAGCATCCCAAGAGCCGCGCCCCGCTGCCCTATGAGGAACGCCGGCGCAGGCGTCTGGTGCGGCGGTCGCATGTGCGCACCATCCTGGGCGCCTGGCTGATCACCGTGCCCGCGTCCGCGATCCTCGCCGCGACCCTGGTCTGGATCGGCGGCTTCTAGCTACGGCGCAGCGCGGCCTCGCCGGCGGCGCGGATCTGCGACAGGGTGGCGGCGGTGCTCAGCGCCTCGGGATGCAGCTTCAGTTCCAGCAGCGCAAGCCGCCCGGCGGCCTGCGCCCGGCCGAAAGCGGCGCCGAAATCCTCTTGCCGCGTCACCACCTCGCCATGGCCGCCATAGGCGCGGGCCAGCGCGGCAAAATCGGGATTGACCAGATCGGCGCCCGAAACGCGCCCCGGATAGCTGCGCTCCTGATGCATGCGGATGGTGCCGTAGCGGCCGTTATTCGCGACAAGGACGATCACCGCGACTTCGTTCTGGGCGGCGGTCGCCAACTCGTTGAGGGTCATTTGCAGGCAGCCATCGCCGGCAAGGCAGACCACCACCCGCCCCGGATGCCGCAGCTTGGCCGCGATCGCCGCCGGCAAGCCGTAGCCCATCGAGCCCGAGGTCGGCGCAAGCTGCGTCCCCCAGCGGCGAAAACGGTAATAGCGATGGATGAAAGCCGCGTAATTCCCCGCGCCGTTGGTGATGATCGCATCCTCGGGCAGATGGTCCGAGAGCCAGCGCACCACCTCTTCCATGCGCAGATCTCCGGGGGTCGGGCGGGGATGCTGCCAGTCCTCATAACCGGCGCGCAGCGACCGGGTCCAACCGTCCCAGCGGCGCGGCGCGGGCAGATCGGCCAGCGCCGCGATCACCTCGCGCGGGTCGGCGACCAGCCCCGGATCGGGGTGCCACAGATGTCCCAGCTCATCGGGCGAAGGGTGGACATGGATCACCCGCGCATGCGGCCGGACCGGGTCCATCAGATGATAGCCGCGGGTCAGCGTGTCGCCCAGCCGCGAGCCCAGCGACAGCACGCAATCGGCCCGCTCGAGCGCCTGCCCGAGCGCCGGGTTCATGCCGACGCCCAGATCGCCGACATAGTTCGGATGGGCATTGTCCATATGCCCCTGACGGCGAAACGGCACGGCGACGGGCAGGCCCCAGCCTTCGGCGAAACGCGCCAGATCGTCCGCCGCCCGCTGCGACCAAAGCGTGCCGCCCGGCACCACGAGCGGCCGCTCGGCCCCGGCCAGAGCCCGCGCAATCGCCGCGACTGAGCCCGGCGCCACGGCGGATAGCGGTGCGGCGGCGGGCGGCAGGTCGGCCACCTCGGCGCGGGAGGACAGCATATCCTCGGGCAGGGCCAGAACGACGGGGCCGGGACGGCCGGACACCGCCAGATGAAAGGCGCGCGCGACATATTCGGGAATACGCTCGGTCTGGTCGATCTCGGCCACCCATTTCGCCAGAGGGCCGAACATGGCGCGGTAATCCACCTCCTGAAACGCGTCGCGGTCGCGATGGGCGCGGGCGATCTGGCCGACGAACAGGATCATCGGCGTCGAATCCTGCCGCGCCACATGCACGCCGGCGCTGGCATTGGTCGCGCCCGGACCGCGGGTGACAAAGGCCACGCCGGGCCGCCCGGTCAGCTTGCCATCCGCCTCGGCCATCATTGCGGCGCCGCCCTCGTGCCGGCAGACGACGTTCCGGATGGCAGAGGCATGCAGCCCGTCCAGCGCCGCCAGAAAGCTTTCGCCGGGCACCGAAAAGACGCGCGAGACGCCGTTCGCGCGCAGCGCATCGACCAGAATCTGCCCACCGTGACGCATGACCTGCCATCCCCCCTTGTTTCCCCTGCCGACAGGGGTAGCCTGCCGATGGCGGGGAAGGCAACGCCCGCCGCAAGAGGGGGGATCATGGCCGAACCGTCAATCCTGTTCGTCTGTCTGGGCAATATCTGCCGCTCGCCCCTGGCCGAGGGGGCGATGCGGGACGCCGCGCGCAAGGCAGGGCTGGCCATCGAGATCGACTCGGCCGGCACCGGCATCTGGCATCTGGGCGAGCCGCCGGACCCGCGCGCGCAAGAGATCGCGGCCCGCGACGGCATCGACATCTCGGGGCTGCGGGCGCGGCAGGTCACGGCGCAGGATTTCCACCGTTTCGACCATATCGTCGCCATGGATCACGACAACCTGGCCAATCTGCGCAGGATCGCCCCCGCCGATGCCCATGCGCGGCTGTCGCTGATGCTGGACCATGTGCCGGGGCAAGAGGGGCAGGCCGTCGCCGATCCCTATTTCGGCGAAAGCACCGGCTTCGATGCGACATGGCGCGACATGCAGGCGGGCGCGCGGGGGCTGCTGGCGATGTTCCTGGCCGCCCGGACCCGGCCCGGCGACGGCCGCTAGCCGACGCGCGGCCAATCTTTACTTCGCGCCGTGCCGCCCCTATCTGTCACCGATCATGGCCACGAAAACCGATCCGAATTACAAAGTCATCGCCGAGAACCGCCGCGCGCGGTTCGATTACTTCATCGAAAGCGATCTTGAGGTGGGCATCGTTCTGACCGGCTCCGAGGTGAAAAGCCTGCGCACCGGACAGTCGAACATCGCCGAAAGCTATGCCTCGGTCGAAGAGGGCGAGCTGTGGCTGATCAACGCCTATATCGCCAGCTACAAGCAGGCCGCGCTCTTTGGCCATGAGGAACGGCGCAAGCGCAAGCTTCTGGTGTCGAAAAAGGAACTGGCGCGGCTGTGGCAGGCGATCGGCAGGCAGGGCATGACGCTGGTGCCGCTGGTGATGTATTTCAACCATCGCGGCATGGTGAAACTGAAGATCGGCCTGGCCAAGGGCAAGAAGGCCGCCGACAAGCGCGAGACCTCGGCCAAGCGTGACTGGAACCGGCAGAAACAGCGCTTGCTGAAACAGAACGGCTGACCTTACGCCATTGCAGGCGCGCGCGCCTGGCGTTACATCGGTCTGGTTTGTTACGCGGGGGAAGGGCCGATGGCCGGGGCAAGCGATACCGACGATCCCAGGATACTGGTCTCGACCGGCTGGCTGGCCGCGCATCTGGACGACCCCGATCTGCGCATCATCGACGCGACCTGGTTTCTGTCG
Source organism: Paracoccus halophilus (assembly GCF_000763905.1). Lineage (GTDB taxonomy): Bacteria > Pseudomonadota > Alphaproteobacteria > Rhodobacterales > Rhodobacteraceae > Paracoccus > Paracoccus halophilus. The sequence goes on from NZ_JRKN01000011.1 coordinate 62,453, forward strand.
GGCGACCGCGACGCCCATGCCGAATATCTTGCCGCCCATATTCCCGGCGCGCGGTTCTGGGATCTGGACGCGATCGCCGACAGCCGCAGCGCCCTGCCCCATATGGCCCCGCCGCCCGAGGTCTTCGTCAGCCGGGTCCGCGCCATGGGCATCGGCGACGGCCATCAGGTCGTGGTCTATGACAACTCGCCCCTGCGTTCGGCGGCCCGCATATGGTGGAATTTCCGCCTGATGGGCCATGACAGCGTGGCCGTGCTGGATGGCGGTCTTGGCAAATGGCTGGCCGAGGGGCGCCCGGTCGAGGACGCGGCCCCCGCGATCCGCGACCGGCACCTGAATGTCCGCCGCGTTCCGGAACTGGTGCGCGACGTGACCCAGGTCGCCGCCGCCAGCAAGCTGGGCGACCATGAAATCGTCGATGCCCGCGCCGCCGAACGCTTTCGCGGCGAGGCGGCCGAGCCCCGCCCCGGCCTGCGCTCGGGCCATATTCCCGGCTCGAAGAGCCTGCCCTTTGGCCGGCTCTACAATGCCGACGGCACGCTCAAGGCGCCGGCCGGGCTGCGCGCGGAATTCGAGGCCGCCGGGGTGGACCTGTCCAAGCCCGTCATCACCAGCTGCGGCTCGGGCGTGACGGCGGCCTCGCTGTCCCTGGCGCTTGAGCGGATCGGGCACCGGGATCATTCGCTTTACGACGGAAGCTGGGCCGAATGGGGCAGCTTCCCTGACCTTGAAATCGCAACCGGAGATGCCTGATGCTGGCCAATCTGAAACCACAAGCCCCTGACAAGATCCTGGCCCTGATCGGCGAGTTCAAGGCCGATACCCGTCAGGGCAAGATCGACCTGGGCGTCGGCGTCTACAAGGATGCCAATGGCCACACGCCGATCATGCGCGCCGTGCACGAGGCCGAAAAGCGCATTCTGGCAAGCGAGACCACCAAGAGCTATTCCGCCCTGGCAGGCGAGCCGGATTTCCAGAGCGCCATGGCCGGGCTGGTGCTGGGCGCGGGCCACAAGCCCGAACTGACCGCCGCGCTGGCCACGGTGGGCGGCACCGGCGCGATCCGTCAGGCGCTGGAACTGGCGCGGATGGCCAATCCCGATCTGCGGGTCTTTGTCAGCGATCCGACCTGGCCCAACCATGTCTCGATCATGAATTTCATGGGCCTGCCGGTCCAGCATTACCGCTATTTCGACAATGACACGCGCGGCGTCGATTTCGAGGGGCTCAAGGCCGATATCTCGGCCGCGAAAAAGGGCGATGTGGTGCTGCTGCATGGCTGCTGCCACAATCCGACCGGCGCCAACCTGACGCTGGAACAATGGGCCGAGGTCGCGGATATCCTGGAAAAGACCGGCGCCATGCCGCTGATCGACCTGGCCTATCAGGGCTTCGGCGACGGGCTCGAGGCCGACGCGGCCGGCACCCGGCTGATCGCCTCGCGCATTCCCGAAATGCTGATCGCGGCATCCTGCAGCAAGAATTTCGGCATCTATCGCGAACGCACCGGCTGTCTGCTGGCGCAATGCGGCGACGCGACGACGCGCGACCTGACCCAGGGCGCGATGGCGTTCCTGAACCGCCAGACCTATTCCTTCCCGCCCTTTCACGGCGCCAAGATCGTGGCGACCGTGCTGAACACGCCCGAGCTGCGCGCCGATTGGGAGGCCGAGCTGGAGGCCGTGCGCAGCGGCATGCTGCGCCTGCGCGAACAGCTTGCGCGCGAGCTGTCCTCGCTGGCTGGCTCGGACCGGTTCGGCTTTATCGCCGAACATCGCGGCATGTTCTCGCGCCTTGGCGCCACGCCCGAGCAGGTCAAGCGGATCAAGGAGGAATTCGCCATCTACATGGTCGGCGATTCGCGGCTGAACATCGCCGGGCTCAATGACACGACCGTGCCGATCCTGGCCCGCGCCATCATCGAGGCCGGCGTCTGACGCGCGGCCTTTTTCCCTGCGCGCGACACGACAGGGCCCGGTGCGATTGCCGGGCCTTTTTCGTCAATTGCCGCGGGCCAGCTTGCGCTCGATATAGTCGCGCAGTTCCTCGATCTCGGCCTGGCTTTCGCGCAGCTGGCCCTGCGCCGCGCGCAGTTCCGCCTCGGTCGAGGACAGTTTCGCGACCAGTTCCGCCTCGCGCTCTTCCAGTTCCGTCACCGCGCGGTCGCGCGTCTCCTCGGCGTCGTGCAATTGCTGGGCCATATCCTCAAGCTCGCCCATTTCCGCGCGGGTGACGCGGAACAGGCGGTTGACCAGCGCGCTCGCCATCCAGCCCAGCACGAAGGTTGCGAACAGGATGATCGCGGTGACGACGATGAATTCGATACGGGTCATGCTTGGGCCGACAGGTTATCAGTTGTTTTCGGGACGCGGTTGCGGGCGCAGCGCGCCGCCGACATCCGGCGGCGACATGGGAACGATGGCCGGCAGCACGGCACCGGGCAGTTCGGGCAGCAGCCCGGCGCTGTTCTGTACTGGCCGCGATCCGGCATAGGCGGCGGCGCCTTCGGGCGTGGCGCGGTCGGCCACCAGCGCATCGGCCGGGTCCCGGCCGATCGCCGCCGCCGCGGGACGGGTCGCGGCATTGATCGCCGCGGTATCCGGCCCCTGCGAGCCACCGGCCTCGGCCTGCTTTAGGTCCTCGAACACGGGATGCAGCGCCCCGGTCGCGGCCCTGATCGCGGCCTCGCGCAGTTTGGCGGCCAGGGCATCGGGCGCGTCGGTGACGCCCTTGACCAGTTCGGCGGGCTGCGGCGCGTTCACCATCACCGGCTCATCGGAGAGCAGCACGAACTCGATCCGGCGATTCGCCTCGCGCCCGGCATCGGTCTCGTTATCGGCCAGCGGCTGGCTTTCGCCATATCCGCGCGCGGTCATATGGGTCGTGTCGATGCCGGCACCGGTCATCGCCTCGAGGATGGCCTGCGCGCGGCGGCGGGAAAGCTCGGCATTGAAACCCTCGGAGCCCTGGGAATCGGTATGCCCGCCAACCTCGATGCGGAAATCGGCGCAATTGCTCATGGTCTCGGCCAGCCGGGCGAGCGTCGGGCCGGGATCGCCGGCGATCACCGACTTGTTCGGCTCGAACCCGATTTCCGATTCGCGCATCGCGGCGTTCAGCTGATCGACGCATTCGACGCCCGAGGGCAGGCCCAGCAGCGGGTCCAGCCGCCGGTCGTAGCGGATCGCCAGCTCATAGCGCGCCCCCGCGCCCAGCTGCTGCGACAGCCGCGCCGCCGCCAAGTCCGAGGCGGTCCGGCTGCCCGAGACGCCGGTGATCCGGATCAGATCGGGCGTGACCGTGACCATGCCGCGCTGCAGCCCCTCGATCGCCTCGAGCCCGGCAATCGCCCGCAGGGTCCAGCCGTCGGGAATGGCGCCATCGACCCGCAGCATGCTGTCCACCTCGCCGAAATGCGACCGGGCAAGGCTTTCCACCACGCCGCGCATGCGCTCATCGAGAACAAGGCCGCGCAGCGACACGCCGCCGGCATCCACCACCGCCGAGAACTCGGCCGGGCCGCGCCCGGCGGCGCTGGCCTGCTCATGCCGCGCGCTCAGGGTGAAGGCGGGGGGCAGCGCGCCCTGCAGCCGGCCGACCGCCTCGTCGAACCTGGCCGGCTCGACATCGGCGGGGGCAAAGAGCGCGACATCGGTATCCGAAATCGTGACCGAACCCGCCCCCATGGTACCGACCGCCACGATGCCCGCCACCGCCGCATCGGCCCAGCGGCCCGAAGGCGCGCCCAGCCCCAGCGTGCATTGCGGATTGCCCGGAACGCCCAGTTCCACGCCGACTTTCAGGATGCGCGCCCGCGCCGCTTCGGTATCGGCGGCGCAGGCATCGAAGCGCGGCCCCGCGACATCGTGGACGAAGCGCAGCGTAAAGGGCGCGATGACCGGGCGCGGCGCGCTCACCTCCTGGTTCAACGTGACACCGGCGGGTGTAAGACGTTTCAGCGCCGCCTCCAGATTCTGCTTTTCCTGCGGGCTGCCGGTGATCGCCCGGACCGAAACCTCGCCCACCCGGACCGAGATCTTGGCCTGCGGCGCGAGCTGCGCCGCACTCAGACCCAGCGAAAAGGCCGCGTCCCAGCCCTCGGGGACCGGGTAGTCCGCCGCCTCGAGCAGGTCCGAGACCTCGGCCCCCGCCGTTTGCCGGCGCAAGCTGGCAACCATCGCGTCACGGTCCAGCGCGGCCGGCACCAGTCCGATGATCGTGATGCCCTGATCGTTGCGCAGCAGCTCGACCTTGAAATCCGGGGCCACCAGCAGCTTTTTCGCGGTCACCTGCATGTCATCGAGCACGCGGTTCGGATCGACCACCGTCTCGGCCAGGGTCAGCGCGCGGACGCGCTGGATTTCGTCCGGGGCGGTGCCTCCGAGACGGACCTGCAACCCGTCGGCGCGCACCGTCAGCCAATCGAATTGCGCCAGCGCCGCGCCCAGATCGCGGGTGGCGTTCGTCTCAATGAAATCGGCGGCGCTGCGCGCCCCCAGAAAGGATAGGCCGCCCGCGGCGGCCAGCGCGATCAGGCTGACAAGGATCGCCGGGCCGCGGCGCGCGCTGCGCCGGCCGGGACGCGGGGAATTGGCCATCAGGGGAACCTTGGGGCTGTTTCCGACCCGACGGATTTAATCGCTCTGCCGGAAATTCGCAAATCAAACGATTGCCAGTCAGACGATCCCCGCCAGCGCCAGGAAGAATGCGACGATCAGCCCGGCATCGCGATTGGCGCGGAACAGGCGCAGGCAGCCGGCGCTGTCCTTCATGTCGAACTGCCGCAACTGCCATGCCAGATGCGCGGCAAAACCCGCCACGCCGACCAGCGCCACCACCACCGCGGACCATGAGGGACCGGCCGCCAGCACCGCCAGCGCCAGCAGCAGGACCGAGACCGCGCCGAAACCCGCCAGCCAGCGCGGCGTGTCGCGGCCGAACAGGCGGGCGGTGGACTTGACGCCGATCAGCGCGTCGTCCTCGGCGTCCTGATGGGCATAGATCGTGTCGTAAAATATCGTCCAGGCGATCCCGGCCAGATAGGCCAGCACCGGCGCCGGCGCCAGATTGCCGGTATGCGCCGCCCAGGCCAGCAGCGCGCCCCAGTTGAAGGCCAGCCCCAGAAACACCTGCGGCCACCAGGTGAAGCGCTTGGCAAAGGGATAGATCGCGACCAGCCCCAGCGAGGCAATGCCCAGAAAGATCGCGGCACCGCCCAGCGTCAGCAAAAGCGCGAAACCGGCCAGCGACTGCGCCACCATCCAGATCGCCGCCCCGGTCACCGTCACCTGCCCCGAGGGAATCGGCCGCGACCGCGTGCGCGCCACCTTGTCGTCGATATCGCGGTCGGTGATGTCGTTCCAGGTGCAGCCCGCGCCGCGCATCAGGACCGCGCCCGCGCCGCAGGCTACGGCGATCCACAGATCGTTCCATGTCGGATGATCGGCGATCATCGCCAGCCCGATTCCCCACCAGCAGGGCAGCAGCAGCAGCCAGGTCCCGATCGGCCGGTCGGCCCGCGACAGGCGCAGCCACGGCCGCCAGTCCGGAGGCGCGTGGCGGTCCACCCAATTATCGGGCGGCGCGTCGGAAACGGTGCTTTCGGCCTCTGGCGTCGGACCTTCGGTCTGCATAAGCTGCACCCCATCATGGCGAAAATCAGACTGTTCATAGATCACCCGCTGGCCGAGGGACAAGCCATCGCGCTAACGCCGGATCAGGCGCATTACCTGGCCTCGGTCATGCGGCAGGGGCCGGGGGCCGAAATTCTGGTCTTCAACGGGCGCGATGGCGAATGGCTGGCGCGGATCGGACGCATCGCCAAGCGGAGCGGCGAATTGCTGGCCGTCAGCCGGACCGCGCCGCAGCTGGACCCGCCCGACCTGTGGCTGATCTTTGCCCCGATCAAGAAGGCGCGCACCGATTTCATCGTTGAAAAGGCCGCCGAGATGGGCGCCGCGCGCGTCCTGCCCGTGCAGACCGAACACACCAATTCCGAACGCATCCGCCAGGACCGCCTGCAGGCCCATGCCGTTGAGGCGGCCGAGCAATGCGGCGGCACCTTTGTCCCCGAGGTCGGCGAGCTGACGCCGCTTTCGCGCCTGCTCGGGGGTTGGGAGCCCGCCCGCCGCATCCTTTGGGCCGACGAGGCGCTGGCCGGCCCCGCCGCGACGCTCCGCGGCCTGCCGGGCGGTCCCTGGGCGATCCTGATCGGCCCCGAAGGGGGCTGGTCCGAATCGGAGCGCAGGCGCCTGTCGGCGATGGAATGCGTCACGCGCGTGTCGCTGGGGCCGCGGATCCTGCGCGCCGACACCGCTGCCGTTGCGTCACTTGCCCTGTGGCAGGCGGAACTGGGCGACTGGCGCTGAAAGCCGCCCCGCCCTGCCGGTTTTCCGTCGAAGCTTTTCATCGAAAACCGGCCTTTCACCGCAGGAACTTGCGCCGCGCCGCAGCACTTCACACACGTTCACAAAAAAGTAATTAAAACGGTTACTTATGCTGGCGCTGCATAGCAGCATTGCCGCTTCTGACGTGGTTTTTCCACAGGGCCGCTCCTATATGCTGAAGCATCAACGGAACGCCCGATGACGGGCATATTTTCAAGGTGAGAAACATGTCGGCGATCGACACGAACCGCGTCCAAAGCGGGGCGCGCTCTTCCGGTATTGGTTCGAAAATCTGGGCGGCTCTGTCGGCCTGGAACGATGCGCGCGTGACCAAGAACGCGCTGAACCGTCTGACCGACCGCGAGCTGGACGATATCGGTCTGTGCCGCGGCGATATCGAGCGCATTGCCCGCGCCCACTGAACGCAGCGCAAGGTCAGAAATGCCACGGCCCGGCAACGGGCAGAGATTCAGGCGGCCGCCCAGGCCGCCTTTCGTATTTCCGGCTTTCGCATGCCCGGTCTTGCCGCGCGGCCGCTATTCGCGGATCACGACCAGCGTGGACCATTCGCCCAGATCCTCGCGGTGCTCCAGCGCCAGCCCGCCGGCACGATAGGCGGCGATCACCTCTTCGGCCTGATGGGTCAGGATGCCCGACAGGATCGCGCGCCCGCCCCGCGCGATATAGCGCGCCATGTCCGGGACCAGCCCGATCAGCGGCTTTTTCAGGATATTGGCAAAGACCAGATCGAAGGGCGCGGCGCGCTCGATCAGCGGCTGGTCGAAGCCCACGGCCTCGACACATTCGACGCGCCCGTCCAGGCCGTTGGCGATGACATTGGCGCGCGCGGTATCGACCGCGACCGGGTCGATATCGCCGGCCAGCACGATCACCGGAAAGACCCGCGCCGCGGCCATGGCCAGCACGGCGGTACCGCAGCCGATATCGACGATGCGGCGCGGCGCGGCGCCCTGCCCGATCAGCCGGTCCAGCGCCAGCAGGCACCCTTTGGTCGTGTCGTGATGGCCGGTGCCAAAGGCCATCGCGGCCTCGATCAGCAGCGCCTCGGCGCCCTCGGGCACCTTGTCGGCGTCATGGCTGCCATGGACAAAGAACCGCCCCGCCGCGACCGGCGAAAGCTGACGCCGGACATGGGCGACCCAGTCCACCTCGGGCAGTTCCGAGATGACAAAGGGCTCCGCCCCCCAGGCGGCGGCCAGCAGCGCCAGCCCGATCTCGTCGGGGCTTTCGGTGAAATACAGCCCCACCTCCCAGCGGTCGCTGCCATCCTCGATCTCGAACACGCCGCTGCCCACCGGCTCGGGGGTCAGGTCCTCGGCCTGCGCGGCCAGCGCCTCGGCGGCGTCACGGCCGGCGGCATGGGTCAGCGCGGTCCATGTGGGCATCAGATTTCCTCGGCAATATCGGTCAGAGGCGCCTGTATGCCCGTGCCGCGCAAGCCGCAATAGCCATTGGGGTAGCGGTCCAGATATTGCTGGTGATCCTCATGCGCCGGATAGAAGGGTCCGGCCGGCAGGATTTCCGTGGTGATCTCGGAGAATCCGCCCACCGCCAGCCGGTTGCCGTAATCGGCCCTGGACAGTTCGGCCGCGGCGCGCTGGCTGTCGGTGAAATACATGATGAGCGAGCGATACTGGCTGCCGATATCGTTGCCCTGCCGGTTGCCCTGCGTCGGGTTGTGGTTTTCCCAGAACACCTGCAACAGCCGCTCATAGCTGATGCGCGAGCTGTCATAGACCAGGCGCACCACCTCGGCATGGCCGGTCGTGCCCTGGCAGACCTGCTTGTAGCTTGGGTCCGCGACATTGCCGCCGGCAAAGCCCACCTCGGTCAGCCAGACGCCGTCAAGCTGCCAGAACAGGCGCTCGACACCCCAATAGCAGCCCATGCCGAAGATCGCCTGATCGAAGCCCTTGGGCACCTCGGCATCCAGCGGCCGGTCGAATATCCTGTGAATCGGAGCATTCATGATTGCATCCTTTCGAAAGCTGTTGCCGCAAATCTAGGTGCGGCCCTACGCTGGCGCAACGCCGCAACCCGCATCAGGGTTCGGCCGCCCCCTGAAGATGAGGAAGATCATGCGTCCCGGCCCGCGAAACCTGATCACCGATGTCGCCGGCCTGCGGGTCGGCAATGCCCGCGACGACGCGCTGCGATCCGGCGTGACCGTGCTGACCGCCGAGCCGCCGCTGGCCTGCGGCGTCAATGTCATGGGCGGCGCCCCCGGCTCGCGCGAAACCGACCTGCTGGCCCCCGACAAGCTGGTCCACGGGGTGGATGCGCTGGTCCTGTCGGGCGGCTCGGCATTCGGGCTGGCAGCCTGTGACGGCGTGGCCGAGGGGCTGCGCGCCATGGGACGCGGCTTTCAGATCGGCGCGGTCCGCGTGCCCATCGTGCCGGGCGCCATCGTTTTCGACCTGCTGAACGGCGGTGACAAGGGCTGGCAGGAAAACCCCTATCCGGCGCTTGGCCGCATGGCGCTGGAGGCCGCCGGCCCGGATTTCGCCCTGGGCAGCGAGGGCGGCGGCACCGGCGCGCTGACCCATCGCTGGAAGGGCGGGCTGGGCTCGGCCTCGGCGGTGCTGGCTTGCGGCATCACCATCGGCGCGCTGGTGGTGGTCAATGCGCTTGGCTCGGTCACCCGGGGCGACAGCCGCCAGTTCTGGGCCGCGCCCTGGGAGATGCAGGGCGAATTCGGCGGGCTGGGCCTGTCCGGCCCCTATGCGCCCGAGGCCGAGCCGCCGCCGGTGAAACGGCTGGGCGAGGCCACGACCATCGCCATCGTCGCCACCGATGCGGTGCTGGACAAGGCCGGGCTGACGCGGCTGGCAACGGCGGCGCAGGACGGCATGGCGCGCGCCATCCTGCCCAGCCATACGCCCTTTGACGGGGATCTGGTCTTTGCCGCCTCGACCGGGGCGAAGCCGCTGCCCGATCCGGCCCTGACGCCCTTCTTGCTGGGCCATGCCGCCGCCTGCGTGCTGGCCCGCGCCATCGCGCGCGCCGTCCATGCCGCCAGCCCGCGACCCGGCGACCTGCAACCCTGCTGGAACGAGGCGGCCCGGGCCTGAAGGACCCGGGCCTTTATCGCGATATCCCTGCCGCAGCCGCGCGGCAGGAAGGGGCCATCCTAGCTGGCCAGCAGGGCGACCGAATTGCGCGCTGCGCGTTCGGCCATGCGGCGGGCGCGGCGGCCTTCGGCGAAATAGCCGGCACGCGCCGGCAGCGCGTCGTGATCCAGCACCGCCAGTTGCGGGAACAGGGCCAGCACCTCGCGCCGGGCATCGGGGTCAAGCGATTTCAGCGATTCGGGGCCGGTGTAAAGCGTCTCGCTTTCGGCGCCCTCGGCATAGACGACCTCGTGCTGATCCAGCAGGAAGTGGAAATATTCCACGCCTTCCTCGGGCAGCACCGTCTCGATCCCGTCCAGATGCTGCAGATGCTTGGCGGCGACCAGAACCTCGCTTTGGTCGAACATGCGCGCGACGATGGCATTGCGCACCACCATGCGATGCTGGGGCGAAACCAAAAGATCGCGCTGCGGCAGATCGCGGCCCATCGCACCGGCGCGAATACGGATCGGGCACAGATGCGGCATCGCGGCCAGCAGCGCCGCGTCCAGCTTTTGCGATTCGATCCAGATGACCGGCTTGAAGCCGTTCTCGCGCGTGCGCACCAGATCGCCGGGCTTCAGGTCCTGGACCGCGACCGGCCCCTTGGCCGTCTCGATCAGGGTGCCGGCGACAAAGCAGCGGGGCTGGGCGTAGGCCGAATAATCCTCATTGGCGACCGGGCTAAGGCCGATAGTGCCGTTGCTGCCGGGCGTGCCCAGGACCGTATAGGTCATGCCGGGATCGACGACGATATCGCCGGCAAAGGCCCAGTATTGCGTGGTCCCGCCCGGCACATTGCCCTGATAGTCCCAAGGCGCGACCCGGACCTGGTAGATGCGGCCGATATTGCCGAGCTCGTCCTGGATTTCATAAGAGCCGCGCGCAAAGACATAATCGCCCGCGTCATTCGCGCCCATGTCCGAGGCCAGCACCTGCTGGGACCGGTCCAGCGACTGCCCGTTCGGCGCGTTCACGCTGTCCTCAAGCAGGTTGTCATCGTCGGTTATGACGGCCTGGAGTTCGCTTCCGCCCAAGGTGAAGGTGGTTCCTGCGGGAACCCGGTTATTGGGGTTGACCGCGTCGCCGGCCGACGTCCATGACACATCGTCATTCGCGTAGACATATTCCAATGTGTAATCAGGCATCTTTTCCTCGATGGTCGCCACATTTGGTCTTGGCGCATTCTACCGCCGGGCGTGCTGCAAAGCAATTCAATCACTGCGTTTCGCGACCTGCCGGCAGCGAAAAAGGGCGGCACAAACCTGCACCGCCCTTTCCACGACGAGTTCGCCAAGAGGGAAAGCCTGACGACAGGACATGAACGCCCAAGACCAGCTTCGGGTTCACCGGATTGTGTAGCCGCGTGCGATTTTTGCCCTGTCCCTTGCCTTGCCGGCGCAAAAGCGCAAGCTTGCGCCACCGCCAGACCCAGATCAGGAGATTCCGATGAACAAGCAGCCCACCGATCTGAAGATGCTTCTCAGGGACCCCTCGCTGCTGGAAACCCGCGCCTATGTCGCCGGCGAATGGATCAGGGCCGATGACGGCAGGACCTTCGCGGTGACCAATCCGGCGCGCGGCGACGTGATCGCCGAAGTGGCCGATCTGTCCCGCGCCGAAGTGGCCCGCGCCATTGCCGCCAGCGCCGAGGCGATGAAGGGCTGGGCCGCCCGCACCGCCAAGGAACGCGCGCAGATCATGCGCAGATGGTTCGACCTGATGATGGAAAACCAGGACGATCTGGGCAAGATCCTGACCGCCGAGATGGGCAAGCCGCTGGCCGAGGCCAAGGGCGAGATCGCCTATGGCGCCAGCTTCATCGAATGGTTCGGCGAAGAGGCCAAGCGCATCTACGGCGAAACCATTCCCGGCCACCAGCCCGACAAGCGCCTGACCGTGATCCGCCAGCCGATAGGGGTTGTGGCTTCGATCACGCCATGGAACTTTCCCAATGCCATGATCACCCGCAAATGCGGGCCGGCCATCGCCGCCGGCTGCGGCTTTGTCGGGCGGCCCGCCGCCGAGACGCCCCTGTCCGCGCTGGCGCTGGCGGTGCTGGCCGAACGCGCCGGCATCCCCAAGGGGCTGTTCAGCATCGTCACCTCCAGCCGGTCCTCGGATATCGGCAAGGAATTCTGCGAAAACCCGTTGATCCGCAAGCTGACCTTTACCGGCTCGACCCAGGTCGGCCGCATCCTCTTGCGCCAGGCGGCCGATCAGGTGCTGAAATGCTCGATGGAACTGGGCGGCAACGCGCCCTTCATCGTCTTTGACGACGCCGATCTGGATGCCGCGGTCGAGGGCGCGATGGCGTCAAAGTTCCGCAACAATGGCCAGACCTGCGTCTGCGCCAACCGTATCTATGTCCAGGCGGGCGTCTATGACGCATTCGCCGAAAAGCTGGCGGCGGCGGTCGAGAAACTGCGCGTCGGCGACGGGCTTGAGGATGGCGTGACCACCGGCCCGCTGATCAACGCGGCCGCCGTGGACAAGGTGCAGGAACATATCCAGGACGTGCTGGACGGCGGCGGCACCATCGCGACCGGCGGCAAGCCCCGAGGGGGGCTGTTCTTTGAGCCCACCGTGGTCACCGGCGTCACCGACAGCATGAAGGTCGCGACCGAGGAAACATTCGGCCCGCTGGCGCCGCTGTTCCGCTTTGAGACCGAGCAGGAGGTCATCGACAAGGCCAATGCCACGATCTTTGGCCTTGCCAGCTATTTCTATGCCCGCGATATCGGCCGCATCACCCGCGTGCAGGAGGGGCTGGAATACGGCATCGTCGGCGTGAATACCGGCATCATCTCGACCGAGGTCGCGCCCTTCGGCGGCGTCAAGCAATCGGGGCTGGGCCGCGAGGGATCCCGCCACGGGATCGAGGACTACCTTGAGATGAAATATATCTGCCTGTCGATCTGATCGGCGGATCGGGACAGCGGGCCAAGCCGGGAATGGGAACGGGCGGCCATGACAAGGCCGCCCGGCATCCTTGAGGGATCATTCCCTGTCGTCGTCGTCATCCTCGTCCGCATCCGGCAGGTTGAAGAAGCTGTCGGCATCCAGATTTTCGTTCTCGGCCGGCTTGTCCTCTTCATCCCTGAGGCTGAAATTCTCCAGCCCGGCGATCGAGCTGGGCAGGCGCGGCTCGTCCGGCATGGAAAGCGAGGTTTCCGTGGACAGAAGCTTGCGCCGCTCGTCATCGGTCATCGCGCCGCCATCGGCCGCCTTGCGCTTGGCGGCCTTTTGCACGGCGGCGTCAAGCTCGGACTGGCGGCACAACCCCAGTGCGACCGGGTCGATGGGCTGGATGTTCTGGATGTTCCAGTGCGTGCGCTCGCGAATCGCCTGGATGGTCGGCTTGGTGGTGCCGACCAGCCGCACGATCTGGGCATCGGCCAGTTCGGGATGGAACTTGACCAGCCACAGGATCGCGGCGGGCCGGTCCTGACGCTTGCTCAGCGGCGTGTAGCGTGGGCCGCGACGCTTTTCCTCGCCCTCGGCGGCGGGGTTGTGCTTGAGCTTCAGCTTGTAGCGCGGGTCCTTCTGGCCGCGCTCGATCTCGGCCGGGTCGAGCTGGTTCGAGCCGATCGGATCGAAACCCTTGACGCCGACGGCAACGTCGCCATCGGCGATGCCCTGCACCTCAAGCTCGTGCATGCCGACGAAATCGGCGATCTGCTTGAAGCTCAGCGTGGTATTGTCGACCAGCCAGACGGCGGTGGCCTTGGCCATCAGCGGCTTGTTCATGACCTTCTCCTTAACAATATCTCTTCCGGCCGGGGAAAACGGCTTTCGGCGGCTGCCATTCCATTTTCAGGGGGATTGCGCCGCTGTATAATGCCGGAAAAGGCCGAAATAAAGCCTGAATTTCGTGGCGCGGGCAGCGGCCGGACGGTATTCAGGGCAGCATGAAGACAGTCGCGCTGATCGCCGCCCTGCTCTTGCCCGCCGCCGTCCTTGCGCAGGATGTCGCGGGGCGCTTCGACTATTACGTCCTGTCGCTGAGCTGGTCGCCAAGCTGGTGCCGCGCCGAGGGCGATGCCGATGACGCCGCGCAATGCGCGCCGGGCCGGCGCACCGGCTTCGTCGTCCATGGCCTCTGGCCGCAATACACGCGCGGCTGGCCCGAGAACTGCCGCAGCGCCGCCCGCGATCCCTCGCGCCGCGAAACCGGCGCCATGGCGGATATCATGGGCTCGGGCGGGCTGGCCTGGTATCAATGGCAGAAACACGGCCGCTGCACGGGCCTGACGGCGCGGGATTATTTCGCGCTGACCCGCGCCGCGCTGGCGGAAATCGAGCTGCCCGCCACGCTGCAGGGGCTTGGCCGCGACATCACGCTGCCGTCAAGGGTGGTCGAGGATGCCTTTATCGAGGTCAATCCCGATCTTGCGCGCGACGGCATCACCGTCACCTGCCGAGACCGCGCCCTGCAAGAGGTGCGGATCTGCCTGACCCGCGACCTTGAGCCGCGCGCCTGCGCCCAAGACGCAAGTCGCGATTGTTCGGGCAGTTTCCTGATGCCCGCGACCCGCTGAAAGCGCCTTGCCTAGCGCTATGGCGGGGTTGTCGTTCGGCGCGGTCAGGATCGCGCGCGGATGGGTCGGGCAAAGCCGACGGATCCGCGCAGGCGCCATGCGCACAAGGCCTTGGCGCATGGCGCAACCGGCGCTACCAATGGGCCATGGCCGGCGATGACGTGGCAGAGCCGGCCGGCCGGAACGGTTCGGGCAATCGCGCGGACAGCCAATCGGAGGCCGCTTGATGTGGTTCTTTCTCAGGTTCCTGCTGGGACTGGTCATCGCGGCGGCGCTGGCCATCGCCATCCTGCGATTCGTCTTTCCGCTGCCCGACATATCGCAGCGCGCCGCCGATCCGGCCTTGCCGCCGGACCGCGACACCGCCCTGGGCCAGCGTCTGGCGCAGACCGGCCGCGATCAGTCCGGCCCGTCGGGGATCCTGCCGCTGGCCTCCGGGCAGGACGCGCTGGCCAGCCGGCTGTCGCTGATCGAGCGGGCGGAACGCTCGATCGACGCGCAATATTACATCTGGCACGACGACCTGTCGGGGATCATCCTGCTGGATGCGCTGGACCGCGCGGCCCGGCGCGGCGTCAGGGTCCGGCTGCTGCTGGACGACAATGGCGTGCCCGGGCTGGACGGCTTTCTGGCGGCCCTGAACGCGCAGGAGAATTTCCAGATCCGGCTGTTCAACCCCTCGACCGTGCGGCGGCCCAAGATGGCGGGATATGCCTTTGATTTCATGCGCATGAACCGGCGCATGCACAACAAGTCGATGATCGTGGACGGGCTGGCCGCGATCATCGGCGGGCGCAATATCGGCGACGAATATTTCGCGATCAGCGACAGTTTCTATGTCGATATGGATGCGCTGGCGGTGGGCGAGATCGTGCCCAAGGCCGCCGGGGTCTTTGACGATTACTGGAACAGCGCCTCGGTCTTCGAGCTTGAGTCCATCATCGCCGGCGACGGAGACCGCGCCGGCTTCGATGCCCGCGTGGCCGAACTGACCGACAGCGACAGCGCGCGGAAACTGCTCTCGGATCTCGAGGATACGGCCAGCCGCTTTTTCGCCGGCGAGGTGGCGCTGGAATGGACAAAGGTGCAGCTTGTCGCCGACGATCCGGTCAAGGGCCAGGGCAAGGCGCGGCGCGACCAGCTGATGATCGCGCGCCTGGGCAGCATCCTGGGCCGGATCGAAAGCCGGCTGGATCTGGTTTCGCCCTATTTCGTGCCCGGCCGGCTGGGCAGCGACTATTTCAGGAAGCTCCGCGGCGAGGGCGTCGAGATCCGCATCCTGACCAATGCGCTGAACACGACCGATGTGCTGCTGGTCCATTCCGGCTATACGAAATACCGCCGCGAACTGCTGCAAAGCGGCATCGCGCTGCACGAGCTGAAGCTGCGCGGCGGCGTCGCCCCGGAATCCGAGACCCAGCTGAAACCGCTGGGCCTGTCCGGCGCCAGCCTGCATGCCAAGACCTTCGCCGTGGATGACAACCGTGTGTTCATCGGCTCGTTCAATTTCGATCCGCGCTCGGCCATCCTGAATTGCGAGATGGGTTTCCTGATCGACAGCCCCGACATGGCGCGCCAGATCGGCGCGGGCTTTGCCGGCCATCTCGCCCGGGTGAGCTATCGCCCGGAACTGACTGCGGACGGCCGCATGGTCTGGCAGGAGACCCTGCCCTCGGGTCAGGTCCGGACCTGGCAGCAGGAACCCGGCGCGACCTGGTACCAGCAGGCGGCGCTGGCGGTCATCGGCATCCTGCCGATCGAATGGATGCTTTAGCCGCGCCTCCGAGCGAGGCCGGCGATCATTGCAGATCGTCCGGCAGCAGCGCCTGCGGAAAGTTCTGATAGCTGACCGGCCGCAGGAAACGCCGGATCGAGAGCGTGCCGACCGAGGTGGCGCCGAAATTCGTGCTGGCCGGATAGGGGCCGCCATGGACCATCGCGTCGCAGACCTCGACCCCGGTCGGGAAGCCGTTGACCAGCACCCGGCCCGCCTTGCGCTCCAGGATCGGCAGCAGGCTCCGGGCATCGGTCAGATCGCCGTCATCCATGTGAATCGTGGCGGTCAGCTGGCCCTCGAACCCGCGTGCGAGCGTCTGCATTTCCGCCAGCGATTTCACCCGCACGATCAGGCCCAGCGGGCCGAAGACCTCTTCGCCCAGGGCATGATCCTGCAGATAGGCCTCGGCCGTGGTCTCGTAGAGATTCGGATTGGCCTCGCGCCCGGCGCTGTCGGTGGTGTGCACGCGGCGCACGGCATTGCGCGATTCGAAGCGTTCCTTGCCGTCGCGATAGGCCCTGGCGATGCCCTCGGTCAGCATGGTCTGGGGGCCGGTCGCGGCCAGCGCCGCCTTGGCGGCGGCGATGAACCTGTCCGCCTCCGGCCCGTCGATGGCGACCGCGATGCCGGGATTGGTGCAGAACTGGCCCGCGCCCATGGTCAGGCTGCCGGCCCATCCCTTGCCGATTTCGCCGCCCCGCGCGGCCGCCGCATGGGGCAGCACGAACATCGGGTTGACGCTGCCCAGCTCGCCAAAGAAGGGGATCGGCTCGGGCCGCTGCGCGCAGAGGTCGAAGAGCGCCCGCCCCCCGGCCAGCGAGCCGGTAAAGCCCACCGCCTTGATGCGCGGATGCTGGACCAGCGCCGTGCCGACATCGCGGCGCCCGCCCTGGATCAGGCTGAAGACGCCGGGATGCAGGTTTTGCGACCTGATCGCGGCATGGATCGCCTCGGCCACGATCTCGCCGGTGCCGGGATGGGCGGAATGGCCCTTGACCACCACCGGGCAGCCTGCGGCCAGCGCGGCGGCGGTGTCGCCGCCCGCGGTCGAAAAGGCCAGCGGGAAGTTCGAGGCGCCAAAGACCGCGACCGGGCCGATCGGCCGCTCGATCAGGCGGATATCGGGGCGGGGCAGCGGCTGGCGGTCGGGCAGCGCCGGATCATGGCGGCGGTCGAGATAATCGCCCTTGCGGATATGTTCGGCGAACAGGCGAAGCTGGCCCACGGTGCGGCCGCGTTCCCCCTGCAGGCGGGCCTCGGGCAGGCCGGTTTCCTGGCTGCCGATCTGGGTGATCGCCCCGGCGCGGGCCTCGATCTCATCGGCGATTGCGTCGAGAAAGGCCGCGCGTTCCTCGCGCGTGCTGTAGCCATAGGACCAGAACGCATCCTCGGCCGCCTCGCAGGCGCGGTCGACCAGATCGACGGTGCCGGTGCTGAACGCATGCGCCGGGCCATGCGCCGGCTCGGACTGGAAGGTCGCCTCGCCGCCGACCCATTCGCCGGCGATCAGGTGCTTGCCATGAGGGGTGAAGATCATCGAAACATCCTTTCAGCTTTGCGCTCGGGCGGCCCCTGCCGCATTCAAGACATCATATAACCCATGTCAATCATGGGCGTAATATCACCGGGCGGAAAGACATCACCCGGAGCAGGGGCGGCCGGCCTCCCCTCGGCCACGCCTGGTCGGCGCGCGATCGTTGCCGATGCGGCGGAATGGAAACGAAGAAGTGGTACGTCGAAGCAGGCTCTGACATAACTCAACAACCTGAGAGGAGCGAAAAATGCTGCGTAAAATATCCCTGTGGCTGGTGGGGCTGGTCGTTCTGGCCTGTTACGTCGTGCCTTACGGCCTGCTCGCCGACACGCCCAGCTGGACCGGCGCCTTTCTTTTCTGGACCCTCGCCGGCGTCGCCGTCATCGTGCTGAACGCGCTCGCCACCGCCTCTTTCAAGGATGATGACCAATGAGCCAGTCGTTCATCTGGTCTGGCATCGCCGCCTATGTGGTCATCTCGGTGCTCGTCGCGATCCTGTCGCGGGCCGGAAAATCCGCCACCATGTCGGATTATTTCCTTGGCGGGCGCAGCATGGGCGGCGTGGTCTCGGCGCTGAGCTATTCGGCGACGACCTATTCCGCCTTCATGATGGTGGGCCTTGCCGGTCTGACCTACAAGGGCGGCGTCGGCGCGCTTGGCTTCGAGATCGTCTATTTCGCCGGCGTGTCGCTGGTCGCCGTCTTCGGTCCGCGCTTCTGGGCGGCGGGCAGGAAATTCGGCTTCGTGACCCCCTCCGAGATGCTCGGGACGCGCTATGGCAGCCGCCATGTGGCGATCGCGGCGGCGGTTGTCAGCTGCATCTTCCTGATCCCCTATTCCGCCGTGCAGCTGTCCGGTGTCGGCTATCTGGTGTCCGGCATGTCCGGGGGGGCGATCTCCTTTGGAACCGGGCTGCTGATCGCGACCGCGCTGGCGATCTTCTTTGCCTATGTCGCCGGCATCCGCTCGGTCATGTGGACCGACAGCCTGCAGGCGCTGTTGATGATCGTGGCCGCATTGATCGTCGTCGTTCTGGTGGTCGGCGAACTGGGCGGGTTCACCGGCATGTTCGAAACCATCGCCGCCCGAAAGCCCGAGATGCTGACCGTGCCGGGGCCGGGGCTGTTCAGCCTGACGACCTTTATCGGTCTTACCATTCCATGGTTCTTCTTCTCGATTTCCAACCCGCAGGTCAGTCAGCGCATGTTCATGCCGGAATCGCTGGCCGCGCTGCGCCGGATGCTGCTGATCTTTCTGTGCTTTGGTCTGGTCTATACCTTGGTTTCGGTGATCTGGGGCTTTTCGGCCTTTGTCGCCTTTCCGGAGCTGGAAAACGCGGATCTCGCGACCTCGGTGCTGCTGGCCTCTGATTTCGTGCCGCCGATCCTGGGGGTGATCGTCATGGTCGGCATCCTCGCTGCGGCGGTCTCGACCATCGATTCGATCCTGCTGACACTGTCGTCCATGGTGGCGCGCGACGTCTATGGCAATCTGAGCGACGACCGCTCCGATCGCCGGCAGTTGTGGATCGGCAAGCTGGTGATTCCGGTGATCTCCGTGCTGTCTCTCGGCTTTGCGGCGCTGGAGCTCAACCTGATCTCGATCCTGTCGGTGGCCGCCTCGGCCGGTCTGGTGGTGACCGTGCCCGCCATCATCGGCACCTTCTTCTGGAAACGCGGAACGGCGGCCGGGGCGCTGGCCTCGATCGCCGGCGGCGGTCTGTTCGTGATCGCGATGTACCTGACCGGCAACAATCTGTTCGGCTATAATGCCGGCATCCTGAGCCTGCCGGTCTCGGCCGTGCTGTTCGTGGGCGTCAGCCTTGCGACCCGGCCGGGCGCCGAGGTGACCGAGGGTTTCGTCTCGGACGGTGCCGCCACCCTTCCGGCAGGAGCGGCGAAATCGAACTGAGCCACGGGTAGCCCCTGAGCAGCGCCCGGCCCTTGCCGGGCGCGCAGGTCAGCCAAGCACCTCCTCGATGGCGCCGGCGGTCGCCGCCACGATCTGATCGGCCTCGGCCCGGGACAGGCAAAGCGGCGGCGCCAGGCCGATGATGTCGCCCTGCGGCATGGCCCGCGCGATCACCCCGCGCCTGAGCATGGCGCCGACCACCGCGGCCCCCCTGCCCTCGGAGGCCGGGAAGAACCGCCGCGCGTCGCGATCGGCCACCAGTTCGACGGCGCAAAGCATGCCTTCGCCGCGCACCTCGCCGACATGGGCGTGATCGCCGACCGCCGCGCGCATGGCCTGCGTCAGATAGGCGCCGGTTTCGGCCGCGTTCCGCACCAGCCCAAGCTCGTCAATCAGCCTGAGATTGGCGATCCCGGCCGCCGCGCCGATCGGATGCGCCGAATAGGTCCAGCCATGCCCCAGCACGCCGAATTCGTCATTGCCGCGCATCAGCACATCCCAGACGCGCTGCCCGACAATCGTCGCCGAAAGCGGCGCATAGGCCGAGGTCAGCCCCTTGGCGCAGGTGATCAGGTCGGGTTTCAGCCCGTAACGATCGCTGCCGAACATCGTGCCCAGCCGCCCGAAGCCGGTCACCACCTCATCGACGATCAGCAGGATGTCGTATTTCGCCAGAACCGACTGGATCCCTTGCCAATAGCCGGCGGGCGGCGGCACGATGCCGCCGGTGCCCAGAACCGGCTCGCCGATAAAGGCCGCGACGGTGTCCGGGCCTTCGGCAAGGATCAGCGCCTCAAGCCTTTCGGCGCAATATGCCGAGAATTCCTGTTCGCTCATCCCGGCGTCGGGGCGGCGGTAATAATAGGGCGCCTCGGTATGGACGACCTGCGCCAGCGGCAGGTCGAATTTCCGGTGGAACAGTTCCAGCCCCGTCAGGCTGCCGGTCACCAGACCCGATCCGTGATACCCGCGCCAGCGGCTGATGATCTTCTTTTTCGCCGGGCGGTTCAGGACATTGTTGTAATACCAGACCAGCTTGACATTGGTTTCATTGGCGTCCGATCCGCCCAGCCCGAAATAGACCCTGGCCATGCCCTCGGGCGCGCGCTCCATCACCATCCTGGCCAGCGTGATATTCGCCTCGGAGCCGTGGCCGGCATAGGCGTGGTAATAGGCCAGTTCGCGCGCCTGCGCGGCGATGGCCTCGCTGATCTCATGGCGGCCATAGCCGGCATTCACGCAATAAAGCCCGGCGAACCCGTCCAGCAGGCGGTTGCCATCGCGGTCGGTGATAAAGACGCCCTCGCCGCCGGTGACGATGCGCTGCGCCGCCTCGCCGCGCGCGAATTGCCCCAGATGGGTCGAGGGATGCATGAAATTCTCGCGGTCCCATTTGGCGAGTTCATCATTGGTCAGCATGACGGCTCCTTTCATGCCCAGTCGCGGCAGACATATTTGATCTCGGTAAAGGCTTCGAGGCCTTGGCGCGCGCCCTCGCGGCCGATGCCGGATTGCTTCATCCCGCCAAAGGGGATCGGCGCGCCGGTGACCCTGGTGCGGTTCACCGCGATCATGCCATATTGCAGGGCGCGGGTGGCGCGATAGATGCGGCGCGGGTCAAGGCTGTGAACATAGGCGATCAGCCCGTATTCGCTGGCATTGGCGCGGGCATAGACCTGTGCTTCGGTGTCAAAGGGGGTCAGGGCCGCCACCGGGCCAAAGGTTTCCTCGCGCATGATCGCAGCATCGTCGGGGACATCCGCCAGAACCGTGGGCTGAAAGAACAGCGGCCCGCGCGCATCGACCGTGCCGCCGGCCAGCAGCCGCGCCCCCTTGTCCAGCGCATCCGCGACATGGGCTTTCTGCTTGTCGATCTGGCGGCCATGGATCAGCGGGCCGATATCCGGATCCTCGATGCCGGGGCCAAGCGTCAGCCGCTGCGTCGCCTCGGCAAAGCGGCGGCAGAATTCGTCATAGACCGGCCGGTGGATGTAGAAACGGTTCGCGCCCAGGCAATCCTGTCCGGAGGTGGCGAATTTCGCCTTGATCCCCTCGGCCACCGCGCGATCCAGATCGGCATGTTCAAAGACGATGAAGGGCGCATGGCCGCCCAGTTCCAGCACCAGCCGCTTCACCGTTTCGGCGGACTGGCGGTACAGCAGCCGCCCGACCTCGGTCGAGCCGGTAAAGGACAGCGCCCGCACGCGCCTGTCGGCGGTCCATTCGCCGACGATGGTCGCGGCATCCCCGATCACGGTATTCACCACGCCTTCGGGAAAGCCCGCGCGCCGCGCCAGAACCGACAGGGCCAGCGCCGACAGCGGCGTCTCGGCCGAGGGATGGATGACCACCGTGCAGCCGGCGCCAAGGGCCGCCGCGGCCTTGCGGGTGATCATGGCGCAGGGAAAATTCCAGGGCGTGATCAGCGCCGCCACGCCGACGGGTTCGCGCCACAGCTCCATCTCGGCATCGGGCAGGTGGCTGGTCACGCCCTCGATATTCGGGCGCAGCGCCTCTTCGGCATAGAACTGCACGAAGCTGGCGGCATAGTCGATTTCGCCGCGCGCCTCGGAGATCGGCTTGCCCTGCTCGGCCACCATGATCCGCGCCAGATCCTCGCCCGCCGCCACGATCAGCCCGTGCCAGCGATGCAGGATCGCGGCTCGGTCCTGCGGCAGCATGCCGGCCCAGCCGGGAAAGGCGCGCTGCGCGGCGTCGACGGCGGCGCGCGCGCCGGTCGCATCGCTGGTCGTCAGCTTGGCGACAAGCCTGCCGGTCGCGGGATCGCGCACCGCCAGACCTCCGTCGCCGGCAAAATCGCCGCGATCGGCCAGCAATTCGCGGTCAGTCAACAGGCTGGCCAGACCGCCTTTTGGATCGTCAAGCATCGCGCACCTCCCTGATTGCCCCGATCATGCGCGGCAAAGCGCAGGCGGTTTCACCGAAGATGCGCGGCAGGGCAGAGGATTTCTCTTTTACCCCGCCCTGGGGCAGAGGATTTTTCTGCCCCGCCCCGGCCGACTAACGCAGCAGCGCCGCGGCGGGCGGTTCATTCTTGACCGGCTTGGTGACGATATAGCTGTAATAGCGCCGCACCCCGGCGCGGCTTTCCAGCAACCCGTCCATGAGGTCCTGAAACGCGGCCACATCCCGGGTCACCACCTGCATCAGGTAATCATAACCGCCGCCAATCGCCCAGCAGCCGGTGATTTCGGCGGTCCCGGCCACCTTGCGCTCAAAGAGCTGGAAGCTTTCGGCGCGGTGACTTTCAAGCTCCAGCGTGACAAAGACCTCGACATGGGGACCAAGCGCGGCAAGGTCGATCTCGGCCCGGTAACCCGTTATGAGCCCGGCCTTTTCCAGCCGCTTCATCCGCTCCCAGCAGGGCGTCGGCGACAGGTTCACCCGCGCCGCGAGATCGGTCTTGGCAATCCGCCCCTCGCGCGAGAGGGTCGCCAGAATGGCAATGTCACGATCATCAAGCCGGGTCGAGCGCATCCCCCGCTTGTTCCCGCCGGAACGCGTTTTGTCAATCTGGACAAGCCGGCCGCGCCCCGCTTCATTGGCCCCATGTCGCATTGGCCCCTGACCAGAACCGATATCACCCGCCCGGCCTATCGCAGCCTGGCGCAAGGCGTCGCCGCCGCGATCGACGCGGGCAGCCTGCGGCCCGGCGACAGGCTGCCGCCGCATCGCGAACTGGCCTGGCAGCTTGGCCTGTCGGTCCAGACCGTCAGCCGCGCCTATGAGGAACTGATCCGGGCCGACCTGATCTCGGGCGAGGTCGGGCGGGGCAGTTTCGTGAAATCGGGCCCGCGCGAGACGATCGAGGTGCCCTGGTTCCGCGCCCCCACCGACCGCCCGCCAATCGACATGTCGATGATGACGCCGGTCGCACTGCCGCAGATCGTCGAGGCATGGCGGGCCAGCCTGCTGCGCATCGCCGAACGACCGCCGGACCCGGCGATGTTTTCCTTTCGCCCGCGCCAGACGATGGCGCTTTACGGCGGCATGGCGGCAGGCTGGCTGGCGCGCTGCGGCATGGTCGTGCCGGCGCAGCGGATCCTGATCACCAACGGCACCACCCCGGCAATGTTCATCGCCCTGGGCTGCATCGGCAATCCGGGCGACGAGATCGCCACCGAAAGCTCGACCTGCCACACCCTGCGCCCGGCCGCGAGCAGCCTGCATCTGAAGCTTCGCGGCATCGCCTGTGACGCGCGCGGCATGATCCCCGAGGCGCTGGAACAGGCGGCGCGCAGCTCGAACGGGCGGCTGAAATCGGTCTTTCTGCTGCCCTCGGGGGCGGGACCCTTCGCGCGGATCATGGATCGCGAACGGCGCGAGGACCTGGCCCGGATCGCCGTGGCGACCGGGCTGATCATCCTGGAAAACGACGCGCTCGGCCCCGTCGCCGCCCGCCGCCCGCCGCCGATCAGCAGCCTCGCGCCCGAGAACAGCTTCTATTTCACCGGCCTGTCGAAATCGCTGTCGCCGGGGCTGCGCATGGGCTTTCTGGCCATGCCCGATGCCCTCGCCGAACGGGCGCTGAACCGGCATTTGGCGGTCGCCTGGATGGCCACGCCGATGATCGCGGAAATCGCCCGCGACTGGATCGCCTCGGGTCTGGCCGACGATCTGCTGGCGGCGCAGCGCGCGCAACTGGTGACGCGCAACCGCCTGGCGCAGCGCATCCTTGGCCTGCGGGCCTCGGGGTTTCCGCAGGGGCTGCATCGCTGGCTGCCGCTGCCCGCCGGTTGTGACGAACGCGCGCTCTTGTCCGAGGCGCTGGCGCGCGGGGTCGCGGTCGCCCCCGGCGCGGGTTTCGCGATCACCGATACCGCCCCCGCGCTGCGCATCTGCCTGGGCGCCCCGAGCCTGCGCGATCTGGAACGCGCGCTGCAGATCGTCGCATCGCTTCTGCCCGGCTGAGACCGGCCGCCAACAGGCGCTCCGGCAGGCGGTTTGACACTCCGCCGCCAAATTGTCATGATTTAATATATAAATTGACTTGGATTCCGATGCCGTTGAAGCGTCAGCGACAGACGGGACGGACGGCACGAGTCCGGTCGAATCAGTCCCGCAGCCGGTCCGCGCAGACCTGCCGGCCCGCAAACAGGAGGTAAAATGACCCTTAAAACCCTTACCGCAGCCAGCCTTGCCGCGCTGACCATCGGCGCCGGCATGGCTGAGGCCGAGACCTGGCGCTATGCCTTCGAGGAGGCGCTGGACGAAGTGCAGGGCAAGTTCGCGCAGAAATTCAAGGCAGAGGTCGAGGCGAATTCCGACAACGAGGTCCAGCTTTTCCCCTTTGGCACGCTGGGCGAATCGGTCGATATCATGGAGCAGGCGCAGTCGGGCATCCTGCAATTCGTCGACCAGTCGCCGGGCTTCACCGGCGCGCTGATCCCCGAGGCGCAGGTTTTCTTCGTCCCCTATCTGCTGCCGCAGGATCAGGACCAGCTGTTCAGCTTTTTCCGCAACTCAAAGGCGGTCAAGGAGCTGTTCCCGCCGCTTTACGCCGAGCAGGGGCTGGAACTGCTGACCATGTTCCCCGAGGGCGAGGTCATGATGACCACGACCGAGCCGGTCCGGGCGCCCGCCGATCTGAACGAGGTCAAGTTCCGGGTGATGACCAACCCGCTGATCGTCGAAAGCTATCAGGCCTTTGGCGCCACGCCGACGCCGCTGCCCTGGGGCCAGGTCTATGGCGCGCTGCAGACCGGCATGATCCAGGGGCAGGAAAACCCGGCCTTTTTCATCGAATCGACGAAAATGTACGAGGTGACGGATTACATCACCCGCCCCGGCCACAACAATTTCACCACCGCCGTCATGGCCAACAAGGATTTCTATGACGCGCTGTCCGACGAGGACAAGCAGGTGGTGCAGAACGCCATCGCGGTGGCCTTCGACTATATCCTAGAATATCAGGACGGCCTGACCGAGGAATCGCTGGCAAAGATCCGCGAGGCCAAGCCCGCGATGACCATAACCACGCTGACCGAGGAAGAGCGCGCGCCCTTCAGGGAAACCGCCGCCGCGGTGGAACAGAAATATCTGGAAATCGGCGGCGCGCAGGCTCAGGCGATTCTGGACCAGATGAAGGCCGACCTCCAGGCCGCCTCGGAGAGCGCGCAGGCCGAGGCGGCCGCCGCGAACTGAGGTCAGGCGGCCGCGACAGGACCCG
The DNA here is from genome assembly GCF_000763905.1 of Paracoccus halophilus. GTDB lineage: Bacteria > Pseudomonadota > Alphaproteobacteria > Rhodobacterales > Rhodobacteraceae > Paracoccus > Paracoccus halophilus. The sequence goes on from NZ_JRKN01000011.1 coordinate 87,923, forward strand.
GCCGGCGCCAGTTGCCGGCCGGGTGCAGCAGCCCCGTAGCACAAGGCGGAACGGCATGAAGCTTGACCACCGGCAGGCGCCCGATCCGGACCCGGATCTGATCGCCGCTGCCGAAACCACGGCTGTCGATGACGATATCGACGATTCCGAATATGTCTCGGGCCTGCCCGGTTTTCTGGGCGTGATCGACGTCGCCATCGCCCGGATCGAGGCGGTGCTGCTGGCGCTCGGCGTGCTGCTGATGGCCGCGAATACGGTGGCCAATGTCGTCGGACGCATCGCCGGGCACACGATCTATTTCTCGGAGGAGCTGAATCAGGCGCTGATCATCCTGATCACATTCGCCGGCATCTCCTATGCCGCGCGGCATGGCCGCCATATCCGGATGTCGGCCTTTTTCGACGCCATGCCGTTCCGCAGCCGCAAGCTGATGATGATTTTGATCGCCGCTGTCACCTCGGCCACCATGTTCCTGCTGACCTGGTATTCGCTGGCCTATCTGCTGGAACAGGCGGGCCGGGGCAGGCTGCTGCCGGCGCTGCGCATCCCGCAATGGTGGATCATCGTCTGGGCGCCGCTGGGCTTTTTCCTGACCGGCATCCAGTACGGGCTGACCACGGTCAAGAACATGCTCGACAAGGATATCTGGCTGTCGACCAGCACGCTCGAGGGCTATGACGACAGCGCGGAAGAGGAGGTCTGAGCCATGACCCTGGCCATTTTCGGGACCATGACCGTCCTGCTTCTGCTGGGTTTCCCGATGATGATCCCGCTGATCGCGGGGTCGCTGATCGGCTTCGTCGCGCTGTTCGGCGGGTTCGGGCAGCTTGACACGATGGTCCAGCAGATTCTGGCCGGCATCCGCCCGGCCAGCCTGATCGCGGTGCCGATGTTCATCTTCGCGGCCGATATCATGACGCGCGGACAATCGGCGACCCGGCTGATCGATCTGGTGATGGCCTTTGTCGGCCATTTCAAGGGCGGCCTGGCGATCGCGACGGCCGGCGCCTGCACCATGTTCGGCGCGGTCTCGGGCTCGACCCAGGCGACGGTGGTCGCGGTGGGCGGGCCGCTGCGGCCGCGCATGCTGAAATCGGGCTATAATGACAGCTTCGTGCTGGCGCTGATCGTCAACGCCTCGGACATCGCCTTTCTGATCCCGCCCTCGATCGGGATGATCATCTATGGCGTCGTCTCGGGCACCTCGATCTCGGAGCTGTTCATCGCCGGGATCGGGCCGGGCCTGCTGATCCTGCTGCTGTTTTCCATCTACAGCCATGTCTACGCCAGGCGGAACGGCGTCCCGGTCGAGCCGAAATCGACCTGGGCGGAACGCGGAACCGCCCTGCGCCGCGCGCTCTGGCCGCTGGGTTTCCCGGTGATCATCATCGGCGGCATCTATGGCGGGTTCTTCTCGCCGACCGAGGCGGCCGCGGCCTGCGTCCTCTACGCGCTGTTCCTTGAAATGGCGGTTTTCCGCGAGATGAGCCTGAAACAGCTTTACGCCACCGCGAAATCGACCGGGCTGATCACCGCCGTCGTGTTCATCCTGGTCGGCGCGGGCGCGGCATTTTCCTATGTCATCAGCTTTGCGCAGATCCCCCAGCAGGTGCTGGCAGGGATCGGCATCGACCAGATGGGGCAATATGGGGTGCTGTTCACCATCTCGATCGCCTTCTTCGTCGGCTGCATGTTCGTCGATCCGATCGTGGTCATCCTGATCCTTGTGCCGATCTTCGCGCCGGTGGTGGCCGATATCGGGCTGGACCCGGTGCTGGTCGGCACGATCATCACGCTGCAGGTCGCCATCGGCTCGGCGACGCCACCCTTCGGCTGCGACATATTCACCGCCATCGCCGTCTTCAAACGTCCCTATTCCGAGGTGGTCAGGGGCACGCCGCCCTTTATCCTCATGCTGCTTTCGGTCGCGGTGGCGCTGATCTTCTTTCCGCAGATCGCACTGTTTCTGCGCGATATGGCCTTCGCGAAATAGGGAGGGTGCATGTTCCACAAGATCCTTGTCGCCTATGACGGCTCGAAAGGGGCGGAACGCGCGCTGGACAAGGCCATCGAGATGGCCCGGCTGACCGGCGCGGAGCTGGTCGTGCTGACCGTCTATCGCCATCATTCGATGCTCGAGGCCTCGCTTTCCATGGTGCGCGGCGCGGTCGAGCGGGGCCGCAATCTGGACAGCGCTATGCGCGATGTCGCGCGCGAGGCGGCGGATTTCGCCAAGCAGCGCGCGCTCACGGCCGGGCATGACAAGGTCAAGGCCTTCATCAGGACCGGCCAGCCGGCGCGGACGATCATCGCGACCGGCCGGGAAAAGGGCTGCGATCTGATCGTCGTGGGCTCGCGCGGGCTTGGCGCGACCGAGGGCTATCTGCTGGGTTCGGTCAGCCACAAGGTGACCGGGCTTGCCGATTGCCCGGTCATGGTCGTCTGACCGGAAAGGGGTTATCGCGGATGCAGCGCGACAATCTGGCACGTTTCGGGCTGATCGCCCTGGCGACCGACCTCACGATCGAGGGCGACGCGGCGCGCCTGCTGCCCGCGAACTGCCGGCTGCATGTCACGCGCATCGCGTTCGAAAACCCCACCACGCGCGAGAACCTGTTGCGGATCGGCCCGCATCTGCGCGCCGCCGCCGACCTGCTGGTGCCCGGGGTCGGGCTGCGCGGGATCGGCTTTGGCTGCACCTCGGCCGCGGCGGTGCTGGGCCAGGGCGTCGAGGCGGCGATCGGCGATCGCGCCCCGGTCAGCACGCCCGGCGGCGCGGCGCTGCGGGGGTTTCGCGCGCTTGGTGTCGGCCGGATCGCGCTGATGACCCCCTATCTGCCCCGGACCGCCGATCTGGTCGGCGACTATTTCCAGGCGCAGGGCCTGCGGGTCGTGCGCCGTCACTCCATGGGCCATGCCGATGATCGCGAGATGGCCATGCTGTCGCCGGACGAGGTGGTCGATTTCGCGCTGGAATCGGACCATCCCGAGGCCGAGGCGCTGTTCATCTCCTGCACGGCGCTGCCGGCAGTGCCGGTCATCGAACGGATCGAGGCCCGGCTGGGCAAGCCGGTGGTCAGTTCCAATCTCGCGCTGTTCTGGGCCATGCTGGATATCGCCGCAATCCCGGCAAGCGGTCCGGGCCGCCTGTTCGGGGTGCGGACATGGTAGCCATCGAGGATATCCTTGCCGCATCCGGACGCATCCGCGATCTGGTGCGGGTAACGCCCGTGAAACCCTCGGCCAGCCTGTCGCATCTGGCCGGCGGGCCGGTCTGGCTGAAATGCGAACACCGGCAGGAAACCGGCGCCTTCAAGCTGCGCGGCGCCTCGAACGCGGTGGCGCGGCTGGGCAAGGTGGCGGGGGTCACGACGGCATCGACCGGCAATCACGGCCGGGCGCTGGCCCATGCGGCAAGCCGGCTGGGCCTGCCGGCGGTGATCTGCGTCTCGGGGCTGGTGCCCCGCAACAAGCGGGAGGCAATCGCCGCCCTGGGTGCCGAGCTGCGGGTGATCGGCGCCAGCCAGGACGAGGCGTTCGAGGAAGCCCGCCGCCTGCAACGCGATGAGGGCTTTGCCCTGATCCCGCCCTTTGACCATGCGGATGTGATCGCCGGACAGGGCACGCTGGGGCTCGAGATCCTCGATCAGGTCCCCGATGCCGCCGCGATTGCCGTACCGCTGTCCGGCGGCGGGCTGCTGTCGGGGGTGGCGCTGGCCGCGAAATCGCGCAGGCCGGATATCCGCATCCTCGGGATCAGCATGGAACGCGGCGCCGCCATGGCCGCCAGTCTGCGCGCCGGCCACCCGGTCGAGGTCGAGGAAGCCGAAACACTGGCCGACAGTCTGGGCGGCGGGATCGGACTGACGAACCGCCTGACCTTCGCGATGTGCCGCGATCTGATGGACGGGCTGATCCTGCTAAGCGAGGACGAGATCGCCGCCGGCATCCGCCATCTGGCCCTGAAGGACGGCGAAACCGTCGAAGGCGCGGCCGCCGTCGGTGCCGGCGCGATCCTCTCGGGCAGGCTGCGGGCGGATGGTCCGCTGGTGCTGATCCTCTCGGGCGCGAATATCGACCCGACCCGCCACGCCGCCATCGTCAGGGGGGAAGGATGAGCGATATCATGATCCTGAACGCGGATCAGCTGCGCCGCCGCGTGCCGCTGGACGGCGCCGCGATCGAGGCCATCGAGCGAGCCTTTGCCCGGCTGGCCGAGGGCGGCGTGGCGATGCCGGGCGTCCTGTCCATGCACCTGCCCGAGGCCAATGGCGAGGTCGATATCAAGACCGCCCATATCCCCGGCCTGCCGGGCTTTGCGGTCAAGATCAGCCCCGGCTTCTTTGACAATCCGACGAAGGGGCTGCCCTCGACATCCGGGCTGATGGTGGTCCTGTCGGGCGAAACCGGCCGGGTTCAGGCGGTGCTGCTGGACGACGGTTATCTGACCGATCTGCGGACGGCGGCGGCGGGAGCCGTCGCTGCGAAATTCCTGGCGCGCAAGGATGCCAGCCGCGCGGCGATCTTCGGCGCCGGCATGCAGGCGCGGATGCAGTTGCGGGCGCTGCGACTGGTGCGCCCGATCACCGAGGCGGTGATCTGGGCGCGGGATCCGGCCAGGGCCGAAAACCTGGCCGCGGAACTGGCTGGCGACGGGCTCCGCATTCGGGCCGAGGGCGATCCCGAAATGGCGGCGATGGCGGCCGATATCATCGTCACCACGACGCCCGCCCGCCAGCCGATCCTGCGCGCCGAATGGCTGCGCCCCGGCCAGCATGTGACCGCCATGGGCAGCGATCAGGCCGGCAAGAACGAACTGGACCCGCAATGTCTTGTCCGCGCCGATCTTTATGTCGCCGACCGGGTCAGCCAGACCCGCGGCATCGGCGAACTGCGCGCCGCGCTTGACGCCGGCCTGATCGCCGAGACGGGCGCGATCCCCGAACTGGGCCAGATCGTCGCCGGCCGCCATCCCGGCCGGACCTCTGCCGAACAGATCACCATCGCCGACCTGACCGGGACCGGCGTGCAGGACACTGCGATTGCCATCCACGCGCTTGCCGCATTTTCAAAGGCTCAGCCCCATGCCTGAACTGCAAAGGACGCCCGAACGTTTCTCCACCGCCGAATATGAGCGCCGCCTGCGCCAGACCCGCGAGAGCATGGCGAAGCTGGGCCTCGATCTGCTGATCGTCAGCGATCCGTCGAACATGGCCTGGCTGACCGGCTATGACGGCTGGTCCTTTTATGTGCATCAATGCGTGATCGTCGGCCCGACCGGCGCGCCGATCTGGTTCGGGCGCGGGCAGGACGCGAATGGCGCGCTGCGCACCGTCTGGATGAGCGAGGACCACATCATCGGCTATCCCGACCATTACGTGCAGTCGGTCGAGCACCACCCGATGGATTACCTCTGGGCGACGCTGGCCGACAGGGGCTGGCATCGCGGCTTCATCGGGGTCGAGATGGACAATTACTGGTATTCGGCCCGCGCGCATGAGCGGCTGGTCCACGGCCTGCCCGAGGCGCAGATCCTTGACGCGACCGGGCTGGTCAACTGGCAGCGCGCGGTCAAGTCGGACGAGGAACTGGACTATATGCGCAAGGCCGCCCGCATCGTCGAGCGGATGCACCGCCGCATCGCCGACAAGGTCGAGGTGGGCATGCGCAAATGCGATCTGGTGGCCGAGATCTACGATGCCGCGCTGCGCTATGACGAATGGTCCGGTCATGGCGGCGACTACCCGGCCATCGTGCCGCTGCTGCCCTCGGGGCCCGACGCGGCGGCACCGCATCTGACCTGGGACGATCTGCCGATGAAACCGGATGAAGGCACCTTTTTCGAGATCGCCGGCTGCTATCAGCGCTATCACTGCCCGCTGTCGCGCACGATCTTTCTGGGCAAGCCCCCGGCCGCGATGCTCGAGGCAGAAAAGGCCGTGCTCGAGGGGATGGAGGCGGGGCTGGAGGCCGCCCGCGCCGGCAACAGCTGCGAAGATGTCGCGGCGGCCTTCTTTACCGTGCTGGACCTTTACGGCATCGTCAAGGACAACCGCACCGGCTATCCGATCGGCCTTTCCTACCCGCCGGACTGGGGCGAACGCACCATGTCGCTGCGGCGCGGCGACCGGACCGAGCTGCGTCCCGGCATGACCTTTCATTTCATGACCGGCCTGTGGATGGATGACTGGGGTTACGAGACGACGGAATCCATCATCATCACCGATGGCGCGCCGGAACTGTTCTGCAACCTGCCGCGCAAGATGCTGGTCAAGTCATGAACCCGATCCGCCCGACCATCGCGCTGGACGCGCCCGGCAAGACGCATGGCTTCCTGCGCCTGCCCCACAGCCGCAATGACAGCGCCTGGGGCAGCGTGATGATCCCGCTGACCGTGATCGCGCATGGCGACGGCCCGACCGCGCTGCTGACCGGGGGCAATCACGGCGACGAATACGAAGGCCCCATCGCCCTGCAGCAACTGGCATGGGAAATCGCGCCCGAGCAGGTTTCGGGCCGGGTCATCATCGTGCCCTATATGAACTTTCCCGCCTTCCGCGCCGGAACCCGCGTCAGCCCCGTGGATCAGGTGAACCTCAACCGCTGCTTTCCGGGCCGCGCCGATGGCACCGTTACCCAGAAGATCGCCCATTATTTCAACGATACGCTGGTGCCGCTGGCCGATATCGTGCTGGATTTCCACTCGGGCGGCAAGACGCTGGATTTCCTGCCCTACGCCGCCGCCCATTACCTGGAGGACAAGGAGCAGCAGGCCCGCTGCAGCGCCGCCATGCGGGCCTTTGGGGCGCCCTATTCGATGATGATGCGCGAAATCGACGCTGTCGGCATGTTCGACACCGCCGTCGAGGCGCAGGGCAAGACCTTTGTCACGACCGAGCTTGGCGGCGGCGGCACCGCAACCGCGCGTACCGCCGCAATCGCCATACGCGGCGCCCGGAATCTCCTGCGCCATGCCGGGATCCTTGCCGGCAGTGCCGAGCCGGGCGACAGCGTGATGCTGGACATGCCCGGCGATGACTGCTTCCATTTCGCGCAATGCGACGGGCTGCTGCAGCCTCTGGCGGATCTGGGCGATCCGGTGCGCGCCGGCCAGCCGCTGGCCCGCATCTGGCCGCCGGACCGCACCGGCGCGGCCCCGGTCGAAATGCGCGCGAACCGCGACGGCATCCTTGTCGCCCGGCATTTTCCGGGCCTGGTGCAAAGCGGCGATTGTCTGGCGGTGATCGCCATCGGCTGAACAGGGCGATCACCGCCAGAGGACCGCAAGAGGCTATCGGTTCGGTTTTATCGAACGCCGCATCCTTTCGGCGCCGGCTTGCCGTGCCTGTTCCAATGCCCATTATTCTTGCCAGAACCGCATTTCCGGGCATGGGCCCGCGAACACAGGAGAATAGCATGAGCAAACCGAAAATCGCCGTCATCATCGGCTCGACCCGCAAGGCACGCTTTGCCGACAAACCCGCGGCCTGGCTGATGGAGCAGCTTGCCGAACGCGACGACATGGAATTCGGACTGGTCGATCTGCGCGATTTCGACCTGCCGCTTTTCGACGAGGCGGCCTCGAATCTGTGGATGCCAAGCACGGATCCGCGCGCGGTCCGCTGGCAAGACAGGATCGGCGAGTTCGACGGCTATATCTTCGTGACCGGAGAGTACAATCACTCGCTGACCGGATCGCTCAAGAACGCGCTGGATCAGGCCTATAAGGAATGGAACCGCAAGCCCGCGGCCGCCTTTGGCTATGGCGGCGTCGGCGCGGCGCGGGCCATCGAGCATCTGCGCGGCATCGCGGTCGAATTGCAGATGGTGCCCCTGCGCAACGCCGTGCATCTGGGCGGCGGCGAGTTCATGAAAGTGTCGCCGCTGGGGCAGAACGGTGACATGTCCGAGGTCGCGCCGGTGCTGAAGCCCAGTCTGGACGCCATGCTGGCGGAACTGGCATGGTGGGCCGAGGCGACCCGCGCCGCACGGGCCAGAACCGGCGCCTAGCGCGCCGGCCTCGCCGGATGGCGGCCGTGTTGCCACGCCGCCATCCGCCAGTCAGACGCACATGCAAAGGGGGACCGGGATGACCGATATCGCGATTACCAGGGAAGACGAGGGCGAGGCGGGCCGCTATGTCGCCCGCATGGAGAGCATCGAGGGCGAGGGCGAGATCACCTTTACCCGCCCGCGCGATGGCGTGATCAGTGCCAATCACACCAATGTCCCGCCCTCGATGGCCGGCAGGGGCGTGGCCCGGGCGCTGCTTGACGAGATGCTGGCGGATGCGCGCCGGAGCGGCTTTCGCATCATCCCCGTCTGCGCCTATGTCCGGGGGCAATATGCCCGCCATCCGGAATGGGCGGATCTGTTCACCACCAAGCCGTAGGATCAAACAGCCAGCAACGCGATCAGACACAGTCCTTGATCGGGCGGAGCTAGTTTTACGATGCCCGCCGGTTCGCCGGCGCTGCCCTGCATGAGGACTAGGCAGCGCCGGCTCAGTTCAGCACCAACGGGGCAATCTTCAGAACCGATCCCGGATCACGATTGCAAGCCGATTGGCAGCTTAAGGCACGAACACCAGGCCGGCACCTATGATCACCCCGGTCACCACCAGGACGATCAGGCAAAATCCCATGATGTCCTTGGCCGACAGCCCGGCGATGGCCAGCGCGGGCAGTGCCCAGAACGGCTGGATCAGGTTCGTCCAGGTATCGCCCCACGCGACCGCCATGGCCGTGCGGGCCGGGTCCACGCCCAATGTCGCGCCTGCCTGAAGCATGATCGGCGCCTGAACCGCCCATTGGCCGCCGCCCGAGGGAACGAAGATGTTCACGATGCCCGCCGACAGAAAGGTGAATAGCGGAAAGCTTTCCGGCGAGGAAATGGCGACGAAACCTTCGGAAATCGTGGCCGCCAGTCCTGACCCGACCATCATCCCCATGATCCCGGCATAGAACGGGAACTGAATGATGATGCCGCTGGCGCCATCCACGGCCCGCTTGACCGCGGCAAGGAAAGCCAGCGGCGTTCCGTGCAGCAGGATGCCCAGGAACAGCAGCGTGAAGTTCACGATATCGAGGTTCAGCCCCTGGCGGTTCCAGATGAAATAGATCCCGACATAAAGCAGGCCCAGAACCCCGCTTGCCATCGACAGGAACCGGCTGTTTTCAAGGTTTCCGGCGGTCCCGGCATGGGCGGTGGGCTTTGGCTCGGGCGGATCGACCAGCAGTGCGGGATCGACTGTCACCGCCTCGTCCGACGGCGGCATGATCAGCCGCGTGGTCAGCGGGATGGCGATGAACAGCGCCACGACGATCACGATGTTCATCGTCGAGAAGATCGTCTGACTGGCGGGGACGACGCCGATCATGTCCTGGGTGAAATGCCCCTCGGTCGCGATCACCAGCGGGATCGAGCCGGACAGGCCGCCATGCCAGACCATGAAGCCGCAATAGGCGCTGGCTATGGCAAGACGATAGTCCAGCCCCTTCACGGTCCGGCCCAGCTGGCGCCCAAGCAGCGCGCCGATGACCAGCCCGAAGCCCCAGTTGAACCATGAGGCAACCAGTGAAACCACCGTGATAAGCAGAATTGCCTGCCCGGGTCCGTTGACCTTGGATGCGAGACCCCGCAGCAGCCTTTGAAACAACGGCGTACTGGCCACCACGAAACCGGTGACGAGGATCAGCACCATCTGCATGGCAAAGGACAGCAGTTTCCAGAAACCGTCGCCCCAATATTGCGCCATGGCAAAGGGCGATTGGCCCTCGACGATCATGCCGGCGCCGAAAACGACCAGGGTCAGGATCAGCACCAGAACGAAGGCATCGGGAAGGAAGCGCTCGACCAGATTGACCGAGGCGCGCGTGATTGCACGTATCATGTGTCCATCCCCCTCAGAGCCTGATCGGAAATGAGTTGGGTGATTTCAGCGAGTTATGATTCTGTTTGTTTGTGAGAACGAACGGAGATCATGATGCCCTGGACCGAAATCACCCGGAAACGATACGAGCGCAAAGCGGCTCG
>NZ_JRKN01000012.1 GCF_000763905.1 Paracoccus halophilus
TATAACGACCAGACCGCCCGCATATCCCTTCAGATATCTCGCAATGTCAAAAAGCACAGAAACAAAAACAACCAAACCGCGCCAATAACAAAAGGCGCCGTCAAGCCATCCTGTCCCAGATTGTTACGAACTTCGTTGCGCCGCTGGCGCCGTTCCGTCCGTCCGTTTCAGCGTCTCGCCGTCTCGGTGAGCGGGTATTTACGGATGCTAATCGCGACCCGCAAGGGCGAATTTTCAAAAAACTGACGGAAACTTGCAAGCAACTGATATAAAATGACTTTATTTCACGAGATATCTTCGCCCTGCCCCGTCCGACCCGCCGGCCAGGGGAATCGCCCGCCGGCCAGCGCCTGTTGGATCACACGCCCAAGGCGCAGCCGGGCCAGCAAACGCTGGGCCAGGAGCAGCAGAATCACCAAGAGAATCGTCAGCGGCCATGATTCCCAGACCTTGAGCGCCCAGACCCAATGCACGGCGACGAGAATCGCCGCCGGATAGACCAGCCGGTGCAGGCGCCGCCAGTTCGCCCCCATCCGGCGGATGGAATAGCGGTTCGAGGTGACCGCCAGCGCCAGCAGCATGACAAAGCCCAGCATGCCAAAGACCAGATAGGGGCGCTTGACCACGTCCTGAACGATCTGTCGCCACAGGAACGCCATGTCGAAAACGATCCACGCGATCAGGTGGCAGCCGACATAGGTAAAGCAGATCAGCCCCAGCGCCTGGCGAAAGCGCATCAGGTTCAGCCGCGTCAACCGCAGCAGCGGCGTCACGCTGAGCGTCGCGATCAGGAAATAGATGCCGGTGCGGCCCAGCCTTTGCTGGATGTCCCGGACGGGATCGACGCCCAGATTGCCCTGCAGCGTGTCCAGCACCAGCAGGGCCAGCGGAATCAGCCCGGCCAGCCAGACGGCCCAGACCGGCAGCTGCCGCAGCCTGCGGTTCAGCGACGATACCATCCCGCCCCCATCAGTAATATTTCGCCAGATCCATGCCGGCATAAAGGCCGGCGACCTGCTCGCCATAGCCGTTGAACATCGGCGTCTCCTGCCGGCCGGACCAGAGCCCCGCGCCGACGCGCCGCTCGGTCGCCTGGGACCAGCGCGGGTGATCGACCTGCGGATTCACATTAGCGTAGAAACCGTATTCGCTCGGCTGCAGCATCTGCCAGCTGGTGGCTGGCTGCTTGTCGGTCAGCGTGATCGACACCACCGACTTGATCGACTTGAATCCGTATTTCCACGGCACCACCAGCCGGATCGGCGCGCCGTTCTGGTTGGGCAGCGCCTTGTTGTAAAGCCCGGTCGCCATGATGGTCAGCGGGTGCATCGCCTCGTCGATGCGCAGCCCCTCGCGATAGGGCCAGTCGATGATGCGGGCGCGCTGGCCGCGCATCCGTTCGGGATCGTGCAGGGTGCGGAAGGCGACATATTTCGCGCCCGGCTGCACGCCGGCCTTGTTCAGGATGCTGGCCAGCGGCACGCCCAGCCAGGGGATCACCATCGACCATGCCTCGACGCAGCGCAGGCGATAGATGCGCTCCTCAAGCGCGGCTTCGGGCGCCAGATCCTCGACCCCGTAGCTGCCGGGGCGGTCGACCAGCCCGCCGATCTCGACCGACCAGGGCGAGGTCACCATCTGGCCCGCGTGGTTCGCCGGATCGGTCTTGCCGGTGCCGAATTCGTAGAAATTGTTGTAATTGGTGATCTCTTCGAAACTGTTCGGCGTCTCATCGGTCGAAAAGCCCGAGGCCTTGCCGCTGAGCCCCAGGGCCGGGCCCGCGATCGCCGCAAGGCCCGTTGCCAGAACCGCGCGTCGGCGCAGGTAGAGGGGTTCAGGCGTGACGTCCGACCATTTCAGTTTCATGGCTGTCTCCTGTTTCAAGGCGATTCCATGATGCCATGCCCGGCGCCGCGGGCCGATGAAATTCCGCGTGAGCGCGCCGTCAGGACTGAATGCGGGGCGGCCATCGGTCGGCCGCCCCGGTTTCAAACGCCGGCTGCTGCCGGCGGACGGTCAGTGCAAGGGCGCGCGCGGCCCGCTTTCATGGTCATCGCCAAGCCGGACGCCGCTGACACGATCGCCGACGATCAGCCCTTCGGGACCGGCGCTGACCTTGACCGTCTCGCCGTCCAGCACCTCGCCCGCGAGGATCATCTCGGCCAGCGGGTTCTGCAGGCTGCGCTGGATCACACGCTTGAGCGGACGGGCGCCAAAGACCGGATCATAGCCTTCGTCGGCCAGCCATTTCAGCGCCGCATCGTCCAGATCCAGCGCAATCTTGCGCTGCGCCAGACGATTCTCCAACTGCCGCAACTGGATGCGGACGATGCCGTCCATGTTTTCCCGCGTCAGGCGGTGGAAAATGATGATCTCGTCCAGCCGGTTCAGGAATTCGGGGCGGAAATGGGCGCGCACCGCAGCCATCACCTCGCGCCGCGCGGCACTGCTGTCGGCGCCTTCGGGCAGCGCGCTCAGCGCCTGCGCCCCAAGGTTCGAGGTCAGGATGATCAGCGTCTGCTTGAAATCCACCGTCCGGCCCTGCCCGTCGGTCAACTGTCCGTCATCGAGCACCTGGAGCAGCACGTTGAAGACATCGGGATGCGCCTTTTCCACCTCGTCGAACAGGATGACCTGATAGGGGCGACGGCGCACGGCCTCGGTCAGCACGCCCCCCTCGTCATAGCCGACATAACCCGGAGGCGCGCCGATCAGCCGCGCGACCGAATGCTTTTCCATGAATTCCGACATGTCGATGCGCACCATCGCGGCATCGTCGTCGAACATGTATTCGGCGATGGCCTTGGTCAGTTCGGTCTTGCCGACACCGGTCGGACCGAGGAACAGGAAACTGCCCAGCGGCCGCTTATCGTCGTTCAGCCCGGCCCGCGCGCGGCGCACCGCGTTCGACACGGCGGTGACCGCCTCGGACTGGCCGATGACGCGCTGACCAAGCACCTCTTCCATCTTCAGCAGCTTCTCGCGCTCGCCCTCCAGCATCTTGCTGGTGGGAATGCCGGTCCAGCGCTCGACAACCTCGGCGATCTGCTCGGGACGCACGGCTTCCTCGACCAGGGGGCCGTCTTCCTCGCCCCCCTCGGCTTCCGCCAGCTGCTTTTCCAGCCCCGGGATGATGCCGTAGCTGAGCTCCCCGGCGCGGGCCAGATTGCCCTCGCGCTTGGCCTGATCCAGCTCGGCCCGGGCACGGTCAAGCTGTTCCTTGAGATTGCGCGAGCCTTCCAGCTTGTCGCGCTCGGCCTGCCAGCGAGCGGTCAGGGTCGCGGATTGTTCCTGCAGTTCGGACAGGGTCTTTTCCAGCGTTTCCAGACGATCCTTGCTGGCCGCGTCATCCTCTTTCTTCAGGGCCTCTGCCTCGATCTGCAATTGCAGGATCTGGCGGTCCAGCGCGTCCAGTTCCTCGGGTTTGCTGTCCACCTCCATCCGCAACCGGCTGGCGGCTTCGTCCATCAGGTCGATCGCCTTGTCGGGCAGGAAACGGTCGGTGATATAGCGGTGCGACAGCGTCGCCGCCGCCACCAGGGCCGCGTCGGAGATGCGCACACCGTGATGCAGCTCGTATTTTTCCTTGATCCCGCGCAGAATGCTGATCGTGTCCTCCACGGTCGGCTCCTCGACCAGCACCGGCTGGAAGCGGCGGGCAAGGGCGGCGTCCTTTTCGATATATTTGCGATATTCGTCCAGCGTGGTGGCGCCGACGCAATGCAGCTCGCCCCGGGCCAGAGCGGGCTTGATCAGGTTCGCGGCATCCATGGCGCCGTCGGTCTTGCCGGCGCCGACCAGAACGTGAAGCTCGTCGATGAACAGCACAATCTCGCCGGCCGCATCCTCGATTTCCTTGAGCACCGCCTTCAGGCGTTCCTCGAACTCGCCGCGATATTTCGCGCCGGCGATCAGCGCGCCCATATCCAGCGCCCAAAGCTGCTTGTTGCGCAGGGATTCGGGCACATCGCCATTGACGATGCGCAGGGCCAGCCCCTCGGCGATGGCGGTCTTGCCGACGCCCGGCTCGCCGATCAGGACCGGGTTGTTCTTGGTGCGGCGCGACAGCACCTGCATGGCGCGGCGGATTTCCTCATCCCGGCCGATGATCGGGTCGATCTTGCCCTGCTCGGCCGCCTCGGTCAGGTTGCGGGCATATTTCTGCAACGCCTCATAGCTGTCCTCGGCGCTGGCGGTATCGGCGGTGCGACCCTTGCGGATATCGTTGATCGCCGCGTTCAGCGCCTGGGCATTGACCTTGCCGGCGGCCAGCGCGTCGCGGGCATTGGTGTTCACGACCGCGAGCGCGGTCAGCACACGCTCGGCCGGCACGAAACTGTCGCCGGCCTTCTTGGCCAGCTTCTCGGCCTCGTCCAGAACGCGGACCATGCTGGGATCGACATAGACCTGGCCCTGCCCGCCGCTGACCTTGGGCTGTTTCGCCACCGCCTCGTCGACGGCACGGCGCACGGCCTGCGCATCGCCGCCGGCGCGCGCGATCAGATTGCTGGCAAAACCCTGATCGTCATCCATCAGCGCCTTCAGCAGATGTTCGGGCATCACGCGCTGGTTTTCCTCGCGGATCGCGATGGTCTGCGCGGATTGCAGAAAGCCACGGGACCGTTCGGTGAATTTTTCCATATCCATATGAATTTCCTTCCTGAGCCCCCGCCTTGGACCGCCCGTATCGGCACGGCCCTGTCCGGGTCATGCCTGTTAAATGGGCAGAAACAAACAGGCTTTCAAGACGGTCGCTTCGCCCCTATAAACAGGCCGTTTGTCGCAGCCCGGGGTGAAAAATGGATGACCGTCTGATCGTGGCGCTGGATGTGCCGAACGCGCTGGAAGGGCTGGAGCTGGCCGGGAAGATCGGCGATGCCGTCGGCTTCTACAAGATCGGGCTGGGCATGCTGACCGGCGGCGGTCTGGCGCTGGCCAATGAACTGAAACAGGAACATGGCAAGCGCATTTTCCTGGACATGAAATTCTTCGACATCGGCGCCACGGTCGAGGCGGCGGTGCGCGGCATCGCGGCCTATGATCTGGACTTTCTGACCGTGCATGGCGATCCGCATGTGGTCCGGGCCGCGAAACAGGGCGCCGCAGGCTCGGGGCTGAGGATCCTGGCGGTGACCATCCTGACCTCGCTCGACCGGGGCGATCTGGATGCCGGGCTGATCCGGCCGGGCGACATGGCCGAGATCGTGACCGCCCGCGCCGCCCGCGCATTCGAGGCCGGCGCCGATGGCGTCATCGCCTCCCCGCGCGAGGCGGGGCTGATCCGCGCGCTGCCCGAATCCGCCGGGCGGCTGATCGTGACCCCCGGCGTGCGCCCGGCGGGCAGCGATGCCGGCGACCAGAAACGGATCGAGACCCCGGCCACCGCCATTGCCAACGGCGCCGATCACATCGTCGTCGGCCGCCCGGTCTGGCAGGCCGCCGATCCCCGCGCCGCCGCGCAGGCCATTCTGGCGGAACTGCCCTGAAAGATTGAATTTCACACCCCCGTCACGCAGAATCCGCATGAATGGAGCGCAAGGGGGTGCAGATGGGCAATTCGGGCAATCACGGCAGGCAGGAACGCGACAACGAACTGGTCATCTCGTATCTTGAGATGCGCAAGGCCATCGGGTTCATGGGGTTTTTCATCCCCACGGCGATGCTGCTCTATGCGCTGCTGACCGGCGATCCGCTGCGCTCCAGCATCTCAAGCTATTACTATTCCCCCATGCGCGAGGTCTTTGTCGGCGGCCTGCTGGCGATCGCCGTGTTCATGTGGAGCTATCGCGGCTATCGCGAGCCGGGCCGCCTGATCACCGACCGGCTGGTGGCCCGGTGCGCGGCCGTGGCGATCACGCTGGGATCGCTGTCGCCCACCGATCCGCCCCGGGTCGAGGCCGGCCTCCAGCCCGCCGCAACAGCCGGTCCGGGGAATGGCGGGGCGCTGGAATGTCTGCTGAACAACGGCCCGACGGCGGACCATCCATCCGTCGATTACAACCTGATGCAATGCCTGCTCGGCCCGGAACTGGGGCCCAGGCTGCATATTGCCGCCGCGGCGGTCTTCCTGCTGGCGCTGGCGGTCTTTTGTCTGGTGCTGTTCGTGCGCGACGATTCCCCGCCCGAGGCGACAGCGCCGGAAAAACAGGCCGAACACCGCATCTATCGGATCTGCGGCTGGATCATCATTGCCAGCATGGCGCTGATCGCCTTTCTGTGGCTGACCGATCTGGATGTCGCGCTGGCCGCGCTGCGCCCGGTTTTCTGGCTTGAGGCGCTGGCCTGTTTCGCATTCGCGACAAGCTGGCTGATCAAGGGCCGAACCATGCGCCCGGTCGTGCGGATGATGGCGCGCAGGCTCTAGGTCGCATGAAGCCCGGAGCATAGACGGCAAACCGTCACCTCTCGCGGCGTGCCGCCTGATCGGCAGCGGATCACGATTCGCCCTGCCGGACAGGTTCCCGTTACAACCGGAATGATCTGTATCAACGACCCGGCGAAGGTCGTATGCATCCTGTCCCCCGTCAGTCGCTGCTTGCCTTTGGTTTTTGGTCAGCCGCAGCTTGCGACAGGCCCACTCGACGTGACGATGCGGCAGTTCCTGCGCGAGCCACGCATGGAGGCTCTGCGCCCGACAGCAGAGGATTACCGGAAACATAGAGGAAACAATATCATGACCGCTCATGAGATTTCTTCATTTAGCCGCCAGATCAGCCCAAGCGATCGGATCGCCTGGGAGGGGTTCCAACCGGGCGAATGGCAAAAGCGGGTCGATATCCGCGATTTCATCCAAAGAAACTATAGCCCCTATGAAGGCGACGGATCCTTTCTTGCCGGGCCGACCGAGCGAACGAAAAAGATCTGGCAGAAGGTGCTCGATCTCTACGAGGAGGAGCGGAAGAAAGGCGTCCTCGACGTGGACCCTGCGGTCGCCTCGTCCGTCACCGCTTTCGGCCCGGGCTATATCGACAAGGAAAACGAGCGGATCGTCGGCCTCTAGACCGATGCGCCGCTGAAGCGCGCGGCATTTCCGAATGGCGGCATACGCATGGTCGAGGCTTCGCTGGAAGCCTATGGCTACGAGCCCGACAAGGAGTTGCACCGCATCTTCTCGATCTATCGCAAGGACCATAACGAGGGCGTCTTCGACGCCTATACGCCCGAGATCCGCGCCGCCCGGCGCGTCGGCGTGGTGACGGGATTGCCCGATGCCTATGGCCGCGGACGGATCATCGGCGATTACCGCCGGGTCGCGCTCTATGGCGTCGACCGGCTGATCGAAGACAAGCAGAGCCAGCAGAAATCGCTGGAAGTCGATGTGATGGACGAAAATGTCATCCGCTTGCGCGAGGAACTGTCCGAGCAGATCAAGGCCCTGAAATCGCTCAAGGAAATGGCGCTGAGTTATGGTTACGACATTTCCCTGCCGGCCACCGACACGCAAGAGGCGATCCAGTGGCTGTATTTCGCCTATCTCGGGGCGATCAAGGATCAGAACGGCGCGGCGATGTCTGTCGGCCGGGTCTCGACCTTCCTCGATATCTATATCGAACGCGATGTCGCGGCGGGAAAGATCAGCGAAGAGGAAATTCAGGAACTGATCGACGATTTCGTCATCAAGCTGCGGATCGTGCGTTTCCTGCGGACGCCGGATTACAATTCGCTGTTCACCGGCGATCCGGTCTGGGCGACGGAATGCATCGGCGGCATGGGCGAGGATGGCCGGACGCTGGTCACCAAGAGCAGCTTTCGCATGTTGCATACGCTTTACAACCTTGGCCCTGCGCCCGAGCCGAACCTGACGGTCCTCTGGTCGCGGGATCTGCCGGCCGCCTTCAAGGAATTCGCGGCCAAGGTGTCGATCGACACCAGCTCGATCCAGTACGAAAGCGATGAGATCATGCGCCCGATGTGGGGCGACGATTACGCAATCGCCTGCTGCGTATCGGCCATGCGGCTGGGCAAGCAGATGCAGTTCTTTGGCGCGAGGGTGAACATGGCCAAGGCGCTGCTTTATGCGATCAATGGCGGCAAGGACGAGATGACCGGCGATCAGGTCGGGCCCGCCCATGAACCGGTCACGACGGAGATCCTCGACTATGACGACGTTGCCGGGAAATACGACCATTTCCTGTCCTGGCTGGCCAAGGTCTATGTCCAGGCGCTGAACATCATCCATTTCATGCATGACAAGTACAATTACGAGCGGCTTGAAATGGCGCTGCATGACCGCGATGTCTATCGCACCATGGCATGCGGCATTGCCGGGCTTTCCGTCGCCGCCGATTCGCTCTCGGCGATCAGATATGCGAGCGTCAAGGTGATCCGGAACGATGACGGGCTGGCCGTCGATTACGAGATCACCGGCGATTTTCCGAAATTCGGCAATAATGACAGCCGGGTGGACGATATTGCCGTCGGTCTTGTCAAAAGCTTCATGGACAAGGTCCGCGCGAACCAGACCTATCGCGATGCGGTGCACACCCAATCCGTGCTGACGATCACGTCGAACGTCGTTTACGGCAAGAAGACCGGCGCGACCCCGGACGGGCGGAAGGCGGGCGAGCCCTTTGCGCCGGGCGCCAATCCGATGCACGGGCGGGACACCCATGGCGCGATTGCCGCGGCTGCCTCGGTTGCCAAGCTGCCATATGAACATGCGCAGGACGGAATTTCCTATACCTTCTCGATCGTGCCGAAGGCGCTTGGCCGCACGGACAGCGATCAGATCGGCAACCTGCTGACCATCCTGGACGCATATACCCAGTATCGGGGCCATCATATCAACATCAACGTCTTCGACCGCGAGACCCTGATCGATGCCATGGATCACCCCGAAAAATATCCGCAGCTGACCGTCCGGGTGTCTGGCTATGCGGTCAATTTCATCAAGCTTACCCGCGAGCAGCAGCAGGAGGTCATCGCCCGGACATTCCACGAATCCGTGGGCGCGCAGGAACAGAGCCTTGCCACGCACGAGGCCGAGATCGGCCGCAGCGACACGGAAAGCGCAGAGCCAGAACCGGTCGCCTGAGCCGGCACGCCCGCAACGGAGGATGCCGAGCCATGAAGGGAAGTTTTGTCGCAGCGCGTTCGCTCAAGGGCAGCCGCTACGCGCTGCGCGTCGATCAGGGCGAATCCGAGGCCGCAGTAGCGGTTTCCAGGACCGGAAATGACGGCCATTCGGGCTATATTCATTCCTATGAGACGGGCGGAACGCTGGATGGTCCCGGCATACGCTTCGTGACCTTCCTGACCGGATGCCATTTCCGTTGCCAGTATTGTCACAACCCGGATACCTGGCATCTCAAGAACGGACGCCACGTTACCGTCGATGAAGTGATGGCGGAAATCGAACCCTATGCGGAATTTCTGCGCGATTTTCATAGCGGCGTGACGTTCAGCGGCGGCGAGGCACTGGTTCAGGACAGGTTCCTCGGCCGCCTGCTGCGCCGCTGCAAGGAACGCGGTCTGCATACCGCCGTCGATACCAACGGTTATCTTGGCGACAAGGTGACGCCCGCGATGATGGCGGATGTCGACCTGTGGCTGCTGGATATCAAGTCATTCGATCCGGACATCCATCGCGAGGTCACCGGCGCCGAGGTCGGGCCGGTGCTGGATTTCGCCCGCCGCCTTTCCGACGAGCGCCGCCAGATGTGGGTGCGCTTCGTGCTGGTGCCGGGGCTGACCGATGAGGTCGGCAATGTCGACCGGCTTGCGGAATTTGTCGCTTCGCTGCGCAAGGTCGAGCGGGTCGAGATTCTGCCCTTTCACAAGATGGGAGAGTTCAAATGGGCCGAGCTGGGCCTGGAATACAAGCTGACCCATACGCGCCCCCCGGACAAGAAACTGCTGGCGCGCGTCCATCGCCAATTCGCTGATCGAGGTTTGAATGTCGTATGAGGCGCCGCGGCCTGCGCGGCGCCGCATCCGGCTCATACCCAGCCGGCCAGGTTTTCGCGGATGATCGCGGTCAGCACCTCGATATGGTCGGGTTCGGCGTTCAGGCAGGGGATATAGGTGAACTCGCGCCCGCCCGCATGCTCGAAAGCCTCGCGGATCTCGCCCTGGATTTCCTCCAGCGTCTCGATGCAATCGGCCGAAAAGGCGGGCGAGATCACGGCGATCTCGGTCACGCCCCGTTTCGCCAGTTCGGCCACATGCTCGACCGTATAGGGGCGCAGCCATTCCTCGGTCCCGAAAACCGACTGGAATGTGGTATCGATCGCCCCCTCGTCCCAGCCCAGCCGTTCCCGCAACAGGCGCGAGGTCTTGTGGCACTGGCAATGATAGGGATCGCCCTCCATCAGATAACGCTTCGGCATCCCGTGATAGCTGGCGATCAGCTTTTTCGGCCGACGCCCGGCCAGGGCGCGCTGAACCGAGGCCGCCAGCGCCGCGATGTAATCCGGCCGGTCGAAATAGGGCGGCACGGTGCGCGAGGCAGGCTGCCATTTCTGCGCCATCAGCGCGCGAAAGAACTGGTCGTTCGCGGTGGCCATGGTCGCGCCGGCATATTGCGGATAAAGCGGAAAGAACAGGATGCGGTCGCAGCCCGCCTCGACCATGCGGCTGACAACATCGGGGGTCGAGGGATTGCCGTAGCGCATGCAGTAATCGACCATGACCCGGTCGCCCCACAGCGCCCGGGCGCGGTCCCGCAGCGCCGCCACCTGTTCCTTGGTGATGGTCATCAGCGGCGATTCATCGGCCTCCTCGTTCCAGATCGTCCGGTAATTCGCGCCCGAGGTGAAGGGCCGCTTGGTCAGGATGATCGTCTGCAGAAGCGGCTGCCATTTCCAGGCCGGATAATCGATCACCCGCCTGTCGGACAGGAATTCGTTCAGATAGCGCCGCATCGACCAGTAATCGGTCGCGTCGGGCGTGCCCAGATTGGCGATCAGGACGCCGATACGGCGGCTGGCGATCTCGGGATGGCTGGCGGGGGCGTGCTCGGGGCGGGTCATTCGGGCTTTCTCATGCGGCTGAGGGCTTCGGCGAGCGGGGTTTTCGCCGAGCCGGGGCGAAGCGGTTTCTGCTGACTGTCGTCGGGCGCCCATCCGGTCAGGAACACCAGATCGAAAGTGGCCCGGATGCGGTCGGGGTTCTGCGGGTCGGGATGGTTTTCGGCATAGATCCGCGCCGCGCGCAACATGACATCGCGTCGCGTCGGGCGGCGCAGGCGGGCGGCAAGCGCATTGCCCTCGGCCATGCCGCGCAGATCCGCCGCCAGGTGAAAGAGGTTTCGATAGCTGACCATCTGGGTGATCTGATCGGCGACCGGCAGGGCCAGCCCGGCCCGGCCCGGCAGCGCGCCCAGATCGCGGATCTCGCCCATCGGCAGGACGCGCGGGGACAGGCCACCGGTGACCTCGGCCTCGGCGCGGGTCAGCGAATCGCGCAGCTCGTGCAGGCTGCGTCCGCCGGGACAGGCGGCGATGAACAGGCCGTCGGGCCGCAGCGCGCGGGCGCATTGCACGATCTGGCCGACCGGATCCTCGGCCCAGTGCAGCGCCATGGCGTGGATCACCAGATCATGCGCGCCGGCTTGCAGCGCCAGTTCAGGCGTGTCCGCGACGACCTTTGCTCCCGGCACGGCGCCGGCCCAGAAACCCGGCATGCCGGTCACGATGGCCGGGTCGATAAACCGTCTGTTAACCTCGGTCAGCCTATCCTGGACCTCGTCGAGGATGATTCGATGCAGGAAATTGACCGGGCCGAGGCGCACGGACCGGGCACGGTTACGGATCAGGGCGCAGCGGTCGGTCAGGCTGGGAACAGACGTGGAGCGGTCAGGCATCATGGGGGCGCAACATAGGGGGCTTCGCGCCCTGATTAAAGGCGCATTGCGGCTTGTTTACCCGCCGCAATGCCTTTGCTGCGGCGAGCCGGTCGCCGGCGAAGGCGGGCTCTGCCCCGGCTGCTGGCGCGAGGCCGATTTCATCGAGGGTATCTCATGCTCGCGCTGCGGCACCCCCTTGCCGGGCGACGAGGACAGCGAGGACCAGGACGAGGCGGCGGGGCTGCTGGTCTGCGACGACTGCCTGGGCATGCAGCGGCCCTGGCTGCGCGGGCGCGCGGCGCTGACCTATCGCGGAACCGGGCGCAGGCTTGTCCTGATGCTCAAGCATGGCGACCGGCCGGATCTGGCGCCAGCGCTCGGCGACTGGCTGGCGCGGGCCGCCGGGCCGCTGATCCGGCGCGACATGATCGTGGTGCCGGTGCCGGTTCATATGCGGCGACGGCTGTCGCGGAAATACAACCAGGCCGAGTTGCTGTCGCGGCATCTGGCGCGGGTGCATGGGCTGGCCCATGCCCCGGGGCTGCTGCAGCGCAGGCGCAATACGCCGATGCAGGATCATGGCAAGGTCGCGGATCGCTTTGCCAATCTTGACGATGCGATCCGCGTTCCCGCACGCATGCGCCCGCGCGTGCAGGGGCGCGCGCTGCTGCTGGTCGATGACGTGATGGCCTCGGGGGCGACGCTTGCGGCATCGGCGCAGGCGCTGCGCGATGCCGGGGCCGGGCCGATTTCCGTCGTGGTGCTGGCACGCGCCGTCAAGGATGCCTAGATATGGGGTAAGTCACCAATCCGGGACCAAAGATGGCCAGAGTCGAAATCTACACCACCCCCACCTGCCCTTACTGCCTGGCGGCGAAATCGCTGCTGACACGCAAGGGCGTCTCGTTCGAGGAAACCGATGTCAGCCGCGATCCGCAGATCCGCATCGCGATGACCGAACGCGCGGGCGGCCGCCGCAGCGTGCCGCAGATCTTCATCGACGGACAGCATATCGGCGGCAGTGACGAGCTGCACGCCCTGGAACATGAGGGCAAGCTGGACGGGCTGCTGGCCGCGGCATGAGCCGGCCGATCCGGGCCGGGCTGGTCCAGTTGAACGTCTCGGACGATCCGCGGCTGAACCTGCCCGTCACCCGCGATCTGATCCGGCAGGCCGCCGCCGGCGGCGCCGGCTGGGTGCTGACCCCCGAGGTCACGAACCTGCTGGGCGCCAGCCGCGAATCGCTGGCCCGTCTTCTGCATCCCGAAGCCGGGGACCCGACCCTTGCCGCGCTGCGCGCCGATGCGCGCGAGCTTCGCATATGGCTGCTGATCGGCTCGCTGGCGCTGAAAACCGGCGAGCCCGATGAAACCCGCTTTGCCAATCGCAGCTTTCTGATCGCGCCCGATGGCGCCATTCGCGCGCGTTATGACAAGCTGCACATGTTCGACGTGACCGTGTCCGAAACCGAATCCTACCGCGAATCGGCCGCCTATCGCGCCGGTGACCGCGCCGTTCTGGCGCAGGGACCCTGGCCGGTCGGCCTGACGGTCTGCTACGACATCCGCTTTCCACGGCTTTACCGCGCGCTCGCCCAGGCCGGGGCGCAGGTGCTGACCGTGCCCGCCGCCTTCAACGACACCACCGGCGCCGCGCATTGGGAGGTGTTGCTGCGCGCCCGCGCCATCGAGACGGGCAGCTATGTCCTGGCGCCCGCGCAATGTGGGCTGCATGCCACCCATGCCGATCCCGGGCGCCGCCCGCGCCGCAGCCACGGCCATTCGCTGGCCGTCGATCCCTGGGGGCAGGTCCTGGGCGATGGCGGCACCGATCCCGGGGTGACTTTTGTCGAGCTTGACCCCGAAGCCGTTGTCAGGGCACGGTCGCGCATTCCTTCTTTGACACATGACCGGGAATTCACGGGCCCATGACGACCAAGCTGGACGACAGTCTGCGGATAGCCGAAGGTTCGGCCGACGCCCTGGCCGCGAGCCTGTTTTCCGAGGTGTTCATCTCGGACCAGCTGGCGCGCGACCTGATCGGCAAGTCACTGCCGAAGGGGATGCAGATTTCGCATTTCTCGGTGCTGAACCTGCTTGCGCATCTGAATGTCGAGCGCAGCCCGGCCGAGCTGGCCGAGGCGTTTCATGTCACGCGCGGGGCAATGACCAATACCCTGTCGCGGCTGGAATGGGCCGGGCATATCCATGTCCGCCCGGATTGGGACGATGCGCGGCGCAAGTTCATCTCGATCAGCCCGGCGGGCCGGGCGGCGCGGGATGCGGCGCTGGCTGCCTTCATGCCGCGGATCGCCGATGTGGTGCGCGATATCGGGGCGGACCGGGTGCGCGCCGCGCTGCCGGTCCTGCGCCTGCTTCGCAAGCAGCTGGAAGAGGCCCGGGGGCAGGACAGCCGTGGGACGGGCGGGCGCTGAAGGCGTGGCCGGCCGCCCGTTGCGCGGCCGGCATGGATATTTTCATGAAGAAGAAGGGGATGCCGTTCCGCGCAGGGCGGTCAGCAGATAGTTCACCGACAGGTCGCGATCCGAAAGCGACCAGTTCCAGCCGAGCGGGTTGAAGACCATGCCGCGACGATCGACCACCCGCAACCCGGCGTCATGCGTCATCCGCGCCAATTCGTCCGGCGTGATGAAGCGGCGCCAGTCATGCGTGCCCCTGGGCAACCAGCGCATCACCCATTCGGCGCCGATGATCGCCGTCGCGAAGCTTTTCGCGGTGCGGTTCAGGGTCGAGACGATCAGCATCCCCTCGGGCGCCAGAAGATCGCGGCAGGTGGCGATGAATGCCTGCGGGTCGGCGACATGCTCGACGATTTCCAGCGCCATCACCACGTCGAAACGGCGCCCTTCGGCGGCCAGCGCCTCGGCTGTGGTGGTTCGGTATTCTATGGCCAGCCCCTGTTCGGCGGCATGAAGCGCGGCGATGGCGATATTGCCCTCGGCCGCATCGGCGCCGGTGACCGAGGCGCCCAGGCGCGCCATCGGCTCGGCCATCAGCCCGCCGCCGCAGCCGATATCCAGGATATCGAGCCCGGCGAAGGGGGCGGCCTCGGCCCGGTCGCGTCCGAATTGCCCGGCGATCTGCGCCGTCACATAGTCCAGCCGGGTCGGATTGAGCATGTGCAACGGCTTGAACTTGCCCGAGGGATCCCACCATTCCTGGGCCATGGCCTGAAACTTGGCGACCTCGGCCGGATCGATGCTGTTCGGCGCCATGGCTTGCGGATCTGGCGTTTCGATCATCGGAAGGTCCTTCTATGGCGAGCGGATGCAAGCCGTTATATAATGGGGTCATGGACAGATTGGCAGGGCAAATAGGCGGCACGGCGTCGCATGGCAGGCTGCACCCGATGGGTGAGCCATTCGACCGGCGGATCATCGAGGTCGGCGACGGCCACCAGATCCATGTCGAGCAGAGCGGCAACCCGGACGGTGTCCCCGTCATCGTCCTGCATGGCGGCCCGGGCGGCGGCTGCAGCCCCTATATGCGCCGCTTCTTCGATCCCGCCCATTACCGGGCCATCCTGTTCGACCAGCGTGGCTGCGGCCGTTCGCGCCCCCATGCCAGCGTCGAGGCCAATACCACCGCGCATCTGGTCGCCGATATCGAGATCCTGCGCCACCAGCTGGGCGTCGGGCGGGCCATCCTGTTCGGCGGCAGCTGGGGCGCCACGCTGGCGCTGACCTATGCCCAGACCCATCCCGAGGTGCCGATGGCGCTGGTCCTGCGCGGCATCTTTCTGGGCAGCCGGGCCGAGCTGGACTGGTTCTATGGCGGCGGCGCGGCGCGATTCTTTCCCGACCGCTGGGCCGAGTTCCAGGCCCCGATCCCCGAGGCCGAGCGCGGCGACATGATCGCCGCCTATCACCGCCGCCTGTTCGGCGGCGAGCAGGGGCAGGAGATGCGCTACGCGCTGCCCTGGCTGATCTGGGAAAACGCCCTGGCCGGGCTGGAGATCGCGGCCGCCGGCCACGCGCCGCCCGCCTATGCCCGTGCCTTCGCGCGGCTGGAAAACCATTACTTCGCCAATAACTGCTTCCTCGAGGATGGCCAGCTGCTGCGCGACCGCCACCGGATCGAGCATATTCCCGCCGTGATCGTTCAGGGCCGCTATGACATGGTCTGCCCGCCCGGCTCGGCATGGCAACTGGCCGCGGGCTGGGACAAGGCCGATCTGCGGCTGGTGCCGGCCTCGGGCCATGCGCTGAGCGAGCCGCGAATCGCGACCGAGCTGGTCCGGGCGATGGATGGCCTCAGGGCCTCGTGAAGCCGCCCGGCCCGCCCTGGCGGGCACAATGCGCCCCGGCATCACAGAAGGCTTGCAATCCGTGACGGACGGGCCTATATCGCGCTCAACAGCGGCGCAGGCCTCCACAACCTGCCCACCGGGAAGACGCACGGGCCGCCACGGCCCGTTTTTTGCATTTGGGATAGCGACATGACCGACCTCATCGCCAAGACCGCCATCGACCGGCGTCTGGCCGAGATCATCGGCCCGGTGATCGAGGATCTGGGATTCGAACTGGTGCGCGTCCGTCTGCAGGGCGGCAAGACCGCGACCCTGCAGATCATGGCCGACCGGCCCGAGGGCGGGATCAATGTCGATGACTGCGCCGATATCTCGACCGCGGTCAGCGCGGTTCTGGATGTCGAGGACCCGGTCGAGGACGCCTATCACCTGGAAGTCAGCAGCCCCGGCATCGACCGGCCGCTGACCCGGATCAAGGATTTCGCGACCTTCGAGGGCTATGAGGCGCGGCTGGAAACCAACCAGCCCATCGACGGGCGCAAGCGCTTCAAGGGCGTTCTGGCCGGCACTGAGGGCGACGAGGTGCTGCTGAACATCGAGGATGCCGGCGAGGTGCAGACCATCGGGCTGAATTTCGACTGGCTCTCTGACGCGAAGCTGGTCCTGACCAATGAGCTGATCGCCGAGATGCTTCGGCAGAAAAAGGACGCGGGCGTGCAGATCGAGAATCTCGACGAATCCGCCTTTGACGAGATCGAAACGGAATCCGGCGAAACGAACGCCGACGCGAAGGAGTGAGGAATGGCCATCACCTCTGCCAACCAGCTTGAGCTGCTGCAGACCGCCGAGGCAGTCGCGCGCGAAAAGATGATCGACCCCGATCTGGTGATCGAGGCGATGGAGGACAGTCTGGCCCGCGCCGCCAAGTCGCGCTATGGCAGCGAAATGGACATCCGCGTGTCCATCGACCGCAAGACCGGCAACGCCACCTTCACCCGCGTCCGCACCGTGGTCGACGAGGAAGAGGTCGAGAATTATCAGGCCCAGTTCACCGCCGACCAAGCCGCCCCCTATTTCGAGCCCGGCAAGAACCCCGATAATTTCTGGACCCGCGAAGGCACGCCGATCGAGGATTTCTCGGGCCGGCCGCAGGTCGGCGACGTGTTCCAGGAACGCGTGCCGCCGGTCGAGCTGGGCCGGATCGCCGCGCAATCGGCCAAGCAGGTGATCCTGCAGCGCGTCCGCGAGGCCGAGCGTGACCGCCAGTACGAGGAATTCAAGGACCGCGCCGGCACCATCATCAACGGCGTCGTCAAGCGCGAGGAATACGGCAATATCATCGTGGACGTGGGCCGCGGCGAGGCGATCCTGCGCCGCAACGAAAAGATCGGCCGCGAAAGCTATCGCCCGAACGACCGCATCCGCGCCTATGTCAAGGATGTGCGCCGCGAGACGCGCGGACCGCAGATCTTCCTGTCGCGCACCGATCCGCAATTCATGGCGGAACTGTTCAAGATGGAAGTGCCGGAAATCTATGACGGCGTGATCGAGATCAAGGCCGTCGCCCGCGATCCGGGCAGCCGCGCCAAGATCGCGGTGATTTCCTATGATAACAGCATCGACCCGGTCGGCGCCTGCGTCGGCATGCGCGGCAGCCGCGTGCAGGCCGTCGTCGGCGAGCTTCAGGGCGAAAAGATCGACATCATTCCGTGGTCCGAGGATCAGGCGACCTTCCTGGTGAACGCGCTGCAACCGGCCGAGGTGGCCAAGGTCGTCTTTGACGAGGACGCGACCCGGATCGAGGTGGTCGTCCCCGACGAGCAGCTTTCGCTGGCCATCGGCCGGCGCGGCCAGAACGTGCGTCTGGCCAGCCAGCTGACCGGTCTGGACATCGACATCCTGACCGAGGAAGAGGAATCCAAGCGCCGTCAGGCCGAGTTCAACGCCCGCACGCAGCTGTTCATGGACACGCTGGATCTGGACGAGTTCTTTGCCCAGCTTCTGGTCGCCGAAGGCTTCACCAATCTGGAAGAAGTGGCCTATGTCGATGTCGACGAACTGCTGTCGATCGAAGGTGTCGACGAAGCCACAGCCGAGGAATTGCAGACCCGCGCCCGCGAACATCTGGAAGCCGCGAACAAGGCCGCGCTGGACAATGCCCGCGCGCTTGGCGCCCAGGACAGCCTGATCGAATTCGACGGGCTGACCCCCCAGATGGTCGAGGCGCTGGCCAAGGACGACGTCAAGACGCTCGAGGATTTCGCCACCCTGGCCGATTGGGAAATCGCCGGCGGCTGGACCACGCAGGACGGTCAGCGGATCAAGGATGACGGCATCCTGGAGCCCTTCTCGATCTCGCTCGAGGATGCGCAGACCATGGTGATGACCGCGCGTGTCATGCTGGGCTGGGTCGATCCGACCGAGCTGGAGACGGCCGAAGAGGCCGGCGAAGCCGCTGACCAGGAGGCCGGGGTGTAACGCCCCGGGAGACAGATGACACGCGGGGGCCGGATCAAGGACCGCGAGACGCCCGAACGTCGCTGCATCGTGACGGGCGAAACCCAGCCCAAGGCGGGGCTGATCCGCTTTGTCGCGGGCCCCGACGCGCAGGTTGTTCCCGATCTGGGCGAAAAGCTGCCCGGGCGCGGATTCTGGGTTGTCGCGGATCGCGATGCGCTGGAAAAAGCGGCGAAAAAGGGCATGTTCTCGCGCGGGGCCAAGGCGCAGGTTTCGGCCTCGCCCGAGCTTTTGGCGATGATTGAAACCGGGCTGGCGAAACGCGTGACCGACACGCTGTCGCTGGCACGCAAGGCGGGGCTGGCGGTGGCCGGCTTTGAAAAGGTCAAGGACTGGCTGGCGGCCGGCAAGGCGCGCGTGCTTTTGCAGGCCAGCGACGGGTCCGACCGCGGCAAGGGCAAGCTCTGGACACCGCCCGGCGGGCGCTGGTTCGGCTGCCTGACCGCATCAGAATTGGGTTTGTCCTTTGGGCGCGATCATGTCATACACAGCGCGCTTGCGCCGGGGGGCCTGACCGACAAATTGATCAGGGACGCGAGCAGACTGACGGGTCTGCGCGGGCATGACGGCGGTGTTTCCGCCGGGAAGGAATGAAGATCGGATGAGCGATACTGACGGAAAGAAACCCCTGGGTCTTGGGGGCGGCCGTTCGGGCCAGGTGAAGCAGAGCTTCAGCCACGGCCGGACCCATAACGTGGTCGTCGAGACCAAGCGCAAGCGCGTGGTCGTGCCGGGCAAGACCGGCGCGGGCTCCGGCGGCGGGCGTTCGGGTTCGCCCTCGGCCGTCTCGGGCGATCCATCCAAGCGCCCGGCCGGCATCTCGGATGCCGAAATGGAGCGCCGCCTGGCCGCGCTCAAGGCCGCCAAGGCCCGCGAGGTCGAGGAAGCCGCGCAGCGCGAAGCCGAGGAAAAGGCCCGCGAAGAAGAGCGCGAGCGCCGCCGTCTTGAGCTGGAAGCCAAGGAACGCGAGGAACGCGAGCGCGAGGAAGCCCTGCGGCTGAAGGCCGAAGAGGACGAGCGCCGCGCCCGCGAAACCGAGCTGCGCGAGAAGAAAAAGGCCGAGGTCCGCGCCAAGCCGGCCGCGCCGGCGCCGGCCGCGCCGGCCGACCGCGCCGCCGCCGAGGCCGCCGCCGCGCGCGCCGAGACCAAGGGCGTCAGCGCCTCGGGTCCGCGCAAGACCGACCGCGAGCGCGACAACCGCAGCAGCAGCCCCGATGCCCGCGACACCCGCAACAAGGGCCGCGAGGACAACCGCCGCACCGGCAAGCTGTCGCTGAGCCAGGCGCTTGGCGAGGGTGAGGGTGGCCGCCAGCGCAGCCTGGCCGCGATGAAGCGCAAGCAGGAGCGCGCCCGGCAAAAGGCCATGGGCGGCGGTCAGCGTGCCGAAAAACAGGTGCGCGACGTGCAGCTGCCCGAGACGATCATGGTCTCGGAACTGGCCAACCGCATGGCCGAGCGCACGCCCGATGTCATCAAGTCGCTGATGAAGATGGGCATGATGGTCACCGCCAACCAGGCGATCGACGCCGATACGGCGGAGCTGGTGATCGACGAATTCGGCCACAAGGCCGTGCGCGTCTCGGATTCCGATGTCGAACAGGTCATCGCCACGGTCGAGGACAAGGCCGAGGATCTGCAGCCGCGGCCGCCGGTCGTCACCATCATGGGCCATGTCGATCACGGCAAGACCTCGCTTCTGGACGCGATCCGCAAGACCAATGTCGTGTCCGGCGAGGCGGGCGGCATCACCCAGCATATCGGCGCCTATCAGGTCAGGGCCGCGAACGGCGCGGTGCTGAGCTTCCTCGACACGCCCGGCCACGCGGCCTTTACCTCGATGCGGGCGCGCGGCGCGCAGGTGACGGATATCGTCGTGCTGGTCGTCGCCGCCGATGACGCGGTGATGCCGCAGACCATCGAGGCGATCAACCACGCCAAGGCCGCCAATGTCCCGATGATCGTCGCCATCAACAAGGTCGACAAGCCCGACGCCAACCCGCAGAAGGTCCGCACCGACCTGCTGCAGCACGAGGTCGTCGTCGAGGCGATGTCGGGCGAGGTTCAGGATGTCGAGATCTCGGCCAAGACCGGCCAGGGGCTGGACGAATTGCTGGAAGCCATCGCGCTGCAGGCCGAAATCCTGGAACTCAAGGCCAATCCCGAGCGCCCGGCACAGGGCGCGGTGATCGAAGCGCAGCTGGATGTCGGACGCGGTCCCGTGGCCACGGTTCTGGTCCAGAACGGCACGCTGAAGCGCGGCGACATCTTCGTCGTCGGCGAGCAGTGGGGCAAGGTCCGCGCGCTGATCAACGACAAGGGCGAGCGCGTCGATGAGGCCGGCCCCTCGGTCCCGGTCGAGGTGCTGGGCCTGAACGGCACGCCCGAGGCGGGCGACGTGCTGAACGTCGTCGAGACCGAGGCCCAGGCCCGCGAGATCGCCGATTACCGCGAACAGGCCGCCAAGGACAAGCGCGCCGCCGCCGGTGCCGCGATCACGCTGGACCAGATGCTGGCCAAGGCCAAGGCGGATGAAAGCGTGGCCGAGCTGCCGGTTCTGGTCAAGGCCGACGTGCAGGGCTCGGCCGAGGCGATCGTTCAGGCGCTGGAAAAGATCGGCAATGACGAGGTCCGCGTCCGCGTGCTGCATTACGGCGTCGGCGCGATCACGGAATCGGATATCGGACTGGCCGAGGCCAGCGCCGCGCCGGTGATCGGCTTCAACGTCCGGGCCAATGCGCCGGCGCGCAACAGCGCCAACCAGAAGGGGGTCGAGATCCGCTATTACTCGATCATCTATGACCTGGTGGACGACATCAAGGCGGCCGCCTCGGGCCTGCTCTCGGCCGAGGTGCGCGAGCATTTCATCGGCTATGCCGAGATCAAGGAGACCTTCCGCGTCTCGGGCGTGGGCAATGTCGCCGGCTGTCTGGTCACCGAGGGCGTGGCGCGGCGTTCGGCGGGCGTCCGCCTGCTGCGCGACAACGTGGTGATCCACGAAGGCACGCTGAAGACGCTCAAGCGCTTCAAGGACGAGGTCAAGGAGGTCCAGTCCGGTCAGGAATGCGGCATGGCCTTTGAAAACTATGACGACATCCGCAAGGGCGACGTCATCGAGATCTTCGAGCGCGAGGAGGTTCAGCGCCAGCTGTGACCCGCGCTTGATGCCGATCATGGGCGGACCTTCGGGTCCGCCCTTTTTCGTTCCGGCCGCCCCGGGCGGTCAAAACCGACGGGGCCCCCGAAGGGGCCCCGTGAAATCTTGTGGGCACAGTTTCTTTCAGGTAAGGACTGCGGGCTTGCCTTCGAAAGTCTTGTTGCCGACCCGAACGACGATATTGCCGTTGGCCTGCTGACGTTCGAAGATTCCCTGGACTGAAATACAGCTGCCGATCGTAATCGTGCGAATCATGTCCTGTTTCTCTCCTCTACAGTGCGTAAAATGTGCCACAAAATTGTGACCCGTTAATTAGCAATATTGCCCAGTTACGCGGAATTGCCGCTTTTTCTGCAACCATCGCGGCAATTATGTCAAAGCCAGTCACGCAGAATCGGGATCAGCGGGATATCGGCGGGCGGCATCGGGTAGCTGGCCAGATCGCCGGGCCGCGCCCATGCGAGTTTCTGCCCCTCATGCGGATGCGGCACGCCCTGCCAGCGGCGGCAGGCGAAAAGCGGCATGAGCAGGTGAAAATCCTCGTAGCCATGGCTGGCGAATGTCAGCGGCGCCAGGCATGAGGACCAGGTCTCGATCCCCAGTTCCTCATGCAACTCGCGGATGAGGGCCGCCTCGGGCGTCTCGCCCGGTTCGACCTTGCCGCCGGGAAACTCCCACAGGCCGGCCAGGGGCTTGCCCTCGGGACGCTGCGCCAGCAGGACGCGGCCGTCCCTGTCGATCAGGGCGACCGCCGCAACCAGAACGACCTTCATGCCGGAAACGTCACGAACGGTAATCGGCGTTGATGTCGATATAGCGATGCGTCAGGTCGCAGGTCCAGACGGTCCGCCTGCCCTTGCCCAACCCCAGATCGACGCCGATCACCAGATGCTCCTGCTTCATATAGGCGCTGGCCTTGGCCTCGTCATAGGCAGGCGCGCGCCAGCCGTTTTCCGCCAGCACCATATCGCCGAAGCGGATGGTCAGCCGGTCGCGATCGGCCTGCGCGCCCGACTTGCCGACCGCCATGACCACGCGGCCCCAATTCGCGTCCTCGCCGGCGATCGCGGTCTTGACCAGCGGCGAATTCGCAATCGCCATGGCCACGCGATGGGCATCGGCATTGTCGGCCGCACCGGTCACCCGCACCTCGACGAATTTCGTCGCGCCCTCGCCGTCCCTGACCACCTGCTGCGCCAGATCCAGCATGACCTGCTCCAGCCCCTTGCCAAAGGCCCGCGCGGGTGCGGAGCGCAGATCCGTGATCGGCGCCGCCCCGGATTGCCCGGTCGCGGCCAGGATCAGCGCATCCGAGGTCGAAGTGTCGCTGTCCACCGTGATCGCGTTGAAGGTGCGATCCACCCGCGCCGAGAGCATCCGCTGCAGGGTCCGGGGCGCGATCTGCGCATCGGTGAAGATATAGACCAGCATGGTCGCCATATCCGGCGCGATCATGCCCGAACCCTTGGCGATACCGACGATATTGATCGTGCCGCCATCGCCCTCGAAACTCGCCGCCGCGCCCTTCGCGAACGTATCGGTGGTCATGATCGCGCGCGCCGCATCGGCGGCGCCCGCCGGATCCAGCCTGCCGGCCAGATTCTCGACGATGGCGGTGATCCGTTCAACCGGCAGCGGCTCGCCGATCACCCCGGTCGATGAGGAAAACACCCGTTCGCGCGGGATGCCAAGCGCATTGGCGACACTGCCCGTGACGCTGTCCACCGCCTCTTGCCCGGCCTTGCCGGTAAAGGCGTTGGCATTGCCCGAATTCACGATGATCGCCGCGCCGGCGCTGCTGTCGACCGGGCCGGCCAGCTTGGCCTGACAGTCCAGCACGCTGGCCGCGCGGGTCGAGGATCGCGTGAACACCCCCGCGACCGAGGTCCCCGGCGCCAGCCGCACCAGCGTGACATCGGTGCGACCCTTGTATTTCACCCCCGCCGCGCCGCTGGCGAACTCGGCGCCCCGGATCAGCGGCAGATCGGGAAAACGCTCGGGCGCAAGCGGCGAAACCGGGTTCTGCGGCTTGTTCATCGCCTCGAACTTGCTGGCCACCCCGTCCCGGACCTCCTTGACTGCGCCCTTGAGCTTTTTCAGCTTCTTGCGCAGTTCCCTGAGCTTTTCCTCCTCGGTCAGCTTTGCCTTCTTGCCTGCGGATTTGGCCATCGATCACTCTCCCAGAAGCTCGGTCTTGTTCAGCAGATCGGCGCCCAGCCCCTCGGTCTTTTCGACCTTCGACTCGGTAACCCGCTTTTCGATCTCGGCCTGCACCCTGTCGCGGCGAAGCTGAACGGCAAGCTGCGGCTTGATGTCGTCCAGGCTGGGCGGCGTCACCTCGCGCGAATCGTTCAGCTTGATGACATGCCAGCCGAACTGTGACTCGACCGGGGCGGAAACCTGGCCTTTTTCCAGCGCCTTGACCGCCTCGGCAAAGGGCGCGACCATCTGGTCGGCCTGGAACCAGCCCAGATCGCCCTTGTTGGGGCCGGAATTATCGGTCGATTTCTCTTCCGCAAGGGCACCGAAATCCGCCCCCTCGGCCAGTTGCCCGGCGATTGCCTCGGCCTCCTCGCGGGTTTCGACCAGGATATGGGCGGCGTTATATTCGACCGCCGGCGCCGACTGATCGCCGAAAATCTGGTCGTAGATGGCGCGCAGTTCTTCATCGGTCGGTTCGGGGGCGGCGACATCCTCCAGCACCCGTCCGGCCAGATAGGCGCGGCGCTCGACCTCGAGCGCGGCGGCGTCGCGCTTGCTCAGCGGATCGCTGGCCATCTGCGCCACGGCGGTCTGGCGGATCATCTGATCCAGCAACAGGTCCCACAGCGCCGTATCGGGCATGTTCTGCACCGCCTCCTCGCCCAGCCCCTGCCGCATGGCGATCATCTGCCCCAGGGTGATCGCCTCGTCATTCACGGTGGCGACGACCGTATCGGCATCCTGCGCCAGTGCGGAAAACGATCCGGCAAGCAGGACCGAGGCGGCAAGAAACGGTTTCAGCATGAAATTCCCCTTTTTGCGACGACAAGTCCACACATCGGTGAACAGGCGCAAGCGTTGACAGTACGGCATGCGGGGCATACATCCGGCGCAACCGAAAATGCGCGCCCGTCGCCGTTTTTCCGGCCCAAGTGATAGGGCAAGGCGAATGGTGGCGGCAAGTGGGCGGAACGTCCCGCGCACCCCCAGATACGCGATTTTGAAGGCTCATATGCTCGGCATCGGAAATTTGGCGAAAAAGGTCTTTGGCACGCCCAATGACCGCAAGGTGAAATCGACCCGCCCGCTGGTGGCGCGCATCAACGGGCTTGAGGAACAGTTCAGCGCCATGGCCGACGCCGATCTGATCGGCAAGACCCGCGAATTGCAGGGCCGCGCGCAATCGGGCGAGGATCTGGACGCGCTGCTGCCCGAGGCCTTCGCCAATTGCCGCGAGGCCGCGCGCCGCGCGCTTGGCCTGCGCGCCTTTGACACGCAGCTGATGGGCGGCATCTTCCTGCATCAGGGCAATATCGCCGAAATGAAGACCGGCGAGGGCAAGACGCTGGTCGCCACCTTCCCCGCCTATCTGAACGCGCTGGCCGGCAAGGGTGTGCATATCGTCACCGTCAACGACTATCTGGCGAAACGTGACGCGGAATGGATGGGCAAGGTATTCGCGCAGCTGGGCATGACCACCGGCGTGGTCTACCCCTTCCAGCCCGACGAGGAAAAGCGCGCCGCCTACCGCGCCGACGTGACCTATGCCACGAATAACGAACTGGGCTTCGACTACCTGCGCGACAACATGAAGGGCTCGATCGAGCAGATGACCCAGCGGGGTCATTTCTTCGCCATCGTCGACGAGGTGGATAGCATCCTGATCGACGAGGCCCGCACCCCGCTGATCATCTCGGGGCCAAGCCAGGACCGCAGCGAACTGTACAAGACCCTCGACAAGTTCATGCCGGAACTGACGCCGGAACATTACAAGCTGGACGAAAAGGCCCGCAACGCCACCTTTACCGAGGAAGGCAACGAATTTCTGGAAAAGCGCCTGCAAGAGGCCGGTGTCCTGCCGCAGGGGCAGACGCTTTACGATCCGGAATCGACCACCATCGTGCACCATGCCAACCAGGCGATGCGCGCGCATAAGCTGTTCAACCGCGACCAGCAATATATCGTGCGCGACGATGAAATCGTGCTGATCGACGAATTCACCGGCCGGATGATGAAGGGCCGCCGCCTCTCGGACGGGCTGCATCAGGCAATCGAGGCCAAGGAAGGCGTCACCATCCAGCCGGAAAACGTCACCCTGGCCAGCGTCACCTTCCAGAATTATTTCCGGCTTTACGCGAAACTCTCGGGCATGACCGGCACCGCCGCCACCGAGGCCGAGGAATTCGCCGAGATCTACAAGCTGGGCGTGGTCGAGGTGCCGACCAACCGCCCCATCGCCCGCATCGACGAACATGACCGCGTCTATCGCACCG
This sequence comes from Paracoccus halophilus, assembly GCF_000763905.1. Classification (GTDB taxonomy): domain Bacteria; phylum Pseudomonadota; class Alphaproteobacteria; order Rhodobacterales; family Rhodobacteraceae; genus Paracoccus; species Paracoccus halophilus. The sequence continues at coordinate 26,201 of NZ_JRKN01000012.1, forward strand.
CGCAGGAAAAATACGCCGCCGTGGTCGAGGCGATCAAGGAAGCCCATGCCAAGGGGCAGCCGATCCTTGTCGGCACCACCAGCATCGAGAAATCCGAGATGCTGTCCGGGGTCCTGACCCAGCAGGGCATTGCGCATAACGTGCTGAACGCCCGCCAGCACGAGGCCGAGGCCCAGATCGTGGCCGATGCCGGCAAGCCGGGCGCGGTGACCATCGCCACCAACATGGCCGGGCGCGGCACCGACATCCAGCTGGGCGGCAATGTCGAAATGAAGGTGATGCAGGCGCTGGCCGCCGATCCCGAGGCCCATCCCGACGAGCTGCGCGCCCGGATCGAAGCCGAGCACGCCGCCGAAAAGCAGGCTGTTCTGGATGCCGGCGGGCTGTTCGTTCTGGCCACCGAACGCCATGAATCGCGGCGCATCGACAATCAGCTGCGCGGCCGCTCGGGCCGGCAGGGCGATCCGGGCCGCTCGCTCTTCTTCCTGTCGCTGGAAGACGACCTGATGCGCATCTTCGGCTCGGAACGGCTGGACAAGGTGCTCTCCACGCTCGGCATGAAGGATGGCGAGGCGATCGTGCACCCCTGGGTCAACAAATCGCTGGAACGCGCCCAGGCCAAGGTCGAGGGGCGCAATTTCGACATCCGCAAGCAACTGCTGAAATTCGACGACGTGATGAACGACCAGCGCAAGGCGATCTTCAGCCAGCGTCTGGAGATCATGCAGACCGACGAGGTCGAGGAAATCGCCGCCGACATGCGCGAACAGGTGATCGACGATCTGGTGAACCAGTACATGCCGCCCCGCGCCTATGCCGACCAATGGGATCGCGAAGGGCTGCGCGCCGCCGTGATCGAACGGCTGAACATGGACCTGCCGATCCTCGACTGGGCGGCCGAGGAGGGCGTCGATCAGGACGGGGTGCGCCAGCGCATTCAGGAAGCGACCGATGGCTACATGGCGCAAAAGACCGAACAGTTCGGCGCCGAGAACATGCGCCAGATCGAAAAGCAGGTGCTTCTGCAGCAGATCGACAGCAAATGGCGCGAACATCTGGTGACACTGGAACACCTGCGCTCGGTCGTGGGCTTTCGCGGCTATGCACAGCGCGATCCATTGGCGGAATACAAGACCGAGGCCTTCCAGCTGTTCGAATCGATGCTGGACGGGCTGCGCTTCGACGTGACCCAGCAACTGGCCCGCATCCGCCCGCTGACCGATGCCGAGCGCGAAGAGATGCTGCGCGAATATCAGCAGCAACGCGCCGCGACCGAGGCGCAGATGCATCCCGAACATCACGAGGCCGATGAGGACAAGACCCCGGATCATGCGCCCGGTTTCAACGAGAACGATCCGTCAAGCTGGGGCAACCCGTCCCGCAATGATCCCTGCCCCTGCGGCTCGGGCAGAAAATTCAAACACTGTCATGGCGCCTTGGCGTGATACGAGGGGCCTTCGGGCCCCTTTGTCATCGCCGGGGCCAGCGGCACCGCCGGCATGGATATTTGGATGAAGAAGAAAGAGCCCCGGCCTTCTTCTTCATTCAAATATCCATTCGATAACGGCAGAAAGGGGCGCGAGACCGCCTGTCTCGCGGGTCAGTCGGGTACCAGCATGTAGCCCGTCCCGCGCACGGTCTGCAGATAGCGCGGCTCTTTCGGATCGCGCTCGATCTTGCGGCGCAGCCGGGTGATCTGGACGTCTATCGCGCGCTCGGAGTTTTCGCTGATCTCATCGGCGGGGTTGCGACCCAGATCCTCGATCAGCTCCAGCCGGCTGACGGGCTGGCGCGGTGTGTCGGCAAGGCGCCGCAGCAGCGCCTGTTCGGTTCCCGTCAGACGCAGCGAGGTGTCGCCCTGCCACAATTCGCCCTTGTCCACGTCATAGCGCAGATGCCCGAGCGTCAGGAATTTGGGCCCCCGGGCCTCGGCCGCGGGCACACGTCGCAGGATGGCCGCGATTCGCAGCAGCAATTCGCGCGGCTCGAAGGGTTTGGCAAGGTAATCGTCGGCTCCGCTTTCAAGGCCGTTGATCCGGTCGCCGGTTTCGCCACGGGCCGTCAGCAGCAGGATCGGCGTGCTCATCCGGCCGCGCAGGTCGCGGGTCAACGAAAAGCCGTCCTCGCCCGGCATCATCACATCCAGCACGATCAGGTCGAAATCGAGGCCCCCGAGCAGCCGTCGCGCATGCGCGGCATCGCGTGCCGTGCTGACCAGAAAGCCGTTGCGCATCAGGAAGCGGCGCAGCAGGCTGCGAATGCGTTCGTCATCGTCGACGACCAGGATATGGGCATGGGGCGGCGAATCGGATGCGATCGTCATATCGGCTCGGGCAGGTCCTTCAGCGCACGATACTGGCGCAGGGTATCGCGGTCCATCATCGCCTCGAGCACCTGCCGGAATCCCGCCACCGCCTGCGGCCCGGCGGCGCGATAGGCGGCGCGCATCCGGGCGCGCTGGCTTTCCGACAGGCGGCGTTCCAGCGCGGCGCCCTTGTCGGTCAGGAACAATTGTCGCTCGCGGCGGTCGCGGCGGCCGATCCGGCTGTCCACCAGCCCGTCCTCGATCAGGGTGCGCAGGACGCGATTCAGCGACTGCTTGGTCACGCCCAGCACATCCAGAAGCGCGGTCACGGTCAGGCCCGGCTCGCGATGGATGAAATGGATCGCGCGATGATGGGCGCGGCCGTAATCCAGATCGGCCAGAATCAGGTCGGGATCGGCGGTAAAGGCACGATAGGCAAAGAACATCGCCTCGATCCCGCGGCGAAGCTGCTCGTCGGTCAGAAACAGAAGGCCCTCGCCGCCCGCGATTGCCACACCAATCTTGTCTTGCATGACATCCCCTTGCTGCATGACTCTTATTACGTCAGGCTTGTTGACTTTCCAACCATGAATGGCTAGCGGTGGCGACAAGTTGCGCAACTTTCTGCGTCAAACATGGTCAGAGCGCGCAACAATCAGAAATCGAACCGGCCGGAGGGAAAAATGGCAGGCGCATATGATGATCGTGACGGCAAGATCTGGATGGATGGCAAGCTGGTCGATTGGCGGGACGCGAATGTGCATATCCTGACCCACGCGCTGCATTACGCCAGCTCGGTCTTCGAGGGCGAGCGCTGCTATAGCGGCAAGATCTTCAAGAGCCACGAACATTCGCTGCGGCTGATCGAATCGGCGCGGCTTCTGGACATGGAATCGCCCTATGCCGCCGATGAGATCGACCGCGCCAAGGAAGAAGTGCTGAGCGCCAACGGCTTTACCGATGCCTATGTCCGGGCCGTCATGTGGCGCGGCTCGGGTGAGGATATGGGGGTCTCGGCCCGGCGCAACCCTGTCCGCATGGCCATCGCCGCCTGGCAATGGGGCAGCTATTACGGCGACGCCAAATGGCAGGGCGCGAAACTGGACATCGCCAAATGGAAGCGCCCCAGCCCGGAAACCATCCCCACCGCCGCCAAGGCCGCAGGGCTTTACATGATCTGCACCATGTCCAAGCACGCGGCCGAGGCCAAGGGCTGCTCGGACGCGCTGTTCATGGACTGGGAGGGCTATGTCGCCGAGGCGACCGGCGCCAACATCTTTTTCGTCCGCGACGGCGAGGTGCACACGCCGCAGGCCGACCGCTTCCTGAACGGCATCACCCGCCAGACGGTGATCCAGATGCTGAAGGACAAGGGGCTGACCGTGCACGAGCGCCGCATCCGGCCCGAGGAGATGGAGAATTTCAGCGAATGCTGGCTCACCGGCACCGCCGCCGAGGTGACGCCGGTCGGCCAGATCGGAGATTACCATTTCCAGGTGGGCAGCCTGACCCGCGATATCGCCGAAAGCTACGAAAAGCTGGTTCGCGCGTGACCCTGTGAAAGCCCGGATACGGGCTGCAGTACGGCCGGCGGGTTCGGGGGGGCCACTTTCACGGTGGTCCCCCCGGTCATGCAAAGCCCGCGTCAGGCGGTACGGCCGCGGTCGATACGCAGGAATTCGGCGGCTTTCCGGCTGTCCTGACTGCGGAGCTTTGGACGATTGCGCAGCGCCAGCACGGCCGGATGCACAGCGGATTCGCGCTCGTGCCGGGTGAACTCGCGCAGTCGCAGATGCGCCTGGCTGCGCGGACGATCGCTGATATGCTTTGCCATCCTCTGGCCTCCCCCCTCAGGTCCGGTGAAGCCTCAATATAGGACCGAATCGGGCTGAATCCAAATATTCAGGCGGCCTTGATGCCCGGCGCCGCGGCCAGGATCGTATGCAGGGTGACCGCCTCTTCGTTGGCGCGCAGCTTGTTGCGCAAGTCCTGATCGCGCAGCGTGCGCGAGACCAGCGCCAGGGCCTTGAGGTGATCCACACCGGCATTCTTGGGCGCCAGAAGGGCAAAGATCAGATCCACCGGCTGGCGGTCGACGGCATCGAAATCCAGCGGTTTTTCCAGCCGCAGGAACAGGCCCACGACGCGGTCCAGCCCGTGCAGCCGGGCATGGGGCAGCGCCACGCCATGGCCGACGCCGGTCGGCCCCAGCGATTCGCGTTCCTGGAGCGCATCCAGGGTCTGGATGGAATCGACGCCATAGACGGCGCGCGCCTGCTCGGCGATCTCCTGAAACAGCCGCTTCTTGCTGGTGATCTGGCTCATCGTCCGCACTGCGGCCGGAGAGAGAATATCGCTGATCTGCATATCGCCTGAAATCATCCCTGTCCCGGTCGCAGGCAGCGCGGCCGGGACTGTTATATCGACCAGTCTGCGCCTGCAGCCTAGGCCAGGTTGCGGGGGTCGATCCAGCCCACGTTGCCATCCTCGCGGCGGTGGACCACGTTCACGCCCCCATGCTTCTCGTTGCGGAAGACCAGCAGCGGGCTGCCGGCCAGTTCCATCTGCATGACCGCCTCGCCGACCGACAGGGTGGGCACGCGGGTTTCCATCTCGGCGATGATCACGGGCTGCAGGCCGTCTTCCTGCGTTTCCCATTCATCCTCGTCAGCGGCCAGCACATACATGCCTGCCTGCTCGAAAGCAACAGGTTCGGAGCGGTCCTTGTAATGGTCCTTCAACCGGCGCTTGTAGCGGCGCAATTGCTTGTCCATCCGTTCGCGGCACTGCTCGAAGGCGGCATAGATCTCGGTCGAGGCCCCCTTGGCCTGGACGTTCAACCCGGTGGACAGATGCACCACCGCGTCGCAAAGGAATTCATGCGCATTGCGGGAAAAGATGACGGTGGCATCGGTCGGGCGTTGCGAATATTTCTCGACCGTCTCCCCCAGCTCGGTTTTCACATGCGTCGAGAGAGCCTCGCCGATGTCGATCTGTTTGCCGCTGATCTGAAAGCGCATGTTGGTCCGTCCTTTCCTATGCCCTGCGGCGATCAGGCATCTGCGCCCAGGGCGCCGCGGGCTTCGCTCGGACAGGGCACGCTTGCCCCGCCATAGATGTTAGTTTGGTGACAGCCGGGCGCGCAGTCAACGGGGCGCGCAAGGGGGCGCGGGACGATCGGCCCTAGCCCATGCGGAACGTCTCGCCCAGATAGACCCGGCGGACCTGCGGATCGCTGACGATTTCCTCGATGCTGCCGGATTTCAGCACATGGCCGTCATGCAGGATATAGGCCCGGTCCACGATCTCCAGCGTCTCGCGGACGTTGTGATCGGTGATCAGCACCCCGATGCCGCGGCTTTTCAGGTCATGGACCAGACCGCGAATCTCGCCCACGGCGATGGGATCGACCCCGGCAAAGGGCTCGTCCAGCAGCAGGTAGGAGGGGTTCGAGGCCAGGCAGCGGGCGATTTCGGCGCGCCGCCGCTCGCCGCCCGAGAGCGCCATGGCCGAGGCATTGCGCAGATGCCCGATCGAGAAATCGCCCAGCAGCTCCTCGAGCCGTTCGCGCCGCTGCAGCGGATCGTCATCGCCCAGTTCCAGCACCGCCATGATGTTCTGCTCGACCGTCAGCGACCGAAAGATCGACATTTCCTGCGGCAGATAGCCGATGCCCATGCGGGCGCGGCGATACATGGGCAGCGCGGTGGCGTCCTCGCCATTGATGGTGACCTGACCCGAATCGGGCGTGACCAGACCCGCCACGCAGTAAAAGCAGGTCGTCTTGCCCGAGCCGTTGGGCCCCAGAAGCGCCACCACCTCGCCCCGTTCAAGCCGCAGCGAGACGTCGCGGATCACCGGACGGTTGCGATAGGATTTGCGCAGGCCGGTGGCCTGCAGACCCTGCCCCGGCTGCGAGGTCACCGCTCGCCCTCCGATTGCAACAGGCTGCGCACCCGGCCCGATGCATTGGCGGTGCCGGTGGCCAGATCGACGGTGACCTTGTCGCCCGCCAGCACGCTTTCGCCCTGGGTCAGCAGCACGTCGCCGGTCAGCACGATATTGCCCGATTCGACGTCATAGACGGCGGCATTCGCCTCGGCCGCGTCGTCGCCGCTGACCAGCGTGACCGCGCCCTGGGCATTCAGGGCGCTGATCCGGCGCCGGCTGCCCTCGGCATATGTCACGGTCACGCTGTCGGCCGCCAGCCGCATTTCGCCCTGAACGATCAGCACCTTGCCGGTAAAGGTCGCCATGCCGGTGTTCTGGTCCACGGACAGGTTGTCGGCGGTGACCTCGACCGGCAGGCCGGTATCCTGCGCGCTGCCGAAACCCGCCCCCTGCCCAAGCGCGGCCGAGACCGAGAGCCCCAGGAACAGCAACACGGGTAAAAGCGGGCCGGGCCGGATCATCGTGTTTTTCCTTCTGGCACAGGACATCCCGTCGCGGCGCGGGCCGTCAGCGGGTCATGGGCGGTATATCAACCGGACTCCGTCGCTCAAATCAAGGACATGATGACCCGAACCGTCGCCCGAGGGACGCATTTCCATCGCCCCGGCGGTCAGATCGCCAAAGGGCGCACGGGCGTTCACCTCGTCATCGGCATTGACGGTCCCCAGGTTGCGCAGGGCGCGGAACTCGGGCGCCGTCACCACCCAGCCGTCGGCGGTGGTCATCCGCGCCCCGTCGCTGAGGCGCAGCAGGTCGCCCTCCAGCTCGGCATGGCCGGCGCTGATATCGGCGGCGCTCCCGTCGCGCGCGCGCATTACCATGCGGACGCTGTCGGCAGTGCCGGCGCCCGCAGAGCGGCCCGGCATGGCCTCGACCCCGGTGATGCTGACCTGCGCCCCGTCATCGGTCACGCCGGCATAACGCGGCGAGGTCACCGCCTGACGCTCGGCCAGGTCGCGCGGATCGACATCGGCATAGGGGATCATCACCGCGTCCGGGTCGGGCTTGCCGCCCAGCAGGAACAGCACCGACAGCAGCGCCAGCGCCGCCAGCGGCAGGATGACGCGCAGCCATGCGACGATGCGCGAACGATGCATCGCTAAACCAGCCCGCTGCGCAGAAAGTCGTGGATATGGACCAGGCCCTGCGGCTTGCCGTCATCGGCGACGACGAACAGGCTGGTGATCCGGCGCGTCTGCATTTCCGCGACGGCCGCCTCGGCCAGCGCATCGGGGTGGACGGTGCGCGGGTTGCGGGTCATCACCTCGGCCGCGCGGCGGTCCAGAAGCCCCTGCATGTGCCGCCGCAGGTCGCCATCGGTGATGATGCCGCTCAGCCGGCCATCGGCATCGGTGACCCCGGTCACGCCAAAGCTTTTCTGGCTGATCACCAGCAGCGCATCGGTCATCGGCGCATCCTCGGCCACCAGCGGGATGTCGCGATGCATCAGATCGCCCACCCGCGACAGTTTCGCGCCCAGCTTGCCGCCGGGATGGAAGGTGCGGAAATGTTCGGGCGTGAACTGGCGATGCTCCATCAGCGCGATGGCCAGCGCATCGCCAAGCGCGATCGTCATGGTGGTCGAGGTGGTGGGCACGATCCCCTCGCCGCAGGCCTCGGGCGCGGCGGGCAGCACCAGCGCCACATCGGCCTGGCGCAGCAGCGTCGAATCGGCGCGGCTGGCGACCCCGATCAGCGGGATGCGGAAGCGGCGTGTATGGGCGATCATATCGGCCAGCTCGGGCGTCTCGCCGGAATAGGACAGCATCATCACCACATCCGCGCGGGTGACCATGCCCAGATCGCCATGGCTCGCCTCGGCCGGGTGGACGAATTGCGCCGGCGTCCCGGTCGAGGCCAGCGTGGCCGCGATCTTGCGCCCGACATGGCCGGATTTGCCCATGCCCGAGACGATGATGCGACCCTGCGCCGAGAGGATCGTCTCGATGGCGCGGTCGAAACTGTCGCCAAGGCTGGCGGCAAGCTGCGAAAGCCCCTCGATCTCGGTGGCGACGACGCGCCGCGCGGTGTCCAGATATACGCTCATGCAGGGTTACCTAGTGGTGAAAGATGTCGTTTTCATCCCCCCAGCCCAGCAGGTCCAGATGCGCCCGTGCGGGAAGGAAATCGAAACAGGCCTGCGCCAGCCCGGTGCGCCCCTCGCGTTCCAGTCGCTTTTCCAGCTCGGCCTTCAACTGGTGCAGGTACAGCACGTCGGATGCCGCATATTCCAGCTGCGCGTCGGACAGATCCGCCGCGCCCCAGTCGCTGGTCTGCTGCTGCTTGGAGATATCGACGCCGACCATTTCCGAGAGCAGGTATTTCAGCCCGTGCCGGTCGGTGAAGGTCCGCACCATCTTCGAGGCGATCTTGGTGCACCAGACCGGCTTGGTCACGACGCCAAAGGCCGCCTCGAGCGCGGCAATGTCGAAACGGCCGAAATGGAACAGTTTCAGTACCTTGGGATCGGCCAGCATGCGGGTCAGGTTGGGCGCCTTGCGCTGGCCCCGGGCGATCTGCACCAGATGCGCCGCGCCATCGCCCGAGGACATCTGCACCAGGCAAAGCCGGTCGCGGCGCGGGTCAAGGCCCATCGTCTCGGTATCGATGGCCACGACCGGGCCAAGGTCCAGATCGTCGGGCAGGTCGTTCTGATAAAGGTTGATGCTCATGTCACGCCGCCGGGAATGTTTTTTCCGACCCGCTCTAACCCCATTCGGCGCATCAGCGCCAGCCCGAAGCCGCCCGGCCGGCCGGTGACACATCTTTGTCACAATTCCGACAGTTTCACTTCGGCCGCGCGAATAATCCCGATCGATTTGATTGACATTTCCGTGAGAGACAGAAATTCAGCGCGGGAAGAACCACAAGATCAAGGTGTTACCCGTGAAACTGTCCCGTATCCTCCCGCTTGCAGGGGTGTCGTCGCTGGCGCTTGCCTCGGCGCTTTACGCCCAGGACACCGCCCGGACGCAGAACGATGCCGATACCACCATCCTTCTGGCGCCGATCACCCTGATCGCGGCCGGTCAGGAAAGCGTCGAGGCCACCGGCGGCGCCGTCGTCAGCCAGGAAGATATCGAGGCGATGCAGCCGGCCGACGTGTCCGAGCTTTTCTCGCGCGAATCGGCAGTCGCGGTTTCCGGCGGCGCGGGTCCGGCCAAGCGCATCTATGTCTTTGGCATCGAACAGTCGAACCTTGCCGTGACCGTGGATGGCGTGCCGCAGGGCGTGACAAGCTGGCATCATACCGGCTCTAACGTGCTGGACCCGGCCTTCCTGAAATCGGTCGAGGTCGAGGCCGGCGCCGCCACCGCCGATGCGGGCTTTGCCGCAGCCGCCGGCGCCGTGCGCTATGAAACCCTGGGCGCAAGGGATCTGCTGCGCGACGGCCGCAGCCAGGGCGGGCGCGTGGCCCTGTCCTATGGCAGCAACGGGCGCGGCCTGTCGGGCAGCCTGGCCGGCTATGGCGTTCATGGCGGCCTTGACTGGTTCGCGATGATCCACGCGACCGATGGCGACGATTACGAATCCGGCGACGGGCTGAACATGGACGGCACCTCGCCCAAGGCGCTTGGCGGGCTGTTCAAGCTGGGCTACGAATTCGACGGCCACCGGGTCGAACTGGGCTATGATTACAGCCGCGACGATGCCGACCGCACCATCAAGATGAACATGGACCTTTACGGCTCGGGCATCGATCGCGGCACCTATCCGATGAAGATCAGCCGCAACACGCTGAGCCTGAAATACAGCACCACCGCGCCGACCGATCGCTGGGACCCCGAGGCCCGGCTCTATATCAGCCGCAACGATTACTGGCGGCCCGACTATGCCATGGACAGCACGAATGGCGACATGGACCTGGAATCCCGGACCATCGGCGGCGTGCTGCAAAACACCTTCACGCTGGGCCGGGGCAATGTCACCGCCGGTGTGGACTGGTCCCATGACGATTACGATATCGACAATTACGGCGATACCGACCGTCAGTACTGGTCGATGGAGACCATGCAGATCGGCGCCTTTGTCCAGGGTCGTTTCGAATTCGACAACGGCATCGACCTGTCCACCGGCCTGCGCGTGGATCATCACCGCTTCACCGACTGGAACGGCCGCCGCCGTTCGGATACCGGCGCCAGCGTGAACGGCACCCTGTCCTATGAATTCGCCCAGGGCTACGAAGTCTTTGCCGGCGCATCGCATAGCTGGATGGGCTATAATTTCGGCGAATACGCGCTGCTTCATGCCCGCACCCGCGATCTTTATGTCGAGGACGGATTCGAGCCGGCCAGCGCCCGGAACTACAAGATCGGCCTGAATGCCAGCCAGGGCAACTGGACCGGGAACGTGACCTATTTCGACACCCGCATCAAGGATCTGGGCGAATATGACGTGGACGGCCAATACGATACCGACCCGGCGACCGCGCCCTTCCTGACCAATGGCGACGAGATCCGCTCCAAGGGCTTCACGCTGCAGGGCAATTACAGCTGGGGCAGCGGCCGCGCCGGCGCCAGCTTCACCAAGGCCGACGTGACCGAGGATGGCGAGGACAGGCTGCCCAATGGCGGCGTCGCCTCGCCGATCGGCAAGATGGCGACGCTGTTCATCGATCAGGAAATCCCGCAATACAACCTGAAGATCGGCGGCAATGTGGAATGGGCGGACAGCCTGGACAACGGCCTGATGCGGGCGGCCGGTTTCTCCGAGCACAGCTCGTACACCGTGCTGAACCTTTACGGCGAATGGCGGCCGCAGAACTACGACAATATCGTGGTGAACCTGAACGTCGACAACCTGTTCGACCGCGACTATTATGAGCGATCGAGCTTTGTCCAGCAGACCCGCGGCACGCGCCAGATCGATCCGCTTTACGCGCCGGGCCGCACCGTCAGCCTGGGCGTCAAGATGGATTTCTGATCCGTCCCGGCAAACCGAACCGACAGGGGCGGCGCGCAAGGCCGCCCCTTTTTCATTGCCCGAGAGCGGCTATTTCCATGGCGCGCCGCCGGCGAAGGCCGCCGCCAGATGGTCGATCAGCAGCCGCAGCTTGGCCGGCATCGGCGACACCGGCGGCCAGACGGCCATGACCGGCAGCGCGCGCGTGCCGGCATCCGCCAGAAGCGGCACCAGCCGGCCATCGCGCAGGGCCGGCGCGGCAATGAATTCGGGCAGCACGGCCAGCCCCAGCCCGGCAATCGCGACATCGCGCATCGCCTCGCCATTGTTCAGCGTCAGCCGCCCCGCGATCTGGGGCGAGACGACCCGCCCGCCCTGCCGGAACTGCCACAAGGCAGCGTCCGGCATGTGGCTGTAGCTGATGACCTGATGCCCGCGCAGATCCTGCGGCGTCAGTGGCGTGCCGTGATGCGCAAGATAATCGGGGCTGGCGACGACGATCTGCCGGTCCTCGCACAGCTTGCGCGCCATCAGCGCGCCGTCGCGCGCATCCCCGACGCGAATGCCCAGATCGAAGCCTTCGCGCGACAGATCGCGGACGCGGTCGTCATAGTCGATGCGCAGCTCCAGCTCGGGATGCGCGGCGGCGAATCGCGCCAGCACGGGCGACATGTAGAGCGTGCCGAAGCTCATCGGCGCGGCGATCGCCAGGCTGCCGCGCAGCGAGGTCGTGCCATCCATGCCCCAGGCCGCGCTTTCCGTCGCCGCGACAAGCTCGCCAAGCGCCGGGCGCAGCCGCTCGGCCAGGCGCAGGGCAGCCTCGGTCGGCGTGATTCGTCCGGCATTGCGGCGAAACAGGGCGGCGCCAAGGGTCGCCTCGAAATCCGAGACACGCTTGCTGATCACCGATTTCGACAGGTTCAGCCGGGCGGCGGCGGCGGTCACGGTGCCCAGCTCCATGACCGTCAGGAAGGTTTCGATATCGTCCAGCGAATAGCGCATGGAAAAAACATAGCAGCCGCGCTTGCGTTCGCAATCGCCGAACGCCGGCTTCGCCCGCCGGAAGCTGGCGGGACATGCCCCGGCGGCCGATATTGAGCCCAACGAAAGGAGGCCCAGATGAACCTCACCGGCATTCACCACCTGACGGCCATCACGGCCGATGCCGTCGCCAACAACCGTTTCTACACCGGAACGCTGGGTATGCGGCGGGTCAAGAAAACCGTCAACCAGGACGATACCTCTGCCTATCACCTGTTCTTCGCCGATGGCGCGGGCAGCCCGGGCAGCGATCTGACATTCTTTGACTGGCCCGTGGCGCGCGAGCGCCGTGGCACCCGTTCGATCAGCCGCACCGGCCTGCGCGTGGTCGAGGCCAGCCTGGATTACTGGGCCGCGCGGCTGCGCGATGCCGGCCTGCCCATGGGCGATATCGCCACCACCGGCATCCGCGCCAGCCTCGATTTCGAGGACCCAGAGGGCCAGCGCTTCCGCCTGACCGCCGACCAGCCCGGCCCTGCCCATCCCTGGGATCGCAGCCCGGTGCCCGCGCAGCACCAGATCCGCGGTCTGGGGCCGATCACGATCTCGGTGCCCGAGCTTGCTCCGACCGATACGGTGCTGACCCGGGTGATGAACATGACCCGCATCCGCGACTACCCCAGCCCCGATGGCGCGGGCCAGACCCATGTCTACCAAATGGGCGATGGCGGACCGGCGGCCGAACTGCATGTCGCGGTCCAGCCCGATCTGCCGGTCGCGCGCCAGGGCGCGGGCGCCGTCCATCACGTCGCCTTCCGCACGCCGGACCAGGCCGCGATCCAGGCATGGGCCGAGCGGCTGAACCAGTTCCGCATCCCGTCCTCGGGCGAGGTCGAGCGCTATTACTTCCGCTCGCTCTATTTCCGCGAGCCGGCCGGCAACCTGTTCGAGATCGCGACCGACGGGCCGGGCTTCGCGGTCGACGAACCCTTCGAGACGATGGGCGAATCGCTGTCGCTGCCGCCCTTCCTCGCGCCGCGCCGCGCGCAGATCGAGGCCGGGCTGAAACCGCTGGACTAGAGCCCGCCACCACCCCGCGCTGCCGAGACCGGCGGCGCGGGCGCCCCGTTCAGCGATCCGCCACGACGGCATGCCCCCTTCCGCGCGCGATCAGCCAGCGATTCACCGGAAATGCCGTCAGCACCGCCAGAAACAGCGCCAGGGCCAGACCATCCCAGCGCGGCACCGGCAAGCGTGCCCAGCACCTCGCCAATGCCCCAACCGGTCAGGCAATGGATGGTGGCCGACAGCGCCAGGCGATTCAGCGACCGCGCCTCGAGATGGCCTGACATCCCGCCCTCCCGCTTGCCGCGCAACGGAAGCATTGCGCGGCCCCGGATGCAAGCTCCGGCGGCTCAGCCCATCCGCTCGCTGGCATAGGAGCCGGGCGAGGCGGGAAACACCACCGTCTTGTTTCCGTTCAGAAAGACACGGCGATGGATATGGGCATGGATGGCGCGGGCGAGCACCTGGCTTTCCACGTCGCGACCCAGGCTGACATAATCCTCGGGACTTTGCGCATGGGTGACGCGGATGATGTCCTGCTCGATGATCGGCCCCTCGTCCAGATCGGCGGTGACGTAATGGCTGGTCGCGCCGATCAGCTTCACCCCGCGCTCATAGGCCTGCTTATAGGGGTTGGCGCCCTTGAAACTGGGCAGAAAGGAATGGTGGATATTGATGATCCGCCCCGACATCTTGCGGCACAGCTCGTCCGAGAGGACCTGCATGTAACGCGCCAGCACCACCAGTTCGGCCCCCGATTCCTCGACCAGCGCGGTCAGCTGCGCCTCGGCCTGCGGCTTGTTCTCTTTCGTGACCCTGATGCAATGGAACGGGATGTCATGGTTCACCACGACCTTCTGGTAATCCATGTGATTGCTGATCACCGCCACGATATCGATCGGCAGCGCCCCGATCCGCCAGCGATACAGCAGATCGTTCAGGCAATGCCCGAAGCGGCTGACCATGATGACGACCTTCATCTTCGCGGCCTCGTCGTGAAAGGCGTAATCCATGCCAAAGGGCGCGGCATGTTCGGCCATGCCCTCGCGCAGCTCGTCCAGCCCGACACCCTTTTCCGAAACAAAGCTGACCCGCATGAAGAAACGGCCGGTCTCGGCATCGTCGAATTGCGAACTGTCGGTGATATTGCAACCTTTGCCCGCCAGAAAACCCGCGACCGCCGCCACGATCCCGCGGGTCGAGGCACAGGCCACCGTCAGCGTATATTTCTTCATCAGGATCTCCACTGTCATGCCGGGCGATGCGCCCACCCATTCTCTTTCACGTCAAATATCCTCGGGGGGTCCGGGGGGCGAAGCGCCCCCGGTCCGGCCTCAGACGGTCAGCCCTTCCGGAGCCTCCAGGCCGTTCGCCCGGCAACAGGCGGTCAGCGTATTGGCCAGCAGACAGGCGATGGTCATCGGCCCGACACCGCCCGGCACCGGCGTGATCGCGCCGGCCACCGGCAGGGCACTGTCGAAATCCACATCGCCGACCAGCCGGGTCCGGTCCCCGTCCGCGATACGGCTGATGCCCACGTCGATCACCGTCGCGCCGGGTTTCACCCAATCGCCGGGGATCATGCGCGGACGCCCCACGGCAGCGACCAGAATATCGGCGCCGCGACAGACCGCGGCCAGATCGCGGGTGCGCGAATGCGCCACCGTCACCGTGCAGCTTTCGCGCAAGAGCAGCTGCGCCATCGGCTTGCCGACGATATTGCTGCGCCCCACGACAACCGCATTCAGCCCCGACAGATCGCCCAGCCGGTCGCGCAGCATCATCAGGCAACCCAGGGGCGTACAGGGCACCATCGCCTTCTGCCCGGTCCCCAGCAGACCCACGTTCAGGATATGGAACCCGTCCACATCCTTGGCCGGGTCGATGGCATTGATCACCGCCTCGGCATCCATATGCGCGGGCAAAGGCAGCTGCACCAGGATGCCATGCACGCCGGGATCGGCGTTCAGTTGCGCGATCAGCGCCAGCAGATCGGCCTCGGGCGTGTCGGAGGGCAGGCGATGCTCATGGGAATTCATCCCCGCCTCGCGGGTCTGGATGCCCTTGTTGCGCACATAGACCTCGGATGCGGGATCGGCGCCGACCAGGACGACGGCAAGGCCGGGGGTGATGTCGTGATCCGATTTCAGCCGCGCGACATGCCCTGCCACCTCGGCCCTGACACGCGCCGCGAACCCCTTGCCGTCGATGATATCTGCGCCCATGCGCCAAATTCTCCTTCGCTTTCCGCGCGGTTGGCGGATGGCATCGACCGGTGACCGGCGCGCGGACAGCGCGGCCCCGGCATCCGCATGCCGCCCGAAGGACGGCTGCGACGCTGCCGAGGACGGCTCTATCCCCGTTACCGTATATTTCCAACCGGACAGTGCCGCGCAGGGGTCGTTTTGCGACACGACCACGCATGTTTGCGACGCGGACGCCCGCGCGCTGCGTCAGCCGAACAGGTATTTTGCGACAGTGACGCCACCGACCGCCATCAGCGACAGCGCGACAAGCAGCAGCAGCCATCGCAGGATCTGCGGCAGGCTCGCCCGACCGCGCAGCCAGCGCCCGAGCACATAAAGCAGGAACCAGATGCCGGCGCACACCCCGATCATCGCCCAGCCGGCTTTTGCCAGCGCCGGAACGGTGGGCCCTGACAACAGCACCAGCACGATCCCCATGAACAGCACCAGAAAAATGATGCGCTCGGCCAGAAGCCTCATATAGCTGCCCGGCATGGCGAACCGCATGAGGCGCGACAGCAGCACGCCCCCGGCGCGCAGCGCGCCCGCCATGCGCGGTGTCACGAAACCCAGCAGGCCCTTGTCCGGCAGGTCATAGATCATCCGCGACAGGATCGTCATGCCGCGGCTGCTCCAGCCGGCGATATCCTCGGCCCCCGGCCAGGGGGGCTGGACCTTGGTGTAAAGCGCGCGAAAGCGGGGCAGGTCCAGATCGGCCGGCTCCTTGATCCGCAGCGCGCCGGCGGCCAGGGTCTCTATCGAATCGCCGCCGATCGTCGCGTCCTTCAGCTTGGCCTTGACCAGCGCCAGCCGGCGGGCGCTGCCAAGTTCGGGTCCGAATTCCTCGCGCAGGATCGCGTCCTGCAGCCGGTCGCTCCATCGCTCGCGCTCGTCCTTGGTGCGGTCCGGCATCAGCGCCGCCACGATGCGTTCGGCCCCGTCAAGACGCCCCCAAAGGATGTCATGTTCGCGCCAGTCGCGATTGAGAAAGCCGCCAAAGGCGCCGACCTTGATCCCGGCCAGCTTCTCGGGGCTGGGGTTCAGACTGCTGTCGACCGGGCTGATGCGAAAGATCTGCACCTCGGAATGTTCCTGGGCCTCGGACCCTTCGAGAAAGGGATAGGTGGTGACGTCATGCCAGTGAAACCCGTCATAGGTTTTGGCCAGATCGGACAATCCGGGCTGGGCAAGGGCGGCCCGGATATCGGCGCTGCTCTTGTCAAAGGCGGCGCGCATGCCCGCGCCCAGACGGTCAAGCGCCTTGTCCACCAGCGGCTTGATACCCTTTTGCTTGTAGACTTCCTTGGCTTTCTCGTAACGCGCGGCCAATGTCGGCAATTGCATGGCCGCGCCATAATTGGCCGAGATCGCTTTGGTCAATGTTTCGATCTCGGCCGGGCTCAGCAGCCTGGCCGCATCCGCCTTGAGCGGCCAGGCCCATCGGCGCATCGCGGCCAGTTCGTGCTCGACCAGCCGCCGCAGGTCGCGCAGCGCGATGACCGATTCCGGCGGCTGCGGCGCCTTCGGGTCGGGTTCAAGCCTTGCGTCGATCGCGGCGCGCAGATCGTTCAGACGCCGCAGCCGGAAACCGATATCGAAATTCGACAGGAACACGCTTTCGGGTTGCCGGCCCGGCTGGTGATAGGGCTGGAAATGGTCTTCCCGCCATGCCCGCAGGATCTGGCGCAGATAGATCGCCTGGTCGGAATCGTGCCGGTATCCGGCCATCCGGGCGACGATGCCGGTCAGGCTGTCGGTCGTGTCATAGACCCGAAGATGGTGATAGAGCGCATAGCCGTTGCCATAACCGCTCCCGTCAGGCGACATCATGTCAGCCAGATCCAGCAGCATCAGGTTGTCCGGCTTGTCGGGTTCTTGTATCCGATGGCCGCGCTTGTCTGCCTGTTCCCGGTCGACTTTCCAGCGCTCCTGCAGCGCGCCCAGACGTTGCAGCCGCCGGTTCATGGCGGTGATGGCGTTGATATCCTGGCGGATGACCTCGGTCCGCGGCAGGGTCATGGCGGCAAGCATGGCGTTTTGCAGGAAATCCACCTCGGGCGGTTCGCTGTCCTTTGCCTTGTCGTCCGGCTTTGCCTTGGGAAACGGGTCGATGAAGATCAGCTTGCGCTCGCCCGGCAGGGTGGTCGGGCGGAACGGGATCATCTCGATCGCATGGCTGAAGGGCCGGTTGTCCAGATAGCCACCATCGGCGAACAGCCGCTTCTCATGCGATCCGCCATTGCCGAAGAACTCGCTATATTCCGCTTTCCGCCGGGCGCGCGGCATGTCCGAGAAGCGCATCGGCGGAAAGGCCACCGGAAAGGACGAGGTGCAGCGCGCGGCAAAGGCCAGCATGCCGTCATATTCCGCGGTGAACTGGTTCAGTCCGGGCCGCGCGCGATCATAGGCGAAATGAAACACCGTCTTGTGGATATTCTCTTTCAGCTCGGCGCCGGTCAGATGGATCGGCGCGGATTGCCCGTGCAGGTCGGTCGCGGTCACGAACAGGTCCAGGGTTTCTGTCAGCGCCCTGCCGTCGCCGGTAATTGCCGAAAGCGTATCGAACAGCACCTCGTACATATGGCCGCCATCCAGCAGCGATTCGGTGCGGCTCAGGCCCGAGACCTGCATGGCGCGGTCGTTCAGCAGCCGGCCGATATGGGCCTTGTCGGTCCATGCCTCGCGCAGCACCTTCATGTCGCGGCTGCCAATGGCCAGCGCCTTGGCCAGTGCCACGCCATTGATCCCGCCCGCCGAGGTGCCCGAGATGATGTCGATCACGAAACGCTTGCGGCCGCCGCGCGCGCCCGCCAGTTCGTGCGAAAGTTCGCGGTATATCTTTTCGGTGGACTGCAGTTCCTCATCCGGCAGATCCGAACTGCCGCGCACCATGCTCAGCAATTCCTGCGCGATGCCGTTCATGTAGATGGCAAGCGAGACGCCGCCATACAGGACAACGGCGAATCTGACCTCGCCCGTGGCCTCTTCGACCATGATTCCCCTCCCATAATGGTTCAGGAGGCCTCGGTCGGCAGTTCCGAAAAGCCCTAAACTATGCCCGCCATGATGCCAGAAACCGCGCCGCCTGTCTTGGGTTTTCCCGGCTCAGCCGATATGGCGATCAGCGATATCAAGGGCCTGAAAGACATCATATGCCGCGATCACGGCGGCGCGCTGCGCCTCATGCGCGGCGATGAAGGCCGCGCCCGACAGGGTTTCGTCGGGATATTCGGTGATCAGGGTCAGCGGCGTGGCGGCGCGCCGCTCCTCGCTTATCCGGCAGGCGAAACCGCCGCGCGCCTCTGGTCGCCGGATTGCCTGCCGGCGTCCTGCATCCGCCCTCGCTGATCATGGCGCAAGGATTGCCGCAGCCGCGCGGCCAGTCAACGGTCCGGTCAGCCCGGGCTGGCGGCCTCCAGCACTTCGCAAAGCAGCGCCGCATCGGGCAGGAAGGGATTGCCCTTCATCGAGGAACTGCCCAGCGACGCCTCGGCCACGGCGGCAAAGCGTCCGGGCGCCAGCCCCTGCGCCCCGAGCCCCGGCAGTCCGGCATCCCGCGCCCAGCGGGCAAGGGCCTGTGGTGCCTCGGATTCGGCGCAATCGAGGGCAAGGGCGATCTCGCGGCAGACCTCATGCGCGCGGGCCGGATCGGGGGCATGGTCGCGATTCATCCGCAGGACCGGGCCCAGCAGCGCGCCGCAGATCGCGCCATGCGCGGCGGGCGTGACACCGCCGATCACCCCCGCGAGGCCATGCACCGCGCCCAGCCCGCCATTGGCCAGCGCCATGCCGCCGCACAGGCTGACCCAGGCCATGCAGTCGCGGGCGGCGGCATCCTCGGCCTGCATCAGCCGCATCAGCGCGCGCAGGCCGGGGCCGATCGCCGGCCGCACCAGCGCATCGGTAAAGGGCGTGGCCTTGCAGGACAGATAGGGCTCGATCACCTGCGCCAGCGCATCCAGCCCCGAGGCCAGCGTGACGCCGCGCGGGCAGCCATCGGTCAGCGCCGGATCGACGATCGCCAGACGCGGCAGCATCCGCGGATCGCGGATCGAGGCCTTGCGGCCATGATCTGGCAGGCCGATCACCGCGTTGCGCGTGGCCTCGGCCCCGGTGCCCGCCGTCGTCGGCAGGGCGATAAAGGGCAGGGGCGCGGCCGTCAGCGGCAGGCCACGGCCGACCACCTCAAGATGATCCATGATGCCCCCGGGCGCCGGGATCAGCGCCGCCAGCGCCTTGCCCATGTCGAGCGCCGCGCCACCGCCCAGGGCCAGCACCCATTGCGCATCGCTGTCCCGCAGATCCGCAAGCGCCGCCTCCAGCATGGGCAGGGTCGGCTCGGCCCCGCAGGCCACCATGCGCAGCCGCGCGCCGCCGTCGCGCAGCGCCCGGGCCAGCCATTCCGCCCGCGCGCCATCCGCGCCATGGACCAGCACCCCGCGCGCACCATGGGCCAGCGCCTCGGCCGGGGCCCGCGCCGCCTGGTTCCGGCCGAAAACCACGCATCCCGGCAAGGCGAACTGAAAGGGCGGAACGGTCATCTGATCTTTCTCCGGTGCTGCACCGGCGGCAGGCTGCACCGCCGATCCGATCCGGTCAAGAAACTTTCGCTTGACGGCCAATTCGCAAAAATACGAATATATACGCACAGACAGGAAAGCGCCCCGGCCTTTCCGTTTCCCGCGACGCCCGCCCGGCAAGGAGCATGTCTTGGCCCTCAGCATCCGCCAGAACGAGATCCTCGAACTCGCGCGCGGGGACGGCCGGGTCCTGGTCGAGGATCTGGCGCAGCGATTCGATGTCACGCTGCAGACCATCCGCCGCGATCTGGGCGAAATGGCCGAGGCCGGCCTGCTCGAGCGTGTGCATGGCGGCGCGGTGCCGCGCGCCGGCACGGTCAATCTGGGATATGAGGCGCGCCGGCGCATGAATGCCGATGCCAAGACGGCGATCGGCGCCGCCTGCGCCGCCATGATCCCCGACAATTGCAGCCTGATCCTGAACCTTGGCACCTCGACCGAGGCCGTCGCCCAGGCGCTGATCCGGCATTCGAACATCACCGTGGCCACCAACAACATGAACGTGGCCAATATCCTGCTGGCCAATCCGGGCTGCGAAATCATGGTGGCGGGCGGCGCGCTGCGGCGCTCGGATGGCGGGCTGGTGGGGGAACTGACCACCCAGTTCTTTGAACAGTTCAAGGTGGATTACGCGGTGATCGGCACCTCGGCGCTGGATCATGACGGCGATCTGCTGGATTTCGACCTGGCCGAGGTGCGCGTCAGCCGCACGATCCTGCGCCAGTCGCGCCGCGCCTTTCTGGTCGCGGATCATTCCAAGCTGGGCCGCCCGGCCCCCGCCCGCATCGCCAGCCTGTCCGAGATCGACACGGTCTTTACCGACCGGCCGCTGCCCGCCGACCTGTCGCGGCGCTGCGCCGAATGGGGCACGCAGGTCCGGATATGCCCGCCCGGCGAGGACGCCCCGGAAATGGCGCAGCCTGCCTGATCGACAGCCCCGCCCGGCGCATGTATCGTCGCGCCAGACGCCCGTCCCGGGCCGATCACCAGACGGAGACAGCGCATGACCACCATCCTTGGCCTGTCGGGCAGCCTTCGCCGCGCCTCGTTCAATAGCGGGCTTCTGCGCGCGGCGGCCGAACTGGCGCCCGAGGGCACGACGATCCTGCCCGGCTCGATCCGCGAGGTGCCGCTTTACGACGCCGATCTCGAGGCCGCCGATGGCCTGCCGCAGGCGGTGCAAAAGCTGCAGGAGCAGCTTCGCGACGCGGACGGGCTGCTGCTGGTCACGCCGGAATACAATAACGGCGTGCCCGGCGTGTTCAAGAACGCGATCGACTGGATGTCGCGCGGCGACGGGCTGGACCATTTCAAGGACAAGCCGGTGGCCGTCATCGGCGCCTCGCCCGGCGGGTTCGGCACGATCCTGTCGCAGGATCACTGGCTGCCGGTGCTGCGCACCTTGCGCATGAGGCCATGGTTTCAGGGCCGGCTGATGGTGTCGCGCGCGGGCACGCTGTTCGACGATCAGGGCAACCTGACCGATGCCGCCACGCGCGAGCATCTGGCCGAATTCGTCGCCGGTTTCGCGGCTGCGCTGCAACGCGGCTAGGCGCGAACGCCGCTTTCGCCGGGGTCGAACGGGCCGCGCATTGCCGGAATCATCCGGCCCGCCTACTCTTTGCCCATCAGCAAGGAGAGAGCGATGAGCTGGAACCCCGCCCTGACCCCCGGTTGCCCCGACGAGATCGGCGTCGATGCCATCGAGACCCTGATCATTCCCCGCGCCCGCGACCTTGGCGGTTTCGAGGTCAAGCGCGCCCTGCCGGCGCCCAAACGGCAGATGGTCGGGCCCTTCATCTTCTTCGATCAGGCCGGCCCGGCCGAGTTCCTGACCGGACAGGGCGTCGATGTGCGCCCGCATCCCCATATCGGGCTGGGCACGGTGACCTATCTCTATCGCGGCGATTTTCACCACCGCGACAGCATCGGCTCGGATCAGGTGATCCTGCCCGGCGCGCTGAACTGGATGGTCGCGGGCAAGGGCGTCACCCATTCCGAGCGCACCTCGGATCAGGGGCGGCAGGGGCCGCACAGCCTTTACGGCATCCAGACCTGGATCGCCCTGCCCGAGGATCGCGAGGACATGGACCCGATCTTCGAACATCACGGTCAGGAGGCCCTGCCCCGGATCGGGGCCGAGGGCGTGGACGCCCGCCTGATCCTGGGCAATGCCTATGGCGAACGCGCCCCGGCGACGCTTTATTCCGAGACCTTTTATCTGGATGTCACGCTGGCCGCCGGGGCGCGTTTCCCGCTGCCCGACGATCACGAGGATCGCGGCCTTTACATCACCGAGGGCTCGGTCCTGATTGCCGGGCAGAAGTTCCATGCCGGGCAGATGATGGTATTCCGCCCCGGCGACGCGATCACCGTCGCCGCCGGCGAGCGCGGCGCGCGTCTGATGGCGCTTGGTGGCGCGACGCTGAACGGGCCGCGCCATGTCTGGTGGAATTTCGTCGCCTCGTCCCGCGAACGGATCGAACATGCCAAGCAGGAATGGCGCGCGGCGAATTGGGGCCGGGGCCTGTTCGACCTGCCCCGGGACGACCGGGACGAGTTCATTCCGCTGCCGTGATCCCGGGCGCTGCGCGACAGGCGGCACGGGTCGCAAAGCCTGTCTGCGGCCGGATCGTCCCGCGTGGTGGCAGGTCGCTATGCGGTGGCCATCAGATGATGCCGTGCTGCCTCAGCAGCGCCTGCTCATCGCCTGACACCCAGCCGAAAACCTTTGCAGCGCCATCCCGGACCTGCACGAGATAGTGGACCTCGAAACCTATCGCTGTCTCGGGCAGGTTGTCCCGCGCATAGATCGCGATCCAGGAAACATGGGCGACGCAATGACGATCGTCTATCGGCGAAAGGCGCAGCCCCTGCATCCGCATCTCCCGGGTGCCGATTTCCCGATAATGCGCATAGCCCTGGACCATCGCCTGAACCAGTGTCCCGTCATTCTTTCCGGCCATGACCCCGGCCGGCGACGCCGCGATGAATTCGGACGCATATAGCTCTGCGACCTCTTTCTCGTCGAAGTCGCCCGCCAGAGAACGCCTGAAGAAGTCCTGATAGCGCGCGAAGAGATCCCGAACGGCTTCATCCATGACTCGCTCCGGAACGGAAATGTTTCGGAAACCTGGCACGCATCGCGGCCCGGAGCAATGACCCGGACGGGCCCGGATCCGCCCCCCCATCCCTCACAGATAGCCGGCCGCCCGGGCTTTTGCCACATGCTGGCCCGGAAACGATTCCCCGGGGATTTCGCCGCCGAAATCACGAAGCAGCATCTTCTGCACATTCGATGCGCTCAGGTGCACCCCGTATGTCCCGGCGCCGAAATCGTCATCGCTCAGGGCGCCGGGCCGCACGAATTTCTCGCATTCCTGCGGCGCGACCGGGTAAAATGTCTCTGCGGGCAGGGCGTATTTCATCTCGTCATGGCGGCGCAGATAGGCCGAGAGCGCGCGCGGCCCCGTGCTGCCCCAGGGCCATTCCTCGATGGGAACGCCCCGGCCCAGCGTCTTGATGCGGTATTTCAGCCGCCGCAGGCCGGTGATATGCGGCGCGATGCCCCGCATCCCGGGCCGGAACCGCAACAGCTCGGCCAGCGCCGGCGAATTGCGCGGCATGCGCAGGACGGCGCAGTTCACCCGCTCGGGGTTTTCATGCGCATAGATCCGGTCGCCCGGAAAATCAAAGGGCCGCAAGGCGATAATGTCCAGATCCACCCAGACGCTTTCGGTCCGCTCCATCAGCGCATAGCGAAAGAAATTGGAATGCAGCGAAGGGCTGCCCTCGCGGCTGTAGATGGCCACCTGCTTCGCAGGCAGGATCTCGTTGGCATCCCGCCCCTCGACCCCGGCCGGCAATCCGGCCAGCCTGTCATAGCTGTAAACCGTCAGACGATGACCGTGCCGCAGGAACGACGCGATGCTGGCATATTCGATGGGGCCAAGATGACCGACCCAAAGTGTCGCTAGATCGCGCATGGGAAACCTCCGGGGATGCGGGACGCCGGCGCGCGGCGCGGGCCGGGAAAACGGGGCGACGGGTTCTTATTCGATCGGGGCATAGCTGACATCCAGACTGCGCCTGAGATAGCTGCCGTCAAAGGACAGGGTCGGCTGCGGCCTGGCGTCAAGCGTGAAGCGCATGTCGGCATAGCGGTCGGCCCGGGCATCGGCGCGCAGCCCCTCATAGAGGCTGTCCGATTTGCGCTGCCATTCCTGCCGCAGCCGCCGTTCCTTGCCGGTCCGGACGCCATGCCGCGTCAGCCAGCGGCGCAGCTCGCCGCGCAGCCTTCGGATGCCCGCCTCGCGATGCTCGCGCAGATAGTCGCGATGATCTATCCCTGCGGCCGCGAACATCTGCCTGTAGGGGGCAAAGAACTGGCCATGCACGGTATCGGGCGCCGCCTCTTGCCGCCAGGGTTTCTCAAAGCTGGAAAAATGCAGGAAAACCGGGGCGAACAGCCTTTCATAGCCATAGTTGAAATGCGCTTTCTGATAGTTGAAGCGCGGGCTGATCTCGGTCCAGCGGTCCTGGAAATGGCAGTTCAGGAAGTCCTGATCCTGGGTATGCGCCGCCTGCCCGTGCCGGGCCATGAAGGCCAGCAGCCCGGCCGCGAAATCGACCGCCGCCCATTTCTTCTGGTCGAGCATCATCACCCCGGCATTGAAATAGCGCTGCGTATGCATCCCGATCGAGCGCAGCCAGTCGTCGCGGCTCATGCCGCCGGCCGAGCGCGGCGCCGAGCCGATGGTGGACGCGTCTTGCACCGCGGCAAGCCCGCCGGGCAATTCGATCTGCAGAAGTTCCGGCGCCGCGACCATCGGAAAGATATCCGCGTCCAGATAGATCAGCCGGTCGTATTGCGGCAAAAGATAGGGGGCGAAGATCCGGCCATAGACGATGCGGGGCCAGCTTTCGGTCGAGGGCAGCCCCTGCGGAATCAGGTCGCGCATCAGGTTGCGATGGACAAAGACGCCGCCGGCGCCCTGTTCGTCACGCTGAACCCCGCCGGCCCCTTCGATGAAGACATGCACGTCGATCTGCCACAGCGCCCGCAGCCGCCGGGCCTGCGCAAGCCCGATGCCCAGATACCCGTCATCGACCGTGATGTAAAAGGCGCTGTGCATTCCTGTCTCCGGATAAGGAACCGGCCCGAGCATTGCCCGGGCCGGTCCGAAAACTCAAGCTGTCGCGCCGGTCAATCGGCCTGCGCGTCCTCTTTCCGTTCCTGCGCGATTTCCTCGCCGGTTTCCTGATCGACCATCTTCATGCCCAGCCGGACCTTGCCGCGGTCGTCAAAGCCCAGCAGCTTGACCTTGACCTCCTGGCCTTCCTTCAGCACCTCGTTGGGGTGGTTCAGGCGCCGGCCGGCGATCTGGCTGACATGGACCAGCCCGTCGCGCTTGCCGAAGAAGTTCACGAAGGCGCCGAAATCGACCAGCTTGACGACCTTGCCGGTATAGACCTTGCCCTCTTCCGGCTCGGCCACGATCGAATAGATCATGTCATAGGCCTTCTGGATCGCCTCGCCATTGGCGCTGGCGATCTTGATCACGCCATCGTCGTTGATATCGACCTTGGCGCCCGAGACCTCGACGATCTCGCGGATGACCTTGCCGCCCGAGCCGATCACTTCGCGGATCTTGTCGGTCGGGATCTGCATGGTCTCGATGCGCGGCGCATGGGCCGAGAAGGAGCCCGCCTCGCTGATCGCCTTGGACATCTCGTCGAGGATATGCATGCGGCCGTCACGCGCCTGCGACAGCGCCTGCTGCATGATCTCCGGCGTGATGCCGGCCACCTTGATATCCATCTGCAGGCTGGTGATGCCGTTCGCGGTGCCGGCCACCTTGAAGTCCATGTCGCCCAGATGATCCTCATCGCCCAGGATATCGGTCAGCACCGCGTATTTGCCGTCCTCTTCCAGGATCAGGCCCATGGCGACACCGGCCACCGGCGCCTTCAGCGGCACGCCCGCATCCATCATCGACAGCGAGCCGCCGCAGACCGAGGCCATCGAGCTGGAGCCGTTCGATTCCGTGATCTCGCTGACCACGCGGATGGTATAGGGGAAATCCGTATTCGCCGGCAGTACCGCCTGCAGCGCGCGCCACGCCAGCTTGCCATGGCCGATTTCGCGGCGCCCGGGGCTGCCCACGCGGCCAACCTCGCCGACCGAATAGGGCGGGAAGTTGTAATGCAGCAGGAAGTTGCTGCGGAAATTGCCGTGCAGCGCGTCGATGATCTGTTCGTCATCGCCCGTCCCCAGCGTGGTCACGACCAGACCCTGGGTTTCGCCACGGGTGAACAGCGCCGAGCCATGGGTGCGCGGCAGGAAGCCCACTTCGCATTCGATGGGGCGCACGGTGCGCGTGTCGCGGCCGTCGATACGGGCGCCACCATTGATGATGTCACCGCGCAGGATGCCCGATTCCAGCTTTTTCAGGGCAGAGCCCAGATTGGCATCGGCCAGTTCTTCCTCGGACAGGCCAGCCTTGACCTTGTCCTTGGCGGCGGCAACGGCGTCCTGGCGGTCGGACTTGTCCTTGATCGCATAGGCGGCGCGCATGTCAGCCTCGCCCAGGTCCTTCACGCGGGCATAAAGCGCGCTGTAATCGGGCGACTGGAAGTCAAAGGGCTCTTTCGCGGCGGATTCGGCCAGGCTGATGATCAGATCGATCACCGGCTGCATCTGCTCGTGGCCGAATTTCACGGCGCCCAGCATCTCGTCCTCGGTCAGCTCATAGGCTTCGGACTCGACCATCATCACGGCGTCCTTGGTGCCGGCGACGACCAGATCAAGGCGCTGTTCGGGGTTGGAGCGCAGCTGGTCCATATCCTGAACCTCGGGGTTCAGCACATATTCGCCGTCAACGAAACCGACGCGCGCGGCACCGATCGGACCCATGAAGGGCACGCCGGAAATCGTCAGCGCGGCCGATGCGGCGATCATCGCGACGATATCGGGGTCGTTCACCAGATCATGCGACAGCACGGTGCACATGACCAGCACTTCGTTCTTGAAGCCGGGGGCGAAAAGCGGGCGGCAGGGACGGTCGATCAGACGCGCGGTCAGCGTCTCTTTCTCGGTCGGGCGCGCCTCGCGCTTGAAAAAGCCGCCGGGGATCTTGCCGGCGGCATAGTATTTCTCCTGATAGTGGACCGTCAGCGGGAAAAAGTCCTGACCCGGCTTCGGCTCCTTGGCAAAGGTCACGTTCGCCATGACGCTGGTCTCGCCCAGCGTGGCGATGACCGATCCGTCGGCCTGACGCGCGACCTTGCCCGTTTCCAGAGTGAGCGTTTCCTGCCCCCACTGGATCGATTTCTTCACTTCATCAAACATCTGATTTCCTCTGGGTACGTGCCAGCCCTCTGGCCGCCCCTGTCATATTCGCGGCCCCATTGCCGCCTGCCCCTATCCTTTGCGTAGCCCCGGGGCATGGGGCATCACGTCGCAGATTGGGGGCGTTTACAGGAAAACATGGGGTTTGGGAAGGGACTTGCAGGGTGCAGGGATAGCCATTCGTCGGGTTGTCACGGGTCTTACAGATGTGCTTTCTGCAGATTGAACCAGTCCATGAGTGCTTAGATAACGGATACTGCTGCGAGGCTTCTTCTGAATATGGCGAAAGCCCTCAATGACGCATTTCAAAGACAAGGTGGCAATGCCGCGCTTGCTTTGGCAGATGTTGGCAACGATTTTGCTACTGTATTCTCGCGCATTGCCTCACTTGCTGAAGAAGCTCGCAACGAGTTGAGCAGGGCATCCTTCACATCGGAAGAACGTCGGGTCGATATGACTGAACGTATCGAAACCACGCAACGCGCCCTCTTGAACGCGTTAGTCACACGGGGCAGCGGAAACTCAAGAGGCGCTTTATTGTCCGAAGCACAACTTGAAAGGCTTAGCAGCGTCGTCGAGCAAATCGAAGAAAAGGGCGTATGCAGTGGTACGCTTCCAGACCGCAATGAGATGATGCGTGAGACCGAAGCACTGATAGCAGAGGTCAAGACTTGGGATATGGACGAATATGCCCAAAGAACCTTATTGATCCAGTTGAACTGCATAGAGCGCGTCATACAAACGGCAGACCTTTACTCTGCAGCCGAACTTAGAGGAAAGGTGAAAAGCGTAATCGCCGATTTCGCGGCTGAGTTCTCTGCGCATGATAAGCACTATCAAACACGGATGGAAAAGCTGCTTTCCTGGGCTCGCAAAGCTTTCTTTCCGGGCAGTATCATGTTGTCATTGGCCGCTGATACCAGCACTGTGGTTGCATTGCTTCCCGGACCATCAGGCTAAGCTAAAAGGCGCCCGCCCCGTATTCGCGACGGGCACAAAGGCGCGGCCTCAGACTGTTTTCGGCGCGCGATACTCACCCCGGTCGGGCGTTGCGCGGCTGACGCCCACCAGACCCGATGCGGTATAGACCGCAAAGAACACCACGATCACGATGGCCGAGACGATGCGCAGCAGCCGCGCCGTGCTGGGAAAGCGGTTGCCCAGAAAGCCGGGAATGGTCAGGCTGTTGTCATATTCCTCGGTCTGCCGGCGCAGGCGCGGGGCGACCACGATCCAGTTGATCAGCGCGCCGACGAACAGCCCGATGCCGATCCAGCTTTGCGCCAGCCCCGAAATGTACAGCGCCCCGGGCAGGCCCAGAAGCAGCCAGCCGCTCATGTCCGAGGCCCGCAGACAGTGCCGCCGCCGGAGGCAGCCTGCGCCCCGTGGCCCTGATCTTCGTCGCGGCCCTGACCCTTGGCCTGCTGATCGCGCGCGGGCTGAAGGCCCTCGCCGCCCGTTCCCCGCAATCCGCCTGAACGCACGAGGAGCCCATGCCCTGCAAAGCCGATCCGAGCGTGAAACCCGAGGTCAGAGCCTTTCCCGATCCCGCGACCAGCACGATTTCCTATGTGGTCAGGGACCCCGCCTCGGACGCCTGCGCGATCATCGATTCCGTCATGGATATCGACTATGCCGCCGGCCGCATCAGCCATGACAGCGCCGATGCGATCATCGCCTATGTGCGCGAACGGGGGCTGCATGTCGAATGGCTGATCGAGACCCATGTCCATGCCGACCATCTGTCGGCCGCGCCCTATATCCAGGCCCCGCTTGGCGGCAGGATCGGCATCGGCAGGAACATCACCGTGGTGCAGGAAACCTTTGGCAAGCTGTTCAACGAGGGCACCGAATTCCAGCGCGACGGCAGCCAGTTCGACCGGCTGTTCGATGACGGCGACAGCTATCGGATCGGCGGCATGGCCTGTTGCGCCCTCCACACCCCCGGCCATACCCCGGCCTGCATGACCCATGTCATGGGCAATGCGGCCTTTGTCGGCGACACGCTTTTCATGCCCGATGGCGGCTCGGCCCGCGCCGATTTCCCCGGCGGCGATGCCGGCACGCTTTACGACAGCATCCAGAAGGTACTGGCCCTGCCGCGCGAGACCCGGCTTTTCATGTGCCATGACTACGGCCCCAATGGCCGCGACATCGCCTGGGAGACCACCGTGGGCGAACAGCAGGATCACAATATCCATGTCGGCCAGGGCCGCGCGCGCGCCGAGTTCATCGCCATGCGCGAAGCCCGCGACGCCACGCTGAAGATGCCGACCCTCATCCTCCCCTCGCTTCAGGTCAACATGAAGGCGGGCGAACTGCCGCCCGAGGACGAAACCGGCAGGCGCTTCCTCAAGGTGCCGCTCGGCGCGCTGTAAGGGGCGGAAACGCGATCCCTTCGCACCCAACATTGCGGCAGCGCAAAGTCGCGCCGAATTCGATCTGCCAGACTGTCCCCCGGGGACGAATGGCCTGCCAAGGATCGAAGCGCGCATGCTCAATCTCAAGCTGTTTTCCGCCTGGCTCCGGGCGGTTCTGATCGCCGCCTGCACGCTTCTGGCGGCTGCGGCGGCCGGCGCCATGACGCTTGACGAGGCCCTGCAGCAGACACCGGCCGAACAGCTTTTCGAGGGCGCCGACGGCTACGGCGCGGCCGAGGGTTCGCCCGCCATCGTGCCGGTGATGAAAGGCGCCGAGAAACTGGGCTATGCCTATCTGAACAGCGATTTCACCGCCTCGACCGGCTATTCGGGCAAGCCCATCCATATCCTTGTCGGCATCGACACCCAGGGCATCGTGAGGGGCATCAACCTGGTCGAGCATCACGAGCCCATCGTGCTGATCGGCATCCCCGAGCAGCGCGTTCTCGATGCGCTGAACGGGCTGATCGGCGCCGATCTGGGCCGCGTCGCGGCGGGCGAGGCCAAGCCGCCCCAGGCCGATATCGTCGCCGGCGCCACGGTCACGGTGCTGGTCATGGGCGACAGCATCGTGCGCTCGGCGGTCAAGCTGATCCGCTCGGGCCGGCTCGAAGGTTTCGCCGCGCAGACCGCCCCGGCCGAGGCCGCGCGCGAACTCGACCCTTCGGTGACCGGGGTCAGGGACTGGCAGGTGCTGCTGGGCGACGGCTCGGTGCGGTCGCTGGTGATGACGGTGGGCGAGGTGTCGCAAGCCTTTGACGAGGCCGGCCAGCCGCTGGCCGCGCAAAAGCCGGAAAGCAGGAACCCCGAGGATAATTTCATCAGCCTTTACCTGGCGCCCGTCTCGGTTCCCGCGATCGGGCGCAGCCTGCTGGGCGATGTCCTTTACGAGCGCATGGCGGGCGATCTGGCGACGGGGCAGGCGGCGGTCCTGGTCGCCGGCGACGGGGCCTACAGCTTCAAGGGTTCGGGCTATGTGCGCGGCGGCATCTTCGACCGGATCGAGCTGATCCAGGACGGTCAGGGCCTGCGTTTCCACGATCGCGACCACACCCGCATCGCGGCACTGGCGGCCGAGGGCGCGCCGCGGCTGCGCGAGATCGCGCTGTTCGTGGTGCCCGAGGGGTTCGTTCTGGACGTGACCCGGCCCTTTGACCTGCAAATGCTGGTGCAGCGCGCGACGCAGGGGCGCGAAAAGGCCACGATCCCCTTTGATCTGGCCTATCGGATCCCCGAAACCTACCTGCTGCCCGCCCCCGAACCTGACCCCTCCCCGGTCGCCACGACCGCGCCCGGACAGCCCCGGGTGGGCGAGCCCTTGGCAGCGGATGATGGCCCGCCGCTGTGGAAAACCATCTGGCAGATGAACCGCGTCAATATCGCCATCACCGGCGTGGCGCTGGCGCTGCTGACCGCGATCTTTTTCTTTCAGGACGTTCTGACCCGGCGGCCGGTGCTGTTTCTGTGGCTGCGCCGCGCCTATCTGACCTTCACGCTCGTATGGCTGGGCTGGATGGTCAACACGCAGCTTTCCGTGGTGAACGTGCTGACCTTCTTCAATTCGCTGCTGTCGGGCTTTTCCTGGGACTATTTCCTGTCCGCGCCGCTGGTCTTCATCCTGTGGAGCGCGGTCGCGGCGGGGCTGCTGTTCTGGGGACGGGGCCCGTTCTGCGGCTGGCTGTGCCCCTTTGGCGCGCTGCAGGAACTGTCCAACACCATCGCGCGCAAGCTGCGCGTGCCGCAGATCGACCTGCCCTGGGGCCTGCATGAGCGGCTCTGGCCGGTCAAGTACATGATCTTTCTGGGGCTGTTCGGGCTGTCGCTCTATTCGCTGTCGGATGCGGAAATCTATGCCGAGGTCGAGCCGTTCAAGACCGCGATCATCCTGAAATTCGCCCGCGAATGGGGCTTTGTGCTGTTCGCGCTGGCCTGCCTGCTGCCGGGCCTGTTCATCGAGCGCTTCTATTGCCGTTACCTTTGCCCGCTGGGCGCGGCGCTGGCGATTCCCGGCCGGATGAGGATGTTCGAATGGCTCAAGCGCTGGCCGGAATGCGGCTCGCCCTGCCATCGTTGCGCCAATGACTGCCCGGTCAAGGCGATCCACCCCGAGGGCAATATCAACGTCAATGAATGCATCTACTGCATGAATTGCCAGGTGCTTTACCACGACGACACCCGCTGCCCGCATATGATCACCGTCAAGGCGCGGCGCGAAAAGATCGCCCGCAGCGCCGGGCCCGGCGCGGCAAAGCCGCATCCGGCCGCCACCCAACCCGATTCTGCGGCAGGCGCAGCCCGAGCCAACGGCCAGCAGCCACCGGCATTCCGGGCGCAGCGCGGCGCAACCCCATCCGAAACACAGCATGTCAAAGGAGCATGAGATGACGGAAGACAGAAAGATCCGGATGAACCGGCGCCAGTTGCTTGGAAGCTCGGTCGTCGCGGCGGGCGCCGGCGCGCTTGGCTCGCGCGCCGTGATCGGCACCGGCGCGGGTCTGACCGCCGCCGGCATCGCCGCCGGCCAGGCCGGCGCGCAGGAAGGCGGCCTGTCCTATGAGGTCGGCCCGGGCGAGCTGGACGAATATTACGTGCTGCTGTCGGGCGGCCATTCGGGCGAGGTGCGTATCCTGGGCCTGCCCTCGATGCGGGAACTGACCCGCGTGCCGATCTTCAACCGCGAAAGCGGCACCGGCTGGGGCCTGACCAATGAATCGCGCAAGGTCCTGACCGAGGGGCTGACCCCGCAGACCCGGGAATTCCTCAAGGACAAGGGCGGCATCTACCTGAACGGCGACGCCCACCACCCGCACCCGTCCTTTACCGACGGCACCTATGACGGGCGCTATTTCTTCATCAACGACAAGGCCAATACCCGCGTCGCCCGCATCCGCCTGGACGTGATGCGCTGCGACAAGATCATCGAACTGCCGAACCAGCACACGGTCCACGGGCTGCGCGTGCAGAAATACCCGCGCACCGGCTATGTGTTCTGCAATGGCGAGGATGGCGTTCCGCTGCCCAATGACGGCACCTCGCTGGACGATCCCTCGGCCTATTACTCGATCTTTTCTGCGGTCGACGGCGACACGATGGAGGTCGCCTGGCAGGTCATCGTGGACGGCAACCTCGACAATGTCGATTGCGACTATCAGGGCAAATATGCCTTTTCGACCTGCTACAACTCGGAAGGCGGCGTCACCCTGGCCGAGATGATGGAAAAGGATCAGGACTGGCTGACCATCTTCAACCTGCAGGCTATCGAGGCCGCGGTCGCCGCCGGCGAGGGCGAGATGATGAACGGCGTGCGCGTCCTGGACGGGCGCGGGGCGGAAAACAAGCTGGTCCGCTATGTGCCGATCCCGAACAGCCCGCACGGCATCAACACCGCGCCGGATGGCAATTACATCGTCGCCAACGGCAAGCTGTCGCCCACCGTCTCGGTCCTGGACGTGCGCCTGTTCGACGATCTTTTCGCCGGCAAGATCCAGCCCCGCGACACCGTGGTCGCCGAGCCGGAGCTGGGCCTTGGCCCGCTGCACACCGCCTTTGACGGTCGCGGCAACGCCTATACGACGCTGTTCATCGACAGCCAGATCTGCAAATGGAACATCGAGGACGCGGTGCGCGCGCAGAAGGGCGAGCAGGTCGACCCGATCAGGCAGAAGCTGGATGTCCATTACCAGCCCGGCCACAACCATACCTCGATGGGCCAGACCAAGGAGGCGGACGGCCAGTGGCTGCTGTCGCTGAACAAGTTCTCGAAGGACCGCTTCCTGAACGTCGGCCCGCTCAAGCCGGAATGCGACCAGCTGATCGACATTTCCGGCGACGAGATGAAGCTGGTCCATGACAACCCCACCTTCGCCGAGCCGCATGACGCGACGATCATCCACGCCTCGAAGATCAACCCGGTCTCGATCTGGAGCCGCGACGACCCGTTCTTTGCCGATGCGGTGGCGCAGGCCGAACAGGACGGCATCGACCTGCTCAGCGACAGCGAAGTGATCCGCGACGGCAACAAGGTGCGGGTCTACATGACCTCCTCGGCGCCGGTTTTCGGGCTGGAAAGCTTTACCGTGAAACAGGGCGACGAGGTGACGGTCTATGTCACCAATATCGACGAGGTCGAGGATCTGACCCATGGCTTTGCCATCGTGAATTACGGCATCAACATGGAGGTCGCGCCGCAGGCCACCGCCTCGGTCACCTTCACCGCCGACCGGGCCGGGGTCTACTGGTACTATTGCAGCTGGTTCTGCCATGCCATGCACATGGAGATGAAGGGCCGGATGCTGGTCGAGCCGGCCTGATGATCCGCGCCGCCCGCATCATGGGCCTTGCCCTTGCGCTGATCGCCTCGCCGCTGCTGGCGGCCGAGGTTTTGCAGCCGACCTCCCAGGCGGAACTGGAGGCCGTGCTGGCCAGCGCCGGTGCGGGCGACGAAATCGTGCTGAAGGCGGGCCGCTGGCGCGGCCCCCTGAAGATCGCCGCCCCGGTGACGCTGCGCGGCGAACCGGGCGCCGTGGTCGATGGCCGGAACGCCGGCCATGCCATCCTGGTCGATGCCCCCGGCGCGACCGTCACCGGGCTCGAGATCACCGGCTCGGGCAGCGATCTGGACCGGATGGATTCCGGCATCTTCCTGACCGCCAACGCCACCGGCGCGCGGGTCACCGGCAACCTGTTGCGCGACAACCTGCATGGCGTGCGCATTCAGGGCGCCCGCGATGCGCTGGTCGCCGGCAACCGCATCGAGGGCCGCCGCGGCCGCCAATCCGAACTGGGCAACGGCGTCAGCGTCTGGAACGCCCCCGGTGCCGTGGTCGCGGAAAACGAAATATCCTGGGGCCGCGACGGCATCTTCGTCTATATCTCGAAACGGAACACCTTTCGCGCCAACCGTATCCACGACACGCGCTTTGCCATTCATTACATGAACACCTCGGACAGCGAGGTCAGCGGCAACGTCTCGTATGACAATGCCATGGGCTATGCGATCATGTTCTCGGACCGGCTGAAGGTCACCGGCAACAGTTCCGAAAACGACCGCGACTATGGTTTCCTGTTCAACTCGGCCAATTACTCGGTGCTGACCGATAACCGCGTCACCGGCCGTCTCGCGCCGGCCGCGCGCTGGCTGGATGCCGGCCAGAGCATCGAGGCCGGCGTGCCGGAAATCGAGCCGGGCAGCGGCGCGGGCGGCCGCATCGCGCCCGAGAAATGCGTCTTCATCTACAACGCCAACCGGAACGCGTTCACCGGCAACCGTTTCGAGGGCTGCGCCATTGGCATCCATTTCACCGCCGGGGCCGAAGGCAACCTGATGTCGCGCAACGATTTCATCGGCAACCGCGTGCAGGTGAAATATGTCGGCTCGCGCTATCTGGAATGGTCGCAGGACGGCGTCGGCAATTACTGGTCGGACAATGCCGCCTTCGATCTGAACGGCGACGGGCTGGCCGATGCCGCCTATCGCCCCAACGACATGGTGGACGAGGTGATGTGGACCGCCCCGCAGGCGCGAATGCTGCTGACCAGCCCCTCGGTCCAGATCATCCGCTGGGCGCAGGCCCGCTTTCCCGCCGTGCTGCCCGGCGGCGTGACCGACAGCAACCCGCTGATGTTTCCCAATTCCGAAAGGCCGCTGCCATGAGTGACGCGACCGTGATCCTGGAAGCCGTGACCAAGACCTATGGCGGCCGCGCCGCGGTCAGCGAGCTTTCCTATAGCCTGCAACCGGGGCAGGTGGTGGCTCTGGTCGGCCATAACGGCGCGGGAAAGACCACGCAGATCAAGATGATGCTGGGCCTGACGCGGCCCGATGCCGGCCGGCTGCAGGTGCTGGGCGCGGACCCCGTGCATGGCACCGGGGCCCGGCGGCAGCTTGGCTACCTGCCCGAAAGCGTGCAGTTCCACCTGGCTTTCACCGGCCGCGAGACGCTGGGATTCTATGCGCAGCTCAAGGGCTTGCCGGCGCGCGGGCATGACGCGCTGTTTCAACGCGTCGGTCTGGCCGAGGCCGCCGACCGCCCGGTGCGCGGCTATTCCAAGGGGATGCGCCAGCGCCTTGGCCTTGCGCAGGCCCTGCTGGGCACGCCGCGCCTGCTGCTGCTGGACGAGCCGACCTCGGGCCTCGATCCGGCGCTGCGGCGCGAGCTTTACGGCATCGTCGCGGAACTGGCGCGGGCCGGCGCGACGGTGCTGCTGTCCTCGCACGCGCTGACCGAGCTTGAGGATCAGGCGGCCCGCGTCATCGTCGTCAATCGCGGCCGCAAGATCGCCGATGGCACCATGGCCGAATTGCGGCGGCTGGCCGGCCTGCCCTCGCGGCTGCGCTTTCGCGCCGATGCCAGCCCCGACAACCGCGCCACCCGTGCCGGCGACTACTGGCAGATCGAGCTGGCCGAGGACGAAAAGGCCCCCGCCCTCCGCCAGGTGATCGCGGCAGAGGCCCGGGAGATCACGCTTGAAGACCCGAGCCTTGACGACATCTACGCCCATTTCCTGAAACGCGAGGCCGCGTGATGCCCAACCCGCAACCCGCCATCCTGACCATCGCGCGGCGCGAGCTGGCCGAGGGCATGCGCAACCGCTGGGTCGTTTCGACCACCCTGATCATGGCGGCGCTGGCGCTGACCATCGCGGCACTGGGATCGGCGCCGACCGGCACCACCTCGACCGCGGCGCTGGATGTGGTGGTGGTGGGGCTGTCCAGCCTGACCATCTTTCTGGTGCCGCTGATCGCATTGCTTCTGTCCCATGACGCCATCACGCGCGAGGTCGAGCGCGGCACATTGCTGTTGCTGCTGAGCCACCCGCTGTCGCGCCCGCAGGTGATCGCCGGCAAGTTTCTGGGGCAGCTGGTCATCATGGCGCTGGCCACGGTGATCGGCTTCGGCCTGGCAGCCCTGTTCGTCATCTGGCGCGACGGCGCGGCGGGCTGGCAGGCCTTTGCCATGATGATCTGGGCCTCGATCCTGCTGGGCGCGGTGTTTCTGGCGCTTGGCACGCTTGCCTCGGCCAGCGTTCAGGAAAGCTCGACCGCGGCCGGCATCGCGATCGGGCTGTGGCTGCTGTTCGTCGCCATCTACGACATGGCGTTGCTGGCGGCGCTGGTCGCGCGGGGCGGCCATGCCGTGGCGGGCTGGGTCATGGACCTGGCGCTGGTGCTGAACCCGACCGACGCCTATCGCCTGCTGACCCTGGGCGAAGGCTCATCGGCCATGCTGTCGGGCATGGGCGGGGTCTATGACAGTTCGCAACTGACACCCGGCCTGCTGACCGGCGCGCTGCTGCTGTGGAGCGCGGTGCCGCTGGTGCTGGCCATGGCCGCATTCTCGAAAAGGAACCTCTAGATGAAACCGCTGCTGATCGCCGCGCTGATCGCCCTGCCGCTGATGGGCTGCAAGACCGAGGAAACCGCCGCCCTGCCGCCCGAAACCATGACCGCCGAGGCCATCGGGCGCTATTGCGGCATGAACCTGATGGAGCATGAAGGCCCCAAGGGGCAGGTCGTCCTGTCCAGGGAAATGGGGGCCTACTGGTTTTCGTCCGCGCGCGACACGATCGCGTTCTCCATGATGCCGGACGAGGTCAAGGATTACGGCGGCCTCTATGTCTCGGACATGGCGCGGGCGGAAAGCTGGGCCGAACCCGGTGCCGATAACTGGATCGACGCGAAAACGGCCTTTTATGTCACCGGCTCTTCCGCGCAGGGCGGCATGGGCGGGGCAGAACTGGTGCCCTTTTCGACCCGCGAGGCGGCCGAGGCCTTTGCCGCGGAAAAGGGCGGCATCGTCCAGACATTCGACGAACTCACCCCTGACGAGGTTCTGGGCAATGGCACAGCGGCAGGGGGCGAGCATGCAGCGAATTAGACGCCGCCGTTTCCTGACCATCGCGGCGGCCGCGCTTGGCGCGCCGCTGATCGCCGATCCGGCAACGGCCGGTGACGCCGCGATCTGGCACGGGCAGGCCATGGGCGCGCCGGTCCGGCTGATCCTGAACCACCCCGATCCGACGCGCGCCCGGACCATCCTGCGCGAGGTTGCGACCGAACTGCGCCGGCTCGAAGCGATCTTTACCCTTTACCGCGCGGATTCCGAACTGTCGCGACTGAACCGAAGCGGCGCGCTGGTCGCCCCCAGCCCCGAAATGGTCGCCGCGCTTGAACTTGCCGGGCTGGCGCATCGGGTGACGGGCGGCCGGTTCGATCCCTCGGTCCAGCCGCTCTGGCGCGCGCATGCGGCCGGCGGCGATGCCGGCGCGATCCGCGCGGCCCGCGCCCTGACAGGCTTCGGCCGCGTCAAGGTCAGCCGCGACCGGATCGCCATGCCCGCGGGCATGCAACTGACGCTGAACGGCATCGCGCAGGGCCATATCACCGATTGCATCGCCACGCGCCTGCGGGCCGCCGGGGCCGAACACACGCTGGTCGATATGGGCGAGATCCGCGCCATCGGCGGCAGGACCGCGCGCGATCCCTGGCAGGTCGCCCTGCCCGGCGGCACCGAGGTCGGGCTGGTCGATCGCGCCATCGCCACGACCGAGGCCGCCGGCTTTACCTTTGACGCGGCGGGACTTTTGCCACATCTGATCGACCCGGCCACCGGCGCCGCGCGCGCGGCATGGCGCCGCATCTCGGTCATCGCGGACACGGCCGGGCTGGCCGATGCGCTTTCCACCGGGTTCAGCCTTGCCCCCGCCGCCGCGATCCGCAGCGCGATGGCCAGGCTGCCCGGTATCGAGATCCTGGCGCTGGACAGCAGGGGACAAGACCACCGCTTTGCATGACACAGGCAGAACCCAGGACGCATCCCGCACGACCCGCTGAACCCGCAGGCGGTTCGGCGGCAGTATCCGCGCCTCATTCCGACCGCCACCTGCAAGGAAGCCACCGATGCAAAAGATCGTCACGCTGGATGTCAGGCCCCTGCTGGCCGCGGGCGAAGAGCCGATCCTGGCCATAATCAAGGCGGCCGACGGGCTTGCCGAGGGCCAGACGCTGCGCCTTCTGGCCCCGTTTCGCCCGGTTCCGCTGTTCAGCGTGATGCAGCGACGCGGCTATATCCACGAGGAAACCGAACAGGGGGACAATATCTGGCAGGTGGATTTCATCCGCGCCCAGGCGGCCTATCAGCTTAGCCCGGGCAGCGCGCTGGAAGCGGTCGACTGGCCCGATCCCACCGTCTTTCTTGACCTGACCAGACCCGAACCGGCAGAGCCGGCGGCCCGTATCCTGGCGGCGATCAGGGCTGCCAAACCCGGCCATGTCATCTTTGCGCTGCTGCCCGCAGAGCCCGCCATACTGCTGCCGGAACTGGATGCGCGGGGTCATAAATGGGCCGGAAACTACGCCTCGGACGGGACGGGATACCGGCTGCTGGTGTTGCGGGGCGACAAGCCCTGATGCCGCGATCAGCCGGAGATTTCCGAGATCGCCCGCAGCGCCGGCATATCCGCGACGATCACCTTTCGACGCGCCCGGGCAAGAACGCCGCGCGCCTCCCATCCCGCCATGATGCGCGACACGGTATGAATGGTATTGCCGCTCATGTCGGCGATGTCCTGACGGGTCAGCGGAAAGGGAATGCTGGCCCGGTCGCCCTCGACCTCGCCGGAATCGCGGATCAGGCGCAGCAGCAGATTGGCGATGCGCTGGCCCGCCTCTTCCGTGGTCATTTCGCGCAGGCGGGTATGGGCCTCGTCCAGCTTGCGCCCGACGGCCTGGATCGCGCTGATCGCGAGCGAAGGCGCCGCACCCAGAACCGGCTCCCACCGGCTGCGCGGCCAGGCCAGCAGCCTGCTGCCGACGATCGCCTCGGAACTGCCGGGATAGGACTCGCGTCCCAGCGCGGGCGCAAAGCCGCAAAGCTCGGAGGGGTGCACGATGCGAACGATGATCTGACGCCCCTCTTCATTGACCTGCGAGACCTTGAGACGGCCATCGAGCAGCATGAAAAACCGTGTCGCCACATCCCCTTGCGCAAAAAGCGGCTCGCCCGCGTCCAGCGAAATCCGCGACATGCCGGCCTGAACAACGGCCAGTTGCGCGTCACTGAGGCCCTTGAACAGGGGCAATTCGGCAAGCGAACGGTCAATCATGGGGCGTCCTCGCGCGACGGACGGAAAGGGGAAAGGCAGCTCCCTCATCCTGCGCCTAACACGGCCGGGTTGGAATGGGAAAGCCCCCCGCGATTACGCCGTGGCGCCGCACCGCCCGTTATGAGTGGTGCCATCGGTCGGCCCTGCATGCTGCGGACGGTCCCGCTCATAAGCCCGGTGGCGCATTTCTGCCGCAATGCCTTCGGCCACTTGCCTGCCGGCAAGGTCCGCGCCACCGCCCTGAAGATCCCGATGCGCGGGAAGAGCATCCGCTGCCGATCGTCGCGCGGCGCGGATGAGCAACAGATTGGCGCAGTTCAGGCCTAATTGTCGTTGATGTCCCGCGTCCAGACCTTCATCTCGCCCTTGTTGGTACCGAAGATGCGGCGCAGCGCAAGCCAGATCAGCCCGGTCAGAACCGCCGTCGCGACCAGCGCCATGGGCAGCCCGGCCGGCCACAGGCCCAGAAGCAACGCGCCCCCCATCAACAGCACCGCAAGGGCGAAACCCAGGAAGAACCAGCCCGGCATGGCCAGTTCCAGCGCCGCCAGGATCAGCGCCAGGATGACCCAGATCCAGCCATTGGCCCAGATCATTTCGCCCCCCTGAACAGCTTGAACGCATCGCCAAAGGCCTCGACCGCCGAGGCCGGCAGGACGATCATCTGCTTGCCCTGCCCCTTGCCGACATCGTTGAGCACCTCGACCTGTCGCATGGCGACCTGATACTGCGCCGCCTCGATCCCGCCTTCGCGGATGGCGGTGGCGATGGCGCTGGTGGCATAGGCCTCGGCATCCGCCAGCAAACGCTTGGCCTTGGCCTGCTGTTCGGCGGCGTAAAGATCGCCGTCGGCGGCCAGTTCGACCGCGCGGCGCTTGCCCTCGGCCTCGGTCACCTGGGCGCGGCGGGCGCGTTCGGCATTGAGCTGTTGCAGCATGGCCGCGCGGGTCGCCTGATCCAGATTGACATCCAGAATCTCGGCCCGCGTCACCTCGATCCCCCAGTCATCGACGATATTGGCCAGCGCATCGCGGATACGCTCGATCAATTGTGCGCGATTCGACTGGACCTGATCCAGCTCCATCGCGCCGATTTCCGAACGCACGATGCCGGCCACCGTGGTGGCGATCGCCGCATCCACGTCGCGGATGCGGTAGACGGTCTTTTCCGGCTCGATAATGCGGTAGAAGACGCTGGTTTCCACCTGCACCAGCACGTTATCGGCGGTGATCGCATCCTGGCTGGCGGTCGGCAGCTGCCTTTCCAGCACGGAAATCCTGTGCGCGACCCGGTCCAGAAAGGGCATGATGAAATTGATCCCCGGCCCAAGCACCGAGCGCAGCCGGCCGAACCGCTCGACCACGTATTTTTCCGATTGCGGCACGATCCGCACCGCCGAGGTGACCGCGAAGAAGATCACCACCGCCAGAACGATCAGCGCGATGTTCTGGCTCAGCGGTTCGAGAAACGATGCGGGCATGAAATATCCTTTCGCCGATCACTCTGCCGCGATGGCCGAATCACAGGCATCGGGGCGCAGATCCGCCAGCCTCGCGACAATCCGGCCAAAGCGCTGCGCAAAAACCCCGAAATCGGCGCGTGGCTGGACCAGCGTCTCGTTCATGTAGAGCGAACGGTCCATCTCCAGTTGCACGACATGCACGTTGCGGCGCGGGCGGCCGTAATGTGCGGTGATATAGGCGCCGGAAAACGGTGAATTCCGGCGCAGGCGGAAACCCTCGGCCGTCACCGCCTCGGCCACGCCGGCGCTGATCTGGCGCGCGGCGGAAACCCCGTTGCGATCGCCCAGCACGAAATCCGGGCGCGGGCGCGGCAGATGGGCCAGCGCATCGCGCGGCATCGAATGCATGTCGATCAGAATGGCGCCGCCGAAACGCTCCACCGCCTCGTCGATCAGCGCGGAAAGCGCATCGTGATAGGGTCGCCACAGCCGGTCGATGCGCTGCTGCGCCTCGGCCCTGGGGATGGGCCGGTCGTGAATCGGCCGCCCCTGCGAGACGACACGGGGAATCACCCCCAGCCCGGCCATGATTCGCGGGCTGAGCGCGGCGGGCGCGACGCCCGAGACCACCAGCGGATCGATTTCCTCGGGCCCGCGGTTCAGATCCACGACGCTGCGCGGCACCCGCGCCGTCATCAGCACCGCGCCGTGATCCAGCGCCGGGGCGATCAGCCGGTCCACGAAAGCATCCTCGGACGAGCGCAGGAGCAGCGGATCCAGCCGCGATTCGACCAGGAACCAGTCGGGATAGTGGCAACCGGAATGCGGCGACGCAAAGATCACGCCGCCCCGCCATTCGCTGGGCCTGCTCAGATCGAACGTCTGCTGTTCCAGGGTCATTGCGCGCTCCGCCGGCGTCTGCCCCTCGCATGATAAGGCAAAAGGATTTATAAACCATCACCACGCGACGCCAAGAGCTGTCGAATGAGGGCTTGAAACCCCGATCCGGGGTCGATATAGACACGCGCACCACGGGGCTCTGATGGCTTTTGTCGCCAGAATCACCGGGAAGGGGCGGTTAGCTCAGCGGTAGAGCACTACGTTGACATCGTAGTGGCCACTGGTTCGATCCCAGTACCGCCCACCATTTTTCGCGCCCCCGGCGTCAACCGGGGGCATTTCAGTTCCAAGGCGCGACTTGCGATGCGCCGCGATAGGAGAAGACCGATGAAGGTTCGCAATTCGCTTCGCTCGCTCAAGAGCCGCCACCGCGATTGCCAGATCGTGCGCCGCAAGGGCCGCATCTACGTCATCAACAAGACGAACCCGCGCTTCAAGGCCCGTCAGGGCTGAGGCGCCGCGCCTGTGACGCAAGGAATGCGCCCGCAGTGCGGGCGTTTTTCGTTTTCGCCGGCCGGCTGGCCGCGTGTCAGGGCCGGGGCGTTTCGCTGAGCAGCCGGGTCACGGTTTCCTGCGTGACATGCCCGGTCACGCGCAGGTTGCGGGTCGCCTGATAACGGCGCAGCGCCGCACGGGTCTCATCGGTGAATTCGCCATCGACCGGGCCGGTGCGCAGCCCGGCGGCGATCAGCCTTTCCTCGATCATCCTTCGGGTCGCGGAATCGAGCCCGAGGCCGGCCTCTTCCCGGCGCGCGGCCTCGGTTCCGGCGCGCAGGGTCTGCAGGCGCGCGCGGGCCTGGCTCGCGCGGCGGCCCTGCGGATAGCGCTCAAGATAGGTTTCATAGGCCGCGGCCGAACCCTGACGGCGCGCCCAACGCCATGTCGCCTCATCCTCTTGCGGGCGGTCCTGAGGCCCCGGATCGGTTCGTCCTTCGAGCATGTCGCGGGCGGTTTCGGCATGCATGCCATAGGGATAGCGGCGCAGATAGACGCGCAGCCCCTCGGGGTCGCCGGTGGCGCCGGTCTGGCGCCAGAAGGCGCTGTCGCGGCTGCCATTGTCGCCATCCAGATAGGCGACCTGCCGGTTGATCAGCCGCCATTGCCCCGGGCTGAGATAGCCGGTCGGCGCTTCCCCGTTGGCGCGCTGCCACGCGGCGATCGCCGCCCGGCTGCGCTGCCCGAAGATGCCATCCGCCGCGCCGCTGTCAAAGCCCAGCCGCGACAGGCGGCGCTGAACGGCGGCGCGCTTGCCATTGTCCAGCCGCATCGCCTGCTCGACGCGCTCCTCGGGGGTAAGCTTCTGGCGGGGCTCGCGTACCTGTCCGGGTGGCGCGAGCGGCACCACCGGCAGCAGGCTCGCGCCACCCTCGATCCGCTCGGTCGCCTGCGCGGCATAGCGGCCCGCGGGAAAGGCATGCA
The DNA here is from genome assembly GCF_000763905.1 of Paracoccus halophilus. Classification (GTDB taxonomy): domain Bacteria; phylum Pseudomonadota; class Alphaproteobacteria; order Rhodobacterales; family Rhodobacteraceae; genus Paracoccus; species Paracoccus halophilus. The sequence goes on from NZ_JRKN01000012.1 coordinate 69,887, forward strand.
GATAGGACATATAGGCCGCGAGGCTGTTCGCCGCCTGCGCGACGGCCCAGGCCTCGGCATCGGCATCGCTTTGCGCGCTGGCATCATGGCCGCGGCGCGCCAGTCTTTCCCGCGCCGCGGCCGCGAAGATACCGCGCGGAAAACGCAGCAGATATTCGGTATAGGCGGCCGGGCTGTTGGTCTGCGCGGCCTGCGCCCAGGCCGCGCGATCGGCCGCCATCGGATCCTCGGGCCGCGACGAGGCGCCCTGCCGGCCAAGCACGAGATCGCGCGCGCTGCCCGGCAAGAGCAACAGCGCCGGGTCCATCGCCGCCGCCTGTTCGGTCGAGTTGCCGCGCAACAGCCCGGCCAGGGCTTGCGCGGCAAGCTCGGGCGTTCCGCAGATCACCGCCATGCCGGTCGGCACCGCGATGGTACCGATGCCGCTCTCAAGCCCGTCGCGACGCGGCATCTGCTGGCCATCGGTTCCCAGGATCAGGATCGATCCCGGCTGCCCGCCGACCATCAGCCGCAGCACCAGCGACAGGGGCACGCCTTGCAGATCCGCGGTGATCCGGTCCGGCTCCTGCGCATCGGTTCCCATGAACCATGTTTCGCCGCTGTCATGCAGGAAACGGCCGTTCAGAACGACAATGCGCGCGCCCGGGGCAGGATCGTTTCCGGCCAGCGCGGTCAGCCTGTCGCGCAGTTCGGCGGCATCCAGATCGACACCATCCGCGGTCCGGAATCCGGCCTGACGCAACGCTTCGGCCAGCGCCGCGGTATCAGAGCCGGCAAGGTCGGGCGCATTGCGATAATCCGCGTTGCCGATCACCACGGCGCGCTTTTCCGCGCAGACCGGAACCGGGCCCAGCAGAACCGCCAGCAGGATCAGGACAAGTCGCACCATGAATTCACTGATTCCCAAAGCCGGCCGGATGATCCCGACCCTAAACGCGGCACCCGGCGACCGCCATGCCCGATCCGGCGTGCCCGCAGGATCTAGGTGCCGTCCTTGACAGGGTCCAATAATGCTGGGCCGGGTTTTTTCCGTCAACGCATCTGTGTTCGGCGCGCCGTGACTTTGCGGCCGGCCCGATTCGGCAGCGGTGCCGGAAAGGCTTGCGGCAGGCGCGATGGCGGGTATCTTTTCCTGCGCGCTACGCCTGACCAAGCAGGACCGCCAGGCGCTCCCACGACCAGCCGGGCGGCAAATCCCTTGCCGCCCCCTTCACCAGAAAGAACGCCATGCCCAAGGTCTATATCCTGAACGGTCCCAACCTGAACCTGCTGGGCCAGCGCCAGCCGGAAATATACGGCAGCACGACGCTGGCCGATATCGAGGCCCGCTGCCGCGAACTGGGGCGCGAGCTTGGGGTCGAGATCGGCTTTTTCCAGTCCAATCACGAAGGCCAGATCATCGACACCATCCACGAGGCACGGCATCAGGCGCAGGCGATCATCATCAACCCAGCCGCCTTTACCCATACATCGGTCGCGATCCTGGATGCGCTGAACGCCTTTGACGGTCCGGTGCTGGAGGTGCATATCTCGAACGTGCACAAGCGCGAGGGCTTTCGCCACCATTCCTATGTCAGCCTGCGGGCCGATGGCGTGATCGCCGGTTTCGGAACCCATGGCTACGCGCTGGCCCTGCGCCACGCGGCCAGCATGATCCTGTGACGGGCGGATGCGGATCAGGCAATGCCGCCGCTTCGATGGCGAAAGCGGCGGCACGCATGGGCGGATCGGAAGCGGCGGCGATCCCTGACCGGGAGGATCACAAGCCGCGAGCGACGGAATCCGGTCCGCCGGGGAAAGGCAAGGAAACCTGCCGCGGCCTCAGCCGGCGATCGGCCGGGGACGCAAGCTTGGATGATTCCGGCGACGGGCGCGCCGGAACCCTGTCGACCCGGCCAGGAGCGAGTCGATCAGATCGACGGTCACGACGCGGCTCAAGCCCAAACCCGCGCCAAGACCGATTTCATTCACCAAAGAAGAGACGCGAATATTGCCGCGCAGCACCCGGATCGGGTCCGGCAGGGGCAGCGCATGTTCGTCAATTGTGGATCGCTTGCCCCTGCCGGTCACCATGCTGGAACTCGTTACCATGATTACACCTCGTAAACCGAACCACTGGCGCGAACCGTAACGGGAGGAAGGGGCCGCGCCATGGAATCACTATGCCATACCGCCTGTGATCAGGACGTGATTCCGGCATGACGCCGGTGTGAAAAATGCAAACGGGGCGCGGGCGCGCAGGGCCGCTTTTCAGAACAATCCGCGCTCGGTCAGTTCGCGGCCCAGTGCCTCGGCGCCGGTGAAATGGATCGCCTCCATGCCGACGGCGCGGGCGCCCTCGACATTGGCCGGGCTGTCGTCGATGAAGATGCAGTCCTGCGGCTGCAACCCGTTGCGGTCCATCAGCAGGCGATAGATGCCCGGCTCGGGCTTGAGCATGGCGACCTCGCCCGAGACGACGATATCCTCGAACACGCGCGCGAGCCGCGGATAGAGCTCGCGCGCCGCCGGAAAGGTCTCGGCCGCCCAGTTGGTGATCGCATATAGCGGCACGCCGCGCGCCAGCAGCGCCTCGAGGATTTCCCAGCTTCCGGGCACCGGCCGGTCGATGGTCAGCGGGAACGCCGCCAGATAACCCTGCAGGTGACGCGCCTCATGGCCATGTTCGGCATGCGCCGCCGCCAGGCCTTCGGCAAAGCTGCGGCCGGCATCCTGTTCGCGGTTCCAGGCGGCAAAGCCGATCCGCGCCATCCAGTCCTCGGCCGCCTCGCGCGAGGTAAAGGCATCGGCGAATGCCAGCGCCGGGTCCCATTCGATGAGCACCGCGCCAAGATCGAAGATCACGTTTTTCATCAGGCCCTTTCCATCGCCGTCAATTCCACCTCGACCAGGAATTCCGGCCGGGTAAAGCCCGATACGATCACCAGCGTCGAGGCGGGCAGAACCTCGACCCCGGCCAGGAACGCGTCCCGCGCCGCCATATAATCGGCAAAATATGCCCGATCGGTGACAAAGGCGTTCACCCGCAGCACGTCGCGCGCGGACAGGCCCGCCTCGGCCAGGATCGCGGCGCAATTGGCAAAGCATTGCCGCGCCTGCTCCAGCGCGCCCTCGGGCAGGCTGCCATCGGCGCGCAGGCCAAGCTGGCCCGAGGTCAGCACCAGCCGCCCCGCGCCGCGGGTCGCGACACCGTGCGAATAACGGCCAAAGGGCGCGGCGATGGACAAGGGGTTCAGGGCCTGCATGGCGGCGATCCTGATGCAGCCATCCGCGGTGGTCAAGACGGGCGATGCCCTCGCCCCGTCCGGCGACAAAAACTGCAGATTGCGAAAACCGGCGCATCGTTGCACGATGTCCGCAAAACCGACCGATGAGATCATCGCGCCAACAGGAGCTGCCCATGAAACGCATATCGCTAGTCCCGGCCGTCGCGGCAATCAGCCTTGCCCCCGCGGCCATGGCCCAGGAAACGGCCGTGAAATTCGGCACCAACTGGGTCGCGCAGGGCGAGCATGGCGGCTATTATCAGGCGGTCGCGGACGGGTCCTACAAGGAATGCGGTCTTGACGTGACCATCGTGCCGGGCGGACCGCAGGTGAACAACCGCGCCATGATGCTGGCCGGCAAGATCGATTTCAACATGGCCGGCAACCTGCTTTCGACCTTCAACGCGGCGGCCGAGGGTGTGCCGGTGGTCGCCATCGCCGCCATGTTCCAGAAGGAACCGCAGGTCTTTCTGACCCATCCCGGCAAGGGCCAGACCTTCGAGGACCTGAAGAAGCTGAAAATCTATGTCAGCGACGAAGGTTTCGCGTCCTACTATCTGTGGATGAAATCCGCCCATGGCTTCACCGACGAGCAGCGCGAGGTCTATACCTTCAATATGGCGCCCTTTATCGCCGACGAGAACAGCGCCATTCAGGGCTATGTCTCGTCCGAGCCGCTGATGGTCGAGCAGCAGGCCGGATGGACGCCCGACACGCTGTTGCTGGCGGATGCCGGATACGGCACCTATTCCACCCTGATCGAGACCATGGCCGATACCATCGCCAACCGCCCCGAGGTGGTGCAGTGCTTTGTCGATGGCTCGATCAAGGGCTGGTACAACTATCTTTACGGCGATGCCAGCAAGGCGGATGCGCAGATCAAGCTCGACAACCCCGAAATCACCGACGAGATCCTGGCCTTCGGCCGCGAGCAGATGAAGGCTTACGGGATCGTCGATTCCGGCGACTCGCTGGAAAAGGGCATCGGCGTGATGACCCGCGAACATATCGACCAGTTCTTCAAGGACATGGCCGAGGCCGGCGCGATCGCGCCCGACCTGGACTATTCCGCCGCCTATACGCTGGATTTCGTCGGCAAGGGCGTCGGCATGGAGCTGAAGAAATAAGCGTGACCGGACGACCCGATCTGATGCGCATGGACGGCGTCGGCAAGGTCTTTGCCGGCGAGGTCACCGCGCTTTCCGACATGAACCTGACCCTGGCCGAGGGCGAATTCGTCTCGCTTCTGGGGCCATCGGGCTGTGGCAAATCGACCGCGCTGCGGCTGATCGCGGGGCTGATGCAGCCCACCACCGGCAAGGTCAGCTGGCAGGGCCGGCACGATACCGGCGATCTGGGCGTGGTATTTCAGGAGCCTACGCTGATGCCCTGGGCGACGGTGGAAAAGAATGTCTGGCTGCCGCTGCGGCTCAGGGGCGAAAAGCTCGACGCCATGCGCCCCCGCATCCGCGAGGCGCTGGACATGGTCGGCCTGGGCAAGTTCGCCAATGCCTATCCGCGCGAATTGTCGGGCGGCATGAAGATGCGCGTCTCGATCGCGCGCGCGCTGGTCACCCAGCCGCGCCTGATCCTGATGGACGAGCCATTCGCGGCGCTGGACGAAATCACCCGCAACCGGATGAACGACGATCTGCTGGCGCTGCGCGGCCGGCTGGGCTGCACGGTGATCTTCGTGACCCATTCGGTCTTTGAAAGCGTCTATCTGTCCGACCGCATCGTGGTCATGGCGCCGCGCCCCGGCCGCGTGGCCGAAGAGGTGACCGTGACCGCGGCCAACCGCGATCAGGATTTCCGCACCTCGGCCGATTATGCCGGGCTGTGCCGCGCGGTCTCGGCCGCGCTGTCCCGCGCCACAGGTGACACATGACCGAAGCCCGCACGCAAATCCCCGATGCCGAGGAAATCGCCCGCCTGCGCCGCGCCCGCGCCGAAAAGACCGGCCGCTGGCTGATGCCCCTGCTGACCATCGCCCTGGCGCTGGCGATCTGGGACCGGATCGTGGTCTGGAACGAGATCCCGCATTACATCCTGCCCGGCCCCGGTCTGGTCGCCCGCACGCTGGTCGAGGACTGGGCGATCCTGGGCCCGGCGACATGGGTCACGCTGAAGATCGCCATGATGGCGCTGGTCGTCGCGGTGATCGGCGGCGTCAGCCTGGCGGTGCTGTTCAGCCTGTCGCGATGGGCCGAGATGTCGTTTTATCCCTTTGCCGTCATCCTGCAGGTGACGCCGGTCGTGGCGATCGCGCCGCTGATCTTCATCTATGTCGAGAACCGCACCATCGGCCTGCTGCTTTGCGCCTGGATCGTGGCGTTCTTTCCGATCCTGTCCAATACCTCGCTGGGGCTGCGTTCAGTCGATCGCAATCTGGCGGATCTGTATCGCATCTATGGCGCCAGCCGGTGGCAGCGCCTGATCCATCTGCAACTGCCCTCGGCCCTGCCCTATTTCCTGGGCGGGTTGCGCATCGCGGGCGGGCTGTCGCTGATCGGCGCGGTGGTGGCGGAATATGTTGCGGGCACGGCCGGGATCGGCACCGGGCTGGCGTTCCGCATCCTCGAGGCCGGCTACCGGCTGAACATCCCGCGCATGTTCGCGGCGCTGGTGCTGATCGCGGTGCTGGGGGTGCTGATCTTTGCCGTGCTGTCGCTGATCTCGCATCTGGCGTTGCGGCACTGGCATGAAAGCGCGCTGAAGAAAGAGAGCTGATTGGATTTTCGCGTTCTGCCCAGCGGCGATCTGACCCTGACCAACCTGACCGCGCCCGGCTGCCTGATCGGCCGCGAAGCCCCGCTTGAGACGATATCGCTGAGCATCCGCGACGGGCGCATCGCCGCGCCCGCGCCCGGCCTGCCACAGGTGGATATGCGGGGCGCGATGGTCTTTCCCGCCTTTATCGACATGCATACCCATCTGGACAAGGGGCATATCTGGCCCCGCGCCGCCAATCCCGATGGCAGTTTCGACGGCGCGCTTCGGGTGGTCGAGGCGGATCGCGTGGCGAACTGGTCCGGCGGCGATGTCCGCGCCCGCATGGATTTCGCGCTGCGCTGCGCCTGGGCGCATGGCAGCCGCGCCATCCGCACCCATCTGGACAGCATCCCGCCGCAGCACCGGATCAGCTTTGCCGAATTCACCCGCCTGCGCGAGGAATGGGCCGGCCGGATCGACTTGCAGGCGGTCTGCCTGACCTCGATCGACCGGATCGACCCGCAGGGCGGCGGCGAATTCGCCGAGATCGCCGATCTGACCGCCGAAAGCGGCGGCGTGCTGGGCTGCGTGACCTTTCCCGACCCGCTGCTGCGCGACCGCCTGCGCGCCTTTTTCGCCCATGCCGGGCAGCGCGGGCTGCATGCCGATTTCCACGTCGATGAAAGCGGCGATCCCGCGGCCGCCAGCCTGCGCGCGATCGCCGAAGTGGTGCTTGAGACCGGCTTTGACGCGCCGGTCACCGTCGGGCATTGCTGCTCGCTGGCGGTGCAGCCCGATGCCGAATGGCAGGCTACGCTGGATCTGGTGGCCCGCGCCGGCATCCATGTCGTCAGCCTGCCGCTGTGCAACCTCTATCTGCAGGACCGCGCACCCGACCGCACGCCCCGCTGGCGCGGCATCACGCTGGTCCATGAAATGGCGGCGCGCGGGATCAATGTCAGCTTTGCCTCGGACAATACCCGAGACCCGTTCTATGCCTATGGCGATCTGGACATGATCGAGGTCATGCGCGAGGCGACGCGGATCGCGCATCTGGACCATTCCCGCGACGACTGGATACAGGCCTTTCTGGCCAATCCCGCCCGCGCCTGCGGCTTTGACGCGCCCTCGCTTATGCCCGGCGCGCCTGCCGATCTGGTGATCTGTCGCGCGCGCTCCTGGACCGAGCTTTTCGCCCGCCCACAATCGGATCGCATCGTGCTGCGCGACGGGCACCAGATCGACCGCAGCCTGCCCGATTACGCCGAACTTGATCATCTGATGAGTTGACCCATGAATATCGACGCCGCCAAAGCCGCCCTTGCGCATCTGGATATCGACGACAACCCCGCCGCCGTGCGCGCCAAGAGCCGGGACTTCTTCTGGTATTCGCCGGTGCTCAAGGATCGGCTGGACCATGTCTGCGCCGATTTCGTGGTCATGCCAAAGAACCAGGACGAGGTGATCGAGATCCTGCGCGCCTGCCATGCCCATGACGTGCCGGTGACGGTGCGCGGCTCGGGCACCGGCAATTACGCCCAGGCCATGCCGCTGGCCGGTGGCTGCGTGATCCATATGCAGAACATGGCCGAGGTGCTCAGGATCGCGCCCGGCCGCGTCACCACCCAGCCCGGCCTTGTCATCCGCGAGCTGAACCGCATCACCCGCGCGGATTCCGGGCAGGAGCTGCGCATGATGCCCTCGACCGCCGGGACGGCGACCATCGGCGGCTTCATCTGCGGCGGCTCGGGCGGGGTCGGCTCGGTCCGCTGGGGGTTTTTGCGCGATTACGGCAATATCCTGCGCATCCGCGTCGTCACCATGGAGGCCGAGCCGCGCATCCTCGACTTCACCGGCGAGGATCTGGCGCGGGTCAGCCATGCCTATGGCACCAATGGCGTCGTCACCGAGATCGAGATGCCGCTGGCCCCGGCCTATGACTGGATCCATATCTTTGTCACCCTGCCGGATTTCGCCCGCGCCAGCCGGCTGGCGCATGCGCTGGCCCTGCAGGACGGCATCCTGCTGAAACTGGCTACGGTCTGCGAGGCGCCGACCGCCGCGCGCTATTTCCAGCGCTTCAAAGGCCAAGTGACCGACCGGGACAATGTCATCGCGCTGATGGTCGCGCCGCATTCGATGGACGGTTTCCTGTCGTTCCTGTCGCATGAGCCGGATGCGAAGCTGATCTATCGCAGCGACGCGCATGACTGGGCGCGCGATCCCGGCCCGGCCTATGAATATGGCTGGAACCACACCACCCTGCGCGCGCTGAAGGTCCAGCCCGAGATCACCTATCTGCAGGTGCGCTATGCCGGGCCGGATTTTCTGGACAAGGTCGACCAGATCCGCGCCCGTTTCTGCGACGAACTGATCCAGCACCTGGAATTCCTGCGCGAAAACGGCGTGATGACCGCTGCCGGCCTGACCCTGGTGCGTTTCTCGACCGAGGAACGGCTGGACGAGATCATCCGCATCCATGAGGACATGGGTTGCATGATCTTCAACCCGCATCGCTACACGCTGGAAGAGGGCGGCCGCCAGACCGTCGATGAGCGCCAGCTTGAATTCAAGCGGCAGGCCGATCCCAAGGGGCTGCTGAACCCGGGCAAGATGATCGCCTGGGACGCGCCCGACTGGGATTACCGCCGCATGTACGACTATCCGGGCATGCGGCGCTGATGCGGGCGCTGGTCGTTTATTGCCATCCCGATCCGGGCAGTTTCAACGCCGCCATTCGCGATCTGGTCTGCGAGCGGCTGCGTGCCTCGGGGGCCGAATTGCGGCTGCGCGACCTTTATGCCGACGACTTCCGGCCGGTCATGTCGCGCGAGGAATGGCTGAACTATCTCGACCCCAAGCGGAACACCCTGCCGGTCGCCGCCGAGGTCGAGGCCCTGCGCTGGTGCGACACGCTGATCTTTGTCTATCCGACATGGTGGTACGGGCTGCCGGCGATGCTGAAAGGCTGGCTCGACAAGGTGATGCTGCCCGATCTGGCTTTCCTGATGCCGGATGCCGAGAACCGGCTGATCCGGCCGGGGCTGCAGCATATCTCGCGGCTGGGCGTGTTCACCACCTGCGGTGCCAGTTTCTGGCTGACCTCGCTGATCGGCGCGCCGGGCAAGCGCACATTGCTGCGCGGCGTGGGCTATCTCTGCGCGCCGGACCGGCGCAGCGTCTTTGCCGCGCATTACCTGATGGACAGCTCGACCCCCGACAGCCGGGCGCGGCATCTGGAGCATGTCGCGCGCAAGATGGACAAGCTGCTGGCCCCGATGTGACCGGCCCCGCCGCGAAAGGAGATATCATGAAACGCCGTCTCGACTGGGCCGAATACCGCGCCCCGGAATATGCGGGGATCGACCCGATGCGCACCATCGCCATCCTGCCGACCGCCGCGATCGAACAGCACGGCCCCCATCTGCCCGTCGGCACCGACACGATGATCGCCCAAGGCATGCTGGACGCGCTGCGCCGCGATTGCCCGGACGACCTGGATATCCGCATCCTGCCGGTGCAGGCGGTCGGCAAATCGACCGAGCATCTCTGGGCCGCCGGCACGCTGACGCTGGATGCCGCCACGGCGCTCGGCGCCTGGACGCAGATCGGCCTGTCGGTGGCCCGCGCCGGGCTGCGCAAGATCGTCATCGTGAACAGCCATGGCGGCAATCTGGATCTGGTCTCGATCCTGACGCGCGAATTGCGGGTGCAGGCGGGGATGCTGGCGGTCAAATGCCAGTGGATGGGCTTTGGCCTGCCCGAGGGCATGTATTCCGCGCAGGAACGGCAATTCGGCATCCATGGCGGCGATGTCGAAACCTCGCTGATGCTGGAGTTTCAGCCGCATTGCGTGGATATGCAGGCGGCGCGGGATTTCCGCTCCTTGGCCGAGGGGGCCGCGATCCAGCCCGTCGGGCCGGTCAGCCATGGCTGGATTTCGGCGGATCTGAACCCCGAGGGCGTGGTGGGCGAGGCGCATCTGGCCACGGCCGACAAGGGCCGCGCCACGGCGGCGCATCAGACCGCCGGCATGATCGCGCTGCTGCGGCAGGTGCGCGATGCCCCGATCCCGCAGGCCGCGACCGGCTGGTGATCGCGGCTTTTCCGGGCGTCGCAGCCATGCTAGGCTGACAGGCAAGGCCCAGTGCAGCTTTCCCGAACCTGCCGGATCACATCGATGAACCAGTTCGAAGAAGCCGAGAAAGTCTATCATCTGATCCGCGAACGCGTCCGGTCCGAGGACCGGCTTTACAACCAGCGCATTACCTGGCTGATCTCGCTGCAGGCAGCTCTTTTCGCGTCATTCGGGCTGATCCTGCGCGTGGATACGGATGGCGGCGCGCTTGATTCAGAGGGGCTGCGCAGGGCGATCTTCCTGATGGTCGCGCTGACCGGCATATTCGTCGCGCTGATTTCACACGGGGTGCTGACCAATGGCCAGAAGGCCATGGACGAGCTGAAAACCCGATGGGACGAATACGCGGCAAAGCTGGACAAGCGGACCCAAGACATCTTTCCCCATCCCAGGGGGCGCGATGGCGAAGGGCTGACAAACGCGATCGCCAATCGCGGCTTCAGCACCGCCACCCTGCCCGTCCTGTTCATGGTCATCTGGGCCGGCTTCATTACCGTGCTGATCTATGACCAGCTTGACCCGAGCCGCGAGATCCTGCCGGTTCCGGCCCCCGCACAGACCCAGGCGCCCGATCCCTGAACCCGCGCCAGCTTTTGCGCGCGCCCAAGCCGTGCTAAGCCGATGAAAAGGTAACAGGCAGGTAAAGCATGACAATCGCAGTCGCCGGTTTGGGCTATGTCGGCATGTCCATCGCCGTGCTGCTGGCGCAGCACAATCAGGTCACGGCGCTGGACGTGAACGCGGCCCGGGTGGCACAGGTGAATGCGCGCCGCTCGCCCATCGAGGATGCCGAGATCAGCGAATGGCTGGCGCAAAAGCCGCTGACGCTGACCGCCACGACGGATGCGCAACAGGCGCTGAGCGGCGCGGAATTCGTCATCATCGCCACGCCCACGAATTACGACCCGCGCTCGAACCATTTCGATACCTCCAGCGTCGAGGCGGTGATCGCCCAGGCCCGCGAACATGCGCCCGACGCCACCATCGTCATCAAATCCACCGTGCCCGTGGGCTTTACCGCCCGGATGCGCGCGGAAACCGGCTATGACGGGATCATCTTTTCCCCGGAATTCCTGCGCGAGGGACGGGCGCTTTACGACAACCTCTACCCCTCGCGCATCGTGGTGGGCGACCGCGGCGATGCCGCGAAACGCCTGGCCGCCCTGCTGGCCGAGGGCGCGATCCGCAAGGACATGCCGGTGCTGTTCACCGGCCCGGTCGAGGCCGAGGCGATCAAGCTGTTCTCGAACACCTATCTTGCCATGCGGGTCGCCTATTTCAACGAACTCGACAGCTATTCGGTGGCGCGCGGGCTGAACACGCGCGAAATCATCGACGGCGTCGGCCTGGATCCGCGCATCGGCGACAGCTACAACAATCCCAGTTTCGGCTATGGCGGCTATTGCCTGCCCAAGGATACCAAGCAATTGCTGGCCAATTACGACGCCGTGCCGCAGAACCTGATCGCGGCGGTGGTGGAATCGAACCGCACGCGCAAGGATTTCATCGCCGATCAGATCATCGCCCGGCGCCCGAAACTGGTCGGCGTCTACCGGCTGGTGATGAAGGCCGGCTCGGACAATTTCCGCGACAGCTCGATCCAGGGCATCATGAAGCGGATCAAGGCCAAGGGCATCCCCTGCATCGTCTATGAACCCGTGCTGACCGAGGATCATTTCTTTCACAGCCCGGTGGTCCGCGATCTGCGCGACTTCAAGGCGCAGGCCGATCTGATCATCGCCAACCGCCACAGCGCGGAACTGGCCGATGTCACCGACAAGCTCTACACCCGCGACCTGTTCGGAGTCGACTGATGCGCGCGCTCGTCACCGGCTCGGCCGGGTTCATCGGCTATCACCTGTGCGAATTGCTGCTGGCCGAGGGGGCGCAGGTCATCGGGCTGGACGCGCACGATCCCTATTACGACCCGGCCCTGAAAGAGGCGCGCGAGGCGCGGCTGCGCGCGCATCCCGGCTTTACCCCGATCCGCGCCCGGCTCGAGGATCCCGGCGTGCTGGCCGATCTGTTCGCGACCCACAGGCCCGAGATCGTGGTGCATCTGGCCGCGCAGGCGGGCGTGCGCCATTCCATCGACAATCCGCGCGCCTATCTGGCCTCGAACATCATCGGCACGTTCGAGCTGCTCGAGGCGGCCCGTGCCCATCCGCCGCAACACATGCTGCTGGCCTCGACCAGTTCGGCCTATGGCGCGAACAAGGACATGCCCTATCGCGAAACCGACCGGGCCGATGCGCAGATGTCCTTTTACGCGGCCAGCAAGAAATCGACCGAATCGATGGCGCATAGCTACGCGAACCTGTTCGATCTGCCGATCACCATGTTTCGCTTTTTCACCGTCTATGGCCCCTGGGGGCGGCCCGACATGGCGCCCTGGCTGTTCACCAGCGCGATCATGGCCGGCCAGCCGATCAAGGTTTTCAACCACGGCGACATGCGGCGCGATTTCACCTATGTCACCGATCTGGTGCGCGCGATCCGGCTGCTGGTGGATGCGGTGCCGGGTGATGCGCCCGCAGGCCCCGAGGACAGCCTGTCCCCCGTGGCCCCGTTCCGGGTGGTCAATATCGGCAATGGCGCGCCGGTCGAACTGCTGGATTTCATCGCCGCGATCGAAACCGCGACCGGCAGACAGGCCGACAGGCAGATGCTGCCCATGCAGCCGGGCGACGTGCCCGCGACCTGGGCCGATACCGCGCTGCTGCGGCGGCTGACCGGCTATGCCCCGCAGACCCCGGTCGCTCAGGGCGTCGCCGATTACGTGGCATGGTTCCGAAGCTACTACCTGTAGCCTCTTGCAACCTGCGCGGTCGGAGCCTAGGTTATCGGGACGACTCATACACTTGGGGTGCCCCCTTGCGGGGCTGAGAGGTGCCAGGCACCGACCCATCGAACCTGATCCGGGTCATGCCGGCGTAGGGAAGGGTAGAGTGCGACGGCAGGAACAGGAACCGGCCGCCACCAATCCGCCCCAAGCTCGCAGGACCCGCCCAATAGGAAAGGCGGGCCATGCCGGTCATTCAGCCCTATCCCATCGCCCTGACTATTGCCGGCTCGGACAGCGGCGGCGGCGCGGGGATACAGGCCGATCTCAAGGCGTTTTCCGCCTTTGGCGTGTACGGCGCATCTGTGATCACAGCGATCACGGCGCAGAATACGCGCATCGTCTCGGCCGTCGATCCGGTCAGCCCGGCAATGATCGCCGCGCAGATGGATGCGGTTTTCGGCGATCTCGATGTGCGCGCGGTCAAGATCGGCATGGTCGGCGGGCCGGATGTGATCACAATTATCGCCCAGCATCTGCGGGCGGTACTGGACTCCAACCCGATCCCGGTGGTCCTGGACCCGGTGATGGTCGCCAAGACAGGCGACAAGCTGCTCGCGGACGAGGCAGTCTCGGCGCTGCGCGCGGAACTGCTGCCGCTGGCCACGGTGCTGACCCCGAACCTGCCCGAGGCCGCCCGGCTTCTGGACCGCGATGCCGCCACCACCACCGAGGAAATGACCGAACAGGGCGAGGCATTGCGCGCCCTTGGCGCCGCGAACGTGCTGATGAAGGGCGGGCATGGCATCGGCGCGACCTGCACCGATCTGCTGATCGGACCCGATCCCCTGACCCTGATCGCCCCGCGACGGCAGACGCGCAACACGCATGGCACCGGCTGTTCGCAATCCTCGGCCATCGCGGCGGGGCTGGCGCGGGGTAAAACCGTACCGCAGGCGGTGACCCGCGCCCATGAATGGCTGCAGGGCGCCATCGCCGCCGCCGACAGCCTGGCCGTCGGAATGGGCCATGGTCCGGTACATCATTTCCACGAGATCTGGGACAAGCCATGACCGCAGCCACCATCCTTGGTGCCGGCGTCATGGGTCTGGCGATCGCCAGCGAACTGGCCTCGCGCGGGATCATGCCACGGATCATCGACCCGGCCGGCGGCCCCGGCCCGCATGGTTGCAGCTGGTATGCCGGCGGCATGCTGGCCCCCCATTGCGAGGCCGAAAGCGCCGAGCCCGCCGTGCTGCATCACGGCCTGAAAGCCGCCGAATGGTGGCAGGCCAACGGTGCCGACATCACCTATGAGGGCACGCTGGTCCTGGCGCCGTCGCGCGACCGGGCGGAACTGGACCGCTTTGCCCGGCTGACGCGCAGCCATGATACCGTGAGCGCACAGGAAATCGCCGCGCTTGAGCCCGATCTGGAGGACCGCTTCCAGCGCGGGTTGCTCTATCGGACCGAGGCGCATCTGAACCCGCGCGAGGCATTGCGAACGCTGCGCGACCGGCTGGCGGCGCAGGGCATCGAGATCGAACCCGACGGCAAGCCCTCGGGCCTGATCGTGGATGCCCGCGGGCTGGCGGCGCGCGATGCGCTGCCCGACCTGCGCGGTGTGCGCGGCGAAATGCTGGTGCTGCGCTGCCCCGAGGTCACGCTGACCCGCACCATCCGCATGCTGCATCCGCGCATCCCGCTGTATATCGTGCCGCGCGGCGACGGGCTTTACATGATCGGCGCGACGATGCTGGAGACGGGCGGCAAGCATCGCGTCACCGCGCGTTCGGCGGTCGAGCTGCTCAACGCCGCCTATGCCCTGCATCCCGGCTTTGCCGAGGCCGAGATTGTCGAGCTTGGCTCGGACGCGCGGCCGGCATTTCCGGACAACCTGCCCCGCCTGCGCCGGCGCGGCAACACGCTTTACGCAAACGGCCTATACCGCCACGGCTATCTTCTGGCCCCCGCCGTGGCCCGCATGGCCGCCGATCATATCCAGACGGGCCAGAAACCGGAGTTCATGGATGAAAATCACCCTTAACGGAGAAATCCGCGACCTGACCGGCCCCAGCGTGCAGGACGTTCTGGCCGAAATCGGGCTGGGCGCGGCCCGCGTCGCCACCGCGCTGAACGGCGAGTTTCTGCCCGCCGCCATCCGCCCCTCGGCGACGCTGAAGGACGGCGACGCGCTTGAGGTCGTGGCGCCCATGCAGGGGGGCTGACCATGCCGCAATTCTACGGAACGCGGGTGGAGAGCGCGCTGATGCTGGGCACGGCGCAATACCCCTCGCCCAGCATCATGGCGGATGCGTTTCGCGCATCCGGCGCCGGCATCGCCACCGTATCGCTGCGCCGCGAAGGCGGGGCGGGGCAAGATTTCCACAAGCTGATCAAGGGGCTGGACATCCCGATCCTGCCCAATACCGCCGGCTGCCATTCCCTGCGCGAGGCGGTGACCACCGCGCAGATGGCGCGCGAGCTGTTTGAAACCCCATGGATCAAGCTGGAGATCATCCGCGACGACGACACCCTGTGCCCCGATGTCGTGGCGCTGGTCGAGGCGGCGCGCGTGCTCTCGGATGACGGTTTTCAGGTCTTTCCCTATTGCACCGAAGATCTGTCGGTCTGCGGCCGGTTGCTGGATGCGGGCTGCCGGGTGCTGATGCCCTGGGGCGCGCCGATCGGCTCGGGCCGGGGGCTGAACAACCCTTACGGGCTGCGCAGCCTGCGGGCGCATTTCCCCGATGTGCCGCTGGTCGTGGATGCCGGGATCGGCCTGCCCAGCCATGCCGCGCAGGCGATGGAACTGGGCTATGACGCGGTGCTGCTGAATACCGCCGTCGCCCGCGCCGGCGACCCGGTCGCGATGGCCCGCGCCATGGCGCTGGCGATCGAGGCCGGACAGCTTGCCCACGCCGCGAACCCGATCGAGGCGCGCGACATGGCCGCCCCCTCGACCCCTGTTTTCGGCATGGCCTCCCTGGGATGAGAATGACAAGACTG
Organism: Paracoccus halophilus; assembly: GCF_000763905.1. Lineage (GTDB taxonomy): Bacteria > Pseudomonadota > Alphaproteobacteria > Rhodobacterales > Rhodobacteraceae > Paracoccus > Paracoccus halophilus. The sequence goes on from NZ_JRKN01000012.1 coordinate 85,794, forward strand.
CCCCGCTTTTACCCGATTTTCGACAGCTCGGACTGGTTGCGCCGCGCGCTGCCCCTGGGCGTGAAACTGGTACAGATCCGGATCAAGGATCTGCCGCCCGCAAGATTGCTGGGCGAACTGGCCCTGTGTCAGAAGCTTTGCCGCGAACATGGCGCGACGCTGGTGGTCAACGATCACTGGCGGGCGGCGATCGACCTTGGCTGCGATTTCATCCATCTGGGGCAAGAGGATCTGGACGAGGCCGATATCCCCGCCATTCGCAAGGCGGGGCTGCGGCTGGGCGTCTCGACCCACGATCACGCGGAGCTGGACCGCGCGCTGGCGCTTGAGCCGGATTACATCGCCCTGGGCCCGGTCTGGCCCACCATCCTGAAAAAGATGAAATGGGAACGGCAGGGGCTCGAACGCGTGTCGGAATGGCGCAGGCTGGTCGGGGCGATACCGCTTGTCGCCATCGGCGGCGTGACCCCCGAACGCGCGCTGCAGGCGTTCCGGGCGGGGGCCGACATCGCCTCGGCCGTGACCGATATCACGCTGAACCCGGACCCCGAGGCGCGCATCGGCGAATGGCTCAAGGTGACGCAATGAGCCGCTATCTGCGCCAGATGGTCCTGCCGGAAATGGGCGCCCCGGGACAGGCGCGCATCGCCGCCGCCCATCTGCTGGTCGTCGGCGCGGGCGCGCTTGGCGTGCCGGTGCTGCAATATCTGGCGGGCGCCGGGATCGGCCATATCACGCTGATCGACCCCGACACGGTCGAGGAAAGCAACCTGCACCGCCAGCCGCTGTATCGCATGAAGGATATCGGCCAGGCCAAGGTCCGCGCCGCCGCGCAGGCCGTGGCGCGCCTGAACCCCGAGGTCGGGATCACCGCGCTGGTCGATCGCCTGACCCCGGCGAACGCGCCCGCGCTGATCGCACAGGCCGATCTGGTGCTGGATTGCGCCGACAGCTACGCGGCCAGCTATACGCTGTCGGATGCCTGCCTGCCGGCGGGGAAGCCGCTGATCTCGGCCTCGGCCCTGGGCATCGCGGGCTATGTCGGCGGCTTTTGCGGCACCGCGCCCAGCCTGCGGGCGCTGTTTCCCGACCCGCCCGACAGCGGCCAGACCTGCGCCACGGCGGGCGTGCTGGGTCCGGTGGTCGGCATGCTCGGCTGCCTGCAGGCACAGATGGCGCTGTCGGTCCTGCTGGGACTCAGCCCCTCGCCTCTGGGTCAGTTCATCCGCTACGAAGGCGGCCGTTTCACGCAGTTCCGCTTTGACCGCGCGCCGGAGAACCCCGGCCCCCGCTTCATCGCCCGCGAAGAGATCACCAGGGGCGACATGGTCATCGACCTGCGCCCCGAGGACGAAGCCCCGCACAAGGCGACCGCCACCGCGCTGCGCATCCCCGGTTACGGCGAAACCGGCCCCCTGCCCGCACCGGACCAGCGTCTGGTCCTGGCCTGCCGCTCGGGGTTGCGGTCATGGTGCGCGGCCGATGCGCTGTCCCGCCGCTGGAGCGGCGAAATCACCCTTTTGGCACTTGGAGAAGACAATTGATAAAGCACGTCACGCTTGCCGCCGCCATTGCGCTGCTGGCGCAGCCGGCATTCGCGCAGGACAGGGTCTCGCTGATCCTTGACTGGTTCGTGAACCCGGATCACGGCCCGATCATCGTGGCGCAGGAAAAGGGCTTTTTCGCCGAAGAGGGGCTGGAGGTCGAGATCGTCGCCCCCGCCGATCCCGCCGATCCGCCGAAGCTGGTCGCCGCCGGCCAGGCCGATTTCGCGATCAGCTACCAGCCGCAGCTGCATCTGCAGGTGCATGAGGGGCTGCCGCTCAGGCGCATCGGCACGCTGGTCGCGACGCCGCTGAACTGCCTGATGGTCAGGGCCGACGGGCCGGTGCAGGAAGTCGCGGACCTCAAGGGCAAGAAGGTCGGCTATTCCGTCTCCGGGGTCGAAAGCGCCCTGATCCGCGCCATTCTGGACGATGCCGGGCTGGGCATGGACGACATCGAGATGATCAACGTGAACTGGTCGCTTTCGCCGGCGCTGATCAGCGGCCAGGTCGATGCGACCATCGGCGGCTATCGCAACTTCGAACTGACCCAGATGCGGCTGGAAGGCGCCGAAGGCCGCTGTTTCTATGTCGAGGAACAGGGCGTGCCGACCTATGACGAGCTGATCATCGTCGCCAACCCGGACAAGCTCGACCCGGAACAGGGCCGCGCCCTGCTGCGCGCGGTCGAGCGTGGCGCGCAATACATGATCAACCATCCCGACGAGGCATGGCAGCTTTTCTCGGCCACCGCGCCCGACCTGCGGGACGAATTGAACACACAGGCGTGGAAGGACACCCTGCCGCGGTTCTCGCAAAGCCCCGCCGCGCTGGATCAGGGCCGCTATGCCCGGTTCGAGCAGTTCCTTTTCGATGCCGGGCTGGTGGACAGCATATTGCCGGTTTCCGATCTTGCCATGGATCTGGGAGCAGACAAATGAACTACGGCCTGAGCTTCGCCAGATTTCGCGCGGCGGCGCCGGAATGGGACGCCTATACCCGCCACCCCTTCGTTCAGGGACTGGCCGATGGCAGCCTGCCGCGCCAGGATTTTCTGAACTACCTCGTCCAGGACTATCTGTTTCTGATCCAGTTCGCGCGGGCCTGGGCGCTGGCCGTGGTCAAGGCCGGCGATCTCGATGAGATGCGCACCTGTTCCGCCACGGTCCACACGCTGCTCGATCACGAACTCGCGCTGCATGTGCGCACCTGCGCCGCCGCCGGCATCGACATCCAGACCATCCTCACCACGCCCGAGGCGAATACGAACATGGCCTATACGCGCTATGTCCTCGCCACCGGCTTCGCCGGCGATTTCCTCGACCTGCTGGCGGCGCTGATGCCCTGCGTGATGGGCTATGGCGAGATCGGCGCCCGGCTGGCGCAGGAGGCCGCGAAGGATACGCCCTATCGCGACTGGATCGAGGTCTATTCCGGCAAGGAATATCAGCAGGCCTGCATCGATGCCGGCGCATTGCTGGACAGCGCCATTCGCAAGCGCCTGGGCGATGACCCCGAAAGCAGCCCCCGCTGGACGGCGCTGACCGAGCATTTCGCCGCCGCCACCCGGCTCGAGGTCGGGTTCTGGGGCCTGGGGACGACATGAACAGGCTCGCCGACCCGGCCGCGACCCCGGCCGCCAGCCTCAGCGGCCGCGCCTGGGTCGGTGAGGCGCCGCTTTTCGCCCCGGTCGATCTGGTGCTGGAACGCGGTCGCTGGACCTGCCTGCTTGGCCCCTCGGGCGTCGGCAAATCGACGATCCTGCGGCTGATCGCGGGGCTGGATACCGGCGTCCGCTTCGACGGAAAGGTGCATCGCGACCAGCCCGTCGCCCTGATGGCCCAGGATCCCGGGCTGATCCCGTGGCTCGACGTGACCGGAAACGTCACCCTGGGCGCGCGGTTGCGCGGCACTCTGCCAATCTCCTTCATGGCAAAATATCCCGGGGGGCGCCCATCCGGCCCCGGCAAGGGGACGGATGGGCGGGGGGCAGCGCCCCCCGCCGACAGTGCCGCGCGCGCCGACGCCCTGATCCGGGCGGTCGGCCTGTCGGATCGCGCGGATCACCGCCCCGACCGGCTGTCGGGTGGCCAGCGCCAGCGCGTCGCGCTGGCCCGCACCCTGTTCGAGGACCGGCCGCTGGTGCTGCTGGACGAACCCTTCTCGGCGCTGGACGCGCGCACGCGGGCGCAGATGCAGGAACTCTCGGCCGGGCTGCTGGCCGGCCGCAGCGTGCTGCTGGTCACCCATGACCCGGCCGAGGCCGCGCGTCTGGGCGATCGCATCCTGCTTTTGCGCGAACAGGGGCTGAGCGAATGCCCCGCCCCGCCGCCGCGCCGGCAAGGCCATGCCCGGCCCTATGACGCGCTCGAGGTGCTCGCCATGCAAGCCGATCTGATGCGCAGGATGATGGCATGAAGACGCTGGCCGTGCTTGTCGCCACGATCCTTGCCGCCTGGCAGGGGATCATCTGGCTCTCCGACATCCCGCCGTTTCTGCTGCCTTCGCCGCTGGCCGTGGCGCAGGCGCTCTGGCTGAACCGGGTCGAGATCCTGCGCCATGCGGGTTTCACCCTGACCGAGGTGGTGCTGGGCTTTGCCATTGGCGCCGCGATCGGCGCCGCGCTGGCGGTTTCCATGGGGTTCTCGGCAAGGCTGAGCGGCGTGCTGCGCCCGATCCTGACCTTCAGCCAGACGATCCCGGTCTTTGCGCTGGCGCCGATCCTGACGCTCTGGCTGGGCTTCGGCATCGCGCCCAAGATCGCGGTGACCGTGCTGATCGTCTTTTTCCCGGTCGCCAGCGCCTTTCTGGACGGGCTGAGCCGGACGCCACAGGCAGCGCTGGATCTGGCCCATGTCATGGGCGCCCCGCGCGGGCGCATCATGTGGCATCTGCGGGTGCCGGCAGCGCTGCCGCAACTGGCGACCGGGCTGCGGCTGGCGGCGGTCTATGCGCCGATCGGCGCGGTGATCGGCGAATGGGTCGGCGGCGCGCGGGGCCTCGGCGCGCTGATGATCCACGCGAACGGCCGGATGAAGACCGATCTCGTCTTCGCCGCCCTGCTGATGCTGTCGCTGATGACGGTGATCTTCGCGCGGCTGGTCTCGCTGGGGCTGCACCGGATCTGGCGCCGCTACGGGGTCTGAAGCAGCGCCTCGGCCCGCGCGACATCCCCGGGCGTGTTCAGGTTCAGAAAGGGATCGACCGGCTGGCTGTCAAAGACCGCGCGGCCGGGATCGAAGCGGGCGGCGAACAGCCCGATGCGGTGCTGGCCCGCCTCCAGCGCCGCGCGCATGTCGCCGGCCAGCGCCACCGGCCAGAGCGCGCAGGTCGGGTGATCGCGCAGCAGGCCGCCGGCATCGGGGCTGGCGGCGATGGCGATGCCCGACCGCCCGGCCGCCTCGCACAGGCGCCAGACCAGATCCCGGGGCAGAAAGGGCGTATCCACGCTGACGCTGACCAGGCTTTCCGCGCCCTGCCCGGCCGCCCATTCCATGCCGGCCAGAACCCCGGCCATCGGCCCGGCGAAACCGGCGAAACTGTCGGAGATGACCGGCAGGTCATAGGCCGCGAACGGCGCCGCCTCGCCATTGGCATTCAGGGCCAGCGGGCCGGCCTGCGGGCGCAGCCGGGCGATGACGCGGGAAAGCAGCGTCTCGCCCGCCAGCATCCGCAGCGCCTTGTTGCCGCCGCCCATGCGCCGCGACAGGCCGCCGGCCAGGATGACGGCGGGGATCCGCTTCATCTTGCCGCCATGGCGCGGATCAGCCCAGCCGCTCGGCGTGCCACTGGATATGGTCGCCCATGAAGCTCTGCACGAAGAAATAGCTGTGGTCGTAGCCTTCCTGCATGCGGAACACGCCCGGCTGGCGGCGCTCGGCCATGGCATGGGCCAGCGCCTCGGGCTTCAGCAGATCGAGGAACTGGTCCTTGCTGCCCTGATCGATCAGCACCTCGCCCGAATAGCCTTTTTCCCGCATCAGCAGGGTGGAATCATGGCCCGCCCATGCGGCGCGATCCTCGCCCAGATAGGCCGAGAGCTGCTTGCGGCCCCAGTCGGATTCGCTGGGATTGGCGATCGGCGCAAAGGCCGAGACCGATCTGTAACGCTCGGGGAAGGTCATCGCGATGGTCAGCGCGCCATGGCCGCCCATGGAATGGCCGGTGATCCCCTGCGCCTCGCGTTCCAGCGCGAAATTGCCGAAGACCAGTTCCGGCAATTCATGGGTGATATAGTGCCACATGCGGAAATGCGGCGCCCAGGGCTTTTGCGTGGCATCGACATAGAAACCGGCGCCCTGCCCCAGATCATAGGCCTCGTCATCCGCGACGCCTTCGCCGCGGGGCGAGGTGTCGGGAAAGATCACCGCGATCCCCGCCTCGGCCGCCCATTCCTGCGCCCCGGCCTTGGTCATCGCGTTCTCATGGGTGCAGGTCAGGCCCGACAGATACCACAGGACCGGCACCCTGTGATGCCGGGCCTGCGGCGGCAGGTAGATCGCGAATGTCATCGCGGTGCCGGTGGCCTGCGACTGGTGGCGATAGACGCCCTGCACGCCGCCGAAGCTGCGGTTTTCCGATATGGTCTCATGGGCCAGGGTCATGGCGATCCTCTTTCGTCAAATCGTGGAACATGACCAGCGCATCGACATAGCCATGTTGCGGGTGAAGAAACGCGGCCGGAAGGCGGCCGACAATATCGAAACCGGCCTTTTGCCACGAATGGACGGCATCGGCATTGGTCGCGACGACGAAGTTGAACTGCATGGCGCGAAAGCCCTGATCCCGGGCCCAGCCCTTGGCATGGGTGACCAGCGCCTGCGCGATGCCCCGGCCGCGCGTCCGGGCATGGGTGGCAAAGCTGGCATTGGCGACATGGGCCGCCGGGCCGGGCCGGTTGCGGCCGACATGGCTGGTGCCCAGGATCTGGCCGTCATGCTCGGCCACGAAAACGGTGAAGGGCGCGGCGAACCAGTCGGCCAGCGCCTCGTCACGGGAAATATCGGGCGGGATGCAATAGGTCTCGCCCGCGCGATAGACCGGCTCCAGAATCTCCCAGATGGCCGCCTGGTCCTGGGGCGTGGCGGGACGGATCCGGATATCGGTCCCGCCCGCGTTCATTTCAGCTCATCCACCGAGCGGATGACCTTGCCCAGCAGGCCGTAATCCAGCGCCTCCTGCGTGTTCAGCCAGAAATCGCGCTGCGTGTCCTGCTCGATCTTCCCGACGCTCTGGCCGGTCGCCTCGGCCAAGATCTGGTTCAGCCGGTCGCGCATCTGGCGCACCTGCTCGGCCTGGATCATCATGTCCGACGAGGTGCCGCCGATCCCGCCCGAGGGCTGATGCAGCAGGAATCGGGTATTGGGCAGGCAATAGCGGTTTTCCTTTTCCGCGCCGACAAAGATCAGCGCCCCGGCCGAGGCCACCCAGCCCGAGCCGATGGTGCGCACCACCGGACGGATGAACTTGATCACGTCATGGATCATGTCGCCCGATTCGACATGGCCGCCGGGCGAGCTGATCAGCATGTTGATCGGATCGTCGCTTTCCTCGGCCAAGGCCAGCAGATGCGCGACCGTGCGCTGCGCCAGCTTGTCGTTGATCGGACCGGCGACGATCACCGTGCGCGATTTGAAATACAGCTTGCCGATCTTGTCCCCTTCGGGCAGGCCCAGCCCTTCGTCCTTCTTGCCTTCCTGGTGGCGCTCGTCGTCATCGTCATCGTCGTCGTCCAGGTGAAAATGCTCAGCCATAAATCGGTCCTTTCAGGTTGACGGCGGGACCGGTTGCCCGCCCCCGCCGTCCTTGTAACTAAGCAGGCCTTTACGATCAGTAAAGGACGACCGAGCGAATAGATTCGCCGGCATGCATCAGGTCGAAACCCTTGTTGATGTCGTCCAGCGGCATGGTGTGGGTGATCATCGGGTCGATCTCGATCTTGCCGT
>NZ_JRKN01000013.1 GCF_000763905.1 Paracoccus halophilus
CGGTCTGATCCGTCCAGATCCAGCAGTCTGCGCGACCGCAGGTGCCGCTTGCGGCAGAAAATCCTTGTCTAGCGCTCGGATACAGGCGATCTTCACCTCAAACGACACGCCACTTGGGGAATGCAGGATGATATTGCGGTCGGAAGTCAAAGACATGATATGGTCCAGGAATTAGGGCTCCGTCCGGCGACGGAGGCTATCCGCGCCGGCGAACCGGATCAGGTTTGCAGGAGGTTGCTGCCGCAGTTCAAACGAGCGAAGGCATGGGATCGCAGCCCCGCAGGCAGCTGGTGCGATGCCTAGGAAAACGGGATCGGGCCGCGAGAGGCAGTCCGACAGCACCATATTTTCCAACCGCTACGCCGTGATCGTCATATCACCTCCGCGATGTGTGAATTTACCGTCGCCACCGGCCCCGACAGGGATCAATCACAGGTGGCAAGCTGTACAAAACAACAACTTTACGATGACATATGTCCCATGCCCGACCGGAATCATCAAGCGCCTGGCCAGGGCGACCCGACGGCAAATAACTGCAGTTTTAAATAACGGCGTGATAACACGACGAACTTGTCGGAGGGATTTCCGCCGATTCACAAGAATGTCAGCGCAGGACCCCGCGAGGCCGCGCCGGCAAGGCCGGGGAGGCGCGCGGATCGGTGCCATGGACGATATGACCGGGGATCATGTCGGGGAATGACGCGGGCGGAGGGCCTTCTCGCGCCCTGCGAGGCGCCGTCCCGGCGGGGCATACGCCGCATCGCCAATAAGATCAGCGGGACGGGCCACCACACCCCGCCCCGCCGACTGAACAGATTACTCGCAACCTACCCGGAAGCCATGTGCGCGCGCGGGCTCAGCGCCCTGCCCCGCGTCCGGGCCGCCCTCCGTCCGGACACCGAGACCGGGCGGAGGGTGCTTCCTGAACAATGACAACTCGTTAACAACAGGCTTTCTTGCGACAATGCCGGACCGGGAGGCGGCGCAAGTTCAGCTTTCAAAGGTTGCCCGGAAGATTTCGTCCCGGGTAAGAACAAAATGCCCCGGATCGCTTGCGCCGGCAGTGACATTTCCCACATCCGGACCAATAAGACGCGAAACTGGCGATTTTTTTCCGGCGGGGGATCAGGGAATGCAGCTGACCGGCAAGGCGCGCGAGATGTTCATGGCGGTGGCCCGCGAACAGGCCCACCAGCCCGGCGAAACCCTGATCCTCGAAGCGGATGCCGGTCGCGCGGTCTTTCTGATGCTCGAGGGCGAGGCCGACGTGCTCGTGCATTCCCCCGAGGGGCGGATGGTCATCTATTCCCGCGTCAGCCCCGGCGAACTGGTCGGCGTGCTGGCGGCGGTCGATGGCGGCGCGCGCTCGGCCAGCGTGGTGGCGCGCGATGCCGGCCGCGCGGCCTGGGTCGCGCCGCACGATTTCCAAAAGCTGCAGCGGCAGCCGGATTTCGCGCATTGGCTGCATCTGGATTTCGCCGAGCGCATCCGCAGCCTGTCCGAACGGGTCTATGAATTCGGCACGCTGCTGGTGCGCGAAAGGCTGGTGCGCGAATTGCTGCGCCTGGCCCAAGCCGGCAAGCCGGGCGACGGGCCGCATGTGCTGGATCCCGCGCCGGGCCATATGGAACTGGCCGCCCGCATCGCCACCCATCGCGAAGCCGTCTCGCGCGAGATCAGCCGCCTGACCCGGCTGGGCCTGCTGCGGCGCAAGGGCCGCGCGCTGCATATCCCGTCCTGCGCCGCGCTGGCGCAGGCGCTGGATCAGGAGGATCGCCCGGTCACGACAGCGCCGTCACCCGGACCGGCTCGTCAATGCCCTTCAGCGTGACCTCGCGCAGCGCCCCGGGCGCCGCCTTCTGATCGGCGGCATCGCAGACCGCCTCGGTCACCAGGATCTGCCCCGCCTCGGCCAGGGTCGAGACGCGCGCGGCGATGTTCATCGCCTGGCCAAAGGCGCCGACCTCCTGCAGCATGCCGCTGGCGGCCGAAAACGTGCACAGGAATGCCGGCCCGGTATGCAGCCCGATGCCGGCGCGGATCGGGTCGCTGCCCTGCGCTGTCCGGGCCAGCGCCTCGGCCACCTCGCGGGCGGCGGCCACCGCCTTCCGCGCGTGATCGGCACCGCTGAACCCGGGCGGCCAGACGCCGATCACCGAATCGCCCTGGAATTCCAGCACGAAACCGTCATGGCGCCACAGCGCCTCGACCACGGTGTCGCGCATCCGCGCCACCGTCTGGGCATAGGCCGCCGCGCCGATCCTTTCGCCAAGCGCGACCGAGCCGCGCAAATCGCAAAACAGGATGCTCAGCGGCACCTCGGCGCCGCCCGGGAACTGTTCGATGAACCTGTCGCAGGCATTGCAGAAGCGCGGGTTGCGGTTCGAGGGGCGCAGCCCGATCCGCCGCGCCACCCAGCCGCCGAACCCGCCAAAGGGCGCAAAGCACAGCTTGCAGCGCGGCACGCCCGGCAGCATCCGGTAGCGGCGCTGCTTTCCGGCCAGCACCGGATGCCCGTCATGAAAGATCTGCCGCCACAATTCCTCATTGCCGATTTCGGGTTGCGAGGCGTTTTCAGGCATGGCTGGCTCCGACGATATATTCCGCAGGCGGTTTCGAGGCATGGATCGCCTGATCCTCGGGGCAGACCGGCAGTTCCTCGCTGTTGCAGACCCCCGTCGCGCACCAGGGCGAGGGGCCGGCGGTGACGGTCAGCGCCGGCTCGCGCGGCAGGCCGCGATAGTCCAGCACCAGCTCCTCCCCCTCCTTGATCGGGATATCGCAGGGAATGCGGATCTCGCCGGTATCGGGGTCGCGCAGCGTGATCGAGGGCACGCTGACCACGATGCCCGATTCCAGCATCTCGGGCGCGATCCAGTCGGGCGCCGCCGACAGGCTGAGCACATGGTCATAGCCCGGCCCGAACAGCGGCTGGCCGTCCTTTCCCGGCGCGATCAGCGCCGTCTGAAGATTGGTCATATGCGCCTCGGCCCCCTTGCCGAACATCAGGTAGCTGGCCTTTTCCGGCAGCAGATCGGCATGGGAAAACGGGCGGAAGGTGACGATACGCTCGACCGTGACCGGAATTCCGCCGAAAACCGGGCGCACCACGTCCGGCGCCCAGGGAAAGGGCGAATCGGGCGGGAAATCCGGCAGACCCTGAAAGATATTTCCGGTGAATTCCGACCGCAGCCCCGCCGCCAGCGAGGGGATATTGAACGCGTCGCCGTCGTCATTGGCCAGCACGAACAGATCGCGCGGAAACTGCGCCATCACCCGGCGCAGCCCGGCGGCGATCTCGGGCGGCAGCGAAAAGCGCAGCACAAGCTGATATTTATGCACCTCTTCGTGGTACTGCGTCATATGAACGCCGAAAAAGGTTTCCGCCCCCAGAATGGTAAAGGCGTGCTGATGCAGCACATTGCTGACCGGCGGCGCGTCCGGGTCGGGTGCGTGACAGGGTCTCATCTGCGTCCTTTCTGGTCGCTGTGCAGCCGCAAGCCGTGTTCATCGCAGATCCGGGCGGCGGCATCCCGGGCCGTCGCATCAAGGATCTGCATCAGGCGCGGGATGAAATCCCCCTCGGCCGTGGCGGTCAGGAACGGGTTCTGCTGGGTCGAGATCAGAAAGCGCACGCCCATGCCGGGCGGCGCCACGACCCCGGCACGGGCGGCGAAACGGTCGATGAAATCCTGCCCATAGGTATCGGCGGTGAATTCCGAGGCGGTGACGAACATCGGTTTGTCGGGCAGTTCGCCCGGCACCACCCTTTCCAGGCTCAGCGCGTGAAAGATCGCCTCGTTCAGCCGGTTCATCAGGCCAAGATCGCGATTCAGCCCCTGAGACGTGCGGAAATTGAAGGCATAGGTCACGATGCTGGTATCCGAGCCGATTTCGCGAAACAGCCGCATCAGCGCGGGATCGGCGCGCAGGCGCTCCAGCAGGATGTCATCCTCGACGCAGGCGATTTCCTCGCGCAGGCGGCGGGTTTCCAGCGCGACGGCCTCGGCGCCCTGGCCGCGCCGCTCGGCCGGCAGGCGCTGGAACGGGGTGACGGTGATCGCCCCCTCGGGCGGGAAATGCGCCACCAGCGCGGCATAGAAACGGCGGCTGGCAAAGATGCATTTGGCCAGCAGCCGGCCATAGCCCGACTGGTCGGGCGGGATGACGGCATGGGACAGCCAGACCGCGGCGGGCGCGGCGCCGGGTTTAGATCCCTCGATACCATAGACGCCCATGCTGGGCACCACCCCGTCGTGAAACACCACCGGCGCGGTAAAGGTGACCAGATCGCGCATCGTGCCGTCGCGATAACACAGCGCCCCGGCCGGATAGGGGATGAACCCCGCCTTGTGCGGGTCCACGGTCAGCGTCTCGCAGCGGGCGGCGGCGTGGAACCGCCCTTCGACGGCAGCGCCCAGATGCATGCCCGGCGGCGCATCCTTGTCGCTGTCGTCGATGATCAGATCATCCGCCCCGCCCAGCTTCGAGGGCCGCAGCATGGCCGCGAAATAGCCCCCCCAGGCGGCATCGGCATGCAGCGCGAAGGACAGGCCCCGGCCGGTGAATTCGTCGCGCAGATCGGCGATCCGGTCCAGCGGATCGACCGCGCCCTCTTCGGTCGTGCCCAGCACGCCCACCGCCATCATCACCGGCTGGCGGCGGCGCAGGCAATCGTCCAGGATGCGGCGCAGCGCGGGCACCTCGATCCGGCCATTGTCATCGACCGGCAGGCTGACCCGCGCCGCGCGGCCCAGCCCCAGCAGCGCCGCGCCCTTGGGCCAGGAATAATGCGCGGTCGCCGGGGTCAGGATCAGCGGCGTCGGCAGATCGGGCGCATAAAGGCGATGCATCTCGTGCAGGCCGATATCCTGGACATTGCGATCGGCAAGGGCGGCGGTCACATCCGCGGCCGTGACCCCGGCGGCCCGGGCCACCGCCCCCGAAAGATCGATCACCGCCTGCACCGGCAGGTTCATCAATTGCCACGGGTCCAGCTCCAGCAGCTTCTGCCTGCCCTGCGCATGGGGTACCGACAGATCGCGGGCCGCCGCCAGTTGCGGCACCTCGCGCAGGGCGGCGGCGATCGCCAGCGGCAGGTATTTCAGGTTGCGCGCCGCCCAGATCGCCTCGGCATTGGCGACGCTGCCGTCGCAGGTGATATGCCCCCAGGGCTGGCGCTCGGGGTGGTCGAAACCGACCATGCGGCACAGGTCGCGGCCGACCTCGATCTCAAGGAGCGTGGTCACCGGCGAGGCCTCGACCGCGACATTGTTCTGGTTGAACAGCAGCCCCGCGAAATAGCCCGCGACGCCCGGCAGGGTCGTGTCCCAATACATATGCGACTGGTTGCGATAGCTGGAGAGCGGGATCGAGCCGGCCATCGAGCGGATCATCCTGTCCAGCTGCGCCTTGATCAGCGCCACCGTGTCGTGATGGGCGGCGGTTCGGAACAGCTCGTCCCGGCCAAGCCGCGGATCCCCGGGCGCGTAATCGCGCCGCGCGGCGACATGGCCCGAGATCGCCTGATCGACCAATGCGCGCAGCACCTGCTCGTTCTCGGCCTTGGGACCAAGGAACCAGGCCGAGAGGGCGCCCGGCGCGGCCGGCGGGCTCAGTGCGAACAGGCGGTCTTGCGGCTGCCCTGCGGCATCATCCAGCGCGGCGAGCAATGCGGGATTGGGCCGTCCGGTCATCGGTCCTCAGCGGGTTCAGCGAATTAGGCAGTTTTGCCTACTATGCGCCGACGCAGCCGGGCTTTCAACCACATTGCCGCGCCGCGTCGAAAAAAACTCCATTATTTATATCGGCTTACGGAAGGCAGGATTCGCGGCCGCCGCAGCCGCAGGATGGCCGCAATGCGGCGGACGCGACCGCCCGGCCGGCGCCGGATCCCGCCGGATATCGCGACGCCCCGGCGATAATTCCTGCCTGAAATCAGCCTGACGACGCTGATCGCGGTTGCCGTACGCCATCAGTTTGCGACAAACTTCCCCCGGGCCTGCCGCGAGCGCGGGCGAACTATCAGGGGAGGACAGCATGTCCATTCGTTTCACCTATGCCGCAACCATCGCCGGTGCGCTGGCCCTTGCCAGCCCCGCCGTCCAGGCGCAGGAGTTCATCAATATCCTGACCGGCGGCACATCGGGCGTCTATTACCCGATGGGCGTCGCGCTGTCGGAAATCTATGGCGAGAATATCGAGGGCGCGCGCACGCAGGTGCAATCCACCAAGGCCTCGGTCGAGAACCTGAACCTGTTGCAGCAGGGCAAGGGCGAGCTGGGCTTCGCGCTTGGCGATTCGGTGAAATACGCCTGGGAGGGCAATCAGGAGGCCGGCTTCAAGGCGCCGCTGGACAAGCTGCGCGCCATTGCCGCGATCTATCCCAACTATGTCCAGATCGCCGCCCTGAAAGAGGCGGGCATCACCACGATCACCGACATGGACGGCAAGTCGCTGTCTGTCGGCGCGCCGAAATCGGGGACCGAGCTGAACGCCCGCGCCATTCTCGGCGCGGCGGGCAAGAGCTACGAGGATCTGGGCAAGGTCGAATACCTGCCCTTTGCCGAATCGGTCGAGCTGATGAAGAACCGCCAGCTGGATGCGACGCTGCAATCCTCGGGGCTGGGCAATGCCGCGATCAAGGATCTGGCCTCGTCGCAGGAGATCACCATCGTCTCGGTCCCGGCCGAGATCGTGAACGCGATCGGCGCGCCATATGTCGCCGGCGCGATCCCGGCCGGCACCTATCAGGGCCAGACCGAGGACGTGCCGACCGCCGCCGTGGTCAATTTCCTGGTCACCCATTCCGAGGTCTCGGACGAGACCGCCTATCAGATGGCCAAGCTGATCTTTGACAACCTGGACAAGCTGAAGGCCGCCCATAGCGCCGCCAATGGCATCGTGCTGGACAACGCCCCCAAGGGCTCGCCGATCCCGCTGCATCCGGGCGCCGAGCGCTTCTACAAGGAACAGGGGCTGCTCTGACCGGGCGGCCAGGGCTTTGACAAGGCCGTGACGGCCCCGCCGGGCCGTCACCCGACGGGAGGAAGATGATGGAAAAAACCGCCGACGCAATCCTGCAGACGCCGCCCGATCCGGACGGCCACGATCCGCTTGGCGCGGGTTTTCCGCCCGGCAGCTGGGGGCTGGCGCTGTTCTGGCTGGCGGTGGCGTTCTCGGTCTTTCAGATCGCGCTGGCCGCGCATCTGATCGACATGCCCAGCCAGATCGCGCGGGCGGTTCATGTCGGCTTCCTGATGGCACTGGGCTTTCCGCTGCTGGCCCATGCCAAGAAAATGGGGCCCGTCGCGCGCGGACTGACCCTTGCGCTGGCCGCCGTGGGCATCGCCATCGCCGCCTATCAATGGGTCGAATATGCCGAGCTTCTGCTGCGCGCGGGCGATCCGCTGGCGCGCGATATCTGGTTCGGCGTCGCCGCCCTGATCGCCGTCTTCGCCGCCGCCTGGCTGCTGATGGGACCGGCGCTGCCGATCATCTCGGGGCTGTTTCTGGCCTATGCGCTGTTTGGCCAGTACCTGCCCAGCCCGCTCAACCATCGTGGATACGATTTCGCGCAGGTGGTCGAGCATATCACCTATGGCACCGAAGGGATCTACGGCATCCCGATCTATGTCTCATCGACCTATATCTTCCTGTTCATCCTGTTCGGCGCCTTTCTCGAAAAGGCCGGGATGATCAAGCTGTTCACCGATGTCTCGCTGGGGGTGGTCGGGCATTATACCGGCGGCGCGGCCAAGGTCTCGGTACTGTCCTCGGGGCTGATGGGCACCATCTCGGGCTCGGGCGTGGCCAATGTCGTGACCACCGGCCAGTTCACCATCCCGCTGATGAAGCGCTTCGGCTATCGCCCCGCCTTCGCCGGCGGGGTCGAGGCGACCGCCTCGATGGGCGGGCAGATCATGCCGCCGGTGATGGGCGCCGTGGCCTTTATCATGGCCGAGACGCTCGGCGTGGAATATGTCGAGGTCGTCAAGGCCGCGCTGATCCCCGCCATCCTGTATTTCCTGGGCGCCTTCTGGATGGTCCATCTGGAGGCCGGAAAGCGCGGCCTGCGCGGGCTGAGCCGGGACGAGCTGCCCTCGGCCCGCAAGGCCCTGCGCGAGGGCTGGTATCTGGTGCTGCCGCTGGCGGTGCTGGTCTATCTGCTGTTTTCCGGCTACACGCCGCTGTTCGCCGGCACTGTCGGGCTGGCGCTGACCGGGCTGCTGATCCTCGGCGGCTCGGTCGTGCTGGGCCTGCCCGCCGGGGCGATCCGGATCCTGTTCTGGGTCGTGCTGGGCATCGTCGCCGCCGCCTTCTTTCGCTACGGGATCTGGGTGGTGGTGACCGCGCTGGCGGTGCTGGTCGCCATCTGCGCCACCTCGAAAGGGGGGCGCGAGACGCTGGCCATCTGCCGCGACAGCCTGGCCGAAGGCGCCCGCACCGCGCTGCCCGTCGGCATCGCCTGCGCGCTGGTCGGCGTGATCATCGGCGTGATGACCCTGACCGGCATCGCCAATACCTTTGGCCAGTTCATCGTCGGCGTCGGCGAAAGCAGCCTGCTGCTGTCGCTGATCCTGACCATGATCACCTGCATCATCCTGGGCATGGGTATCCCGACGATCCCGAACTATATCATCACCTCGTCGATCGCCGGGCCGGCGCTGCTGGAGCTGGGCGTTCCACTGATCGTCAGCCATATGTTCGTGTTCTATTTCGGCATCCTTGCGGACCTGACCCCGCCGGTGGCGCTGGCCTGTTTCGCCGCCGCGCCGATCGCCAAGGAAAACGGGCTCAAGATCAGCATCGAGGCGGTCAAGGTCGCCGCCGCCGGCTTCATCGTGCCCTTCATGGCGGTCTATACGCCGGCCCTGATGATGCAGGATGGCGGGCCGCTGGCGGCGTCGATCGGCTATCTGCCGGCGGTGCTCTATATCGTCGCCAAGGCCGCCATCGCGCTGGCGCTCTGGGGTTCGGCGGTGATCGGCTGGCTGGGGCATCCGCTGGCCGGCTGGGAACGCGCGCTGGCCGTCGCCGGCGCCTTCACGCTGGTCGCCGCCATGCCGCTGACCGATGAGATCGGCTTTGCCCTGGCCATCGCCTTCGCCGGCCTGCTGTGGTGGCGCCGCCGGCAGGCCGCCGCATGAGCACCTGCCTGCTGGCCGGGGCCATGGCCGTCGCGCTTGCCCCCGGCGGCGGCTTTTCGCTGGAATGGAGCCATTCGGTCGAAAAGATCAGATGGCACGAGGAATGGCAGGTCACGCCCGGCGGGCTGCGCCTGACCCGCGCCGCCATCCAGGGCCATGGCGCGGGCATGGAGCCCGGCCCCGATGCCCGGCTGGAGGACGGCTGGCTGGTCTGGCAACCGCAGCTGCCGCCGGTGCCGGAACTGGTGCTTGCCGCCTCGGGCGCGACGGGCGGGGGATGGCGGCTATGCGGGGCGGATTGCGTCGAGCTGGGCGCGGATGCGGGCAGGGCGATCACGCTGAAGCCATGCCCGCCCTAGGGCCGGAACCCGCCCCGTCATTGGCGCGGATCGGATTTTCCCACTGCCCGGTGACGACAATCCGTCCCCGACCTGTCGCGGCAACGAGATCTCAGGTATGTGTCCGCCGGCCCCGGTTGATTGCGCTGCCGTCATGCGGCGGGATTTACTTGATCTTAGGATTCCCTAGATACCGTTCCCGAAACGAAAAAACGGAGCCTCCGCTCAATGCGCCTGCCGAGTCTGTCCGCCCTTGCCCTTATCGTCCTGCTGTCCGCCTGCGCCGAACAGCCGGCCGCAACGGTGACCCCGCCCACGCCCAGCCCGGTGATCGGCCTTCCCGGAAAGGTCGTGCGCACCGACGGCAACCAGGACCTGCAGCTGATCGAGCGCGGCGCGGCGCGTTGCAACCTGATCACCGCCGAAGAGATCGGCCGCGCCCTGATCGCCACCAATAATGCCCGCGCCGGGCAGGGTTTGAAGCCGCTGCAGATCAACAGAAGCGCCCAGGCGGCGGCCGAGGCCCAGGCCTGCGACATGGCGAATCGCGGCACCATGACCCATGCGGGCAGCGCGACCAAGGGGCCGTCCGCGCGGATCAAGGCCCAGGGCTACAAGCCCACCGTCACGGCCGAGAATATCGCGGCGGGACGGTTCAATCTGGATCAGGCGACGATGGAATGGGTCGCCTCGCCAAAGCATCTGGCCAATATCGTGATCCCCGGCCTGAAAGATTTCGGCACGGCCTATGCGACCGGCGCCGATGGCAAGACCGGGTTCCATGTCGCGGTCTATGCGCAGCCACGCTGAGACCCCGGGCACAGGGGGAACCACCTTTGCCTCTGTCTGGCAGCGCCGTGCCGGGGCACGGGCAAGGGGCTGGCCTTCTCAGGCTGGCTAGGGAAACAGCGGCGCCAGCATCAGCCCGGCGGTTTCCTCCAGCCCCAGCATCAGGTTGGCGTTCTGCAAGGCCTGACCGCTCGATCCCTTGCACAGGTTGTCCAGCGTCGAGACGACCAGCGCGCGGCCGGAAATCCGGTCGCCCGTCACGCCGATATGGCAGAAATTCGACCCCTGCACATGCGCCATCGCCGGCAACTGCCCGAAGGGCAGCACCACGATAAAGGGCTCATCGGCATAGGCCGCCTGCAGCGCGGCATGGACGGCCTCGGCCTCGCCTTTCAGGTAGCACGATGCCAGGATGCCGCGATTGACCGGCACCAGATGGGGGGTGAACTGAATGTGCACCGGCCGCCCGGCAATGGCCGAGAATTCCTGATCGAACTCGCCCAGATGGCGGTGCTTGCCGCCCTGGGAATAACCCGCCACATCGCCGGAGCGCTCGGCGAACAGCATGTTTTCCTTGAGCGAACGCCCGGCGCCCGACACGCCGTTCTTCAGATCGCAGATGATATCGTCGATATCGATCAGCCCCGAGCCGATCAGCGGCCGCAGTGCGAATTGCACCGTCGCTGCGTTGCAGCCGGTGCCCGCCACCAGCCGCGCATCCCTGATCTGGTCGCGATAGAATTCGGTCAGGCCATAGACGGCCTGCGGCTGGATATCGGGCGCGGCATGATCCAGCCCGTACCACTTCCTGTATTCCGCCGGGTCGCGCAGCCGGAAATCCGCGCCCAGATCCACCACCTTGACCGACTCCGGCAATTGCCCGACCAGCGGCTGGCTCAGCCCGTGCGGCAGCGCGCAAAAGACCAGATCGATGCCGGAAAAGTCGATCTCCTCCATCCGGACCAGCGCCGGCAATTGCAGATGCCGCAAATGCGGAAAGACCGCATCATAGCCCTGCCCCGCCTTTCGGTCGGCCGACAGCGCCGCGATCCTGATCTGCGGATGGGTCGCCAGCAGGCGGACCAGTTCGGCACCGGTATAGCCCGATGCTCCCAGGATGGCGGCGTTCAGCGTCATGTCGGTCACCACATGAATTGCGATCGTCCCGGCCTTGCGGGACCTGCAACGCAGTAGGCCCCCGCGACCGGTCATGTCAAGAATACTGCCGGGCCGCGGCCTGCCCAGGGTTCGATTCCTGCCCGCATCCGCAGAAAAAGGAACAGAAATTGCGGGACAATGACGGTTTGATCCAATATTCCCCTTACGGCGATGACCGGCAGCCAGAACGGAGACCGACTGATGAGCGCGACCCCCGACCGCACAGCCCGCCTGGGCGCGAACGATATCCGCGCCCGCAAGGGGGCAGAGCCCATCGTTTGCCTGACCGCCTATACCACGCCCATGGCCAGGCTGGTGGACCGCCATTGCGACCTTCTGCTGGTCGGCGACAGCCTGGGCATGGTGGTGCATGGCCTGCCTTCGACCGTCGGCGTGACCATGGAGATGATGATCCTGCACGGCCAGGCGGTGGCGCGCGGCGCCTCGCATGGCTGCATGGTGGTCGATCTGCCCTTCGGCAGCTATGAACAGGGGCGCGAGCAGGCATTTCGCAATGCCGCCAGGCTGATGGCGGAAACCGGCTGCCAGGCGGTCAAGCTGGAAGGCGGCCGGCACATGGCCGATACCGTCGCCTTTCTGGTGCAGCGCGGCATCCCGGTCATGGGCCATATCGGCCTGACGCCGCAATCGGTGAACACGCTGGGCGGCTACCGGGTTCAGGGGCGCGGCCATCACGAGGCCGAGCGGCTGGTGGCCGATGCCGTGGCGCTGGCCGATGCCGGCGCCTTTTCGGTGGTGCTCGAAAAACTGCCCGAGATGCTGGGCCGGCGCATCACGCAGGAAATTCCGGTCCCGACCATCGGCATCGGCGCCGGCGTGGATTGCGACGGGCAGGTGCTGGTCGTCGACGACATGCTGGGCCTGTTTGCCGATTTCCGGCCCAAATTCGTCAAGCGCTATGCCGAGCTGGCCGCCACGGCCGAGGCCGCGATCACCGCCTATGCCGCCGAGGTGCGCGCGCGGCGCTTTCCCGGTCCCGAGCACAGCTTTGGCGAAGGCAAGCCGGCATGAGCGCAGAGATCATCCGCTCGCTGGCCGAGTTGCGCGCCCTGACCCGCACCTGGAAGACGCGCGGCGAATCCATCGGCGTGGTGCCGACCATGGGCGCGCTGCATGAGGGCCACCTGAGCCTTGTGCGGGCCGCCAAGGCGCGCTGCGCCCGCGTCGTCGTGACCCTGTTCGTCAATCCGCGACAGTTCAACAATCCCGAGGATCTCGCGAATTACCCCCGGACCGAGCATGAGGATGCCGCGCTGCTCGACCCGCTGGAGGTCGAGGCACTGTTCGTGCCCGCCCCGGACGAGATGTATCCGTCCGGCCATGCGACGGTGATTTCGGTTTCCGGCGTCAGCGAGCCGCTGGAAGGCGCGCATCGGCCCGGCCATTTCGACGGGGTGGCGACGGTGGTGACGCTGCTTCTGAACATGACGCAGGCGGATTACGCCTTTTTCGGGGAAAAGGACTGGCAGCAATTGCAGCTGGTCCGGCGGCTGGTCGCCGATCTGCGGATGCCGGTGGGGATCGTCCCCTGCCCCTGCATCCGGGCGGCGGACGGGCTGGCGCTGTCCTCGCGCAATCAGCGGCTGTCGCCCGGCGCGCGCGCCCGGGCCGCCGCCCTGCCCCGCTCCCTGACGGAGGCCGCCCGGCGGATCGAGGCTGGAGAGCCAGTCGCGACCGCGCTGGCCGAGGCAAAGGCGACACTGGCCGCGGCCGGTTTCGGCCCGGTCGAGTATCTGGACCTGCGCGACGCCGAAACCCTGACCGCGCCCGTCTCCGGCCGGCCGGCCCGGCTGCTGGCTGCGGCCTGGCTGGACGGGATACGGCTGATCGACAATCTGGCGGTCGCATTGCCCGGCTGATCCGGACCTTTCGCAGCGCGCATCCGCCAGAGGTCCGACCCGGGTTCGGGGGCAGCTATGCGGATACCGGGTCCTCGGCGCCGGGTTTGGCGCAGGGCGGCATCGGGCAGCGATCGGCACTGGCCGGCAGCGCCATCGCCGTCCGCCGGCTGCCGCTGCGTTCGCTGGCCAGGATCAGGCTGGCCCCCGGCCCCGCCGAGATGCCCGCCACCACCGATAGCAGCGCCGACGCCGCCCCGACATCGCCCACCGCCTGCGCCGTCGTCAGCACCGGCAATTCTGCGGCGTCGGGACCCAGTGCGGAAATCACCCGGCCCAGTTCCTCGGCCCGCCAGCGGCCGCCCGAGGCGTCCGAGATGATCCGCACGAAGCCCGGCGCTTGCGCAATGCTTTCCCGCGCCGCCTCGGCCAGCACGTTTTCGCCGGGCTGCGCGCCGCCCTCCGGGGCATCGGGCTGGATGTCCTCAATCCCCGAGGCGCAACCGACAAGACGCGGGCAGCCGTCATCCGCCCCGTTGCTGGGCGCGACCAGCATGCAGACCGCCGCCTCGGAGGGAACCGCGTTCCATGGGCTGTTGCGGTCGCGCAGCTCGCCCCGCGCGGCCAGCATGTCCAGCACCATCGGCGCGACCAGCGTATCGGCGGCGGCAACATAGATGTGGCGTTCCTTGTCGCGCGCGAATGTGTGGGCCGCGCGCTCCAGCGCCGCCAGACCCACGGCATGTTCGCCAAAGATCATCTGGACCGCGCTCATGCCGTCGAATTTCAGCCTTGCGGCGGCGGCGGTAAAGCGTTCGCGCATGCCGGGATAAATGCCCAGCAGCAGCGGCAGGGCCAGGATCAGTTCGGCGCGCGCGGGCTGCATGCCCCGGGCAATCTGCGCATCGCGGCAGGCCGCCCAGGCGCGTTGCACCAAAAGCGCCACGCGCGAGGCGAAATCGACATGGTCGCGCAGCCCCGAGGCCCAGCACATGATCTGTCTTTGCCCGTCCCGTCCGACCCAGCGGGGATGGCGATGGAAATGCGGCCGCCCCTCGACCAGCATGGCGGCCTGGGCAAGGCTGTCGCCATCGGCCGCCGTCGCAAGCCCCCAGGCAAGGATCGAGACGCCGTTCATGTCGCGCGGCGCGGCGCGGCATCGCGTCGCCGCCGGGTCACCGGCCGGATCGCCGGGAATGGCGCGCTGTCTTGAACCTCGCACATCTCAAACAACCGAATGCTCGCCCAGCCCTGGCAGCACGGGAGATGCTGCGACCACCATTCCCAATCCAGCAGTAACACGCGCAGATTGTATCTCAGTGCAGCCCGAAAAAACGGGGCGGCACATCATATTTCCGGCACGGCGCGCTGGTTTGACGCATAATTTCCATTTTTCATATCGCAAAGCCGAATTTTTCCAAAGGCCGATCTGGATCGAATTTTTCCGCCGCTGAGCCATGCAGGCATTGCATCTCTCCCGGAGGTGGTGCCGATCGGACCCGGTATCGGACATAGCGCGCCCCATCGCGGGTGATCGCTGCGCGATGCGGTAACCGCCGGGCACCCGGCGGCTCGGGGCCGCGAGGCTCAATCCTGAAGGTCGAAGCGGTGCAGCCAGTTCAAGGTCTCTTCATAGGCATCCAGCGGGCGGGGGACCTCGATCAGATCCATGGGGTTCTGCTGATAATCGTCGAAGCGCAGCGCCTGAAGGGCATCATTCACCACCCGATAGGCCTTGGGGATATCGCCCATGTTCACGTCGCCGGGCTGCGGCTCGGGGCCGGCGCGCAGCACGATGCCGCCGGGATAGTCCAGCACCGATATGCCGGGCGGCATACCCTCGGGGCCGGGACGCTCCATTACCCCGGCCCAGGCGGCGGCAAGCCTGCCGGCCAGCGCCTCGCGCCCCCCCAGCCGCGCCAGGATGCCATCGCCCAGAATCGTCAGCCAGTTGATGCCCGAGATGTTGCGCCCGCCACGGCCCTTGGCCGCGACCGGATAGGGCAGCAGGCAATTCAGCCCCGGAAACCGCGCCAGATAAGGCCATGCCATGCCCCTGCGGCTGCGGTCGCTGCCGAATTCGTGAACCGGCGCAATGCCGGCCAGCCCGTGCATCGGCCGGAGGATCGCGCACCAGTCCAGCAGCGCCGCAAGATAGGCCTCATCGCCGGTGGCCAGAAAGGACAGTGGCACCGCCGCGTCAAAGGTCGAGATCGCATCCGCCCCCTCTGATCCGGCGGGCAGTTCGGCAACCGCCTGCCATTTCGGCGGCGCGACCGGCAACGAGGTCAGATGCGGCGAATAGGCCTCGGTCGCGGGGTCGATCTGCTCGACCAGCGCATGGCAGGCCGCCGGGAAATCCACCGCCGCGATCGGCCGCAGCTCGACCGCCGCGCCGGGCTGCATATGGGTGATGCGGCGGGTGGAAAGCCGGTGAAACCGCGCCATCGCCTCGACCACCGCATGGCGCGTCTCGCGCCGGTCGCCGCGATCCAGAAACAGCCGGGCCTGCAGGCCGAACCCCATGGCTGGCTGGCCGGTGCGCTGGTCCGCGACAAGCAGCTGGTCGAATTCTATGTATCGGGCCGGTCTGTTCATGGCTTCGGGCAGATCACGGCAAGGGGCGCGATCGGTTGCCGGAAAACCGGGCGTTCATCGGGTTGAGCTTGCCTGTCCATTCCGGATTGATGCCAAACAATTGCAAGGATTACATCGCCCTATCGTCACCCTGACGGCCATGAAACGCAAGTCGCGTTTGCGGACAGGGCAGAATCCCGCCGCCCCGCGGAAAGCTTCGCGCCAGCCCCGGCAGGCGGGTGAAAAAGATCCACCTCCCGGCCTCAGTAACCGCATCGGTTCAGGCTGGGGCGGACGCCATTCCGGGCCTTGTATTCTACCATCCGCCAGGGCTGCCACTGAGGCATCTGCGCGAAGCTGGCCATTTCCGCCATCTGCATATGGTCATTGTCACGCATGCAACAGGCTTGCGAATAGCACCCGATCGGGGTGGGATTGCCGGTCTCGGCGAAGGTCGGGATGCGGCAGGGGCCACCATCCGGCGCGCTTTCGCGGATGATATGGCCACAGGTGACGCGGGTTCTGGCCGGGGATGTGCCGTGCAGGGCCGCGCCCGGCATGACACTGGGCTTGGGGTATTTCCCGCCGCAGGCCTGCAACAGGCCGTTGCGGTCGTAGCGGCCGCGATTTGCCTGACGGAAATCGTCCCGCAGGTCCAGCCCCCAGGGATCGACCCAATATTGCGGATTGGGCACGTAGCGGGCCAGAACCTCGCCACCGGCCAGACCGATCGGGTCCTGATTGATATAGCAGGCCGAGGCCGGGTCGTAATGGCGGAAACGGTTGTAATGCAGCCCGGTCTCGGCGTCGTAATACTGCCCCTGAAAGCGCAGGTTGTTTTCGACCCGCTCGACATAGACGCGGCCGATCCCGCCCCAGGCCTTCAGCGCGACCTGCCAGACCAGCTCGCCGCGTTCATTGGTCAGCTCCTGCGGTGTCCCCAGATGGTCGTTCCAGTACAGCAGCACCACGCCTTCGTGTTCCGGCGAGCGGCGGCGGATCTGGGCGGCCGGGCGAAAGCTGCCGGGTTCGTGGATATAGACCACGGCAAAGGCGTCCCCGGGCCCCGACATGTCGCCGCGCCCCTCGGCCAGCAGATTGTCGCCATCCCACAGAAACCAGGTGGTTTCCTCGGCGGTCAGCCGGGCCTCGGGCGGCGGGGCCGCCGTGTCCGAGGCGTCATTGGCGGCGACCAGCGGCGCGGTTTCCTCGCGGTGGTATTTCAGCACCCGCCGCCCCAACGCGTCATAGGCGAAATGCGTGGTGCGATAGACCCCGCCCGAGGTCTCGCGCACCTCGGCAAGCTGGTTCATGTCGTCGTAATCGAACTGATAGACATGCCGCCCGCCCCAGCCGCGCCGCATCTCGATCCGGTTGCCGGCATCGTCATAGCGGTAATGCGCATCGCCGCGCATCAGCAGCCTTCCGCCCACGACCGAGGCATTGCGCACGCTTTCCACCTCGGCCAGGATATTGCCCGCCGGATCAAAGGCAAAGACCTCGCGCGTGCCGCCACCCGAGACGCGGCGCAGCTGTTCGCGGGCATCGTATTGAAAGGCGCGGTCGCCGCGCACCAGATCGCGGATCGTGCGGATCAGGCCGACGGTATCATAGCCATAGCTGCGGCCAAAGACCGGCCGGTCCTGTTGCCGCCGGCTGGCCTGCTGCCGCTCGATCCGGCCCTGCGGATCGTAATCGGTTACCATGCTGACATGGCCGCCGTCGCGGCGGGTTTCGCGCCCCATGCGATCGCGGCTCAGGCGCAGCACCTCGCGCCCCTGAAAGCTCAGCCGTTCGAAGCGGCCACCCGGGTCGTAGCCATAGCCCACCACGCGCCCGTCGGGCAGCATGGTGCTGATGCGTTCGCCGCGCAGGGACAGGGCATGGGCGATTTCCGCCCCGCCCTGGGTTTCGCGCAGCACCAGACCGCGCGGATCATAGACAAAGCCGACGCGCCGGAACGGGTTTTCGGCCAGGATCAACCGGCCCAGAGGATCATAGCCATAGCGGGCCCAGGCCCCGTCCGAGCATTGCCGCTGCAGCAGCCGCCCGCTCGGGTCGCGGGTCAGATGGTGGCCGCGATGGCCGTCCTCGTGGCGGATCACATGGCCGGCCGCGTCATAGTGATAGCGCTGGCGGCGACCGTCAAAGCCGATCTCGCCGATCAGCCGCTCGGCGCGGTCGTATTCCAGCGCATGGATCTCGCCGGATTCGTTCTGCAGGCCGATCAGGTTCATTTCGCTGTCATAGCTGTAGCGGAATCGGGTCCCGTCGGGATTTGTGCGCAGCGCGGGACCCGGCAGGCCGGCGAAATCCCAGGCCGTGCGCTGACCGGCCGGATCGACATATTCGATCAGGCTGCCATCCGCGTCATAGGCCATGCGCGTCGCGCGGCCGTCAGGGGCCAGGATCTCGACCAGCCGGTCATGCACGTCATAGCGATAGCGCGAGGTTCCCGCGCCCTCGATCGTTTCCTCCTGCACGCGGCCGAAACCGTCGCGGCGATAGCTGACGCAGCCGCCCGTCGCGCCGCGTTCCTCGGCCAGCCAGCCCTGTTTGGTCCAGCTGTAACGCGCCAGCGCGCCCTCGAGATCGCGAATGACCAGCGGCAGGCCGCGCGCGTCGCGCAGCGCCAGCACGGTGTGCCCGGTCGGATCGGTGAACGATATCAGGTTGCCGCGCGCGTCATAGGCCGACAGGCTTTCATGGCCCATCGCATCGACATGACATGCCACGTTATGGAAATTCGGACTGGCCGGATCCTGGCTGGCATAGAGGAAACGCTCGCGGGCGCCACACTCGTCCTGAAACCAGACGAGCCGCCCGAATTCGTCATGGCCGCTGTGTTGGGTGCAGCCATTCGCATCGGTGCTCAGCGCGCATTCGCCGAAGCGGTTGAACTTTGCCGTGCTCAGCGCGCCCATCGGCGAAAGGCAGCGCGTGACAAAGCCGTGCCGGTCCCAGAAATAGCGCTCGACCTGGTTCTTGCCATTGCGCACCCAAGTATAAGACCGATCCGGCTCATAGTGGATTTCGCGCATGTAGATGCCGCCATCGCCCCAGGTGCGGGTGCAGCGCGCCTCGGTTCCGGCGGCGGGATCGTCCCATTCGAAATAGAAGGACAGGCCGCTGCGCCGCGTCTCGCGCACCAGCAGGCCCTGGTAATAGGCGTAAAGAAAGGCCGAGCCGCCGGCATTGCGCGCCATTTTCAGATCGCCCGCCGGATCGTAGCTGTAGCTGACCAGCGTCACGCGCGCCCGGCCATCGGTACGGGAAATCTCGGTCACCCGGCCGGCGGGGTCCAGCGCGAACTGATAGTCGATGCCGTCGCTGGCGCGGATATTGACCAGCCCGCCACGGGAATCGTAGCTGAGCGCCACATGGTTGCCATTGTCGTCGCCAAGCGAGGTCAGGCGGAAATATCCCGCACGGCCCGGCCATGCCGCCAGTCGCCGGACCAGCCCGTCGGCCATGCGGATCCGCCAGCCGGTTTCCCCGTCGCGAATCGCGGTCAGCTTTTCGGCACGGTGATAAAAGCTCTGCCCCGGCTGCAGGCGCGGCAGCAGGACCAGCCGGCCATGTTCGACCCGCAGCACCGCGTAGTCGCCGCCCTCGACCAGTTCCATGTCCAGCGGGTGATGCCACTTGCTGCCCAGGCCCCCGTTCTGATCCGAGGAGGACAGCCAGAACCGTTCCCAGGCGACGGGCACCGGGCCGCCCATGGTGAAATCCGTCTCGGCGCTGTAAAGTTCTCCGGTGGCGACATCGACCGGGTGGCCGGTAAAGGTGCGCCGGTCAGGCGCCGGCCCGAAACGCCCGGCAATGCTGCCGCCGATCATGCCAAAGGCGGCCTCGCCGAGCCGGCGGCCGGCTTCGCCGCCCGGCACCGCCTCGCCGATCATGCCGCCAAGCGGGGCCAGAACGGCGGTCGCTGCCAGCGGCCCGGTCCGCGGGCCGGCGACGCCAGACGCGCAGCAGCCGCCCGCGACAAAGGCCGCCGCACCGCCGGACATGAGCGCCATGGCGCTGCCGGCGATCACCATGCCACCGGCCAGGCCGATCATCGGCTGGGACAGTTCGCGCCCGATGGGCAGATAGGCCAGCGATTCCGCACCGACGAGGATATGCCCCAGACCCGAGGCAATGGCCCCGTCGCATTCCGTCCGGTCGCTGCCGCGCGCGGCCGGATAGCCGTTGATGAAAACGCTGTCGCTGCCCATGGCGATGCGGCCGCGGCCGTGATCCTGGCAACTGACCGTATCCAGCACCGCCCGCGCCGCCGGAAGCCGGTCCGGCCCCAGATAGACATTCGTCGCGCCGGTCAGCACCGGCCCCTTAGCATTGGCCGGCCCCTCCCCGCCATGCCTGCCGGCAAGCGCGCCCGCCACCGCCGTGGCGACCGCAAGCGCCTCCCCCTCGGTGGCAAGCGTCGCGGCAAGTGCCGCAGCCGCCCCAAGACCGGTGGAATCCCCGACCAGGAACCCCATCAGAGCCGAAGAATGTTCAATCTGGTGACCGATATGTGCGGCAGCCAGAGGGGCGGGCATCGGCGGACGACCTCAGTTAGTTCCAGCTGACGGACTGGAAGATGCTTTCGAATACAGACGCAAGCTCGTCGAAGTTTTCCCTCGCGGCGGTGGCGACGACCGTGTCGACCATGGCCCCGTCCGGATCGGCCTGAAAGAACAGCTGGCGCTGCTTCAGCACCACCGATTGCGGTGTCATGGCAAACACCAGTTCGACCGCCGGGCGGCCGCCGAATTCCACGTTCTGGCGGCTCATCAGGTCGAAATTCCTGACCTGGGCCATCAACCCCCTGAGCTGGCGGTTCACGAAACCGTCCAGCGTTTCACCCTGCTGCAATTCCCCGCGCGAGCACAGCAGATTCGGCAGCACCTGGTAGTTGGCCGAGGGCGGCGCCACCCAGGTGATCATGCTGCGATCGGCCCATTCATCGGGCAAGGTCAGGGTAAAGCTTTCGGTGCGGCAGGTCGACATGGCGCCTTGGCTCACAGGTTGGGGGCGCGTTCGCGCGGGTTGATGAAGGTCTCGGCCCCCTCGATGACGACCCGCCCCTCGGCGATCAGGATGTAATTCGTGTCATTCGCTTTCAGCATAATGCTTGGCGCATCCAGCACAACCGCGGTGGCGGCGCGGACCCGGACGCCGCCGGTTTCCGAGATCGTGACGATATCGTTGTTGACCGTCGTATATCGCCCCGCCGCCAGCACCCTCACCTCTTGCTTGCCATTCGCGACGGTAACCGAGTGATCGCCGTTGGTCACCGTGGTCGCATCGTCGCCAGTGACGGTTTGCGCGCGCGCGCCGGTCACGGTCAAGCCCATATTGCCACCGATGGTTTCGGCATGATCGCCGCCGACGCTGAGCACCTTGTCCGCGCCGATCGTCTCGGCATGGTTCCGGCCGATGGTGATGGTCTTGTTGCCGCCGACATTCTCGGTCTGGTCATTGCCGACGGTTTTCCGTCGGTCATGGCCGATCTGGTGGCTCTGGTCATGGCCGATGACGGTCTCGTGGTCCCTCTGCGCATGCAGATAGACCTGTTCGCGCCCGGCCTGATCCTCGAAACTGATCTCGTTGAAGCCCTGACCCTGATGCGTGTTCGAGCGCCAGACCGTTCTGGTCCTGGCCGCAGGCAGTTCATAGGGGGGGGCGTTCTGGCCGTTGAACAGGCAGCCGGTGACCAGCGGCTTGTCGGGATCGCCATCGAGAAACTCGACCACCACCTCCATGCCGATGCGCGGGATCGACATGCCGCCCCAGCCGTTGCCGGCCCAGTTCTGGCTGACCCGGCAGCGCATCGAATTCGCCCCTTCCAGATCCCAGTGGAACCGCACCAGAATGCGGCCATATTCGTCGCAATCTATCTCGCCCTCGCCGACCACGAAGGCGGTCTGCGGGCCGCTGACCAACGGCGCGGCGATGCGGCGCGGCGGCGCCATCGGGGCACTGTCGGGCATCATTGTATAGCTGCCGGAAAAGGCGTAACCCTCGCCGCCCGGCCCGCCCGAGCCATAGGCTTCGCTGACGAAACGATAGCGCGCCGAAAGGCACAGATAGCGCTCGCCGGTGCCGGGCACCGGATCGCCGGCCAGCGACACCAGCATCCCCGCGCCCAGCGACAGGCAGTCACCGGCGGCGCGGTTGCGCCGGTCCGCGCCACGTTCCTGCCGCAGGCGCAACCCGGCCATGGCCCGGCCCTGGTCCTGGTCCTGGTAATCGCCCGGCCAGTCGAAGCTTTCGATCTGGCCCTGCGCATGGGTGGCGTCGCCCAGACGATCCGCCTCCATCGTCGCGGCCGGGGTCTTGAAATTGTAATCCGTCAGCCGCACCGCGCCCGAGGTCAGGTTGCGTTCGGGCGCCCATTCCCAGAAATGCTCTTCCTCGGCCTGATGATGGCCGTCATGGCCCTTATAGGGCCGCTCACCGATCGAGGGATGGGCCAGCACGTCATCGGTCAGCACCAGCGTATGGCTGCCGGCCTCGTGGCGGAAATGAAAGCTGATGCCGGCGCGCTGCATCTGGCGGCGGGCGAAATCAAGGTCGGATTCGCGGAACTGCACCGTGTATTCCAGCGGCCGGTAATCCTCGGACAGTTTCAGCTCCAGCGCCGGATCGCCCAGTGTCGCATAGTCGGAAAACAGGGCGCGCAGGATCTGGACCACGGTCTGGTTGTGAAAGATGCGCAGATTGCGGCGCCGGCCGGCCAGCCAGAACCATGGCCGCAGGACCAGGTCGTAACGATGCCCGTTCTCGCCGGCACCAAGCCAGCGGCCCTGCGTCACGATGCCATCGAAATGGCGCCGACCGCGGGCGCCCTCGACCGTGACGGTGGCATGGCTGCCCATCAGCGCGTCGAAATCCACATCGCCGGACGCGGCCAGCGCCTCGACCCGATATTCGAACAGCTCGTTGACATGGTCCGCGCCGTCGAACCGCAGCAGGACCAACGCGTCCGCGCCCAGAACGGTCGTCAAACGGCCAAGACGCTGAACCTGGCTGTATGGCGCGTTCATGGGCACTCCGGGCGATGATTAAAATTAACTAACACAGCAAGAGACAACATGTACAATCTACGGGTTCTTTTTCACTGGGCATATATGTTTTTGACAATACAAAGTATTCAGACAGAAAATGACGTCGGAACCGCGATGGTCGGGCACCGCGCTGTCCGAACTGCCTAGTTTATCGCGAATCATGCCGCCTGTGCCATAGGCGGCAAAAGGCGGATTCGGCAAGATATTGAAATTCCAGCGACAAATCGTCGCGCCCAAATCCGGGCGAATTGCCGGGCCTAATTCGGCGCGGGCCCTTCGCTGCCGGTCTGGGCCCGGACGAGCCTGAAGGCGACGGCGGGATTCGCGCCGGATTCGCGCAGTTCCCCAAGCACGGCGGGCAGCAGCTGCGCGCCGGCCACCCCCGAGGGCGTCGCCGCGACCTGCGTCAGCGGCTGGTCGCTGACCAGCGCCGCCAGAAGATAGGGTCCGGCAGGCCCGCCGGCATCGTCCGACAGCGCAAAGCCGAAGCCGCGCACCGCCTGATCCGGCCCGGCAAGCTGCGCGTTCAGGTCATAGATCTCGCCGGTCGGCGCGACCAGAAACAGCCACAGGCTGCGACCCGGCTCGACACTGACCGAGCCCCGCATCTGCAGCCTGCCGCCCGCGAGGCCAGTGTCCAGCCGCAGCTCGGGGGCCGGGGCCGGACGACCCGCGACCTCGCGCAGGAAATCCACCGCCGGGCATTGCGCCCGGTTCACGGCTTGCGGCAACACGCCGGGTCGGGTGCCAAAGGCCTGCTCATAGGCCGCGATCAGCCCGGCGCTGTCGAAGGGCGCGGCCGAGACAAGTGCGATCATGCCGGCGCGCGGCCCCTCGGACAGGCGCGTGGCCAGGGTGCATGGCGGCAGCGGCTGGCTGGCCAGAAACCCCTCGCGCGTGGTCGGGTTGCGCGCCACCAGCCCGGCGACCGCCACCGGTGCGGGATCGGGGGATGGCGGCACCGGCGCGGGGCGCGTCTGCCACCAGAGCAGCCCGCCCGCCAGCGCGATCGCCGCCGCCGCGCCCGCCGCCCACAGGGCGCGGGGCACGCGCTCCGCCGCCTCCGGCGGTGCCTCGGGCCGCGTCGGCGCGGGCGGTGCGGACAGCCCGGCAAAGGGACTGGCCGAGGCCCCGCCGGTCACCGCATCGCCATCGGCGCGCTGCCACAGCGGCAAGCGGTAGCGCGCCGGAATCAGCGACGGGTCGTCCAGCATGCGCAGCACCACGCCCATATCGGGCGGGCGCGCGGCCGGAGCCGGCTCGAGCATGTGCTGCAGCAGCGGAAACAACCGGTGCGAAATTCCGGTCAGATCGGGTATCGACTGCCGCGCGGCCGAGGCCGACACGACGGAATCGCCCATGTCCAGCGCGGTGCCGCGCGCCACCGCCGCGATCAGCAGGCCAAGGCCATAGACATCGGTGCGGGGGCCGATCTCGCCCCCGGCATGGCCCAGCTGCTCGGGCGCGATATATTTGAACTTGCCGGCAAAGCGCCCTTCGAGCCCGTCGCCCAGTTCGGTCGAGCGCGCGATGCCAAAGTCGATCAGCACCGCCTCGTCGACGCGGTCGTGGCGCAGGATGACATTGTCGGGCGACAGGTCGCGATGCGTCACGCCGGCGGCATGGGCGTGATGCAGCCCGGCCCCGATGCGGCGCAGCAGCGCGATCACCTCGGGTTCGGACAGCGGCCCATCCTCTTGCAGGCGCTTGCCCAGATGCCGGCCCTCGACGAATTCCATGATCAGGCAATAGCGATCAAGCCCCTGATCCAGAACAAAATTATGATAGCGTACGATGGCTTCGTCGCGCAATTGCACGAGGACGCGGGCCTCGCGCCGGAACAGGTCCAGCACGGCCCGGTCCCGGGCCAGGTTCGGCAGGATGACCTTGACCGCCACCGGGTCGCCGGTAAAGACGTTCTCGGCGCGATAGACCTCGCCCATGCCGCCGGCGCTGACCAGCGACAGGATGCGGTAATTGTTGTTGATCAGCGCGCCCTGTTCGACCAGCCGGGGCGCCGTGGCCTCGGGCTCGGTATCAAGAATGGTCCTGTCGCCCGTCGCGGCCGGCACGGCATCGGCGATCACCGTGCGCTCGGCGGCCTCGGCCCCCGGGCCAGAGGGCGGATCGGCATCGCTATTCGACATCCTCATCCCCGGACGGCGGCACCGCCACGCAATCGATCACGATCACGCTGACATTGTCGCGCGCGCCGCGCACCAGCGTCTCGTTGATCAGGGCGCTCGCGGTGTCCTGCACGCTGGGCGAGCGGGCGACGAAACCGGCGATCTCGTGATCTTTCAGATGTTCGGTCAGCCCGTCCGAGCACAGCAGGAATCGGTCACCCGGCTTGATCACGCCGCTGGCCACCTCGGGGCGGGGATCATCGCCAATGCCGATGGCCCGGGTGATAACATTGCGACGCGGCGCGTTGCGCGCCTGATCCGCGGTCATGGTGCCGGCGGCAACCATCATCGCCACCTCGCTGTGATCGCGGGTCAGCGGCGTCAGCCGGCCCTCGCGCATCAGGTAGATGCGGCTGTCGCCGGCCCAGATGCAGGCCAGTTCCGAGCCATGCAGCAGCAGCGCCGCGACCGTCGAGCCGGCCCCGCGCAGGCCGCGCTCGCCGGCATGGGACAGGATGCGCTGATGCGCGCGGTCCAGCCGCTCCAGCACCCGCGCGCGCTGGTCCTGGGCGCTGATCGGCACACCCAGCGAGCCAAGTTCCTCGACGATGATCCGGCTGGCGACATCGCCCGCCTCGTGGCCGCCCATGCCGTCGGCCACCGCCCAGATCCCGTATTCCGGCAGCGCGGTAATGCTGTCCTCGTTCTGCTGACGCACGCGGCCGCGGTCGGTCAGCGCTGAAAAATCATAGACCAATGCACTCTCTGTCGGACTCATTCGTCATCCCTTTCGAGCTGTCCGCCGGAAATCAACCACCCCAATTCCTCCGGACCGGGCCAGCCCTGACAGGCCAGCAAGCCGGAGGGGCCGCCGCCGGGTCCGGAAAACCACCAGTAACTGCGCGAGGCCGTCGCATGGGCGTGATCGGTCGCTGCCAGCTGCGCAAACAGATCCCGTGCCGAAAGCTCGGGGTTCACCGCCCAGAAGGTCGGCCAGGGCGGCGCCGCGCCTTCGGGCGGCGCGGGCAGCGCCAGTTGCTGCAATTCGTCGCGCGGCTCAAAGCCGGGGGCGGCCAGCAGGCCGGCCAGGCCGTTCAGCGCCGCCTGATAGAAATCCTGCGCGCCATCCACGACCGGCGGCAAGCCCCCGGCCTGGGTGATGAGCAGCGGGAAACGTCGCCCCGTCCGGTCGCGCGACGGCATCCAGGCGCCGCGCAGCGGCTGCATGCCGGTGAGCGCCGGGCCGATCCAGAAGCGCAGCGGCGGCGCGGCATCGAAACGGGCCTGCCAGTCCGGCCCCGCCGCGTCGCGCCATGCGCCCAGACAGGTCTGCGCCCAGTCGGCAAAGCCCGGCCAGCCCGCGCCCAGCCCGGCCGAGATGAAATCGCCAAAGCCGGGATGCTTGCCGTAAAGCCCTGTCGCGCCGTCTAGTCGATGCTCTGCGGACATTCGAAATCCTTGATTTCCGGCATGGTAAAGGGGTTCGAAATGGCGTTGATGGTAAAGTCATAGGTGATGTTGCGCCCGCCCAGCATGAAGGTCGCGCGCAGCACGTCGCCGCGCTGTTCCTTGTAGCTGGCGGCATCCAGCAGTTCCATGAAGGTCCAGGAACTGCCGGTGAACCCGACCGAGGAATCGCGCGCCAGCGGCGGCAGCAGCCGCAGCCCGGTCGATTTCCCTTCGCCCGGCCAGACCAGCGTGCGCGGCATCGAGCCGCGGGTGGTCTCGATCCTGGTATCGTTGATCACCAGCACCGCCGATTCGACGGTCGGATGGGCATCGACCTGCTGCACGGTGACCTCGACCGCCGGGCTGGTGCCGCCGCCGGCGAAAAAGGCACGGCGGATGCGCTCGGCCCGCTCGAACTGGCGCAGGGTGTTCAGCGACAGCCGCCCGGCGATCGGCTTGTCGGCACGCCATGTCAGCCCCTCGGGCGAGCGTTCGGCATAGGGTTCCAGATATTCGGTGAAATAGCGGTCCATTTCGCCGCCCGGGCCAAAGAAGCGCGCGAAATTGTCGATCGACAGGCTGCGCGATGGCGAGCCAAAGGGATAGGCGCCGATGATCGTGTCGCGGCACATGAAGGTGATGCGGTCGGTCAGCGCCCGGTTCATCACCTCGATCGAGGCATCCGACGCGCCCGAGCGGAAATCGCTTTCCGCCCTGGTCACCATCTGCGCCAGCGGCTGCGGCAGCTGCGAATTGTATTGCGTCAGCGTATTGAGCAGCGTCGGCAGGGCGGCGGCGGCCTGGTCCGGGTTGTCCTCGGCCATGCGCAGGTTTTCCCAGATCGCGCCCAGATTGCCCAGAAGCGTATCGACCGGGCGGCGGCCCGGCTCGCCCTCGGCCAGCAATTGCCAGTTTTCAAAGGCTTTCGCGATGGCCTCGATCGGGGCGGTCACGCTGTTCGAGGCGCCGCCATCCTGCCCGCCGCCGCCGGCCCGCGCGGCAACCTTGCCGCCCTGCTGCGAGGCCGCGTCCATCAGGATGCGCTGCACCCCGGTCGAGCGCGACTGCAGGCGCGAGGCAAGCTGCTTGCCGATGGCGCCGGCCATGCCGCCGCCGGCGCCTTCGTCACCGCCCGCGCCGCCCTGCAGCAGCGTCGCCGGATCGACCCCTTGCAGCTCTTCGTATTCGCGCGGCAATTGCGTCTGGCTGGCCACCGCATTCACGAGGCCGAGCAGCGGCGAGGCCGAGGCCGAGGCAGCCGTCCCGAGCGCCGCATATCGCGGCTTGTCGGCAACCATGGAATTCAGCGTCAGATTGTCCAGCACCCTGTTCCAGGCGGCGATGAAATCGCCGCGATAGCGGTCCAGCAGATCGCGGTCCAGCCGCGCCAGACGGCCCTCGATCTCGGCCGGGTCGGCGAAATCGCCCAGCACCCACTGGTCGCGGCGCAACTCCTCGCCGACCACGGCAAGCTGGTCGTAGAAATAGCCCCAGAAACCTTCATAGGTATAAAGCCCCGGCACGGTCAGGTCGGCCAGATCGCTGCCGTCGCGGGTGGCAAAGACCTGCGTCGCGGCATTGCCGCCCGCCGCCTCGACCAGATTCCAGTCATCCAGCCCGACCGCCACGGCGCCGTCCCTGATGATCGCATAGGCCTGTTCGTCCAGCGGCAGTTGCGCAATGGCGGCGCGGGCGCGGTCCACCGTGGTCTGGTCCAGCGTGACCTGGATGTCGCGCCGGTCGTCCAGCACCAGCATCGCCTCGAGATGCCGCTTCAGCTGGTCCATCTGGTCCAGCCCGGTGCGGCCCGGATAATCCGCGCGCCAGCTTTGCGCGAACCATGCCCGGATGGCATCGTCATCGGTCGTCTCGCCCTGCTTGCCCAGAAGCAGATAGACCTTGAGCGCGCGATAGATCTCGGTCATCTCGGCCGAGCGGATGATCTCCGGTATCTTGCGCTCAAGATCCAGGATCAGGCGCGGGCGCATCATGCGCTCCAGCGCGCCGGCATAGGTATCGGTCGCGACCCGGTTCAGGCGGTCGCGCTGGCTCAGGCCAAAGCCCTCCCACAGGCTGGGTTCTTCGCTGTCGCCATAGCCGGCCGGCATGGTGGCCAGATCGTTCAGCAGCGGCAGCACCGGGGTCAGGTCCGGGTCGTCGATCACGTCCTTCGACAGTTCCTCGGCGGCGGCGCGGCGCCAGGCGTCGGTCTCGGCCTCGGCGGTGCGGACGAGTTGCGTGTTCTTCCAGAAGCTGATGCCGACGGCGCTGGCGGCGCCCAGGGTCATGATGGCGACGACGCTTAGCGCCACGCTGCGCAGCACCAGCGCCCGGCGCACCGCCTTGCGGTCATGCGACACCCAGCCCTGTTCGGGAAAGACCACGCCGCGCAACAGGTCGTGGATGAAGAAGCTTTTCCCCCGCCCCGACATGAAGCCCGAGGCGAAGCCGCCAGCGCCCGGCTCGTTGATCGCGCCCAGCACCTGGTCGATGGGCGTGCCCTCCTGCGTGCCCGAGGTGAAGTAGAACCCGCGCAGGATGGCGTTCGTCTTGTAGCGGGTGGGCTCGAACACGCGGCGCAGAAAGGCGCCGACATTGTCGCGCAACAGGGTCATCTGGCCGGGCAGGCCGAAAATCGCGATGCGGGCGACGCCGTCGGGTTCCTCGGACAGACGGTCGATGATCTCGTCGGACAGGCGCGACACGAGGCGGTCGAATTCGGCCGGCACCGCCTCATGCGTGATCGCCTTGCGATCGGCTGTCCGGAAGGTCACGCCCCAGACCAGCTTGCGCCGGTTCAGGCTGAAACTGGCGAAATATTCCCGGAAACCGGCGATCAGATCGGCCTTGGTGAACATCACATAGACCGGAAAGTCGATTTTCAGCTGCTCGTGCAGTTCCGCCAGACGGGCGCGGACGGTCTCGGCATGGGCCTGCAGGGTGGCCGCGTCCTCCTGCATCATGTCCTCGACGGAAAAGGACAGGATGACGCCATTGATCGGCTGGTTGGGCCGGGTGCGCTTCAGCAGGTCGAGGAACGCATCCCAGCTGGCCTTGTCGGCGGCCTTGTCGCTGTCCTGTGTGGTATAGCGCCCGGCGGTGTCGATCAGCACCGCATCCTCGGCGAACCAGAAATCCATGTTCCGCGTGCCGCCGAAGCCGGACACCGCCTGCGTCTGGGCCAGCGGGAAATCCAGCCCGGAATTGGCCAGCGCCGTGGTCTTGCCGGCGCCGGGCGGGCCAATGATCACATACCAGGGCAGATCGTAAAGCGAGGCCGCGCCGCCCGATCTTTTCAGCACCGCCAGCGCCTCGGTCATCTTTTCGGCCAGGATCTTGCCGTCGCCCTCGGGCTCGGCGGGGATCATCGCCTCTTCGATCGCCCGCGCGGCGCGGACCCGGCGGCGCCAGCGCAGGATCAGGACGGTCAGGAAAATGCCCAGGATCAGCCCGATCAGCACCAGCCGCCAGGTGATCCCGATCAGGGGACCCCAGCCGGTCATCGGCCCGCCGATCCAGATCGCGGCGCAAAGCGCGCCGATGCCCAGAACGGTCACGGTCCAGCGCCACCAGCCATGTTTGCGCCAGCGCGGAGTCGGAATGTAAATGCCCAGCAATCTCAATTCGCGACCTCCGGCACCGGGGCGGCGGGCGGCGCATAGGTGCCTTCGCGCGCCAACATGATCTCGACCCGGCGATTGTCGGCCCGGCCCTCGGCCGTGCTGTTGTCGCCGACCGGGTCGTCCTCGCCCCGGCCTTCGGTCGTGACGCGGGTGGCATCGGTCAGAAGCGGGTTCAGCACGGTCGACACCGCATCGGCGCGCGCCCTGGAAAGCTGGTAATTGTCCTTGAACCGGCCCCGGCCGGACAGCGGCACATTGTCGGTATGCCCCTCGATCAGGATCGGGCCCTGTTCGGCGTTCAGCACCTCGGCGATGCGGGCGGCAAGCTGGGCAAAGCCGGGCTTGACCTCGACCGAGCCGGTATCGAACAGTTGCAGATCGCCCACCCGGATCGCGATGTAATCGCCCTTGGCATCGACCGAGACGCTGCCATCCGCGATCTCGTCGCCAAAGGCGGCGCGGATGCGGTCAAGCTGCGGGATCGCGGCGACAAAGGGCGCGCTCTGCACGGTGCGGTCGATCTGGATCCCCGACGCGCCGATCGCGACATCGCGCAGGCTTTCGGCGGCAACGGCGGCATCGCGGTTGATCAGCGTCAGCAGGGTCGCGAACAGCCCGACCAGCGCCAGCGCGGCGATCCCCGCCACCGCCGCCACCGGGATCGAGGCGAAGCGCCTGCCCCTGCCCTGCACCACCGGCTGCCACATGACCGAGATATCCTCGTCCGGGCGCGGATGGACGCGGCGCAGGCTTTCATAGATGGCGCTGCGGATGCGCGACAGTTCCGCCGCGCCATTGGGCATGGTGCGGAACTGGCCCTCGAATCCCAGCGACAGGCAGACCAGCATCAGTTCCAGCAGGTTATAGTTCTGGGCCGGGGCCTGAAGGGCCTTTTCCGCCTCCTGGAAAAAGCCGACGCCGGAATCGCGCTTGTGAAAGAACCGCGCGACCATGGAATATTGCTGCCAGTTGCCGCGATCGCCGCCGGGCAGGTTCTGCACGATATCGTCCGCCGTGCCCGACAGCGCGTATTTCGCCACCAGCGCCTCATGCGGGTTGATACCGGCGGAAAGCGCATTGCGCTCGAACCGGTCGATTTCGCGGGTGACATGCTCCATCAGCGGCGCGACCTGCAATTCGACCAGCCCGGTGCGCAACCGGCCCAGCAGGATCAGGAGGCTCGCTGCAGCCGCCAGCAAGGGGTTCGAGGAGGAGGCCGCGCCCAGATCGCGGACCCGCAACGCCTCGGCCAAGGGGATGCGCGGCGCGTGGCTGACCATCCCGGGCTGCTGCGCGTCCAGATCGGGAAAGAAGCCGCGCTGATCCGGCCCCGCCGCGCGCCCGATCTGCGACGGGTCGCCGTAATTCGGCCAGGGCGAGCCCGAAGGGCCCGCGCCATGGCCCTGCCCCGGCTGCGGATATGGCTGGTATCCCTGCGGCGGCTGGCCCTGCGCCGGCCGGGCCGGGCCGCCGATCCAGGTCGAGCCCTGCCCGCCCCCCTGCGGCGGCGGGCCAAAGGGCGAGCCACCGTCCTGCCCCGGCGGGCCGATCCGGGTCCGGCCATCGTCGCGCCCCGCCCCGGCCTGCGGATAGGTCCAGGCGTCCCGGCGCGGCGCGCCCGGCAGCGGGCCGCCGAACACCGTCTTGTCGTTGTCGTCACCCTTGCCTGCCATCAGGACCTCTCGGGCACGGCCCACAGTTCCAGTTTCAGATGCGGCCAGTCACCGGCGAAATGCATGCCGATGGCCGGCGCGGTCGAGAATTCGCGCCATAGCGGCGAATTTCGCTCAAGCCGGAAATACACGTTCGAGGACAGCACGCGGATCTGTCGCGGCGGGTTCGGCAGATGCTGCAAGCCGATGCCCGGCAGGTTGTTGTTCACGATTTCCGACATGCGGGTGTTCGGGCCGACCTTGCAGAGCTCGGGGAATTGCGACTGCACCTGGGTCAGGGGCTTGGCGCTTTCCACCTCGATGATGAAAGCCGCCTCGCGGAACAGGTTGCGGTCGGCGACCTCGGCCAGATAGGAGTTCTGCCGCACCTGCCGCAGCGGCAGACGGATCGCGCGGCCGACATCGCGCGACAGCAGGCGCTGGATATCGGCCACCAGCTCGGCAAAGCTTTCCCTGGGGTTTTCGTGGTCATAGGGCGGGTAATCCGGCGCATGGCGGTTGCCGCTGTCGAAGGTCGTCAATTCGCCGGCCAGCGCGACCAGTTCGCGATACAGCGCCTCGGGGTGGACGGCGAGCGTGCGCGACAGGTGGCGCATGACGCCGATCTGGCGGTTCAGCGCCATCAGCATCAGGTAGTCGCTGGCCTGCAAGCCGCCCCCGGCCGAGGGGTCCGTCGCATAACGCGCGAGGCTTTCCAGCCGCGCCTCGATCCAGCCGATCACGCGGGTCAGATAGCCCAGGATCTGCGGATGCGCGGCAATGACCAGCGCCGGCGGCGGAAAGGTCTCGTCCAGCGTGACGACGCCGTCGCGCACCTCGGAGATGCGGGCAAGGCGCAGGTTCTGATAGCCCGGACGCGGCGTCTTGCGCACCGCCAGTTCCAGCCGCGGCACAGCCAGTTCCAGCAATTGCTCGATCCGCGCCGACGAGGCGCTGTCGCTGACGGTTTCCGTGATCACGCCCCAGCGGGTGGTCGCGCCCTCCTCTTCATGGGGCGAGGCGTCGCGCATATTGGGCGAACTGTCGGGCAGGGTCAGCCAGACGAACTGGCCGGCGGCATCCTCGGGCACGCGGACCGGCAGCGGCAGCGGCCCGGTGCCCGGCGCGTCAAAGGGCGTCCCGTCCGGCATGATGCCCGACACGGCACGCAGCGCGATCATGCCCTGCTGCGCCTGATCGCGGTCCAGGACCAGTTCGCCCACGCCCCAGGGATAGGGGGTGATCAGCCGGGTGCGGGCGCTGACCAGATGCTCGTGATAGCGGTCGGCCTGCTGCAGATGCTGCGGCTGAAGGAAAAGCCCTTCCTTCCAGGCGACCTTGCTGAACCAGGACATGCGTCACTGACCCCCAAAAAAGACTTCGTTACAATGCCGCCGCCGCACATGCACAGGACAGGCCCGTGACGGTTGGCGCAGACTAACGGCGCCCCGGACCGGAAGCCAGTCAGAATTGCCAGCGCAACTGGCCGGATACGCCGACACTGTCCAGGCGGTCGCCGTAACGCGCATCGATCCGCGCCCCGGCGCTGAGCTGGCGGCCCCGCGATTTCGGCCCCAGCACCTTGATCCAGTTGGCGCCGATGCTGATCTCGCCATAGGATCCCAGGTTTTCCGATTCCAGCCTTTGCGGCGTGAATTCCGCATCATTGTCCCGCCGGAAAACCGAGATCGTCGGATCGGCGAAATCCTTGTACCAGGTGCCGGTGACAAAGGTGGACAGCGCCGAATTTTCGCTTTGCTGTACAAAGGTTTTGGCAAGCGTCGCGCCGACAAAGCCGATCTTGCGGCTGCTGTCGTCGAAGATGACGCGATAGCCGTCGTCGAAGGCGATGGAATCGGTGGACATCTCGGACCAGGCAAAGCCGAGCGTCGGCACCACGGCCCAGCCGCTTTCGCCGATCAGGACACCATAGCTGACCGAGCCGCTCAGCGTCCAGGCATCGCTGGAGAAGTCGGTCTCGCTCAGCCCCAGCCCCGCGCGGCCGGCCACAGGGTTGTTTTCGATGGTGAAATCGGTCTTTTCGATCCGGTATTGCAGATCCGCCTGGAAGGCTCCGCGGGTGGCGGTGGCGTAGACGCCGACATAGCGCTGTTCGAAATCGGTCGAGTTATAGCTGGTCAGCGTCCCGCTCAGGCTGCGCGAATTGTTCGGATCGATGGCGTAAACCGGCTGGTTCGTATCGCCGCGGTTGATCCCGCCCAGCACGCCGAAGGCCATGTCCCAGCCGCCGAAACGGTCATCGAAACAGGCCAGATCGGTGCCGACCTGCATACCGTAGTAATCGGCCGTGATTTCGCTCGACACCCTGCTGATGCCATTGCTGGTCGAGCCGTCCGCCGTCGCATGACCGCCGGTGACCCGGCCCCAGCTGCCCACCCCGCAGGGCTTCTGCTCATCCTCATAAGCCAGCGCGGTCACAAAGGGGCTGGTCGGGCGGTTGATGACCGAGCCGATCAGCGATTGCGTCAGCGCCACATTGCCAAACAGCGCGCCGATTGCCGGGTTGGTCTGGCTGACCAGAACCACATCCCCGCCCCGGCCAAGCTGCTCGACCGAATAGACGATCCGCTCGGAGATCGAGGGCAGATCGCTATGGCTGAAGTCAAAGCTGTTCTCGGCGCGGAACGCCTCGTCGACATCCATCAGCGTCAGCCGGTTGTCGCTGGCCAGCACCGCGTTTTCATCGACGAAGTTCAGCTCCAGCGCATAGAGCCCGGTCGCGGCACCGCCGTTGATGACGATCCGGTCGGTGCTTCTTGCGGCGACATCGATATCCAGACGATATTCGCCACTGCCGTCAAGGCCGCCGACGCGCAGGGTATCGCCGGCCAAATTATCCTCCAGGTTGATCACGCCGTCATTCGTGAGACGGCCGCTGACGGCCACGCCCCGGCCGTCCACATTGACGCTGCCATTGTTCAGCAGATCGCCGTCCAGCCGGCCGCGCAGACCCAGCTCGACGTCGTCACCGCCGACCACGGTCCGCCCGGCCGTGACGCGCTGCCCCGCCGCGATATTATAGTTGCTGTCCAGCTGCAGATCGCCGCTGACGCTGAAAGTATCGGAGAGCAGCAGCTCGCCGCCAAGATAGATCAGGTCGCCGTCGATCCTGCCGGCCAGGTCGGCCTCGCCATCCGTCGTCAGCGACCCTTCCAGAAGCCCCGTTGCGGCCTGGGTGAAACTTCCGCTGTTACCCACCGCGCCAGTGATCGCACCATCCAGTTGGACCTCGCCTTCCAGCGCGTTTGTCAGGCCATCGGCGACGCTCAGAGACCTGCCTTGCGCCACATTCAACCCGGCGCCGCCATCATTACGCAGTGCGCCGCGCACGCTCAGCGTCCCGATCACGCCCAGCGTGCCGCCGCTCTGGTTGGTCAGATTGCCGGTGACCCGGCCGCCAAGCGTCGCTGTGCCCGCGTTGACAAGCGAGGCGATGGTGCCGGTTCCGCTGACCGAACTGCTCGCCGCATTGGTCAGCCGCCCGTGCACGATGCCGCCCGACAACACTGTCGAGGCGGCATTTCTGCCGTTGCCATTGACGATATTGCCGCGCACCCGGCCGGCGATCGTTAGCCCGGCATTGTTGGTGATTAGCGAATCTTCATCACGCGGATCGGTGGACAGCACCGTCCCGGCGGCGACCGTCACCTGCCCGTTATTGACCAGCGCCGAAACCCGCAGGTTGCCGGTATCGACGCTGGTGTTCAACACGCCTGTGGCGTCATTTTCAAGTGCACCCACCCGGCCGCCAAGCGTCGCGCTGCCAGCGTTATCGAGGTTGGTGATGGTGCCGGTCCCGGTGACGGCGCTGCCCCGGGCATTGGCTAGCAGCCCATTCACGATGCCGCCGGACAACACTGTCGAGGCGGCATTTCTGCCGTTGCCATTGACGATATTGCCGCGCACCCGACCGGCGATCGTCAACCGTGAATTGTTGGTGATCCGCGAATCTTCATCACGCGGATCGGTGGACAGCACCGTCCCGGCGGCGACCGTCACCCGCCCGTTATTGACCAGTTCCGAAACCCGCAGGTTGCCGGTATCGGCGCTGGTGTTCAGCACACCCGTGGCGTCATTTT
The DNA here is from genome assembly GCF_000763905.1 of Paracoccus halophilus. Taxonomy (GTDB): domain Bacteria; phylum Pseudomonadota; class Alphaproteobacteria; order Rhodobacterales; family Rhodobacteraceae; genus Paracoccus; species Paracoccus halophilus. Next base: position 35,879 of record NZ_JRKN01000013.1, read on the forward strand.
CAAGTGCACCCACCCGGCCGCCGAGCGTCGCGCTGCCGGCATTGTCGAGCCTCACGATGGTGCCGTTCCCGCTGACCGAACTGCCCCGGGCATTGGTCAGCAGCCCGCTCACGGTGCCGCCGGACAACACTGTCGAGGCGGTATTGCTGGCGTCGCCATTGGTGATATCGCCATGCACGCTGCCGGCGATCGTCAGCCGGGAATTGTTGGTGATCCGCGAATTGGCATCTTCCGGATCAGTGGACAGCACCGTCCCGGCGGCGACCGTCACCTGCCCGTTATTGACCAGCCCCGAGACCCGCAGGTTGCCGGTCCCGGCGCTGGTATTCAGCACACCCGTGGTGTCATTGGCGAGCACGCCCACCCGGCCGCCAAGCGTCGCGCTGCCGGCATTGTCGAGCCTCACGATGGTGCCGGTCCCGGTGACCGTGCTGTCTGCGGCATTGGTCAGCGTGCCGCTTATCACGCCGCCGTCGATCTCGGTCGTGGCCGCGAACCGATCGTCGCCATTGTTCAACCCGCCAGTCAGCCTGCCCTCGATCAGCGCCGTGCCGCGATTCTTCACCACCGTGCTCGCGATCAGCTTGCTCTCGGCGGCAACGGTCAGCACCCCGCGGTTGACGATCTCGCCCGCCACCGAGCCGGCCAGCACCGCCCTGCCGTTATTCGTCAGCCCGCGGGTCAGCGTGCCGCTGCCTTCGATCAGGCCTTTGCCCCGGTTGGTGACATCGCGGCTGATCGTGCCGCCGTCCAACTCGGTGGTGCCGGAATTGTCCAGCCCGCCCTCAAGCGTTCCGGTGATCGTCGCGCTGCCCCTGTTTTCTACCGCCGCGTCCGAAGTCAGCGTGCTGCCGACGGTGACCGTCAATGTCCCGCTATTTCCAAGCGAGGCAACCGTCAGATCACCGCGCGTTGTCAGCGCCCCGTTATTGGTCAGCCCGCCGGTCAGCGTGCCGCTGCCTTCGATCCGGCCTGTGCCCCGGTTGGTGACATCGCCGCTGATCGTGCCGCCGTTCAGTTCAATGGTGCCGGAATTGTTCAGCCCGCCGGCAAGCTCGCCCGCCAGAACCAGTGCGCCGCTGTTCGTCACCACGTTATCCGAGATCAGGGCCCCCGCGCCCCCGATATCGAGACTGCCGATATTGCTGAGCCGCTGAACATCCAGAGTGCCGCTTTGCGTCATGGTGCCATAGTTGACGACAGTGCCCTGCACCTCTCCGTCAAGCGCCAGTTCCACGGCGGAATTGTCCGCGCCATCGGTGCCGTTGGTGATATCGCCGATCACGGTGCCCGTGCCGGTCAGGCTGCCATCGTTCTGCACGTCTCCGGTCAGGCTGCCGCCCTGCATCGACACCGTGCCGCTATTGTCCAGCCCTCCGGTCACCACCCCGGTGGCGGCAATCGTCAGCGACGCGCTGTTGTCGATGCCGCCGGCCGAGGTCAGCTGCCCGCCGACGACCAGCTCGGCATCGTCCTGATTCACCACCGAATTCGCCGAAACCGAGGTGCCGTCGGCGATGTCGAACTGGCCCGAGCCGGCATTCGTCAGCCTGTCCACCCCGGTCAGATTGCCCGCGGAATCGGGATCGGTGCGCAGCAGGAATTCGCCCTGGTTGCTGACGTCGCCGCCATTCATGTTCAGGGTGGCCGAGACATTGACCACGCCGGTATCCATGTTGAACAGGCCGCCCGTCTCGAACTCCGAATCTTCGCTGTAGACCAGCCTGTCGTGATTTTCGAGATCGCCGATCACCTCGACATTGGTGATCGTGCCCGAAAGGTTGACGAACCGCTCGGTCTCGATCCGCATCGTGTTCGCGCCGGTGCCATTGACATCGGCGTTGTTCACGAAACGACCATTGACGGTCAGCGTGACATCCAGCCCTGCGGTCGAATCCAGCGTCACGAGATTGTTGTTGGTCAGATCGCCGGTGATCTGCGCATCCGAGATCACGGTCATCGCGCCGTCATTGACGATATCGCCGGTGATCGCGGCGCCATCCAGCGTCAGGCGGGCGCCGTTTCCGTTCAGCAGCCGGTCATCGGGATCGGTGCCGGTGATCTCGACCGAGCCCAGGACCTCCATCTCGTCCGAGTTGACGATCCCGCCCGCCGAAACCAGCGACCCGGCCACGCTCAGCATGCCGGAATTGTCGATCACGCCGTCCGAGGTCAGGCGATCCCCCGCGTTTACCGTGGTCTGGCTCCCGGCGAATGTCGTCAGGCTGCCCAGCGTGACATCGCCGGCGGTTTCGACGGTGCCTTGGTTCCTCAGCCCGCCCTGAATGTCCCCGGCAATGTTCATTTCGCCGGTATTTTGGACATTGGCGGTGATGACCGCATCGGCGCCCATGTTCACCGTGCTGCCGCCGGCATTGACCAGCCCGCCGACCAGCGTGCCGTCCAGATTGAGCGTCGCAACCGCATTGTCGCCGTTGGTGACGGCGGCGGTCAGCGTATCACCGGCGGTGACCGTCAGCTCGCCGTCATTGATCACCGCGACCGCCGTCAGATCGCCGCCGGTGACCAGCGTGCCCTCATTCTGCAGGGTGCCGCCTGCCCCCGGCGCGCGCGCGCGGATCTCGCCCGAGAACGAGCCGCTGCCCGTGTTCAGGAAATTGCCGATGATCGTGCCGCTGCCTTCGATGCTGCCATTGCTGGTCAGGTCGCCGTCCAGCGTGCCGCCGGAAAACTGCACGACACCGCCGCTGATCAGATCGCCGTTCAGCCTGCCCGCGGATCCGTCCTCCGAGACAAGCTCGGTCCGGCTGTCGCCCGAGGCGATGACCCTGCCGTTCAGCGTGCCGGTGACGGCCAGCCGTCCGGCATTGTCGATATCCTGATCGACGCTCAGCTCGGCACCGGCGCGCACGCTCACCAGACCGGTGGCGGCGTTGCTCAGTTCAACCATGTCGGTATCGTCGCCGTCCTGAGAGACGGCGACGAACAGGTTGCCCGAATTGGTGACGCTGCCCGAGATGTCGCCGGCAACCGTCGCCTGGCCCAGATTGTTCAGACTGCCGGTCACATCGCCCAGCAGCGCGATCTCGGCGCCGGCCCGGTTGACGACGCTGCCATCAACCGCGTTGCGCACGCGGGTATTGCCGCTATTGTCGATGGCGCCCTCGACCAGGCGGTCAAAGATGACCTGGCCCGGACCCGACACATTGATCGTGCCGCTCGACTGGACAGAAGACCGGACTTCGAGCTGGGACCCCGCCGCAACCGAAAGCGAGAGTGTGGCCGCCGTGCTTTGCAACTGGCCGCCATTGATCCGGAAAAACCCCGAATCAACCTGAAGGCCGGCCACGTCGGGCAAATCGCCCCCAACAAGGCTGAGGGTGATCGGCTGCGTCTCGGTGCTGGGCACCGGGTTGTTGCTTTCGGTCAGGATGCCGATCTGGTCGCTTGGCAGCACCCCCGCGTTCTGGCCGCTTGCATCCACCCAGATTTCGCTGTCGCCAGCCCAATCGCCGGATTGCGTTTCGATGGTTCCGTCGCCGGGCGCGACATTGTCCAGATACATCTGCGCATGCGCGACACCCGCCCCATAGGTCAGGGAGGACACGGATATCAGCGCGGTGGTGAGAAGCAGACGGGAACGGCAGAACAGACGTGTGGCGTTACAGGCAATCGGCAACATCGGCGGATGTCTTCTTTCAGCAAGGAGGCAGTGGCAGCGCGATAGTTGAATATTTACAGCCTAGGGTTACTTTGCTTGTCCCGGCGAATACAAGGGCAGATACGCGCATATATGCGGTTTTCAGGGCGATTCTGGCCCGGCAAACACAGGTTTACCAAGGGTCAAGATCGGGGCATGTCAACCCTTGCGGTCCGGGCGCAGGCGATCCATCTCGGCCATGAAGGCGCGCAACTCGGCCGAGGCGGGCAGTTCGGGCACGACCGTCATGGCCGGCGCGGCGGCGCCGCTCATCCGGCGCTCGGCCCAGTTCTGCAACTGGCCGATGGACCAGCCGCGCAGAAACGGATTGGCCGAGACCACCGCCGCGCCCATCACCTCGTGAACCTGCTGGCCGGGATCCGCGCGCAGCGCCAGATCCGCCCCGGCCGGGCCAAGGAAATGCGCCAGATACAGGCGCCCGGCGGAAATCGAATGGCCGCGCGCCCGCAGATAGGCCTCGTTCTCCTGCGCCAGGCGACGAACCATCCGGCGCGACATCTCGGGGTCGAGCCGCAGGTCCAGCAGCTCGCGCCGCGTCATGCCGGCCACCAGATCGGGGCGATAGCTGCGCATCATCCGCAGCCAGGTGCTTTCGATGAACTGCCCCAGCCCGGTGGCGGTGGAGCGCGGATTGCGGGCCCGCGCATTGCCCGCGCTTTCGACCCGGATGATATGGCCGATCAGCGATTCGATGGAATCCGAGGCAAGAACCTCGGTTCCGGCACCGAAATAGGGCAGCGGATCGACCGGCCGGCCATCCTTGAGCAGCGCGAAGGACAGGCCCGGCTGCTGCCCGCCGGACGGCGGCCCGATCTGGCCCAGCACCGCGCCCCGGGCCAGCTGCGCGCCCTCGGACAGGCGCGGCGAGGGCGCGCCCAGCCCGGCATAGCGGCTGACCAGCCCGTCCTCATGCGTGATCTCGACCCGGCCGGGGTCAAGGGCGGTGACCCGCCCGGCCGCGGCGGCCAGCACCGGGCTGCCCTGCGGCGCGGTCCAGAAGACCCGGCCGCGCCCGGCATCGCCACCCGCCTCTGCGGCTGGCACGAAGCGTTGCGACAGCACGCCGCCGACCGGCGGCAGCAGCCCCGCCAGGCCGGCGGCGCGCAGCTGCACGCGGGCGCCGGGGGCGTAGCATTCAAAGCCCTCGGGCGCGGGGACGACATAGCAGCGCCTGTCCCCCGAAGGGCCGGTGACGCCGACGAACAGGACCGCGCCGGGGCGGATCGCGGCCTCGGCCGAATAGATCAGCGTCAGCCGGTCGTCGTCATCGGCATAGCCGTCAAGGTCATGGACCTGCGACATCAGGGCCAGCGCCTCGCCGATGATCTCGGGCGGCACGTCGTTGCGCAGGGCGGCCGAATAGATCACGTCGAGCAGCCGCTGCTGGCCCTGCGGCGCGGTGGCGCCGCGCTGCATCAGATCGGCAAGCAGCGGCTGGTCGGCCCAGGCATCGGCCGCCGGCACAAGCTGGCCCGCCGCCGACAGCGCCAGCGAACCGACAAAGCCCCGCGTGTCGTAGAGCGACAGCTGGATCACCTCGCGGCGCGCGCCGCCCGGACGATAGCGCAATGCCAGCACCGCGCCGGCGGGCAGCGATTCGTCAAGGTCAAGCTGCGTGCGCAGGCGCGCGCCAAGCTGCTGCGCCTGCCCGGCATCGAACCCGTTTTCGGCCAGCAGCGCCTCGGGGGCTATGGGCCGGGCGGTTTCAAGGATCAGTTCGCGCCAGAGCGGCGCGCGATAGGCCGCGTCGCGCAGAAAGGCCACGCCCGAGGCGGCCAGCTGCGCATCCCCCGGACCCGGCAGCACCTCGGCGGCCGCGCCGGCATTCATCAGCCGCTCGCGGCTGCGCTCGGCCTGAAACAGCGCGAATTCCTCGCGCGTCGAGGGCAGCGCCGCGACCAGCCGGCGATCGCGCGGGATCAGGCGGCTGTCCAGCACCGCAAGCTGCACGGCGGGCGTCGCCACGCGGCGCGAGGCGGCCAGCGCGGCAGGCGCGGGCACGAGGGTTTCACCCTGCGTCGGGCCGTCCTCATTCGCCGGGATGATCAGCGGATCGCCTGGAATATCGGCAAAGGTATCGCTGCCCCGGACCGGCGCGATGTCGAACTGGGCCTCGACCTGCGCCATCATTTCGGGGCCGCCATCGCGAAACCAGACCCGCAGCTGCGGCCCGAACTGGCGCCAGCCAAGCCCCGCCAGAAGGGCCAGCAGCACCAGTCCGGCCCCGGCGCGGACCGCCCGGCCACGGCGGCGGCGACGGCGCGCCACCCTGCCCATCTGACGAAAGCGGGGATCGATCTCGGTCATTCGCCTAGCGGTAGATGCCCGCGCCGGTGAATTTGGGATTGATGGTCACGGTTCCGGGCTTCTGCGCCGGCTGGGCCGGTTGCTGTGCCGCCGCCGGCCGGCGCTTGACGGCCGCCGCGCGGCCAGCGCCACCACCCGCGCCGGCCCGCGGCTGCCGTGGCGCGGCCGGGGCCGCCACGGCGGGCGCCGGGCGGGCGATTTCGGGGCAGGTCACCTCGCCACCGCGAAGGATGGCGCGGTAGAGCGGCACCCCGGCCGCCGCCGCGATCTCGATCTGCGCGGCGTCGCGCCAGCGCTCGACCGCGCGCTCGGAACCAGCCCCCCAGGCGCCGTCGATCCGGCCGTCATAGCAGCCCAGCCGCAGCAACTCGGTCTGCAGCGCCTCGGCCAGGCGATCCTCGCGCGGATCGAAAACGCCGCGCCCCAGCAGCCGCTCGAACAGGGCCGGATCGCGCTGGCGGATCGCCTCGCGCGCGGCAAAGGGCATGCCAAGCGCGCCGCGCGGACCGATGCCGGCGAGGATCGCCAGATCGCCCACGATGATCGACGGCCGGGGCATCCCCGCCGCGCGCGGCTGCGCCGGAAGCGCGCCGTCATCGTAACCGACCGGCAGGGCCGGCCCCGCGGCCTGAATCGCCGCGCCCTCGGCGGCGCCGATCACCAGTTCCGAGGGCAGCGCCGAGATCACCAGCCCGGACCCCTCCTGCGGCTGCGCCGGCGCGGCCAGCAGCAGCCAGCCAGCCAGCGCGAGACTGCCGCCAAGGATCCTCGGGATGTCCGGTCGCCTGTCCATGCACCTTTCTCAGTTCGGTCGCGGCGTGACGAATATAGTCCAGCTTGATTGCATCCCGGTGTCAATCTCGGCGAAACGGGCATCCAGATAGCCGCGCAGCAGGCAATCCTGCTGGCCGCTGATCTCGAATCGCCTTGGCGCCACGCACATCGGAATCGACCCCGCCAGGACGTCATTACCGAAAACATCGGTAGCAAAGACATAATAATAACGTGACCCCAGCGATTCGCGCTGCAAAGTCGCGCATTGGTTGGGCGCCACCCGCCACCAGCCCCGCGTCAGAAACGCCTGCCCCTCGCCGGGCTCGGCCAGCGCGACGTTCAGCACCTCGAAGGACTGGTTGCACAGGCGCAGCTCGGCCGCCGCCCCGGCCGCCCCCGCCAGCAGGATCGATCCGGCAAGCGCGGCGCAGCGGATGCGCTTCAACTTCAGGTTGACAGGCCACCGATTGAGCAATGTATTCTGCCGTGTTACAGCCCAAGGGCATAAATGGGATTTCATGACCATGAAACCGATCCTGACCCTGTCCGCAACCGTGCGGCGTTCCGGCACCGGCTTTTCGCGCCTGGCGTTGATGCTGCCCCCAACATGTAACCCCATCCTCTGAAAGGAACGCCATGTCGCGCAATTTCGGAATGTTGCTCGTGTCGCTGTCACTTGCCGTCGCGGCGCCGCTTGGCGCGCAGGAAACGGCCGCCCCCGCCGGCAAGGTCATGCTGGAGCTCAACGGTGCCGTTGACACCGAAACCGGGGCCTGCCGGCTGACGGTGGTGACCACGAACCGGCTGGACCAGGCCATTCAGCGGGCCGCCTGGCAGGTCGCCATCTTTGACAGGCAGGGCGTGGTGCAATCGCTGCCGATACTTGATTTCGGCGGCATGATCGCCGGCAAGACCAAGGTCGCGATGTTCGAGCTGCCGGAACGCAAATGCGCCGATATCGGCCGCATCGTGGTCAATGACGTGGCCGAATGCAGTGGCCCGGACAATACCGATCTGCGCGATATCTGCCTGGGCGGCCTGGCCACGCAGACACGGACGGATATCGATTTCGGCCTGTGATGCGTTGGGATCTGCCTCTCACCACCTGGGCCGTCTTTGCCGCTCTGGCGGCGCTGTCGGTGCTGACGCTGACCGTCGTCATCTTCAAGGTGGCGCAGTTCCGCCGCATGGGCGTCGGCGGGCACGGGCTGGGTGAAACCATCCTGAACGACTGGCTGAACGGCCGCCCCGACGAGGCGCAGCGCAAGGCGCAGGAGGGCCACACCGTCCTGTCGCGCGTTCTCGGGGCGGTCATGTCGGGGCTGCGCGCCCGGCCGGGAGATCCGGCCTATGGCGAGGAACTGGCCCGGCAGGTGGCGCTGTCGGAACTGGTGCGGATGGGATCGCGCATGCGCCTGCTTGAGGCGGTGGTGCAGATGGCGCCGATGCTGGGCCTTCTGGGCACGGTGATCGGCATGATCGACGCCTTCGGCAACCTGGCGCTGAGCCAGCAGGCATCCGATCCGCGGCTGCTGGCGGCCGGGATCTGGACGGCGCTGACCACCACGGCGGCGGGGCTGTCGATCGCGCTGATCGCCTATTTCGTGCTGGCCTGGCTGGACGGCCGGATCGAGGATGAACGCCAAAGCATCGAACTGGCCGTTTCCGCCGCGATCCACGGCCGGATCGCGAAGCAGCTGCCGCCGGAACGGGGCTGAAGGATGCAGGCGGCGCAATCCCTGATGCGCCAGCCCGGCCTTGACCTGCCGATGCGCCGGCGCCGGGCGGTCCGCTTTTCGATGACCGCGCTGGCCGATGTGCTGTTTCAACTGCTGATCTTCTTCATGCTGTCGTCGAACCTCGCGGCCTATTCGTTGCTGCCGCTGCGCAGCGGCGCGCTGCAGGGCGAGGGCGGTGCGGGAACGGCGCCCGCCGCCGGCGCGAAGGTCGTCGCGGCGCAGAATACCGCCATCTGGACGCTGAATGTCGACGGCATCACCGCCGCCGGCCAGCGTTTCGGCATCGACCGGCTGGCGGGGCTGGCCGACGCGCTGGCGGCGCAGGACACCCGCCATGTACTGATCATCCTGCGCCCCGAAGTGCCGGTGCAGGACGTGGTCACCGTGCTCGAGGCGCTGGCCGCGCGCGGCATCGGATCGGTCCAGATCGCCGAGGCGCCGGCATCGCCCGCCAGCCCGGCGGGGACCGCGCCATGAGCCTGCGCCTGACCTCGATCCGTTCGCATCGCGCGCATGTCGACACGCCGCTGGCGATCGTGAACATCGTGCTGCTGCTGATCTTCTACTTTCTGCTGGCCGGTCAGGATCCCAGAGTGAGTTCGGCGCTGAATCTGGCGACCACCTCGGCCCTGGCCCCGGACGGCCTGCCCTCGCCCTTGCTCGAGGTATCGGGGCCCGAGGACTGGCGGCTGGACGGCACCGCCATCCGCCCCGAGATGCTGCCCGGAGCATTGGCCGAAAGCTCCGGCCCGCTGCATCTGCTGCTGGACCGGGATGCGCCCGCCGGGCTGCTGGTCGGGCTGCTGCGGCGGCCGGAACTGGCCGGGCACGAGATCAGGCTGGTCACCATGCGGGGCGGCGGCGGATGATCGGCCAGCGGGCAAGCGGGCGCGGCTGGCTGATCGCCTCGGCGCTATCGGTCGCGGTCCATCTGGGCGCGGCCGGCGCGCTCATCTGGTCGCCCTCATGGCGCTGGACCAGCCCCGGGCAGTCGGCCGATCCGGTCGAGATCCAGCTGACCGCGCTGACCCTGCCGGGCGAAGGCCAGGGGGGCGGGCTGCTGCGCCCGGTCAGCCAGCCGATCCCCGCGCCCAGGCTGGAATCCACCGCCGGCGCGCCGACCACGCAGGCGCCCGATGCCTCGCCGCTGCTGCAAAGCACTGCCCTGCCCATGGCGCCGGCCGAAACCGCCGCCCCCGCGCCGCCCCAGATGCCGGCCGAGCCGCGGGAAAACCCGGCCGAAACCGATCCCGATCTGGCCGATCTGTTCCAGCGCATCCGCGACAACCTGACCGAGCCCTGCCTGCTGGCCCTGCCCGCGCTGACCGAGGACGGGCAGATCAGGCTGAGCCTGCTGGCCTCGGATGACGAGGAGTTTCCCCGCCTGCTGCGCAACCTGACGCAGGGGCTGGAGACCGAACTGACGGGTCAGGCGGTGCTGATCGATCCGCGGCAATGCCCGGCGCTGACATTCGCCCGGCGCGACCTGCGTTATCCGGTCTTTCCGCTGGCCGTGCAATTGCAGTCGCAGGACGTGGCGGCGGGCGATTCGCTGCGCGGAACGATCAGCGGCGCGACCGGGCGCTATGTCACGCTGCTGCTGGTGGATGACAATGGCGTCACCCATGATCTGCGCCGCTTCCTGATCAATTCGGGCGGGCGGATCAGCTTTGACGTGCCGGTGGCGCGGGACGGCGCGGCGCGGGACACGCATCAGCTGATCCTTGCCGTCGCAACGCCCGCCCGCCCGGCGACGATCAGCCGCGCGGCTGGCGAACCGGCCGGGGATTTCTTTGACCAGCTTGCCCGCGAGCTCGGCCGCGACGCGCTGATCGGGGTGGCGAACGTTTATATCCGCTAGGCGAAATCATAGGTGAAACCGCCCTCGGCCACCCTGATCGTGACATCCGACATCGCCTCGCCCGAAACCATGCGCGACAGCACCTGACGCGACAGGTCGGGCAGGATCGAATTGGTGATGATATTGTCGATCATCCGCCCGCCGCTGTCCGGGTCGCGGCATTGCGCGACGATATGATCGATCACCGCATCGTCCCAGACCAGCCGCGTGCCATGCGAATCGCGCATCCGCCGCGCGACCGAGCCCAGTTTCAGCCGGCTGATCCCGCCCAGCACCCCGGCCGAGAGCGGCACATAGGGGACGCTGACGATCCGCCCCAGCAGCGCCGGCGGGAAAGTGCCCAGCAGTTCCTCTTTCAGCGCGGCCTCCATGGTTTCGGGGTCGGTGATCGTGCCTTCGGGCGCCAGCGCCATGATCGTGCCGGTCCCGACATTCGAGGTCATCAGGATCAGCGTATTGCGGAAATTGATCGGGCGGCCGTTGCCATCCTCCATCCGGCCCTTGTCAAAGACCTGAAAGAACAGCTCATGCACGTCGGGATGGGCCTTTTCCATCTCGTCCAGCAGGACGACGGAATAGGGCTTGCGGCGCACCGCCTCGGTCAACCGGCCGCCCTCGCCATAGCCGACATAGCCGGGGGGCGCGCCTTTCAGCAGGCTGACGGAATGCGCCTCCTGGAATTCGGACATGTTGATGGTGATGACGTTCTGTTCGCCGCCGTAAAGCACCTCGGCCAGAGCCAGCGCGGTTTCGGTCTTGCCGACGCCCGAAGGGCCGCAGAGCATGAACACCCCGATGGGCTTTTCCGGGTTGCCCAGACCGGCGCGGGCGGTTTCGACCCGCCGCGCGATCATCTGCAAGCCCTGGTCCTGACCGATCACACGTTCGCGCAGATGCTCGGCCAGCCCCAGCACGGCCTGCAGTTCATCGGCCACCATGCGCCCCGCCGGAATGCCGGTCCAGTCGCTGATGACGCTGGCCACGGCCTGTTCATCGACATGCGGCCAGATCATCCGTTCATCGGCATGGATCTGGCCAAGCTGGTCCATGGCGCCGGTCAGCTCGGCGCGGATGGTTGCCTCGTCGAATTCTTCGCCCTCGCGTTCTGCAAGCCTTTTGCGCAGCGACAGGATCTGTTCGACCAGGGCTTTTTCATCGGCATAGGTCTTGTCCAGATCGGCCAGCTTTTCCTGCGCGTCGGTCAGCCTGGCGCGGGTTTCCTCCAGCCGGGTCTCATCGGCCTCGCCCAGTTCACGCTCGGCCTCGCGGGCGGCGATTTCGCTTTCATAGGATGCGATCTCGGCCCGCAGATCGGCCAGCCGCGCGGGCACCGCCGACTGGCTGACCGCGACGCGGGCGCAGGCCGTATCCAGCAGCGACACCGCCTTGTCGGGCAGTTGCCGGGCGGGCAGGTAGCGCGCCGACAGTTTCACCGCCGCCTCAAGCGCGGCATCCGATATGCGGACCTTGTGATGCGCCTCCATCGGGGCCAGAAGGCCGCGCATCATGTAGCAGGCCGTCTCGATCGAGGGCTCGTCCACCGCGATCGGCTGGAAGCGCCGGGTCAGCGCCGGGTCCTTTTCGAAATAATTGCGGTATTCGGCCCAGGTGGTGGCGCCGATGGTGCGCAAGGTGCCCCGCGCCAGCGCAGGTTTCAGCAGGTTCGCGGCGTCGCCGGTGCCGGCCGCGCCGCCGGCGCCGACCAGGGTATGGGCCTCGTCGATGAACAGGATGATCGGCACGGGCGAGGACTGCACCTCGTCGATGACCGAGCGCAGGCGCTGCTCGAATTCGCCCTTCATGCTGGCGCCGGCCTGCATGGCGCCGATATCAAGCATATGCAGCCGCATGCCCTGCAAGGTTGGCGGCACGTCACCCGCGGCCAGCTTCTGGGCGAAACCCTCGACCACGGCGGTCTTGCCCACGCCGGCCTCGCCGGTCAGGATCGGGTTGTTCTGGCGCCGGCGCATCAGCACATCGACGATCTGGCGAATCTCGTCGTCGCGGCCCACCACCGGGTCCATCCTGCCCTCGGCCGCCTGCGCCGTCATGTCGACCGAGAAGCGGCCGAGCGCGGTCGCGGCCCCCTGCCCCTCGGCCCGCGCGCCGCCCGCCGCGCCGATGCCGGTGCCGTCCATCGGGCGCATGTCCTGTTCCTCGGAATCGGCCCAGAGGGTCCGCGCCTCGGTCCCGATCCGCTCGGCCGAAAGATCGGCAAAGGCGCTGGAATACTGCTCGATCTCGCGGCGCAGGGCGTGATCGTTCAACAGCGCGACCAGCAGATGCCCGGTCCTGATCTGCGCCTCGCCAAAGAACAGGGTGGCATAGGTCCAGGCGTGGTTCAGCGCATCGGCCAGCCGTTCCGAGATGCCGGGCGTTTCGGTCACGTTCTTCTGCAGGCTGTCCATGGCCTGACCCAGATCCCGGAGCACCCGGCCCCGGTCCAGCCCCATGGCGCGCAGCGTGACCGAGATATCGCCCTCCTGATGGGAAATCGCGTGAAACAGCCAGTGGCTGAGTTCCACATTGCGGTTGCCGTCGCCGCGCGCCTGCCGCATGGCCTGCAAGAATGCCTCATAGCCCAGCCGGTTCATCTTGCCGGCGAATTTCTCGATGGTGATTGCGGTCATGCCTGTTCTCTTACGGTCTGCGCCCCGCCGTCGCGGCTCAGCGCGAAACGGGCGACTTCGATATAGTCCGACTGGCGGTCCAGCCCCTCGGGGCGCATGGCGGCCAGCCATCCGATGGCGGCATCGCCGCCCAGCGTCGCGGGCGGGATGGTAGCGGGCGGCAGGGACAGCGCCAGATCGACCTCGACGCATTTGCCCAGATACCAGAACACCAGATCCGCCAGCCGGCCGTAACGCGGCCGGCCCGGCAGAAAGCCGCGATATTCGTCCGGATCGGGCAGGTTCACGCGAATGCAGATCTTTTCATTCACCGATTGCAGCCGCGCGCCCAGATAGATGTCCTGCCCCAGCGTTCCGCCCTGGCCCAGCCCGTGGCGGTCGTCCGGCTCGAATTCCAGCCAGCAGGGCAGATGTTCCTGGATATCGACCGGAAAGCCGAAATAGCCGGCCAGCATCTGGCGCAGCCGCGCGGCGCTGCGCACCCGGCCGCCAAAGACCGGCACCAGCGGCAGCCGGGCGATATCGGGAAAATCGTCATGCTGCCGGAACGCCGGCGAGCCGATCCCGGCCACCGCCGCGACATAGGTGCCAAAGCGATCCTCGTCCGGGCGGTCATGCTGGGTGATCGCATGGGCATCCGACCAGGCGCGGAAGAACAGCTGATAGAACCGCGCCGACAGCATATCGGCGAAATGGACAAAGGCCTCTTCGCCCTCTTCCTGCCAGCGCAGGACCTCTTCGGTGGTGTTCAGCGGCAATGCGCCCTGCGGGCCGAAGAACCCGGTGAACTGGGTACGGATGCGGGGCCGTGCGCCGGCGGTATCGACGGCGTTCATTTCCTGGGCGGGAAAGGCCAGTTGCGGGTCCTGGCCGATATCGACGATATCCTGCGACCGCCGGGTCGAGCGGCCGATGCGCGGCCGGTCGCCGGCCTCGCGCTCAAGGCGGCGCAGCAGGGCAAGGAAACCCGCCGCGCCCGCTGGTCCTTCGCCGGTCATATCAGCGGCCCCAACCCGGTGCGCGGCGGCCAGCGCCTGATCAGCCCACGCTGACGCGAATGGATGACCGTCTGGGTAAAGCTGTTCACATTGGCATATTCGGCCAGGAAACGGTCCAGCACCGCGCCCATCAGGATGATGCCGCTGCCCTCGAACGCGGTTTCGTCGAATGTCAGGGTCAGTTCCAGCCCGCGCGCCGGAAAGAACCCCTCGGGGCGGCGGATCGAGCGGGTGACCGGGCGCGCGGACAGCCCGACCAGCCCCGCCACCTGCGTCTCGGTGACATTGTCCGAGACATCGGCGAACAGCGTCAGGATCTCGCGCAGGCTGGCGGCGCCGTCGCGGCCGAAACGGTCGTCCAGCCCGAAATGGTTCAGCGAAAGATAGGAAATCAGCCGCCAGTAGACATCGCCCTGCCCCATGCGATGCGGGCCGGCGCGCTCGATCTCGGACATGGCCTCGCGCGGCTGGGTCGGGCCGTTCACGCAGGTCAGGGCCATGGCCTGATCGGCCACCATGTTGAAATCGTTCGACCCGGCCAGAGGCAGCGCTGCCGGCAGGTGCCGGTTCGAGCACAGCGTCCGGATATGCAGCCGCTGCGCGCGCCGCCCGACCACCGATTCGGGCGGCTCGTAGATCGAGATGAAGGTCTCGGTGCCGCGATAGTCGTGGCGCAGCCCGGCGCGGCGCTCGGCCTCGGTCAGGCGGCGGGGCTTGCGGCGCGCGGTATAGTAATAGGTCGCGCGCGGGGTCGAGGCGTTCTGCGGCAGCGCATAAAGCGGAAACACCTCGACCCGGTCATGGGCGGTGCCGTAGCTGGCATGGACGCGGGTGATGCGCTGGATCTCGTAATGCGTGATCGGGCTGGAATCCGGGGTCACCACATATTCGTGGCGGCGGTCGTCCAGCCGCACCTGGTTCGAGCTTTCCTCGAACAGGTTGATCGCCGGCGCGCAGTTCAGCCGGATATCGCCGGGCTGGGTCTGCCGCGCCAGCTCGTCATTGGCGCGGTCGAATTCCAGGATCAGCTGAAGCTCCTGCGCCGGAATGCGCGCCAGCATGGCCTCCAGCCTGGTCAGGCGGAAGCCCATGAACTTGCGTGGGAATGCGAAATAGTCGCGCAGGATCGCGAAACCCTCGAACATGCGGCCGTCGCGGTCGAACAGAAGCTCGTCGCGCGCAAAGCCGACCTGTTCGATCTGGTCCGGGCGCAGCCGGACGAATGCCGGGTCGCCATTCGGCCGCAGCCAGCGCAGCGAGGCGCGGGTGACATTGCAATGGATCTGTTCGTAAAGCGCGATGGCGCGCGGATGATCGGCCGAGAAGTGGAAATTCAGCGCATCCGGCGGGTGGCTGGACATCGGCTCGCCGTCGCTGCGCTGCAGGTCGATCTGCAGGCCGGCCTTGGTCCGGCGTTCGGGATCCTGGCCCAGCCCGCCCAGCGTCGTGCTGCGGTCGTGATAGGTCAGCCCGGAAATGGCCAGCGGCAACACCGCCAGCGGCGCGGTCAGGCTGAAGCGGCAGGTCACCCGCTTGTCCGAATCGCGAAACCGCGCATCCAGATATTCGCCACGCGCGAAGTGCTTGCTCTCGCCATCGGCGCCTTGCCGGGTCAGCGGCGGCGCCTGCACGATCATGCAGCTGGGCACCGGCGCCAGCGCATCAGGGAAAATCTGCTCCAGCAATTCGCTGGTGAAGCTGCGAAATTCCTCGTCCAGCTTCAGCTGCACGCGGGCGGCCAGAAAGGCGGTCCCTTCCAGCAGCCCGGCGATGGTCGGGTCGATGTTTTCGCGCAGGACGCCGCCCAGCCGGTCGGCAAGGCCAGGAAACTCAGCCGCGAATTCGGCCGAGCGTTCGTAAAGCACGTCCAGTTCACGCTCATAGGCATCGCGAAAGGCTTTCTTCATGCCTCGGCCTGCATTCTTTTCATGGCGATCTTGCCGGCCGCGGGATCGACCTCGGCATGGAACTGCAACGGGATATCGCTCGGGTCCGAGATCATTTCGGCCAGGATTTCAAAGGTGATGCGCTGGTCCACGGTCGGCGCCATCTCGTCAAGGCGCACCTCGAGCGTTGCGGCACGCAGGCGCGGCTCATTGCTGATCAGCGCCTCGCGGATGGCATTGGCCAGATCGCCGGGCGTGCGGTTCTCGCGCCAGAGCGTGTCCATGTCCTGCAAGCCGTGATTGATGATCGAGCGTCGCACGCGGGGATGGTCGGCCAGATCGACGCAGACATCCAGACGGATCGTGTTCATCAGGCTGGCAATGTCGCGCACGAGGTTGCGGCGCAGCGATTCCTCGCTGGCGCCCTCGCGCCGCTTCTGGCTGAGCAGCGTCAGGTCGCGATCGCCCTCGGTATAGCGGCGCCCCTGATCGCGCGCATCCCGCCGGGCCGCGGAATCGCGAAAGATATGCATCAGGGACATTTCCCGCAGGCCGCCGCGGCCCGGATCCCTGTCAGAAGAGGAACGGCGCGATGTCATGCCCAGCCTCGTTCCGGCCCCGCCGCCCGGGCGGGGCGCGCAAAGCGCCTAAAGAAACAGGGCCAGCATCCGCCGACCCTGTCCCGAACAGCACGAAGGAAACGCTATCAGGCGTTCCATTCCTTGTTCTCGGCGATGTCCCAGCCGGCCAGGGTCTCGGCGCCGGCGGCACCGGTTTCTTCCTGCAGGGTGTAGGCAACCTCGAACTTGCGGAAGTTCAGGGTCAGGGTTTCCTGGATGCGGTCAAGGCCGTCCTTGGCGCCACCGGTCGCATAGCTGGTGATCATGATGTTTTCCATCTTGATCCGGAAATACTCCACCGGTGCGGCACCGCCCGACTTGCGCACGATCAGCTCACCGGATTCGATGTGCTCGCCGCTGGTGCAGCGCTTGATCAGGTCGTTGGTCGCCAGATCGACATACTTGGTCAGGGTGATGTCCTGGACGTTGACCTTGCCGCCGCCGCCGCCCGAACCGATATGGGTGGTACCCGACTGGGTCAGACCCCAGTTCCAGGCCAGAACATCGATCTCATCGCGATGGGTATCATCTTGCGATTCACCCTTGATGTTGTTGGACAGCTTCAGAAAGATATCGACAGCCATTCGATGGGCTCCTTGACTACATTAGACTTTTCAATGGGTTACTTGCCCTTGGGCAGCTTGGAGACGAGCGACATGCCGACATCCATGCCCTCGAGCTGAAAGTGGGGTTTCAAATAGAATTTTCCCATGTAGTATCCGGGATTTTCCTCGTCCTCCACCACTTCGACCTTGGCGCCAGCCAGAGGTTTCTTTGCCTTCTCGCGCTCGGTAGCGCTGTCAGGGTTCCCGGACACATATTTGTTGATCCAGGTTTGCAACTGGGTCTGCAATTGCAGTCGATCGGGACTCTGACCGATCTTGTCGCGCACCATACACTTAAGATAATGGCTGAATCGTGACACTGCGAAAATATATGGCAGGCGCGAGGACATATTGTCCGAGGCAGTGGCCTGTTCATCGACGTATTTCTTGGGCCGGTACAGCGTCTGCGCGCCGATAAAGGCGGCCTTGTCGGTATGCTTGCGGTGGATCAGGCCGATCAGACCGGCCTTGGACAGTTCCGCCTCGCGGCGGTCGGTAATCGACACTTCGGTCGGGCATTTCAGATCCTTGGATCCGTCACCGGTGTCGAAATTATGGGTCGGCAGGTTCAGCACCTCGCCACCCGACTGCACGCCGCGAATCTGCACGGTCCAGCCGTGATCCTTATGCGCGCGGTTGATGTTCACGGCCATGGCATGGGCCGCGTTCATCCAGGAATATTTCGTGCCGGCATGGCCGTCGGTCTCTTCCTCGAAGTTGAATTCCTCGACCACCGAATTCGAGTTCTGGCCATAAGGCTCGCGGGCCAGCACACGCGGCGCGACCAGCGCGACATAGCGCGAGTTTTCCGAATCGCGCAGCCCGTTCCAGGCGGCGTAATCCGGCGTGTCGAAGATTTCCGACAGATCCGGCGGCGTGCCCAGCTCGGTCCAGCTGTCCATGCCCAGCAGCTCCGGCGCCGCGGCCGAGATGAACGGCGCATGCGCCGCCGCCGCCACCTTGGAGATGTCGCGCAGCAGCGACACATCCGCCGTGCCATGGTCGAAATAATAATCCCCGATCAGCGCACCGAAGGGCTTGCCGCCCAGGGTGCCGAACTCGGCCTCGTAGACGCGCATGTTCAGCGGCGACTTGTCCCATTTCGCGCCGGGATGGCGCCGCATCATCTGCTGCAGTTCCTTCTTCGAGACGTTCATCACCTTGACGCGCAGCGAGGCGTCCGTCTCGGAGTTGTTCACGGTATAGGCCAGACCGCGCCACGAGGATTCCAGCTTCTGGAATTCTTCGTTATGGATGACCTCGTTCAGCTGCTCGGTCAGTTTCTGGTCCAGCTTCGACAGCATCGCATCGATGGTGTCGATCACGTCCTCGGCGATCAGGCTCTGGTCGTCCAGCGCCTCGCGGACCAGCGCCACGACCGCGTTATCGACCTCTTTCGCGGCGACATCGGTGCGCGGCTTGATGGTCTGCTTCAGAATGTCCGAGAATTCATCCAGCCCGGCAAGGGCTCCGGCTTCGGCGACGCGGGCCTGCGTTTCTTGCGCCATCAGCTATCCTCTCCGTCAACGGATTTCCTGTCTTCGCGCTCTGCCAGCGCGGCCATCAGTTCGGGATCGTTCAGCAGCTTGCGGATCTGATCCTGCGCCTTGGGCTTGGAATTCATGTAGCGCTGCAGATTGGCCAGGTGCTGGCGCGCCTCGAGCAGCTTTTTCAGCGCCGGGATCTGGCGCGCGACCTCGGCCGGGTTGAAGTCGTCCATGCTTTCGAAATTCAGCGAAACACCCAGCCGGCCCTCGCCATCGCCCAGCTTGTTCTCGACATTGAAAGTGACGCCGGGGGCGACGCTTTTCATGTATTCGTCCAGCGTCGCGGCGGTCACATCGACAAAGTCGCGCTCTTCCATGTCGGGCTTTTCGACCTGCGAGGCATTGCCCGACAGGTCCGACATCACGCCCAGCACAAAGGGCAGCTCGACCATCTTTTCGGAATCGTAGGGGTCTTCGTAGGAAATGTTAACCCGTGGGGGGCGGTTGCGTTTGATAAAATCGGTCGATTTGTCCGAGGCCATCAGGTCAATCCTCCACTGCGCAAGGCAAACGTCAAAACAGTCACCGAGTCAATTCCCCGAACAGATCAGGCTTGTCCGGTTGTCTCCGGGGAAGCCAACAATTCAGCGACGATAGCGTCAAAACGCTTGTCAAGCATTTCCCGGGCTTTTGCAAGCAATAAGGGGATCGGGCTGGCGGGCTCATGCGCATGGAAATATCCCTCGACGCCGAGCATTTGCGCGACCAGATCGGCGCGCCGCCGGATCTCGGGGGCGAGGGCGGGCGGGCCGTCATCCGCCGGCCCCGCCGGCCCGTCCAGACCGTTCCGGGTCAGCGCCTTCAGCCGCTCCATCGGCAGCACGAAGGGGCTGCCCTGACCGATCCGCAGCCGCGCGCCGCCCGCTTCGACCGGCATCAGCACCTCGATCGCCTCGACCAGCGGCTTGCCGACCAGATCGCGCGCCTGCGCGACCAGCACCAGCGCCGGGGATGACGGCTCGTGCCCGGCCAGCCACAGCCGCGCGGCCTCGAGCGCGGCGGCCGCGGCGGCCCGGTCGTCGATCCGCGCCGCCATTGCCGCCGGCACCGCCGCGGCGGGCGGCCCGGCCGGCGCGGCGCCGGGTTCCGCAGGCGCCGGCGCCGGCTCGGGCCGGGTATCGGCGGACCATGGCCGCAAATCGGGCCGCGCGGCGGCGATCATGCCCTGCATATCCGCCAGCGCCGTGCGCAGCGCGGCGAAATCGATGGTCAGCGGCCGCTCGGGATGGCTGGCGGCCAGCTGCTGCATGCGGTGCAGCGCGTCCGAGGCCCGGCTCAGCCGGTCATGGACCGCGTCCACCGCCTTTTGATTGGCCGCCGCCCGCAGCGGCGCCAGCAGGTCGGCGCCGGCCAGATCGCGCTCGGACGCGCGGGGCTCGGCCTTGCCGGTCGCGACCATGAAGCGGCGCAGCGTGACCTCGGAATTCGGCAGAAGCGGCAGATGCAGCAGCGGCATCACCACCACCGGCTGGCTGTTCAGCGAATCGATGGCCGCGCGCCGCTCGGCCCCCTGCGGGTGCAGCGCGTCGGGCCATTGCGCCATCATCGCGGCCATGTCCTCGAGCGATGCGGCGAAATCCTCGAGCCGGCCGGCAAGGATCTGGAACCGTGCCAGCAGGCTGACCAGCCGCAGGTCGCGGGTCCGCGCCAGCAGCCCGGCCAGCGCCGCCGTCTCGGCCGGCAGATCGACCGAGCGCGGATCGAACAGCCGGTCCTCGCGCCCGTCGCCGGCCAGACCGGGGGTGAAATAACGCTCGGGCAGGCGCGATTCGGCCTCGAAATAGTAATCCAGAAACTCGGGATCGTCCTGCCGTTCCAGATCGGGCCCGCAGGGCGCCTCGGGCGAAACCGGCTCAAGAAGGTTGAAAGCTGCCAAATCGGAACCTCGTCAACGGGGATGCGCGGGATCAGTCCGGCAAACCCTCGCGATCATGCGCTTTTCGATAGGCCTGCGCAAACAGGCGGATGAATTCGTCCAGGATGCCGTTTTCGCTGGCGGTCTTGATGTCCCAGCGTGCGACGAACTCGTCCCAGGATCGTGATTTCCGGTTGCCCATCAGCTGCCTGGACTTGATTTCCGCATCGATCCGATTGGGTTCCAGATCCTCGACCAGCGCCAGAAGCGCGGGCTGCAGGGCCGCGAACAGGGCGCTCTGGTGGCGGCGCAGGTCCCACAGCGCGGCATCGAACCCGTCGGCCCCGGTCACGAACCCGGCGCGCGGGCGCAGGAACAGCGCATCCATCGCCTGTTCGGAATCGGGCAGGAATTTCAGCGGATTGTTGTCGGTCGCGCCGCGCATGGTGCGCTCTCCCGCCCGGGTGAAATGGCGGGCGGCGGCCCGGTCCTGCAAGGCCGCCATGATATGGGTGGTGGCCGTGCGCAGCGCCTGGCCCATACTGCGGGCCAGATCCTCGGCCGCGACATCGCGGGCATATTCGACCGGCAGGCCCGCCCCTTCGCAAAAGGCGCGCAGGATGGCGGCCGAATCGCCGCTGTCGACAGCGCTCGGCGGGGCTTGGGCGGGCACCGCCGCCGGGCTTTGCGGCTTGGGCTCGGGCATGGGAAACGGCACGAAATCCTGCGCGAAATCCGGCCCGTGGCGCAGGGTCTCGGCCGGGTAGATCTCGATCGGTTCGCGCAGGGCGCCAAGCGCCCAGGGGTCGTCGGTCACCGGCTCGATGACCGGGTTGTCGACACGATGCGCGGGCAGCGAGCCGGGCGTCATTCCCCCGCCCTGCGGCAGATCGAACAGCGCCACGATCACATATTGCCCGACCTGGAAGCGGTCGCCATGGGCCAGCGGATGCGGCCCGTCCAGCCGGTGCCGGTGCCCCTGCAGGAAGGTTCCGTTGGTCGAGCGGTCCTGCAGCCACCATTTTCCGCCCTCGAAGGTGACGTCGAAATGATGCCCCGAGATATAGCGGCTGGCATCGGGCAGGACCCAGTTCATGCCCGGCCGCCGGCCGACCTGGATGCCGTTTTCCGGCACCAGGATGCTGACCGGGCCGCCATCGTCCAGCACGTGAAAGTTTTCGATCTGAAGCGTCAGGGTCATGTCATATCAGTAGGCGCGAAACAGCGCCTCGGCCATATCGAGAAAGCGGGCAAGGTAAAATGACCGGCGCGACAAATCGGCGCGCGCCAGGCAGGACAGCACGGCGCTGTTCAGCGCGACCGGCGTCTTGTGCGGCGGCGCGCGTTCGGGATCGTTGGGCGCCGGGCCGCCGGTCGACCAGCCCACCGCCAGCGCCAGCAGGATCGAGGGGCTGCGCGACGGCGCCCAGAGCGCCTCGCGCATGATCTCGTGGCGCAACCGGGTCGAGGGCGCGGCAAGCCATGTCGCGATGCTTTCCATCATCGGCCGTTCATGCGCTTGCAGATGATCCGCCATCAGGCGCAGACATTCGTAACCCCATCCCGCCGCCGCACTGGGGCTGGCGGCGAATGAGGTGAATGTCACGGCCTCTTCCGGCGTGGTCGAGGCCCGCAGCCGCGCGAGGAAATGCAGGCCGTTCTCGTCATGACGCGGCCGCAGCTTGACCAGATCGCCCAGTTGCGGAATCGCTGCGAAAAGCTCCGACGGCTCGGCATCGCGCAACATCCGTTGCGGTGGTCTGGTGGTGTCGAGTCCACGGTCTTCGCTCATCGTGATATCGTCCCGGGCTTAAGGGATGGTAAGGGGATGTTCCTGCCCACGCCCTGCGGAATATGAAATTCCTGGCCGAAAGGTGCAACACGAAGTTACGCGGGTCGGCGGCTGCCAGCCATGCCCGGCGGGCGGCCGGGGAAGGCGCCGGGCGGAACGGCCCGCCGTCGAGCGGACGACGGGCGCGGCTGCTATTCGAACTCCATCTCGGAAAAGACGACGCCGGCATTGCGGGTGGCCAGTTCCTCGAAGGTGTCCATGTATTCCCAGCGGGACTGATCGACGTAATAGGCGCCGGCCAGATCGCCGCCATCCTCGATATGCTGGCCGATCTTCTCGTGCAGGTCCCTGAGATATTCGGTCGTTCCCCGGCGGATCGTGTCCAGATCGGTCGGCGCCCCGTGGCCGGGTACGATCACCTCGGCGCCCAGGGGTTCGAGCTTCGTCTCGAAGGTCTCGATCCAGCATGAGGTGCAGGTGCCCTCGAAAATGGGCGGCATGCGTTCCGAAAAGGCGATGTCGCCGGCGATCAGCACCTGTCGGTCGGGCAGCCAGACCTGCGTGTCGCCCGGCGAATGGGCGGGGCCCAGATGCAGCACCTCGATCCGCGTGTCGCCCATCCGGATCTCCCTGCGGTCGGTGAATGTCTCGGTCGGCGGAACAATGGTCGTGCCCTCGGCATTCTCGCGGGCATAGGAGCGCAGCGCCTCCAGCCCGCGCGGCCCGTCCAGGTCCAGAAACGCCCGCGCCGCATCCTCATGGGCAAGGATCGACACGCCCTGCGCCGCCCAATAGCTGTTGCCCAGCATCGCATGGCCCTGGCCGTTCTCGTTGATGACCAGCCTGACCGGCTGGTCGGTGAGCTTGCGGATTTCCGCGTGCAGGGCCTCGGCCAGCTTCCAGGACGCGCCGCCATTGACCACGGCCACGCCGTCGCCCGTCACGACAAAGGACAGGTTGTTGTTGTGGCCGGCGTTTTCATAGGTCGGCGGCTGCGTTGCGCCAATCGCGCTGTAGATGCCCGGCGCGACCTCGACCGGGCGGTCATAGAGCACCGAGTCCGGATATTTGTCCGACGTGTCGTCGGCCAGCGCGGGAGGGGCCATCAGCAGGGCCAGAAACAGGGCGATTCTCATGCGTCCATCTCCTCGAAACGAAAGGCCGCGCCGTCGCGCGCGATCCGGCCGATGCCGCCCTCCGGGAGGTGATAGCCGAGGATCGTCCAGCCCTCGTCGGCCAGCCGTGGCAGCAGGGTGCGGCGGGTCGCGGTCGCCTGTTCGGGATCGCTGTCGGTCGAGGTGCCCAGTTCCGGGCGAAAGATCGCGGCTGCCGAGGTGACGAAATCGCCGGTCACGAAGACCCCCTGCCCCGGCGTGCCGACGGCATAGGACATGTGCCCGGGCGTATGACCCGGCGTCGAAACGGCGCGGATGCCCGGCAGCACCTCGTCGCCGTCGCCGATCTGGCGGATGCGGTCGCCCACGGCGGTCAGCCGGCGCATGGCGCCGACGGCAAAGGACAGCCATTCCTCGCCGATCGTCTCGGCCGTTCGGGGATCGGACCAATAGGCGAATTCCGCCGCGCCCATATGCAGCGCGGCATTCGGGAACAGCGGCTCGTCGAACTCGTCCAGCAGGCCCCACAGATGGTCGGGATGGGCATGGGTGAACAGCACGTCGGTCACATCCCCGGGCGCGATGCCAAGCGCGGCCAGCGCCTCGGGCAGACGGCCGGCGGTCGGCACGAAATCGGGGCCGGAGCCGGCATCGAACAGGACCACCCGGTCCCCCGTCCGCAGCAGCGTCAGGTTGCACGGGCTGACCACGACGCCCTCGGTCGGCAGGTCGAACATGTCGAGGATCGCGCCCCGGTCGCCTTCGGGCAGGCGCTCGAGGAAGAAGCCGGCGGGCAGTTCCAGATGACCGTCCGAGAGACTGTCGATCCGGACATCCCCCATCGTCATGCTGGTCAAGGCCCAGCCCCGGCGGGCCGCCAAAGGCAGGCCCGCAGTCGCGGCAAGGGCCGCTGTGCCGGTCAGGATGAAGCGTCGGCTGATGTTCATGTTGTCCTCCCCCGTCTCATATCGGTTATCGCCCGATGGCCTCGGCCAGCGATCTTCCGCTGTCCGGCCCGTCGGCCCGCGCCCATTCCAGCAGCGCGACCATCTGGTCGGGGCCAAGCACGCCGGGCAGCACCGCCATCGCGGCGCGGGCGGCATCGGCGCCCTCGGCCGGCTGGCGCGGCAACAGCATCAGCGTCGGCGTCACCGTGACGCCCCACTTGCCTGCCGCGCGCTTCTCGGTCAGCTCCTCGCCGTCCATGTCGGTGATCCCGGTGCCGCCGAACAGGTCGATCTGGATCACATCGAAATCCGAGCGGATCAGCGCCTCGACGCGCGGGTCGGTCAGAACCTCGTTATGCAGCTGCGCGCAATAGATGCAGCCGCGCTGCTCGACGATCAGCATCAGGTGGCGGCCGGCCGCGACGGCCTCGGCATTGTCCTCGGCCAGGATCTTGAAGCTGTCCTTGAGCCAGTCGGGCTTGTGCAGACCGTCATCGCCCATCGGCACCTCGGCCGCGGCCGGCTGGAACAGGCCCAGTGTCAGCATCAGGACGGAAAGGGGGGAAATCCGTATCATCTCAGCGTCGCGCTCCAGTCGAAGTTTTCGATCATGACGGCGGCAATGCGATTGACGCTGTCGGTGGCAATCAGGACGGCAAACAGGATCAGCATGGCGCCCATGCCGCGCTCGACCCAGCCAAGGGCGCGACGATGGCGGCCCACCCAGGACAGGAAGGGCCGCGCGAACAGCGCCGCCAGCACGAACGGCAGCGTCATCGCCAGGCCATAGACCAGAAGCAGCGCGCCCCCGCGCCACAGATCGTCCTGCCCCGAGGCGACGAACAGGATCGCCGCAAGCGCCGGGCCGACGCAGGGCGTCCAGCCGAAACCGAAGGCCAGACCCATGAGATAGGCGCCCGCCAGCGAAGCCGGGTCGCCGCCGGCCTCGATCCGGGCTTCGCGATACAGCAGCGGGATGCGGATCAGGCCCAGGAAATGCAGACCAAAGCCCGCGAGGATCGCCGCCGCCAGCCAGGACAGTTCGGTCCGCCAGCGCGCGAAGGCCGAACCCAGCACGGTCGCCCCCAGCCCCAGCAGGACAAAGATCGTCGTCACGCCCAGGGCAAAGGCCACGGCCCCGATCACCAGCCGCCGCTGCGCGCCCGGCCGCAGGCCGCCCTCGGCCCGCAGATCGCCCATCGAGATGCCGGCCAGATAGCACAGGTAGAACGGCACCATCGGCAGGATGCAGGGGGACAGGAACGACAGAAGGCCGGCGATGATCGCCCCGCCATACGAGATATCGGGCATTCTCTCCCTCCCATGGCCCCCGGCCACCGGGCGGGAACATTCATTCATTGTAATGCTTGCATTTTTATCGGCAAGCCCGCAGACTGCCGGGCGGATCACTTTTCGCCGAGGCCGAACATGACCGCTGATCCCATGCGCATCTGCCCGATCCCGCGTCGCGCGATGCTGGCCGGGGTGCTGGTGCTCGGCGCGGCTTTCCCCGTGGCAGCCGACGCGACGGATCCCGCGCGACCGGCGCCCGCCCTTCAGTTCGTGATGTTCGAGCGGGACGGATGCATCTATTGCCGCCGCTGGAACGAGGAAATCGCCCCGGCCTATCCCAAGACCGCCGAAGGCGCGGCCGCGCCGCTGCGCCGCCATGACATCACCGACCCGCTGCCCGCCGACATCACGCTGACCGGGCGGGCGCCGGTCTTTACCCCGACCTTCGTGCTTTTGCGCGACGGCACCGAAACCGGGCGGATCGAAGGCTATCCGGGCGATGAGTTCTTCTGGGTGCTGCTGGCCGATCTGCTGGCCCGCGCCGGCTGGACCGCTTCGCCCACCACCCCGGGCCACCCAACTGCTGACCGACCACCGGAGGAGATCCCATGACCAGACTGCATCTTGCCGCCACGCTTGCCCTGATCCTTGCCCCGGGCGGCGCGGCCATCGCCCAGACGCCGGGCGGGGCTGCCCAGACCAGAACCGTCGAGGGCACATTCGAGGATGTCGCCTTCGCGGTCGAGCAGGCCATCCTCAACGAGGGGCTGGTCATCGACCTGACCAGCCATGTCGGCGAGATGCTCAGCCGGACGCGCGAGGATGTGGGCAGCGAGGTCGATCTGTTCACCGAAGCCGACATTTTCAGCTTCTGCTCGGCCTCGGTGTCGCGTCAGGTGATGGAGGCCGACATCACCAATATCCAGCACTGCCCCTATACGCTCTTCGTCTATGAAACCGCCGGCCAGCCGGGCAGCGTCACCGTCGGCCACCGGATCTATCCGGGCGAGTCGATGGCCCCGGTGAACGAGATGCTGACCCGCATCGTCGATCAGGCGACGAACTGAGCGCCGCCTCAGATCAGGTCGCCGCGCACCAGTTGCAGAAGCCCGCCCATGGCGCCCGCCGCAATCGCGGCCAGCGTCACCGGCCCCGACCAGGCGAGGGTCGCAAAGCCGGTCAGCCCCTGGCCGATCGTGCAGCCCATCGCGATCACCCCGCCGATGCCCATCAGCACCGCGCCGAAAAGCTGCCGCCCCAGTTCGCGGGGGTCGTCGCAGGCCTCCCAGCGAAAGCTGTGCCGCCAGACGGACACCATCGCCGCGCCGGCGAAGGTCCCAAAGACCACGCCGACCGAAAAGGACGGCAACATGCCGGTCGCGGTCATCAGATACAGGATCGTCCGCCCCACCGGCACCGTAAAGGACGGCCCCTCAATGGTGTTGGCGGCCAGCCCGCCTTCGGAGAGCAGGGCCGTGCCGACAAAGCCCAGCGTCACCGACAGGCCCACGACTGCGGCACAGGCGATCGTGACGGCGGAGCCCGCGACGCGAGGGTGGCGCAGGCCGGCAACGATCAGCACCGCGCCGATCGCCAGCGCAAAGCCCAGCGGCGGCAGGCCGGTCCAGCCCGCCAGATCATTGGCGATGCCGCCCGGCCCCGCGGCGGGCTGCTGCGGGAAAACCAGATCGCGCAGCGGACCCAGCGGACCGGACAGGGTGAAATAGCTCGAAATGCCCAGGGCAGCGACGATGATGACCGAGCGGATGTCGCCGCTGCCGGCGCGCAGCAGCGCGCCAAAGCCGCAATTGCCGGCCATCGCCATGCCATAGCCGAACAGCAGCCCGCCGCCGATGCTGGCCAGCGGGTTCCAGGCAATGGCGTGATAGATGCTGTGCCCGATCGCGATCAGCCCGGCGGCATCGGCAAGCGCGGTCGCCAGGATCGCGACCCCAAGCGCGATGCCCCAGATATGCAACTGCCGATAATCGCGGCCCAGCATCGCGGTTTCCAGCGCGGCCAGCGTGCAGAAATCCCCCATCCGCGCCGCGCCGCCCAGCAACGCACCGACCAGCAGTCCCAGAAGCCCGGCCTTGCCGCCCGACAGATAGACAAGATCGATCATGCCTTTGGCAGATCGCCCGCGCCGTGCCTTTCATCGCCGGCCGGGGCAAGGATCGTGTCCAGCGCGCCAAGCAGCCTGAGCACGCGGTGATCCTTGATCGAATAAAAGATCATCTGGCCTTCGCGCCGCGCCGTGACCATGCCCTCCATGCGCAGACGCGCCAGCTGCTGGCTGACGACCGACTGGCGCGCATCAAGGATGTTCTCCAACTCGCTCACGCTTTTCTCGCCGCCGACAAGGTGGCACAGAATCAGCAGCCGCCCCTCGTGGCTGAGCGCCTTGAAGATCGCGACACTGTCCTGAACCATGGCCGCGACCTCGTCGGATGAGGCCCCCCGCGCGAGGTCCTGATCGGCGCGTTCGCCGCCGAACAGCCGGCTGAAAAGCCCCGAACGCCGCGCGCCAACTGCCTCGGTCATCGTCCAGCCTCCTGCATGTCCGCCGCGCCCAGGCCCGGCAGCGGTGGGGAAAACCTACCCGATCCCCGGTCCGTCGCCTAGTCTCTTCGACCACATTAAGCGCATATTCACAGATATTGATATTTGTATTGCTTTTGCCGCCATCCTACGCAACTCTGGCACAGGGAGGGCGCGTCAGCGCCAGGAAACAGAGACAACCGGGGGAGGGAAACGACGTGTTTCGCATGGCAGCGATCGGTATCTTGGCCATCGGCACGGCGACAGGCGCCCTGGCCGAGGTGGCGCCCGACGATATCCTCTGGCAGGAGGACGGCTCCATCGCGCAGTCGCTGACCGGTACGCCCGGAAGCGCCGAGGAAGGCGAAAGGGTGATGACCACCAACGCGCTTGGCAATTGCGTCGCCTGTCACACCATCGCCACGATGCCCGACGTTCCGTTCCAGGGCACCATCGCCCCCGAACTGGCCGGCGCCGCCGGGCGCTGGACCGAGGCGCAGCTGCGCGGCATCCTGGTCGATGCCAAGCGCACCTTTCCAGACAGTTTCATGCCCGGGATGTACAAGGTCGGCCCCTTCATCCGCCCGGGCGTCGCCTATACCGGCGCGGCTCCGGCAAGCCCCGATGACATCGAGCCGGTCCTGACCGCCGCCCAGGTCGAGGATGTGCTGGCCTATCTGATGACACTGACCGAGTGACGGGCCGGACAGCCCGGTCGCCGGTCGAGGTGATGGAAGGAGACAGAAGATGATGTTGACGCGACGCAGCGTGATCGCCGCCGGTGCGGGGTCCGCTGTCCTGATCGCCCTGCCTGGGCATCCGGCGCTGGCGCAGGACGCCGCCGCCAGAACCGTCGATCAGGTGATCGCCGAATTTACCGGCGGCGCCGCGGCGGCCGAGGGCGAGGGCGTGACGCTGACCGCCCCCGAGATTGCCGAGAATGGCAATACGGTCCCGATCTCGGTCGAGGCGCCGGGCGCGTCCGCGATCCTTGTGATCGCGGCGGGCAATCCCACACCCGGCGTGGCGACCTTCCGGTTCGGCGAACTGGCCGGCAATCAGGCGGCCTCGACGCGCATCCGGCTGGCGGCGACCCAGGACGTGATCGCCGTCGCCAGGATGGGCGACGGCAGCTTCGTGCGCACCGCCGCCAATGTGAAGGTCACCATCGGCGGCTGCGGCGGCTGACAGAAGGAAAGGCTCAGGATCATGGCAGAGAATGTCAAACCCCGCGTCCGCGTGCCCAAGACCGCCTCGGCGGGCGAGGTCGTCACCATCAAGACGCTGATCTCGCATCCGATGGAATCGGGGCAGCGCAAGGACAAGGACGGCAACACGATCCCGCGCTCGATCATCAACCGCTTCACGGCCGAGTTCAACGGCACGATGGTGGTCGATGCCACGCTGGAGCCGGCGATCAGCACGAACCCCTATATCGAGTTCGACATGACGGTCCCTGAAAGCGGTCAGGTGAAGTTCACCTGGTACGACGATGACGGCTCGGTCTACGAGGATGTCCAGGCGATCGAGATCGCCTGACACGCCCTGACAATGACAGCCAGCGCGGCCGCCAGATGCCGCGCGCCATCTTCCGGGGAGGAAACCACGCCATGTTGCTGCATCGCAGCCTGAAGACCACGACCGCCGCTGCGGCAGCGGCACTGATCCTCGCGACGGGGACTGTTCTGGCCGACCCGGTGACGGATGACGAACTGGTCGTGAACGGCGAACTTGAACTTGCCACCGAGGCCGAGCCCGCCGCCCATCTGGACGGCGCCCTGGGCGACCGCATCTATTCGGGCTGGCGGTTCCGCGACACCGAGACCCGCGCCATGCAAAAGGACGATTTCGACAATCCGATGTTCCTGTTCGTGGATGCCGGGCTTGAGGCATGGGACACGGCCGAGGGCACGGAAGGCAAGTCCTGCGCCGATTGCCACGGCGCCATCGAGGACAGCATGAAGGGGCTGCGCGCCAGCCTGCCCAAGGTCACCGACAAGGGCGAGCTGTGGTCGCTTGAGAACTTCGTCAACGACTGCCGCGAAACCCGCATGGGCGCCGAAGCCTGGGGCTGGAACAGCCAGCAGATGAAGAACATGACCGCCGCCATCGGCCTGCAATCGCGCGGCATGCCGGTCGATGTCGCCGTCGACGGCCCGGCCGCGCCCTTCTGGGAAAAGGGCAAGGAGATGTATTACACCCGCTTCGGCCAGCTGGAAATGTCCTGCGCGAACTGCCACGAGGACAATTACGGCAACTACATCCGTTCGGACCATCTGAGCCAGGGCCAGATCAACGGCTTTCCGCTTTACCGGCTCAAGGATCAGGGGCCAGTCTCGATCCACCAGCGTTTCGTGGGCTGCGTCCGCGACACCCGGGGCGAGACCTTCCAGGCCGGCAGCCAGGAATTCCGCGAGCTTGAACTGTATGTCGCCTCGCGCGGCGCCGGCCTGCCGGTCGAAACCCCGGCGGTCCGCCACTGAATGCCACCACCGCCGCGCGTCGCAGGGCGCGCGGTCCGACCTGTCCGCATCATGAGGTGACGGAATGATTTCGCGCCGCCATTTCCTGCAGGCCGGGCTTGCGACCTCGGCCATCTTCGCGGCCCTCGGGACCTCGAACCGGACCCGCGCGCTGGCGCAGCAATCGCTGACGCAGGACCAGCTTCTGCAATTCGACGATTTCGGCAATCTGACGCTGATCCATGTCACCGATGCCCATGCCCATCTGACGCCGATCCATTTCCGCGAACCCGACACGAATATCGGTGTGGGCGGGGCCGCGGGCCGCGTGCCCCATGTCGTGGGCAAGGCGTTCCAGCAGATGTTCAACATCGCCCCTGGCAGCCCCGAGGCCTATGCGCTGACCTATCCCGATTTCGCCGCGCTGGCGCAGACCTATGGCCGGATGGGCGGTTTCGACCGCATCGCCACCATCGTCGGGGCGATCCGCGCCGCCCGGCCCGACTCGCTGCTGCTTGACGGCGGCGACACCTGGCACGGCAGCCTGACCAGCCTGAAAACCGGCGGCGAGGACATGGTGCGCGTCCAGAACCTGCTGGGGGTCGATGCCATGACCAGCCATTGGGAATTCACCCTGGGCACCGGGCGCGTGCAGGAGCTGATCAAGATGTGCCGGTTCCCGTTCCTCGGCGCCAATATCTATGACGCCGAATGGGACGAGCCTGCCTTTGAGCCCTATCGGATCTTCGACAAGGGTGGTCTGGCGGTCGGGGTGATCGGGCAGGCCTTCCCCTATCTGCCGATCGCCAACCCGAAATGGATGTTTCCCGAATACAGCTTCGGCATCCGCGAGGAGCGCATGCAGGAGGTCGTGGACGAGCTGCGCGCGCAAAAGGTCGATCTGGTCGTCTGCCTGTCGCATAACGGCTTTGACGTCGATCACAAGATGGCCGGGCGGGTCAGGGGCATCGACGTGATCCTGTCGGGCCATACCCATGACGCGGTGCCCGAACCCGTGCTGGTGGGCGAGACGATCATCATCGCCTCGGGCAGCCACGGCAAATTCGTCAGCCGTGTCGATCTGGAGGTACAGGGCGGCCGCATGACGGGCTTTCGCCACAAGCTGATCCCGGTGTTTTCCGACGTGATCCAGCCCGACGCGGCGATGACCGGCCTGATCGACGAAATCCGCGCCCCCTTCAAGGCCGAACTGGAAGAGGTCATCGGCCAGACCGAAGCGCCGCTCTATCGCCGGGGCAATTTCAACGGCTCCTGGGACGATGTGATCTGCGACGCGATCCTGTCGGAACGCGAGGCCGAGATCGCGCTCTCGCCCGGCGTCCGCTGGGGGGCCTCGGTCCTGCCGGGACCGATCACCCGCGAGGACATCCATTCCGTCACCTCGATGACCTACGGCCAGGTCTACCGCACCGAGATGACCGGCGAGACGCTGAAGACCGTCATGGAGGACGTGGCGGACAATATCTTCAACGCCGATCCCTATTACCAGCAGGGCGGCGACATGGTCCGCCTGGGCGGGCTGGCCTATACCATCGACCCCGGGGCGGCCATGGGCAGCCGGATCAGCGACATGCGGCTGCTCCGCGACGACAGCCCGATCGAGGCCGCGCGCAGCTATGTTGTCGGCGGTTGGGCCTCGGTGAACGAAGGCACCGAGGGGCCGCAGATCTGGGATCTGGTCGAAAGCCATATCCGCAGGCTGGGCACGCTGCCGGCGCGCGACACCGCATCTCACATCACCATCAAGGGACTGGAAGGCCAATGACCGGAACACCTGCATCCTCCACGCGCCGCGGCTTTCTGCGCGCCGGGCTGGCGGCCGGCGTCGCCCTGCCGGCCGGCGCGACGCTCGCGCGCGCGCAAGCGGCGCCCGATCCGCTGATCACCGAGGTTCAGGACTGGGCGCGCTATTCCGGCGATGGCGTGGACGAGACGCCCTACGGCCTGCCGATCCGTTTCGAGGCCGACGTGATCCGCCGCAACGTGCCCTGGCTGACCGCCGACACGATCAGTTCGATCAACTTCACCCCGATCCATGCGCTTGACGGCACCATCACGCCCGCCGGCTGCGCCTTTGAGCGCCATCATTCCGGCGCCATCGAACTGGCCAAGCCCGATTACCGGCTGATGATCAACGGGCTGGTGGAGCGGCCGCTGGTGTTCAGCTATGACGACCTTGAACGCTTTCCGCGCCGGCAGGGCGTCTATTTCTGCGAATGCGCGGCCAATACCGGCATGGAATGGGCCGGCGCGCAGCTTAACGGATCGCAGTTCACCCATGGCATGATCCACAACATGGAATATGTGGGCGTCGCCCTGCGCACCCTGCTGGCGGAAGCGGGGGTGAAGCCCGAAGGCAAATGGGTCTATGTCGAAGGGGCCGATGCCTCGTCGAACGGCCGTTCGATCCCGCTGGACAAGGCCATGGATGACGTGATGGTGGCGTTCAAGGCCAATGGCGAGGCGCTGCGCAAGGAACACGGCTATCCCGCCCGCCTGGTGGTGCCGGGCTGGGAAGGCAACCTCTGGGTCAAGTGGCTGCGCCGCATCGAGGTGACCGACGCCCCGGTGGAGAGCCGCGAGGAGACCTCGAAATACACCGATACGCTGGCTAACGGCGTCTCGCGGCAATGGACCTGGGTCATGGACGCGAAATCCGTCGTGACGGCGCCCAGCCCGCAGGTCGCGATCCGGCACGGCCCCGGCCCGCTGGTCATCACCGGCCTTGCATGGTCCGGGCGCGGGGCGATCACCCGCGTGGACGTGTCGGTCGATGGCGGCAGGAACTGGACGACCGCGCGGCTTGCCCAGCCGGGCGTTCCCATGGCGGTCACCCGCTTCTATCTGGATCACCTCTGGGATGGCGAAGAGATGCTGCTGCAATCGCGCGCCGTGGACGAAACCGGCTATGTCCAGCCGACCAAGGCCGCCTTGCGCGACATCCGGGGCGAAAATTCGATCTATCACAACAACGGCATCCAGACCTGGTGGATCAAGAAGGACGGAACTGCGGAAAATGTCGAAATCTCGTAAAACGGCCGCCTTGCTCATCATCCTGGCCGCCGCACCCGCTGCGGCGCAGACGCGCCTGCCCCCCGCCGAGCAGGCATCCGCCGCGACCCCGCTCGGTCTGGGCCGGCCTGCACTGCCCGAGGAGGTCGCAGCCTGGGACCTGGATGTCAGCCCCGATGGCACCGGCCTGCCCGAGGGGTCGGGCGATGTCGCCACGGGCGAGGAAATCTATCTGGAGCAATGCGCGGCCTGCCATGGTGATTTCGCCGAGGGGCTGGACAACTGGCCGGCCCTCTCGGGCGGCGAAGGGACGCTGGATCGCGTGGATCCCGAAAGAACCATCGGCAGCTATTGGCCGCATCTCTCGACCGTCTGGGATTACGTGCATCGCTCTATGCCCTTCGGCAATGCCCAGATCCTGACACCCGACGAGACCTATGCGATCACGGCCTATCTCCTCTATTCCAACGGCCTGGCCGAGGATGATTTCGTCCTGTCGAACGAGAATTTCGCCGAGATCCGGATGCCGAATGCCGGGGGCTTCATCCCCGACGATCGCGCGGCGAGCGAATATCCGGTCTTTTCGGCCGCGCCCTGCATGGAAAACTGCAAGGACAGCGTCGAAATCACCATGCATGCATCGGTGCTTGACGTGACGCCCGACGATGCCGGTGACGCGACCGGGGCGGCGGCAGGCGATCCCGCTGGCGATGCCGGCTCCGACTAACGCCAGACGCTGCGCAGGGCCCGGATGCCGAATGCCGGCCCAAGCGCCAGCCCCGCCAGCGTCAGCGGCCAGCCGATCGTCGCCGCCACGGCGGGAGTCAACTGCACGGTAATGACGGTCAGGGCAAAGCCCATGGCGGTCTGCATCGACATCAGGCTGCCCGCCACCTGTGGCGGCGCATGATCCGCGATCAGCGCCGAGAACTGCGCGCTGTCGGGAATGATCGCCGCCCCCCAGAACAGCAGCAGCAGGCACATCAGCCAGACCGGCCCGCCAAAGGCCAGCGCCGCCGCCAGCCCCGCCGCGCCGGAAAGCCACATCGCCGCGCTGGCGATACGCGCCTTGCCATGGGCATCGGCCAGCCTTCCCGCCGGCACACAGAAAAACGCCCCCAACGCGATCGAGGCGAAGCCGGTCAGCGCGGCCAGACTTTCTGCCTCGGGCCCCGGCAGGCGGCTGGCATAGCTGGTCGCGGCGATGACCCCGATCCACGACCACAGCGCGTAAAGCTCCCACATGTGGCCGAGATAGCCGCCGGTGGCGGCGCGGATGTTGCGATCCGTCCACATCAGACGGATGGCCCGGAAATCAAAGCTCTGCGCGCGCGCATGATACGGCCCGACGCGCAGGAACAGCGCCAGCACCGCCCCCAGGGCCGAGGCCGAGGCCGCCGCGCCGATGACGATGCGCCAATCCGCGCCGCCCAGATAGGCGGCCAGATGCGGCATCGCCGAGCCCAGCGTCAGCGCGCCGACCAGCACCCCGACCAGAAAGCCCCGGTCGCTCTGCCCCCAGCCCACCATGACCTTCATGCCGACCGGATAGATGCCGGCAAAGCCCATGCCCGCGACAAGGCGCAGCGCGACAGAGATCCCGGTGCCGGGCGGAAACACCAGCAGCAGCGCCGTGGCGACCGCGTTCAGACCGGCTGCCACAGCCATGACGCGGCGCGGATCGAAGCGGTCGGGAATGCCGGTCACCGCGAAGCCCAGCGCGCCGATCACGAACCCCGCCTGCACGGCCGAGGATAACAGCCCCTGCATGGCCGCGCTGATCGCATGCGCGCGGGCGATGTCCATGACGGCGGCGCCGGTCGCGAACCATGGCGACATGCCGCAGGTCACGGCAATACAAAGCAGGATGACAGCGCGGCGTTTTTCCATGCGCGCCAAAGCGGCATGGAACGCGACCGATGTCCATAGCCCGCATTGCAATGCTGCCATGCGCGACGCAAACGGGGTCATCGCCGCATGCCGGGCTTGCCCGATGCGCGGCCCGGCCGGATGTGGAAAAGGGCGGCCCGCAAGGCCGCCCCTTCGCCTCAGCCGGCTGCAGGTTCAGCCAAAGACCCGCACCAGCCCCAGCGTGATCACCGGAAACAGGATCAGCACCGCGATACGGATGATGTCGCTGATCAGGAAGGGCAGCACACCGCGGAAGCTTTCGATCATCGGCACATCCTTGGCCATGCCGTTGATGACAAAGACGTTCATGCCCACCGGCGGGGTGATCAGCCCGACCTCGACCACGACCACGGCCAGGATGCCGAACCAGATCAGCGTGTCCTCGCGCGGCATGCCGAAATCGAGGCCGGCTATGATCGGATAGAAGATCGGGATGGTCAGCAGCAGCATGGACATCGAATCCATCACGCAGCCCAGGAGCAGATACAGCAGCAGCATCGCCAGCAGCACCAGCATCGGCGTCAGCCCCGATTGCTGGATGGCATTGGCCAGCAGCATCGGCGTCTGGGTCTGGGCGAGGAAGGCGTTGAAGGTCTCGGCCCCCAGAAGGATCAGGAAGATCATCGCCGAGGTGGTGGCGGTGCCGCGCAGGCAGGCCATCAGCCCCTGAAGCCGCAGCCCGCCATGCAGGATCGCCAGCAGGCCGGTGCCGAAGGCGCCGACGGCCGCCGCCTCGGTCGGCGTGAACCAGCCGCGATACATGCCGACGATGACCAGCGCGAATATCAGGATCAGCGACCATGTCTCGCGCAGCGCCTCCAGCCGCTCGGGCCATGTGGCGCGGGGGCCGGCGGGGCCGTCCTCGGGGTTGCGGCGCACGAAGATCGCCACGGCGAGCATATAGCCAAGCGCCGCCAGCACGCCCGGCACCATGGCGGCAACGAACATCTTGGCGATGCTCTGCTCGGCCATCAGCGCGTAAAGCACGAGGATCACCGAGGGCGGGATCAGGATGCCCAGTGTGCCGCCCGCCGCCAGCGATCCGGTGGCCAGCGCGCCGCTGTAATTATAGCGCCGCATCTCGGGCAGCGCGACCTGCCCCATGGTGGCGGCGGTGGCCAGCGAGGATCCGCAGATCGCCCCGAATGCCGCGCAGCCCCCGATCGAGGCCATGGCCAGCCCGCCCTTGCGATGCCCGAGGAAAGCGGCCGCCGTGCGATAGAGCGCCCGGCTCATCCCCGCCTTGGTGGCAAATTCGCCCATCAGCACGAAAAGCGGGATGACCGACAGCGAATAGGTCGAGAACTGGTAATAGGTCGAGGTTTTCAGGAAGGCCAGAAGCGGCGTCGTGCCGGTATACAGCCCGTATCCGCCGATCCCCACGGCCAGCATCGAGACCCCGATCGGAATGCGAATGGCCATCAGCACCAGCAGCACCGCGAAACCCGTCAGCCCGGCGGCGATCCCGGTCATGACCGTGCCTTTGTCAGATGGCCGACCATGGTGGCCGCGCAGGTCGCGGTCAGCAGGGCCATGGCGGGAATGACGATCAGAAAGCTCCACCAGACGGGAATGCCCAGCACCATGGACTGTTCGCCATATTGCCGCATCTCCAGCCCGCCATGATACAGCCGCCACATCAGCAGGGCGGCAAGCAGCATGTAGACCAGATCGCCAAGCGCCTCCAGCAGGTGATTGGTGCGCGGGCCGGTCTTCTGGGTGAAGAAATCGACCAGCACATTGCCGCCGGTGGACTGGCACCACGGCAGAAAGCAGAAGATCGCGATGGCGCTGCCGATCTCGACCAGTTCGAAATCGCCGGGGATCGGCGCGCCCAGCAACGTGCGCCGGGTCACGCTGACCACCGTCATCAGCATCATCGCCAGCAGAACCAGCCCGCCGATGGCGGCGAACAGGCGGCACAGCGCGGACAACCAGCCGGGCAAGGGCACCGGATGGGCGTGTTCGGTCAGTTGTTCGGTCATGCCGCCCTCTCCTTTCGGTTTACTTGCCCTGCGCCCTGGCAAGCATCGCCCGGGCGTCGTCGACCATCGCCTGACCGTCATGGCCGGCATCGGTCATCGTCTTGACCCAGGCGTCGATCACCGGCTGGCTGGCCTGTTGCCATTCGGCCAGATCCGCCTCGGGGATGAGGGTGATGGTGCTGCCGGCATCCAGCGCCTTCTGGCGCTCTTCGGTCTCGGCATCGTCCAGCACCTTGCCGGCCAGTTCGGCCAGCGCCATGCCGGAATTGTCGTCGATCACCTTTTTCAGATCGTCCGGCAGGCCGTCATATTTCGCCCTGTTCATCACCAGCGCCATTACCGAGGTGGACAGGCCGCCGTTTTCCACCCCGAATTCGGTGTGGTTCTGGGTAATGCTTTCCAGCCGCAGGCTGCCAAACACCTCCCACGGGATGACGGCGCCGTCGATCACGCCGGTGGTCAGCGATTGCGGCACCTCGGGGACCGGCATGCCGACCGCGGTGGCGCCAAGCGCCGCCAGCCCGTCGGTCATGGTCCGCGAGGGCGCCCGGATCTTCAGCCTGGACATGTCGGCCAGCGAAGCGACCGTCTTGCCCTTGAGATGGATCTTGTAGGCCGAGGGCGCATGGATCACCAGCGGATGCACGTCCTTGAGCTCATCGCCCAGGTATTTCGCCTGGAATTCCTGCATCGCCATGGTGGTTTCCATCGCCGTCCCGGACAGGAAGGGCAGCTCGAACACCTCCGAGATCGGGAAGCGGCCCGGCGTATAGCCCAGCAGCGTCCAGCTGATATCGACCACCCCGTCGCGGGCCTGGTCGAAAAGCTGCGGCGGCTTGCCGCCCAGCTGCATCGAGGGGAAGATCTGCACGTCGATGCGGCCGCCGGACTGTTCCTCGATGGTCTTTTCCCAAGGCTCGAACACGCCCTTCTGGACCGGCGCATCGGCCGACAGGAAGTGATGCAGACGCAGCGTGACCTCCTGCGCCGAGACGGCCCCGGCGGCGCTGATGGCAATGGCCGCGATGCTGGCAAATAGTCTGGTCTTCATCCGCGTTTCCTCCCTTACGGTATTGCGGTCGTTGCTGTCCCATCGCCCGGTCGGTGTCGCGCCGGGCTTTCGGGCTGGCCCCATGCGACTGCGAAAACATGCGCTTGGCAACCAAAACTTCGCATGCCGGCCCGGTTCGGCAGGACGGCCGACGACATGTCGGGGGCGAAAACCCCGCTCAATAGGGCAGGCCCACATAGTTTTCGGCAAAGGCCCTTTGCTGCGCCTCGTTCTCGCGCAGAAAGGCGATATCGGCGCGCTGCATCTTCAGGTCGAATTCGGACTGATCGGGATAGCGGTGCAGCAACGAACTGAACCACCAGGAAAACCGCTCGGCCTTCCAGATCCGGGCCAGCGCCTTTTGGGAATAGCCGTCGATCCCCTCGGGGCTGTTCTGCTCATAGTACTGCACCAGCCCGTGATACAGGTAATGCACATCCGAGGCCGCCGTGTTCAGCCCCTTGGCGCCGGTCGGCGGAACGATATGGGCGGCATCGCCGCACAGGAACAGCCGGCCCCAGCGCATCGGCTCGGTCACGAATGAGCGCAGCGGCGCGATGGATTTCTCGATCGAGGGGCCGGTGACCAGCCTGTCGGCCACTTCGGCGGGAACGCGGCGCCTGAGTTCGGCCCAGAAGGCCGTGTCGGTCCAGTCCTCGGGGTGATCCGACAGCGAGCACTGGATATAATAGCGGCTGAGGTTTTCATTGCGCATCGAGCACAGCGCAAAGCCGCGATCCGAACTGGAATAGATCAGCTCGTCATTCACCGGCGGCGTTTCCGACAGGATGCCCAACCAGCCGAAGGGATAGAGCTTTTCGTATTCGCGCCGGACGCTCAGCGGGATGGTCTTGCGGCTGACGCCGTGGAAACCGTCGCAGCCGGCGACGAAATCGCAGTCGATGCGCTGCGCCTTGCCGCCCTGTTCATAGGTGACATAGGGCTTGTCGCTGTCGGCATCGTGGATCTCGACGTGATCGACCTGGAACTCGGTGCGGGCGCCGGCCTTTTCGCGGGCGTCATAGAGGTCGCGCGTGACCTCGGTCTGGCCATAGACCACGACGGGCGAGCCGGTCAGATCCTGGAAATCGACATGGAACATGTCCTCGCCATAGGCGATCTGCGTGCCTGCATGGACGAAGCCCTCGGCATGCAGGCGGTCGGCGACGCCGGCTTCTTCCATCAGCCTGACCAGCCCGGTTTCCAGAACCCCGGCGCGGATGCGGCCCAGCACATAGTCCCGCGTCTTGCGCTCCAGCACCACGGCATCGATGCCGCGGCGATGCAGCAACTGACCCAGCAGCAGGCCGGACGGCCCGCCCCCGACAATCACCACCTGGCTTCGCATGGTCTGACCTCCCGCTCAATTCTCTCCCGGCGGCAGGATCACATATTGAAACCGAAATGAAAAATGATTTATTCATGAATTTGATTATCATAACTGGCAAGTAATGGACCGTCGCATCAAGATCCGCCATCTGCAGGCCTTTGTCGAAATCGTGCGCCGCGAAAGCCTCAAGCGCGCGGCCGAGCGGCTGTTGCTGACCCAGCCCGCCATATCGCGCACGCTTTCCGAACTGGAGGAGATCCTGGGCGCCACCCTGCTGGAACGCAGCCGCGCCGGCATCGCGCTGACCGCGCAGGGCGCGTTCTTTCACGGTTTCGCCCTGGCCAGCCTGTCGGCGCTGGAACGCGGTCTCAGCGGCCTGCAGGAATTCGGCAGCGAGGCCGGGCTGAGCCTGCGCGTGGGCGCCCTGCCCTCGGTCGCGGCGCGGCTGATGCCCGAGGTTCTGGACGATCTTGCCAATGTCGCCCCCGAGATGCGCCTGATGATCGCCGAGGGTTCGCACGAGCATCTGATCGGCCTGCTGAACCGGGGCGAGCTGGACGTGGTCCTGGGCCGCCTGGGCGAGCCCGAGACCATGCGCGGGGTCAGTTTCACCCAGCTTTATCTGGAAGAAGTGGCGCTGGTCGTGCGCCCCGGCCATCCGATCCTGGCCGATCCCGGCCTGCGCCGCATCGGCGAATGGCCGGTCATCTACCCGCCCGAGAAATCGGCGATCCGGCCCTATGTGCGGCGCCTGATGATCGCCGAGGGCGTTCCCCTGCCGCCGAAACGGGTCGAATCCGTCTCGGGCGATTTCGGCCGCGCCCGGACCCAGGGCAGCGATTCGATCTGGATCATCTCGGCCGGGGTCGTGGCGCGCGAAATCGCCGAGGGCCGTCTTATCCGGCTGCCGATCGACACCCGATCCACCAAGGGGCCGGTCGGCATGATGGTCCGCGCCGGCGAAGAGGACACGACCGAGCGGCGCCTGTTCGCCCAGACGGTCGAGCGCACCATCGCGCGGCTGGGACTGGCGGTCTGACCGGCCGCCCGCCGCCGGTCGGGTCTTGACGCCGGCATGTCCCGCCGGGTCAGGATAGGCATGGGCGATGCCGCCGCTTGCCCGCGTGTCCGCGGCGGCGCGAAGCCCGGCATCATGCAGGAGGACAGGAAGCATGGCCCGAAGTTACAAGGATATGCTGGCCGAGGCCGACGCGCTGGTCACCTCGGTCTCGGTCGATGAGATGGCGGGGCGCTTTCGCGACGAAAGCATCGTCATGGTGGATATCCGCGACCCGCGCGAGCTTGAACGCGAGGGCATGATCCCCGGCGCGTTCCACGCCCCGCGCGGCATGCTGGAATTCTGGATCGACCCGGAAAGCCCCTATCACAGGCCGCGCTTCGCCGAGGCCAGGACCTATGTCTTCTACTGCGCCTCGGGCTGGCGTTCGCTGCTGGCGACGCGGCTGGCGCAGGATATGGGGCTGGAGGCCCGCAACCTGCGCGAGGGGTTCTCGGGCTGGCAAAAGGCCGGCCTGCCGGTCGGGGAAAAGCCTGCGGGCCGGCGCTAGACGCCCTGCGCGCAAGGGGTTCGGCAATGCCTTGGCGGGGCGGTTCAGCGCAGGCAGCGCCACCCGTCAATGGAAATCCCGGCTTGGAAACAGCCGTTTCGCCTGCTCGCGCGGGTGCCGGGCGCGGGCTGCGGGCAATGGCCTGGGCGCGTTGTCGGTCTTGGCGGTGATCTGGCCGATCGCGCCCTCCAGCGGGTGGCCCAGATCGCCCAGCCGGTGCGAGACATCCTCGATCCGTTCCGCGATCAGATGCGTGACGATCCCCTCGCGTTGCAGACTGCCGGTCACGCGCAGCAGCCGCCCGCCCATCACCTCGCGGCGGAAGCGTTGGAAGACCCGGTTCCAGACCACGATATTCGACACGCCCGTCTCATCCTCCAGCGTCAGGAAGATCACGCCCGAGGCGGTACCGGGACGCTGGCGGGTGATGACGAGGCCGCAGACGGTGATCCGTTGCAGCGGCACCCCGGTCAGCGCGTCATGACGGGTCAGGCCGGGCATCGAGGGGCGCAACAATTCCATCGGATGGGCGCGCAATGTCAGGCGGGTGGCGACGTAATCCTCGACCACCTCCTCGCCCAGATGCATGGCGGGCAGCGTCACCTGCGGCTCATGGATCGCCTCGCCGTCGATCGGGTCGCTGAACAAGGGCAGCGGCTCCTGCCCCCGGATCGCGCGCACCTGCCACAGCGCATCGCGCCGGGTCAGGCCCATGCCGGAAAAGGCATCGGCCTCGGCCAGGCGCTCAAGTGCGGCCGGCGCGATGCCGGCGCGCAGCCACAGCGATTGCGGATCGGGATAGCCATTGCCGCGTGCGGCGGCGATCCATTCGGCATCGTCTTGCTTGAAGCCCTTGATCTGGCGAAAGCCCAGCCGCAGGGCCAGCGCGCCGTCGGCACGGCGTTCCAGCGTATTATCCCATGCGCTGTGATTGACGCAGACCGGCCGGACCTCGACATGGTGTTCGCGGGCGTCACGGACGATCTGGGCCGGGGCGTAAAAGCCCATCGGCTGGCTGTTCAGCAGCGCGCAGGCAAAGACCGCCGGGTGATGACGTTTCAGCCATGCCGAGACATAGACCAGAAGCGCGAAGGCCGCCGCGTGGCTTTCGGGAAAGCCGTAATCGGCAAAGCCCTCGATCTGGGAAAAGCAGCGTTCGGCGATGTCCCGGCTGTAGCCGCGCGACAGCATGCCGTCGATGAACTTGTCCCGATGCTCGCCAATCGTGCCCATGCGCCGGAACGAGGCCAGCGCGCGGCGCAGCTGGTCGGCCTCTTCCGCCGTATAGCCCGCGCCGACCACGGCGATCTGCAACGCCTGTTCCTGAAACAGCGGCACGCCAAGGGTGCGCTTTGTGACCTCCTCCAGTTCCGGGCCAAAGGGCTCGGACATCTCCAGCCCCTGCCGGCGGCGGATATAGGGCTGGACCATGCCGCCCTGAATGGGGCCGGGGCGGACGATGGCGACCTCGATCACCAGATCGTAGAATTCGCGCGGCTTCATGCGCGGCAGGAAATTCATCTGCGCCCGGCTTTCGACCTGAAAGACGCCGACCGCATCGGCGACTTGCAGCATCTCATAGGTGGCCGCGTCCTCGGGCGGGACGGTGGCCAGCGTCAGGGATTGCCCCTCATGGTCCCTGAGCAGGCCGAACGCCTTGCGGATACAGGTCAGCATGCCAAGCCCCAGCACATCGACTTTCAGGATGCCAAGCGCGTCGATATCGTCCTTGTCCCATTCGATGACGGTGCGATCCTCCATCGCGGCATTCTCGATCGGGCACAGCTCGTCCAGCCGCCCCTTGGTGATCACGAAGCCGCCGACATGCTGCGACAGGTGGCGCGGGAAACCGATCAGCTGGCCGATCAGATGCAGGGTCTGGGACAGGCGGCGGTCGTCGGGATTCAGGCCAAGCTCGCGCACCCGGTCCAGATCCGGGCCATCGCTGGAATAGCCCCAGATCGAGCCGGACAGCCCCGCCGTCACATCCTGGCTCAGGCCCATGACCTTGCCGACCTCGCGGATCGCGGCGCGGGAACGGA
This sequence comes from Paracoccus halophilus, assembly GCF_000763905.1. Classification (GTDB taxonomy): domain Bacteria; phylum Pseudomonadota; class Alphaproteobacteria; order Rhodobacterales; family Rhodobacteraceae; genus Paracoccus; species Paracoccus halophilus. The sequence goes on from NZ_JRKN01000013.1 coordinate 79,453, forward strand.
AATGGATCACCGTGGCGCAAAGCCCCGCGCGTTCGCGGCCGTATTTGCGGTAAATCCACTGGATCACCTCTTCGCGGCGCTCATGTTCGAAATCGACATCGATATCCGGCGGCTCGCCGCGATGACGCGAGACGAAGCGCTCGAAGACCATGCCGATCAGATCGGGGCTGACATCGGTGATGCCCAGCAGATAGCACAGGATCGAATTCGCGGCCGAGCCGCGCCCCTGACAGAGGATGCCCCGGCTGCGCGCATATTGCACGATGTCATGGACGGTCAGGAAATAGGCCGGGTAATCGAGTTCCCCGATCACGGCCAGTTCCTTGGCCATCAGCGCCTTTGCCCGCTCGGGCGGGCCATCGGGATAGCGGCGGCGCATGCCTTCATGCGCCAGCCGGGTCAGCCGCGCCATCGGCGTCTCGCCGCCCTCGGCAATCTCGTCGGGGTATTGATAGCTGAGTTCGCCAAGGGAAAAGCTGCAGCGCGCGGCGATCTCAAGCGTGCGGCGCAGCGCCGCCGGATAGCGATGAAAGACCCGCTCCATATCGGCATGGGTTTTCAGCCGCCGCTCGGCATTGGGCAGGGCGCGGGTGCCGATATTGTCGATCGTGCAGCCCAGACGCATGCAGGTCAGCACATCCGCCAGCGGCCGGCGCGCGGCACGGTGCATCAGCACATCGCCCACCGCCACCATGGGCGCCGAACAGCGCAGCGCCAGCCCGGCGCAGGCATCCAGATGCGCCTGATCCGAGCCGTCATAGCGCGGCGCGGCGCCCAGAAAGACATTGCCGGGAAAGCGCCGCTGGAGCCGCTGGATGTCGCTGGCGGATGCCGCCATATCCCCCGATGGCAGGGCGATCAGGATCATGCCGGCGCAGGCCTCCAGCATATCCCCGAGATCGAGGTGGCACCGGGCTTTCTCGGCCCGTCTCTTGCCCAGCGTCAGCAGGCGTGCAAGGCGCCTATAGGCCGCGATATCCATGGGCAGGGCAAGCCATTCCACGGCGCTGTCCCGCAGCACCAGACGGCAGCCGGTGATCAGCCTGGGAATATGCGGCATGTCTGGCCGGGCGATATCCTCGGGCGCGCCGATCTCCTGCCGCGAACAGCTGTCGATGCGGTGCTGCGAGCGGATGCGGATGGCCTCCTCTGCCTTTTGCGCGAGGATCTTCAGCGCCGAATACGCCCGCACCACGCCCGCCAGCGAATTGCGGTCGGTGATGGCGATAGCCGTCAGGCCAAGCTCTGCCGCGCGGGTGACGAATTCCTCGGGATGCGAGGCGCCGGTCAAAAAGGTGAAATTCGTGGTGACGCAAAGCTCGGCATAACGCCCCCCGGGCGCATGCGGGAACTCTTGTCGTAATGCCTCGACCGGGCGATGCTCGCGATTGATCTCGATCATGGAAACTCCCCCTGCACGAACCAGCCGGGGTTTTGCGGGGTATGGAACAGCCACAGCCGCCGGCCTTCGGTGGTTTCCAGCCGCCAGTAATCGCGCATGCCGCTGCGCCAGTTCTCGTCGTCGAGCCACCATTCCGGCGCGATTCGCTCCGGGCCGGTGGCGCGCAGGGTCGTCAGCCGCATCCGCCGCCAGCGGAAATGCCGCGGCGGGCGTGGACCGCTGGCGGCGATCGCCTCGGGCGGGAAGATGATCAGCGGCCGCGGGCAAGGGATGTTCCAGCCGGTTTCCGGCCTGGAAAAGGCGGCCGGCGCGATGATGAAGCTGCGCTCGGGGATATGACTGTCGGCGGGCAGGAAGCGCTGGACATTCTCCAGCCCGATCCGGGCGCCGATGCGGGTGATCAGGTCGGCCACACGGCCCTGCCTGTCCGGCCCGGCATGGCTGATCTGTTCGACCGGCAGGGGCTCGACCTGCGTCGCCTCAAGCCGAAGCTGGTCGATCCCGAAACCGGCATCCACCTCGTCGATGCCGCGGGCGAAAAGCGGCAGGATGCGGGCGGGATCGCGCATCGGCCGGGCCAGGCGCAGCTCCACATGCCGGGACTGGCTGTCGATGCGGCGCAGGGTCAGGCACAGCACCCGTGCGCCCGTCTCTTGCCGGTTCAGCTTGTCGCACAGCCGGGCGAGCAGGCGCGCGGTGCCGGCCATCACATCCGCCTGCAGCCCGATCGGTTCGGGCAGGTTCATGCGCAGCCCGTAATGCGGCGGCTCGGCCTGCGGGGAAATCTCTTCGGGCTGCGTGCCAAGCGCCTGATCCAGCCGCATCAGCAGCCCCGGCCCGAAGCGCCGGGCCAGCGGCGCGCGGGCCGCCGCCGCCAGCTGCGCGATGGTCCGCAAACCCAGCCTTTGCAGCGCCGTGACGCTGTCGGCATCCAGCCGCAAACCCGCCACCGGCAAAGGGCCAAGCACGGCCAGCGCCTCGCCCGGCGGCGCCACACCTTCGCCATGATGCGCCAGCGCCCAGGCCGCGCCCCGCGTGTCGCCCAGCCCGATCCGCACCGTCAGCCCGCCCCGGCACAGCCGCTGGCGCAGATCGCCCAGCATCGCCTCCTCGCCGCCGGCAAGATGCGCCGCGCCGGTGATGTCCAGCACCAGCCCGTCATCGCCCTCGATCCCGACCCAGGGGCAATAGCGGGTCGCCCATCGCCGCAGGCCGGTCAGAAACCGGCGATCCGCCATCGGATCCGCCAGCCGGCTCAGCAGTTCCGGGCAATAGGCACGGGCATCGGAAAAGGCCATGCCGCGATAAAGTCCGCGCCGTTCAGCCTCGGGGTTCAGGCAATGGATCCGGTTGGTATTGTCGGCCCTGAGCGTCAGCGCAAAGGGCCCCGCGACCGGCCGCGCGCGCAGGGCGCGGTCACTCGCGAGCCGCGGAAACCACAGTGAGACGACGCGCCGACGGGCTCCATCGAACATCCCAGACACCCAGCGTTCCTGATTTGTTCTTAATAAGCCGCCAGCGCTGCAGAGTCGAGTCCCCGGCCGCGCTGCCGGGATCAGGCAGCGGACTGCAATGCCACCGCGTTTCCGCCGCCGGGCTGCCCATGCCTTCGGGGATGAGGCACAGCCCGGTGCCCTGCCCGGCCTGCGCGGCCAGTTGCAGCCGGCGCCCGGCGGTCAGGCCCAGCGGCGCGGTCAGTTCCAGCACCACCAGCGGCACCGAGCCGTCGCGCAACCCCTCCTCGGCCACCGCCAGGGTCTCTGTCTGGTTCCCGGTCCGGGCCAGCAAGAGGCGCGACGGATCGACATAGGCGGCCAGCCCGGCGGGGTTGATCGACTCGGGCCGCCAGGCTTCGCGCAGCCACAGGATCTGCCCCCCGGACTGCGCGGCCGAAACCGCCGCCAGCGCGGCAGCCAGAGGGCCGCAGGCTTCGTGAACGCGGGCAGGACGAAGGGGAAAGGCTGTGATCGGCGACATGCGGCGACGATAATCGCCGAAACCGCCGGGTTCAATTCACCCGCGCAGCCGGCCCCGATCCGCCCGGGACCGACGGGGCAGGCGCATGCGCATGGGCGTCTCGCATGAAAAAAACCCGCGCCGGGGCGCGGGTTTCGTCGCTTCCGCCGGTCGCTGTCAGGCGGCGGCCTTGGCCTGTGCCACGACGGCGGCGAACGCCTCGGGCTCGTTGACGGCCAGATCGGCCAGAACCTTGCGGTCCACCTCGATCCCGGCTTTCGACAGCGCGGCGATGAAGCGCGAATAGGTCATTTCGGCATCGACCGCGCGCACGGCGGCGTTGATGCGCTGGATCCACAGGGCGCGGAAATTGCGCTTGCGGTTCTTGCGGTCGCGGGTGGCATACTGGTTCGCCTTGTCCACCGCCTGGGTGGCGGTGCGGAAGTTGCGCGAACGGTTGCCGTAATAGCCTTTTGCCGCGTCAAGAACCTTCTTGTGGCGGGCGTGGGTGACTTTACCCGATTTGACTCGTGCCATGTCCGGTTCTCCTTAGCGGTTATAGGGCATGTATTTCTTGACGATCTTCGCGTCCGCATCGGACAGGATCATGGTCCCGGTCACATCGCGGATGAATTTCGTCGAGCGCTTGATCATGCCATGGCGCTTGCCAGCCGGGCCGGCCTTGACCTTGCCCGAAGCCGTCATCGAGAACCGCTTTTTCGCGGCCGCTTTGGTCTTCATCTTCGGCATTTTACTCTCCTTGCGGTCAGAGTGAACGCGCGACTCGGCAATGCCATATCGGCCGGCCGCGCGGATGGAAGCGTGCCCTATACGGGCGCGCGCCGCATTTGACAAGCCCTATTGGCCGAGCGCGTCCCCGGCCGGCGCCGCGGCATCGGGGGCGGGCGCGCCGGCTGGGCCGGCGCCCAGGCTGATCTCGCCGTCGATCAGGCGCTGCCCGGATTCCCGGATCGCGGTGATCCCGAACGGACGGCTATCGGTCCAGGCGCTGACGATCAGCAGCGCGATGGCCAGAACCAGCGTCAGCGCCGCGCCGCGCGGCGGCTCGGTCCGCAGCACCGAGAAAATGGCCATGATCACCGACAGCGCGCCAAGCGCCACCCCCGCCAGCAGCAGAATATCCGACATCTGGACTATCCCAATAATTGCATCCAGATGGATTTATTCCGGGTCGGTGCGATAGATCAAGCGTTCGTCGCAAGGCGCGATGCGCAGGATATTGGTGGTTCCGGGCACATTGAAGGGCACCCCGGCCATGACGACGATCTGGTTCGTCTCATCGGCAAAGCCGAAATCGCGCGCCGCCTTGGCCGCGTTTACCACTGCCTGCTTGAAGCGTTCCAGCGAAGGCGTCAGCACGCAATGCGTCCCCCAGGTCAGGCACAGCCGGCGCAGTGTCCCGGTTTCCGAGGACATGGCGATGATCGGCACCCGCGGGCGTTCCCGCGCGGTCAGGCTGGCGGTCGTGCCCGATTGGGTGAATGCGCAGATCGCGGCGATATCGGTGGTCTCGGCGATCTCGCGCGCGGCGGCGACGATGCCGTCGGCGACGGTCTGGCGCTTGGCGCTGCGCGAGCTTTCGATGATCTCGCGATAGGTGGGGTCGGATTCGACCGATTGCGCCACGTGATCCATGGTGCTGACCGCCTCGATCGGGTATTGCCCGGCGGCGCTTTCGGCCGACAGCATGATCGCGTCGGTGCCCTCATAGATGGCGGTGGCCACGTCCGAGACCTCGGCGCGGGTCGGCATCGGGCTTTCGATCATCGATTCCAGCATCTGGGTGGCGACGATCACCGGCTTGGCGGCGGCGCGGCAGGTGCGCACCAGCCGCTTCTGGATCGGCGGCACGGAATGGACCGGCATCTCGACCCCCAGATCGCCGCGCGCCACCATGATCCCGTCCGAGACCTTGAGGATATCCGAGAATGCCCGGACGGCCGCCGGCTTTTCGATCTTGGAGAGGATCGCAGCGCGGCCCCGGGCCAGTTCGCGCGCCTCGATCACGTCCTCTGGGCGCTGGACAAAGGACAGGGCCAGCCAGTCGACGCCCAGCGAGCAGGCGAATTCCAGATCGTCCTTGTCCTTGTCCGACAGCGCCGCCAGCGGCAGCACGACATCGGGCACGTTCACGCCCTTGCGGTTCGAGATCGGCCCGCCGGCGGTCACCGTGCAATCGGCGAAATCGGCGCCGCATTTCTCGACCTGCAGGCGGATCTTGCCGTCATTGACCAGCAGTTCCGAGCCCGGCTCGAGCGCGGCAAAGATTTCCTTGTGCGGCAGCTGCACGCGGCTCGCATCGCCCGGCGTCTCGTCCAGATCAAAGCGAAAGGCCTGCCCGTCCTGCAGATCATGCGGTCCCCCGGCAAAGGCACCCACGCGCAGCTTCGGCCCCTGCAGATCGGCCAGCACCGCGATGGGGCGGCCCGATTCGGCCTCGACCCGGCGGATGATGTCATAGCGGGCGCGCTGTTCCTCATGTGTGCCATGGCTCATGTTCAGGCGGAATACATCGGCGCCGGCCTCGAACAGCGCGCGGATGGTCGGGAAATCGCTCGACGACGGCCCCAGGGTTGCCACGATCTTGACCTTGCGATGCCGTCTCATATTGCGATCCTTCTGCCTGCGCCGGTTGTTTGCGCTATCGCGCTCCCTTCTCTATGGCGCAAAGCGCGGGCCACGGCAACTGGCGCATCGCCGCAAGCTTGCCTAAACCTATCGGCGGACAAGGCGGCGGAATTATGACGGAACCGGCATTTCACATCCATGGCGAGGGGCGCGGATCGCGCTGGCTGCTGACCTGCGATCACGCGACGAACCGGGTGCCGGAATGGCTGAACGGCGGCGATCTGGGCATCGCGCCCGCGGATATGGCCCGCCATATCGCCTATGATATCGGCGCGGCGGGGTTGACCCGGGCGCTGGCCGACCGGCTTGAGGCGCCGGCGATCCTGTCCGATTTCTCGCGTCTGGTGATCGACCCGAACCGGGGCGAGGACGACCCGACCCTGCTGATGCGGCTCTATGACGGCACGGTGATCCCGGCCAATCGCGCTGCCGATGCGGCCGAGCGCGCGCGCCGGCTGGAGCTTTTGTACCGCCCCTATCACGACGCCTACGGACGTCTGGCCAGCGCCCGCCCCGACCGGGCGATCTGCGCCATCCACAGCTTTACCCCGCAGCTGCGCGGCCGCGCGCGCCGGCCCTGGGCGGTGGGCGTGCTGTATTCGCATCGTGACGAAAGGCTGGGCCCGGCGCTGATCCGCGAATGCCGCGACAAGGGCTGGATCACCGGCGATAACGAGCCCTATTCCGGCCATCTGCAGGGCGATTCCATCGACCGCCACGCGCTGGCGCAGGGCCGCCCGAACGTGCTGATCGAGATCAGGAACGATCTGATCGCGGATCAGGCCGGGCAATTGGAATGGGCGGACCGGCTGGCGGGGGTGCTGGGCGGGTTTTTGGAAAGGTGTGGGGTGTAAGCCCCCGGGCGGTCAAGCGACACCTTGACCAAGCCCGCCCCCTGCGGCACTGACCCGGTACGCGCCGCGATGGCGTAATGTTTCAGGAGCCGCGCCATGACCCCAAAAGCCGTGATTTTCGATTGCGATGGCGTGGTGGTGGACAGCGAACCCGCAACGCTGAAGCTGTTGCGGAGCGAACTGGCAGAGCGCGGCCTGCCGCTGAGCGAGGCGCAGCTTGCCGAAGGCTTTATCGGTCATGTGATGCCTGATATCGCGACCAAGGCGCGCGGGCTGGGCGCGGACCTGCCCGCCGATTGGGCGGAGCGCTTTTACGAGCGGCTTTACGCCCATCTGGCACAGGGCGTCGAGCTGATCCCCGGCATCTTGCAGGTGCTGGACCGGCTTGAGGCGGCAGGCATTCCCTTTGGCATCGGCTCGAACGGGTCGGAACGAAAGATGCGCGTGACGCTGGGCCAGCATCCCGGCCTGACCGAGCGGTTTCAGGTCGTCATGTCGGGGCAGACCATTGCCCGGCCGAAGCCCGCGCCGGACCTTTACCTTGCCGTTGCCCGCAGCCTTGGCGCGGCCCCTGACGATTGCATCGTGATCGAAGACAGCCCCACAGGCGCACGCGCCGCGCGGGCCGCCGGCATCCGCTGCCTTGGCTATGCGCCCCATGGCAATGAGCCGCTGGCCGCAGAAGGGGCGACGATATTCGCCTCGATGCTGGACCTGCCCGACCTGCTGGGGCTGCGCTGAAAAGCACGCCGCTAAAGAAAACTCATCGGATCGATATCCACCGCCAGCCGCAAATTCGTCGGCATCTTCGGCGCCCCGCGCAGCCACTGCGAGATCGCACCCTGAACCGGGGCCTGCCTGGGCGCGCGGATCAGCATGCGCACCCGGTAACGTGCCCGGATGCGGGCGATGGGGGCGGGGGCGGGACCCCACAGCTCGCCGCCGATGGCCTGCAACGGCGCGGTGTCGCGGGCAAGCGCGCGGGCGTAATCCTCGACCACGGGCTGGTCGGGATGGGACAGGACGATCCCCGCCAGCCGGCCGAATGGCGGCATGCCGGCGGCCTGACGGCCCGCGGCCTCGGCGTCCCAGAACTCCTCGTCCTGTCCGGACAGGATCGCGCGGATCACCGGATGGTCGGGCTGATAGGTCTGCAAAAGCGCCAGCCCGCGCGCCTCGCCCCCCTCGCGACCGGCGCGGCCGGCGACCTGGCGCATCAGCTGGAACGACCGCTCGGCCGCGCGCAGATCGGCGCCTTGCAGGCCAAGATCGGCATCGATCACGCCGACCAGCGTCAGGCGCGGGAAATTATGCCCCTTGGCGACCAGCTGGGTGCCGATGATGATATCGGTTTCGCCGGCGCCGATTTCGGCAATCGCCTCTTTCAGCGCGCGCGCGGAATGGAACAGGTCCGATGACAGCACGCTGGCGCGGGCATCGGGAAAACGGGCGGCGACCTCTTCGGCCAGACGCTCGACGCCGGGGCCGACGGGGGTCATCTTGCCCTCGGTCCCGCATCCCGGGCAGGTTTCCGGGATCGGCTTCGTCTCGCCGCATTGGTGGCAGACAAGGCGGTTCTGAAAGCGGTGCTCGACCATGCGGGCGTCGCAATGGTCGCAGCCGATCTGCTGGCCGCAGGCGCGGCAGGTGGTGACCGGGGCATAGCCGCGCCGGTTCAGGAACAACAGCGACTGTTCGCCGCGCGCCCTGCGCGCCTCGATCTCGGCGGCAAGGCGGGGGCTGATCCAGCGGCCCTTTTCCATCTCTTGCTGGCGCAGGTCGATGGTGGCCATCTCGGGCAGTTCGGCGCTGCCGTAACGGGCGCGCAGATCCAGCCGGCGATACTTGCCCGTCGCCGCATTCACCCAGCTTTCGACCGAGGGCGTGGCCGAGGCCAACACCACCTGAGCCCCCCCGATACTGGCCCGCAGCACGGCCATGTCCCGGGCGTTGTAATAGACGCCATCCTCTTGCTTATACGAGGAATCATGTTCCTCATCCACGACGATCAGGCCCAGATCGGCAAAGGGCAGGAACAGGGCCGAGCGCGCGCCGACGATCATGCCGACATGGTTCTGCGCGGCCATGGTCCACAGCCGCCGGCGCTCGGTCCGGGTGATGCCGGAATGCCACTCGCCGGGACGCGCGCCGAAACGCGCCTCGACCCGCTGCAGAAACTCGGCCGACAGCGCGATTTCCGGCAGCAGGACCAGCGCCTGCCGCCCCTGGCGCAGACATTCGGCGACGGCCTCAAGATAGACCTCGGTCTTGCCCGAGCCGGTGACGCCGCGCAACAGCGTCGTGCCATAGCCTGCGCCCCGCATCGCAGCGCGCAGGCTGTCCGCCGCCGCCGCCTGATCGGGGGCGAGCGGCTTGCCGGGCAGATCGGGATCCAGCCGCGGATAGGGCGCATCGCGCGGGGCCAGCGTCTCGGCCAGGGTGCCGGCCTTGACCAGCCCCTGGACGACACCGGCGCTGACCCCGGCCATCTGCGCCAGTTCGCCGGGCGCGAACCCGGCGCCGCCGTGATCGTCGATCACCCGCAGCACGGCGGCGCGGGCATCGGTCATCCGCGCGGGCGGATCGCCGGCGCGGTGGATGATCCGCCGGGCAGAGGGGGGCTGATCCAGATCGGGCGCGCGCGTCGCCATGCGCAGCATCAGCGGCAGGGGCGTCAGCGTGTATTCCCCCATCCGGGTCAGGAATTCCATCATCGCGGGCGTCAGCGGCGGCGCATCGACCAGCCGCGCCACCATGCGCAGCCGGGCCAGGTCGAAATCACCCGCCCCCGGCCCCCAGAC